>NC_013517.1:1893789-2525052 GCF_000024405.1 Sebaldella termitidis ATCC 33386 | reverse complement strand
ATCTTGATACACTGTCAAAGGAAGCTTCAGCTATAGGGGCAGTAAACACAGTAGCTTATAAAAACGGAGAATTGGGCGGCTATAATACAGATTATTACGGTTTTTGGGAAACAATGAAGGTAAATAATCTTGAAGTAGAAGGAAAAAGAATACTGATACTCGGTACAGGAGGAGCGGCAAAGGCTATTTACGGTACTTTGACAGCTTTAAACGTAGATACTGTTTATCTTGCTTCCATAGAAAAGGATGACAGATTTAAAATAAGAAATAAAGATAATATAATAAATTATGTAGATATTAAAAATCTTGAGAATATAGAAGGGATAATAAACTGTACACCGGTAGGGATGTATCCTCAGGTGGACAATCTCCCCCTTGCAAATGACAGCTTTATTCCTGTAAAATATCTGATAGATGTTATTTATAATCCGGAAGAAACAGCACTAATGGAAAAATATGCTTCAATGGGAGTAAAAACAATAAACGGTTTGATGATGCTGGTAGTTCAGGCAGTGAGATCCGAGGAAATATGGAATGACATGGAAGCAGACGAGAAAATCATAAAAGAAATATATGAAGATGTAAGGAAAATTCTGTATAAATAAGAGGGAGACGATGTTTAATTTTTTTAAAAAGTCTATATCAAAAAAAGAAGAAAATAAAATAACTATTACAAAAATAGAAATAATAAAATACAAAAAATTAATGAAGGCAATTGTCGGAAACAGAGGGGATACTCTGTACAAATTTATTGACGAATATAACAGCAGAAATCTTAAAAACATAGATGTAGAAATAAGAAGCACAATCTTAAAGCACCATACATACGATACGCCCGAAGAATTTGAAATAGATTTATTTAATACATATTTTTCCGAGCTTGCTTTAATGTATCTGGAAAGTAAAGGATATATGCTGTCTGTGAACTGGCAGGGCGAAGACAGTGAAGGTGATGTGGAACAATTCGTTAACAGCGTTCTTACTGCCAAAGGTGAAAAAATAATATATTTTGACGATCTGCTGAAACTGCGCAAGAGAATTGCTGATAATGAAATATGTGTATATAATTCGGATTTTCTGCTGATAAAGCTGAAATTAATAGATACGGAACTAAAAGAGAGGGGATATTCTCTCTACCTTATAAATGACAACAGTGATATATATCATTTATTTATAGCTGAAACAGGAGCTATTACTGAAGATGAAAAAATAATAAACTTTTGGGCAGCAGATGTAGATGACTACAAATATAACGGCTTGGGAAGAAAGCTAAACTCAGGCATATCTACTCATAAACTGACTGTAGTTCAGGAAGACGGAAGCATAAAGGAAATTTTGAAAAATACCATGTTTTTTATAAATAATGAAACAGAAACAGAGCTTGAAATAGAAACGATTACTTGTGAAGATACAATAAAAGGCAAGATAAGAAATAATAATATTAATTATGAGATAATTTCATAGTATTTATAATTTTTTCAAAATATAAATATAATTGCTTAATACTGCCGGTTATTAGCAGACAGTCTTGATAAACCGGAAAACTCATAAAAATTCACAGATTGGAGCAAGATAGATGTTTAAGAAAATTTCTGATAAAAATGGAAATTCTGATGAAAATGCAGAAATAAATGAAAGATTAAAAGAATTGGCAGAGGAAAATAATGAAAGACTTTTCGGAGATTCGGAGGAATTATACGAAAGAATACAAAATGATCTGGATTATGTACTTGCAAAAGAAATAGGTGCAGATGAGTACGGAGAACTTGACAGCATGATACGTCTTCTCATTCCGGAAGAATATGAGACCTATGAAAAAATTAAAAAGGATTTTTTCGCTGATAAAAAAAATGCAATAGAAAAAGTATTAGGACTTACTGATGTAGAAAATATGACTTTTACAGAGTTTATTTATTTTTATCTTCAAAAAAATACAGATTCCTATTATTATGAAAATCTGTCAACTGGTTATGTAGAAGGATTAAAAAAGCTTTTGGACAGCAAAGGAATAGAATTAGAAAATATTAACTGGGAGAGTCTGGCAGGAAAAGAGGAAGCATATGAGGAGCTTCTTATAGATATAGTTCTTTCATTGGCAAACAAAGCATTAATAAATGAAAAGAAAACACTTTTCGGAATAGATATAGGACTGGGTTCAAAAATCTTCTATCTGAGAGAAACAGAGACTTATGAAAAAATAAAAGAAATTGAGACTGATTTTTATTATGTATATGACATAGAATATCTGAAAAATTTTTATACATCAATATATGAAATTATAGTGGCTCCGTTTAAAGAGCTGGAAGTTACAAAAGGAGACTTTGTGGAAGCGGCAGAAGGAGAAACAGGTATAGTAAAAGTGAAAACTCTTTTTAAAAAGGATAATAAAGAATATGATATAAATAAAAATATGCTGAAACAGGTTTTCTAGGTTTTGACAAAAAAATATCTTTAATAATGTTAAAGTAATTATATACTGAATTATAAATATACGGGACATTTAGGAGAGAGAATGAAGATTGATGCAGAAAAAACAGATATAAATATATTATTAAGCATTGTGAATATGAAATTAAGAGATGATTTCAGCGATCTTGATGATTTCAGTGCTTATTATGACATAAAAAAAGAAGCTCTGGAAGAAAGACTGAAAAATCACGGCTATGAATACTCAGTTTCAAATAAACAGTTTATAAAAAAAGCTTAATCCGGCTAATATTTTTAAAATCCGGAGCAAAGCGAAATGAGGTATTAAATGTGAAAAATACTGACAGAATAAAAAATGAAAACTTTCAAAGAAATGTAGAATTAAGAGACGGTAGTCTGGTAAATGCAATAGGACAGGGTACTTGGCATATGGGGGAGAAGCATTCGGAAAGAGCAAAAGAAATAAAAGCTTTGAGACTGGGAATTGATCTGGGAATGACTCTTATTGATACAGCTGAGATGTACGGAAGCGGCGGTGCGGAAGAAGTAACCGGAGAAGCTGTCAAGGGAATAAGAGATAAGATCTTTATTGTTTCAAAGGTTTATCCTCAAAATGCTGGAAAAAAGAGAGCGGTTCTTTCATGTGAAAATTCTCTGAAAAGACTCGGTACAGACTATATTGATCTGTATTTGCTTCACTGGAGAGGCGGAATACCTCTTCATGAGACTGTAGAAGTAATGGAACAGCTCGTAAAAGAAGGTAAAATAAAAAGATGGGGAGTTTCAAATTTTGATACCAAGGATATGGAAGAATTATGGAAGATTCCTGACGGATCAAATTGTGCAGTTAACCAGGTTTTGTATCATTTGGGCTCGCGCGGTATAGAATACGATCTGCTTCCGTGGTGCCGAGAGAAAAAGCTTCCTGTAATGGCTTACTGCCCGGTTGCACAGGGAGGCATTCTCAGGAAAGAGCTTCTTGCCAATAAGACGGTAAGGAGAATAGCCGGGGAAAGAGGAATAAGCGAGGTACAGGTACTGCTTGCGTGGACTGTCAGAGAAAAAGACATAATTTCTATTCCGAAAGCGGTACAGGAAAATCATATATATGAAAATGCCGAAACAGCCGGTATTTTTCTTTCCGGAGAAGAGATCAGAGATCTTGAACTGGAATTTCCGGCTCCAGATACCAAAGTATGGTTGGATATTGTTTAAAATAAAATATAAGTATTTATAAAGTTTTAAGGAGAGTAATGAAAAATATAGTGTTAATAGGTATGCCGGCATCAGGTAAGACTACAATATCTGAATTACTGGCTGAAAAGCTGGAAATGGAAAAATATGACGCGGATATTTATCTTGAAGAAATGGAAGGAAGGCTGATAAAAGACATTTTTTCGGAATTCGGCGAGGATTATTTCAGAGATCTGGAAGAAAAATATACAAACGAGCTTTCAGAAAAAAACAATATTATTATTTCCACTGGCGGAGGAGTGATAAAAAGAGAAAAAAATATAGAAAATCTGAAAAAAAATGGTATTGTCATATTTCTGGACAGAGATCCTTCGGAAATAGCGAAGGAAGATCATGCATTAAGACCCCTGCTTCAGGATACTGCCAATATCGAAAGGTTATACGGGGAGAGATATCATTTATATGAGGGTTATGCTGACTATATTGTGAAAAATAACAGTTCTCTCGAGGAGGTCATAGAAACAATAATAAAGATTATAAATGAGGTGGAAGAATGAAATTTTTAGTGGTAAACGGGCCTAATCTGAACTTTTTGGGAATTCGTGAAAAAGGAGTTTACGGTTCAGAAACATATAAGGAGCTAGTGGAATATATTAAGGATGTAAGCGGAAAACTTATAGAGGAGATAGAGATAAAACAGTCAAACAGCGAAGGTGAGATAATAGATTTTCTGCAGAAGGCTTACTATGATAAAGTAGACGGGATAATAATAAATCCGGGAGCTTATACACATTACAGTTATGCGATATATGATGCTTTGAAAGCTGTTTCAATTCCTGCTGTGGAAGTTCATCTGAGCGATATTCATGACAGAGAGGATTTCAGAAAAGTTTCCGTGACAGCTCCGGCATGTGTAAAACAAATATGCGGAAAAGGGAAGGAAGGATATATAGAGGGCTTGCTATATCTGCTGGAATATTTAAAATAATATCAGGCAGAAAACAAAACAGGAGGAAACATGGGATTTAATGATAATAAAAGCGTACAGGTATGCAGAGTAGCACTGAAAATGGCTATTTCTTCAAGAGAAGAAGAAAGAAAGTACATGGAAGACTTCAAAAAGAAAAATATAAAAGTAGCTGCTGTGGATATCGGCGGAAAAATGCCTGATTCCAGGTTTAAGTTTATAGAGAGCGCACTGGTAGCGGCTAAGAGAAACGGTCTTATTACTGACAGTCATGTACATGACGGAGCGGTAATAGGTGCCATGAGAGAAGCAATAAGCCAGATAGAAACTAATATAAACGGTTTGAGTGTAGGAGGAAAGATAGGGATAGCAAGAGACGGGGAACATCTCAGCGTCGCGGTATTCCTAAGCGTGGGAGTACTACAGTTTAATGAGGTGATAAGTTCCATTGCACACAGGTCTGTTCCGATATTTAAAGAGGAAAAGGAACTGACTTAATAATTGACTTAATTCATAATTTTTGATAGTATTTATAAGTAAGAATAAAAATTTTAGTAGGATAGTAGGAGGAAACAAATGAAAAAAATAATGTTTTTAGTGATGATGTTATCACTAATATTAATAGGGTGCGGAGATAAAAAAGAAGAAGCTAAGACAGGGACTGATACTGCAAACACCGAGACAAAAGCAGATGATAAAGTATACAAGATAGGAATTACTCAGATAGTGTCACATCAAGCTCTGGAT
Source organism: Sebaldella termitidis ATCC 33386 (assembly GCF_000024405.1). NCBI lineage: Bacteria > Fusobacteriati > Fusobacteriota > Fusobacteriia > Fusobacteriales > Leptotrichiaceae > Sebaldella > Sebaldella termitidis. The sequence continues at coordinate 2,519,717 of NC_013517.1, read as the reverse complement.
AAAGCAAGAGAAGGATTCAAGGATGCACTGGAAGAAGCAGGAATAAAAGCGGAATACGATGAGCAGAATGCACAGGGAGATGTAACAATAGCCAATACAATAGCGAATAAATTCGTTACTGATAAAGTGGACTTAGTATTTGCAATAGCTACACCAACAGCACAGGCAGTGTCAAACGCTACAAGCGATACACCGATTTTATTTTCGGCGGTAACTGATCCTGAAGCAGCCGGACTGGTAAAACCGAATGTAACAGGAAGCAGTGACAAAGTGGATATTGAGCAGCAGCTGGCCTTATTAAGAGAAATATCTAAAGATGCAAAGAAAATTGGATTTTTATATAATTCTTCAGAGGAAAATTCATTAGTACAATTGGAAGAGATAAAAAAAGTAGCAGGAAAGTATGATTTTGAAATTGTGGAGCAGGGGATAAGTTCGGCAAATGAATTACCTCAGGCAATAGATAAGATGCTGACACAGGTGGATGCATTGTATCTTCCCACAGATAACCTGATTTCATCAAGTTCGGCACTAATTGCAGAAAAAGCAAATGCAGCTAAAATAATGACGTTTGCTGCAGAATCAGGAATGTTGGAAAACGGAATATTCATAACAAAAGGAATAGATTATTACCAGTTAGGGAAAGAAGCCGGGAAAATGGCTGCGGAAATCTTGAAAGACGGGAAAAAACCGTCAGATTTACCGTATAAAATATCTGAAACTGTTGAGATAGCGGTAAATAAACAAACACTGGAGCAATTAGGTATAAAACTTCCTGAAGATGTTATGAGTAAAGCTAAGTTTATCGAAACTAAAGCGAAATAATTTTTTTGAAATGATTTAGGAGGTTCTATGAGAAAGCTGTCATATTTATTATGTATAATGGTGTTATTTTCATTGATATCATGTGGAAATAAGGAAGAAAACAAAGAAGCAGAGACAAAAACTGAAACAGCTCAGACAGAAGGAGCAAAAAAGTATAAAATAGGGATAACACAGATAGTTTCACATCCGGCATTAGACCAGTCAAGAGAAGGGTTTAAAGATGCATTGAAAGAAGCCGGACTGGATGTAGAATACGACGAGCAGAATGCACAGGGAGATATAACAATAGCAAATACAATAGCGAATAAATTCGTTACTGATAAAGTAGACCTGATATTTTCAATAGCTACACCAACAACGCAGGCAGCTGTGAACGCAACAAGCTCTATACCGATAATATTTACTGCAGTAACTGATCCTGAAGCGGCTGGTCTGATAAAGCCTAATGTTACAGGAAGCAGCGACAGAGTAGACAATGTGGCAGAACAGCTGGATGTTCTGAAAGAATTAAATCCCAATGCAACAACAATAGGAGTTTTATATAATTCATCAGAGCAAAACTCTGTAACACAGGTAGAGCTTATAAAGAAAGTAGCAGCAGAAAAGGGAATAAAAGTAGAAGAACAGGCAGTAACAGCAGTGAGTGAGTTAACACAGGCACTGGACAATCTTCTTTCAAAAGCAGATGCTCTGTATATTCCTACTGATAATCTGGTAGTATCTAATATGCCTGTAGTGGTAGAAAGAGCCAATGCAGCAAAAAAAATAGTAATAGCCACAGACGAAGGGTCAGTTACTAACGGAGCCCTTTATACAAAAGGAATAGATTTCTATGAGCTGGGAAAAGAAGCCGGAAAGCTGGCTGCACAGATTCTGAAAGACGGGAAATCGCCTTCTGACCTGGAAATAGTCACATTAAAGCCTACAAACCTGGTATTTAATAAAAAGACTATGGAGGCTATAGGGGTGACTTTACCTGAAAAGCTGAAAAATGAAGTGAAATTCGTTGATTAATATAACGAATAACAGTAGGATAGGAGAAAAAATGTAATGGAAGGACTTTTAAATTTTTTTGCAGGATTAACAACGGTATTTGAACAGGGTCTGATATTGGCTATAATGGTAATGGGTATATATTTGACATATAAAATTCTGGATTTTCCGGATCTTTCGGTAGACGGATCATTTCCTTTAGGGGCATTTGTATTGGCAGCAGTAGTCTTAAAGGATATAAATCCTATACTTGGAATGTTTATCGCATTTATAGCGGGTGCTCTTGCGGGAATGGCCACAGGAGCAATGCACGTGAGACTGAATATAAGTAATCTTCTTGCAGGAATACTTACGATGTCAGCCTTATACAGCGTGAATTCCAGAGTAGTAGGAAAAGCCAATGTATATATTCCGGGTGATAAGACAATATTTAATTTATTCAGCTATGATAAATTATATATTTTGGTTATAATACTCGTAGTGTGTATGTTTTTGAAATTTTTATGCGATAAAGCTCTGAAAGATAAGAGATCATTTATAATAAGTACTTGTTTATATATAATTCTTTTTATTATTCTTATGACTTACACTGTAATAAATAAAAACGTAACTTTAATGATAATAGCTGATATAGTATTCATAATAAAATTATGTCTTGATTATCTGCTTAATACAAAATTCGGTTTTGCCTTAAGAGCTATAGGAGATAATGAGGATCTGGTAGTCGGATTGGGAGTCAATGAAAAGAATATGAAAATGTTTGGTCTGATGATGGCAAACGGACTTGTGGCATTATCAGGTTCACTTTACGGACAGTATCTGAAATTTGCCGATCTGCAGATGGGAATAGGAACTATGGTAATAGGTCTTGCTTCTATAATAATAGGTCAGGGTGTGTTAAAGAAGGACAAAATAATAAATAATCCTTCGATAGTAGTAATAGGTGCGATTTTGTACCAGTTCATCATTTATATAGCTCTTAGATCAAATGACTGGTTTAAGGCATTATATAAAGCACTGCATTTTTCAGACGGCGCTATAAAAATGCTTGAAATAAGAACAACAGACTTAAAACTGATTACTGCACTAATAGTAGTAATAATACTGGCATTTTCCGGCAAAAAATTAAAAATAATTTTTAAAACAAAAGGATAGAATAATGGTAGAATTAAGAAATGTATATAAGACATTCGTAAGTGAGCTGGGATCAAAAAAAGACGTTTTTCAGAATACCAATTTTATAGCAAATGAAGGCGATTTTGTTTCAATCATAGGAAGCAACGGTGCAGGAAAGTCAACATTACTGAATGTAATAAACGGAAATGTAATACCGGATGCAGGAGAAGTCGTTTTGAGAGATAGAAATATAACTAAGGTAAGCAGACATAAAAGAGCAAAGTGGATATCTCAGGTTTTTCAGAATCCTTCGCAGGGAACTTCGCCGTCAATGACTGTATTGGAAAATCTGTCTATGGCTAAGAACAAAGGAAAGAGCTTTAATCTTACACTTGGTCTGGATAAAAAGAATATACCTTATTATAAAGAAATACTCGCAAGTCTTGATCTAGGACTTGAAAAACAGCTGGATACAAAGGTAGGACTGCTGTCAGGCGGTCAGAGACAGTGTCTTTCATTGATAATGTCAACACTCAATCATCCTGACGTACTGCTTTTGGATGAACACACGGCAGCCTTGGATCCGAAGACTTCAAAGATTATTCTGGATAAGACAAAAGAGCTGGTAGAAAAAAACAATATTACCACTCTTATGATAACACATAATCTTCAGGATGCTATAGAGTATGGAAACAGACTGATAATGATTCACGACGGAAGTATAATCCTTGATTTGAAAGGTGAAGAAAAACAACATCTGACTGTGGAAAAGCTTTTGGAATTTTTCCATGAAAAAGATGCAAAATTAGCGGATAAGGATTTATTTTAATAAATGGAAAAATGGAAAACTGAATTTGGTTTTTCATTTTTTTTATCAATCCAATAAATTATTTTAAAAGGAGGAGTATATGGAAGAAATCAAAATAGAATATTATGCAGATATAAAAAATTATTTTGAAGCAGCAAAGTATTATACAAAAAGTAAAATAAAAAGAAATATTTTTGATAAAATAATGGAAATATTTGTTCTACTAATTGGTATTTTTATGTTGACAATTGGAAACTTTTTATTAGGAATAATATTTTTGGTATTCGGTATTATTTTTATGCTGAATATTTTTGAAAAAATTGTGACTTATATGTATTTTAAAATGTATACAGCAAAAATCGGAAGCCAGAAACTGATTATTTCAACAGATAAAATAAGGTATAAACAAAAAGATATCAATTCTGATATAGACTGGAATTATTACAAAGGCTTTATAGAAACACCCAATACAATACTGCTGCTGTACGGTAAAAAATATTATTCAGTAATACCAAAAGATGCTTTTAGTGCCGATGAACTGGAAAAATTTATTTTACAGCTTTGTGAGAAATTTCCGGAAAGTAAATATAACTAGAATAAAAAAGAATATAAACAATAGAATTGAAAATCTAATTACGCTGATAAATAAATATAGAGATATGTTTTAAAATATCTTGGAAGTTACCATAAGATATGATAAAATCATGAGAAAGAATAATGGTGTATTTTAGAAGGAGCAAATTATGAAAATATTAGGAGTAATTCCTGCAAGATATGCATCTTCAAGGTTTAACGGGAAACCATTGGAGCTGATCTGCGGGAAACCAATGATCGAATGGGTATATAAAAGAAGTATAAAATCTGAACTTGATGATGTAGTAGTAGCTACTGATGATAAAAGAATCTTTGATACTGTTGCAGACTTTGGCGGTAAAGCCGTGATGACAAGAGATGATCATGTAAACGGAACAAGCAGAATACAGGAAGTAATAGGATTTGACGAATATAAAGATTTTGAGTTCATAATAAATATACAGGGGGACGAACCAATAATTGATCCTGAATCAATAAATATACTTGTCAATAAATATAAAACTGAAAAAGCAGAGATAATAACATTAAAAGAAGAGATAAAATGTTCTTTGGATAAGGAAAATCCCAATGTAGTAAAGGTTATTACTGATTTTTCCGATAATGCCCTGTATTTTAGCAGAAGCCTGATACCTTATATGAGAAACGCTGATGATGACTTTATTTACTACAGACATGTAGGAATTTACGGATATACAAGTAAGGTTCTGAACAATATGGATAATATGAAGGACGGTGTATTGGAACATATCGAGTCGCTGGAACAGCTCAGATTCTTAGAGAACGATTATAAAATAAAAGTATATGAAACTAAAAGTACCGTAAAAGGTGTGGATACAAAAGAAGATTTACTGGAAGTAGAAGAAATAATTAAAAAAAATAATATTACTCTGTAAAGAATAAATACCATTTGTTTATTATAATCTATAAAGAAATGGTATTTTTTAATGGAAATATTTACTAAGTAAGAAAGAGATTAATATTTGATATTGAAATGTTAATTTTAAATATCAGACAATATAATGAATAATGATTGACAAAATAAATAAAAATATAGTATCCTATATACTAGGATATCTAACTTTAATTTACAGATGATTAATAAAGTCAGATACTTAAGATGGTTGGAGAAAAATTAGCAGTGCTGTTTTATTTTCTTTGTGAAAATATAAAAGTATTGCTTTAGATAAATTAAAGCAGGAGGAATTTATGAAAAATAAAAAGTTATTGTTATCATTTTTAGCGCTATACTCGATGACGGCAGCTTATGCAGAAACTAACATCAAGGTAAACAGCAAGCTTGATAAGATATACAAGAATCTGATGGATGACAAAGGAGTAAGCGAGAAAGATTACGGTTTTCTGGAAGAAGTCCTGAATAAAAGGAATAAAGAACTAAAGGACTTATATGAACAGTCTGACTACATTGTAAAACCGGAATATTTGGAATGGCAGATATTTTTCAGTGGATTTTATGACCATGTAGAACGTGGAGATAACACAAAAGCCAATGCAAAATATCATTCAGACCCCGATTATAACGAAAGCGGAATACAAGGAAAAATTATGCAGGGAACTCAGGTTTCAAAAGAAGTGGATTTAGGAATCAGAATTCCTATGAAGGAAGTAAGCAGAGTACCGCTTTCTCTGGCTATTCAGACCCCGCCTGTAGTGCAGGTGAACCCGGCTGGGGCAGTTACTGTGGTACTGCCTAATATTAATGTACCAGTTATTGATGTACCTGAATTTGAAGAATTTGATGTTTCAGTGGCTGAATTGACTGTCAAGAATATTACCGGACCGACTATAAGTGTAAAGGGATCAGGGAATAATGATCGACAGGCTATATTGAATTATGACGGCAACGGCTATATGGCAGGCGGAACTGACGGTAATCCTAATGCTATTCTGTCACAGCAGCAGTTAACCGGAGCGGGCGGTCAAGGAAGCTTTGATATAACTATAGATGCAGGCAATACTATTACCGGAACTATAGCAAATACAGATTCTATAGGATGGACTGATTTAGGAAACTATACAGGTTACAGCACATTAGGAGGAACTTGGAACAATATTAACAGATATTATGTGATGAAGCTTGTCGGAGGAAGCAAAGGACTGACTTTAAAAATAGACGATATGGATATTTCATATACAGGTTTTCGTGATTCCTTTACAGATTCTAAATTTCTGTTTTTTACTGATTCACATAATGGCGGTGAAAATAAATGGGAAATTGCCGAATCAACTAATATAACATTAAAAGGTCAGAATTTAATAATGTTCGGCGTGCAGTACCATGGCGGAACGGCAAATTCAGGTATGGAAAACAGCGGAACAATATTGGCATCTGCAGATGCTGTAACTGGGACAACACCAGGATCAAGAATTGTTTTTAGCACGATTGATGACAGAGGCGGCAGCAGTAATAATGATAACAGATTCTTATATTTTACCAATACCTCAACCGGGAAAATAATTTTAGACGGAGCCGGAGATATTTTAGGTAATTTCACAGCTCCGGGAAATCAGCTTCAAAGTACACCAGCAGGAGGAACATTATTTACGAATAATGGCGATATATCATTAAACGGTCTGGGCTCAATAGGTATAATATTATCTGAAAAAAGTTCTGAAGATATTCCTAATAGAGAAATAACAAATTTTGGTAAAACTGCAATAACATTTACAAAAGCGCTTGAATTAACTGGTGATGAAACAGTAGGGATATATGCACAAAATTCTACTGTCGGAGCATTTGATCCTTCATTATCATCAATGAACATAAATATAGGAACTACGGGTAATAAAAGCGGCAGCATAGGAAATGCATCAGGCGGTCTTGCTGCATATACAGAAAATGCTGCGGGTTTTTATACAGATGCAGCAAAATTAACATTGACAATAGGTTCTGGAAATACAGCAGCAACCGGTGTTCATAATATATTGTTCGGAGATTATGCAAGAAACAGTTCTTTAGTGAGAGCAGACGGCGGGGAATTAACAATAAAAGGAAATGTTCTTATAAATAAAGGTGAAAATAATATAGGACTTGCAGCAACCGGTGGGAAAATTACCCTGGATTCTACGGGTAATCTGACTGTTTCATCAGGAAACGGAAATGCAGGGGCATATGTACAAAACAACGGTACTTTCAATAATAACGGAATTATAACTGTGACAGGCGACGGAACAAACGGAATTATAACAGCAGCAGGCGGAAGTGCAACAAATGCCGGGACAATAACAAAAGAAAATAACGGAGCCGCTGTTGTATTAACAGGGGGTAATTTTACAAATACCGCTGCCGGAAAAATAGAAACAAGCAACAGTTCGGCGGGAATATATGCTTCCACAGATGTTTCAGCGAGCACTGTGGTATTAGACGGACAGGGTGTAATAGCTAAAAATAAAGGGATTGCATTTTATGCAGGCTATGACAGCATTAAGAATACTGCCGGAAAAATAAAATTTGGCGGAACAGCTGTGGGGACTATTCAAAGCGGCGGATTAATGTTTTATAATAATTATTCATCATCTAACGGAACAGCTGGTGTAAACTACGGAAGCTTTGTTCTTAATCCGTCAACATCTGTAGATGTACAATCAGGCGGAACAGTATTCAAATTTAGTTCTGCTACTTATAATACTGCAGATTTTACAAATTATATAAATGATACATTTAACGGAACAATAGGAAATCTGACAATAAATATGCCGACTTCAGGTAATGGTTACGGGAATCTTTTTGTGCTGGGAAGCTCTGCAATAGATCTTACATCTATGATATCAACGGCAAATAATGTATTAACCAGCAGCGGTCTTACAATTAACGGAAACTACAGATTTGCACTACTTACAGATGGTATTTTTAATATTGATAATAATTCGTCATATGGAACAGCTTCAAATCCATATGATTTAGATAATTCTAATAATCCGATTAATTTAATGAGTGCCGTGAATTCCAAGGTAAATATTACTTCGGGAACATATATAACAGGAACTGCCGGCGGACAGAACATAGTAAAGCAAGTCAATAAAGCAGGGCAGATACAAAGTGATATAGCAGTCGTAAATGACGGAAATATTAATATGAGCGGAACCGACTCGGTTTCTCTTTATTCGGTATACGGAGATATTACAAATAACGGGGCAATAACAATCTCGAATGATGCTATAGGAATATTGGGACTAAATGATACAAAAATTCTGAATTCGGGAAGCGGAGTAATAAATGTAGGGAATAACAGTGTGGGACTGGCCGGTGTAACGTACAACGGAACCAAGACTTCTGCAGTCTTAGGCTACGGTTCGGATAAGGCAGATATTACCAATGCAGGAAATATAAGTGATATTTCCGGACAAAATAAGGCTGTGGGAATATATGCAGAGAATAGAAATTCTGTAATAAACCGAAATGATGTACAGGCAGTAAATACAGGAATACTTAATTTTACTAATTCTGCAAACAGTGTAGGAGCATATGTAACCGGCGGAACATTTACAAATACTAATGGTCAGATAAAGGCAGGCAGTAGTAATGCAGGTATTTATGCTGATAACAGTGATATAAACTTTAATTCCGGAACAGTTGAGCTATCCGGTAACAATGCGGTAGGCTTTTATCTGGATAATAGCAGTAATTTTAACGGAACTTCGGGAACCATAAATATTACCGGACAAAATGCCATAGTATTTAATATAAAAGGTACCGGCTCAAATTTTACCAATAACCTGACAATTAATTCATCTGCCGGTTCTTCATATATTGTGGCTAATATAGATTCAGGGCTTTATCAGACTAATGCGGTTAATTATACGCTTGGAGATAACGGAGTTATGTTCTCCGGAATAAACTCCGCAGTATTGGTAAGTTCCGGAACAGCAATAACAGGAACAGGAACTAATAATGTAGCTTTATATGGAAGCGGTCTTTATTCAGGAGCATTATCAGCACCATATTCTGTAGAATCTGAAAATCAGGGCATAATTACAATGGGAGATTCTTCAGCAGGAATATACACAGTTAATGGAGCAAGAGCTTTAAATACAAATAGTATTGCTGTAGGTAATACATCAGTAGGAATGTACGGGGTAAATTCCGGAATTATTACAAATAACGGAATTATAGAAACGGGAGCTTCAAGTCAGGGTATTTATGCACAAAATACAGGAACTGTAACTAATAATAATACAATAAAAAGTACAGGTAATAACGTAATAGGTATATATGCCGAAGGAAATATGGATGTAACTAATGCGGCAGGGTCTGAAATAAATCTTTCAGGAAATGATTCCATAGGAATTTTCTCAAAATATACAGCTTCAAGTACTGCTGTACTGACAAATTCCGGAGCAATAAATATAGGGAATTCTACAAATATTGTAAATCCGGGGTTAGGAATATACAGTGAAAATACAGACGAAAAAATATATAATACAAATACAGGGAAAATAACAGTCGGAATATCATCAATAGGTATTTATAAAGCCGGCTCTGCAGCCGGGCTGGGCTCAGTGGAGCAAGACGGTGAAATAATTGTAGGTGACGGAGGAATAGGAATCTATAGTGACGGAGATACTGTTAATATACACGGAAACTCAAAAATTACGCTACAGGGCGGAAATGAGACAGCAGGAGTATACGGGATAAACGGAGCTAAAATAGTAAACGGCTCGTCAAATATGAGCATAGGTTCAGGAAATTATGGATTTATCTTAAACAGCGGAGCATCGTTTGAAAATAATGCAGTTATGTCATTGGGAAGTAATGAAGTACTGGTATACTCTGATGGCGGAAGTACAATTACAAATAATAACAAAATAAATATGTCTGGTTTTGAGAGTATAGCGGTATATTCAGTAAATGGGGAAACTGTTACAAATAACAATATAATAGACGGTTCGGCAGGAATAGGAAATATAGCAGTATATAATAAAGGCGGCGTAATAAATAATTCTGGTGATCTTTATCTAGGGAATTCTGATATACAAAGCAAAACTAATACTTTTATGAATACTTATGCAGTAGGATTATACGGGGAAAATTCTTCGGTAACAAATTCGGGAGACATATATGCCGGAACAGGTGCAGTAGCTTTTTATTCAAAAACAGATGCAAACCATAGTACAGTTTCTGTTAATAAAGGGGATATCTATCTGCCAGACGGTGCTGTGGGATTATATGCAGAAGGTAAAAATACACAGATAATTAATGAAAATACAGCTACTATCACTGTGGCGGGTAATGAAAGCATAGGAATGGCTGCAGTAGGCGGGGCATTGATTACCAATAAGGGAACTATTAATATAACAGGAACTAATTCTTACGGTATGTATGGAAATGCCGGATCAAGAGTGGAAAACTACGGTATTATAAATGTAGGCGGGGAAAATAATATAGCAATACTTTTGGCAAACAGCTCGGAGCTTGTTAATAATGCAGAAGGAACAATAAATATTCTGAGCGGTTCAATTAATGGACTGGGATTAACGCAGACAATAAATTCACTGTATGAAATACCAAGTATAATAAATTCAGGAGTAATAAATGTAAATGAAAATTTCAGCGTAAACGGAGTAGAAATAGCAATAAAAGTAGATCCTGCTACGATAAGAAAAGCAACTCTTCCTGAAGATGCAGGAGCAAAATTTGTATCAGATTCGGTAAAATTCAATGCACCGACATTTGAAGTGGATGAAAATAATCCTGTTATAGTAACACCGGATTTTACACAGGGGACAAATGCCACTGTATATAAATTAAAAGATGTATTTAATCCTACGACTCCGGGCGGAGGACCAAATACCGGAACTGTACCTGTAGTAAGTAAGTCGCTTACATGGGAAGCAATACCTCAGATAAACAGTAATGGTAATGTAGATATATGGATGAAAAAAATTCCGTATGATAAATTCACAGGCGGTCTGTGGTATGAAGATTTTGGTAAAAATCTTGATAAAAAGTACGGTGTAGACGGAATATCATCAGAAGCTTTAAATATCTTTAACAAAATAGATTATATAAGCAATGAGGCAGACTTTAGGCATATAATGGCAGGTCTGGCTGGAAATGTATATGCTAACTTAAATCAGCGTGAAGAAGATATAGCAAGAATATTTGAAAATTCACTGGATTTACTGCAAAATTCTAAGAATAACACTAAAGAAAATGTAAAAATTAATGTTATAGTCGGTGATGGAAAAAGGAAAGAAGATACGGACGGAGTAGTCGGATATGATTATAAGGCTACAGGAATTCAGGCTTTGAGGGAAGTGGAGAGAACCTACAGACATACTTTCGGTTACTCGCTGGGCTATATGCATACAGGCTTTGAATTCAATGACGGAAATAACAGTGAAGAATGGGTAGATACAGTTCAGCTGGGAATACATAATAAATATAAAGCCAATGACTGGGTCATGAAAAATGATCTTACCGGAAGAGCAAGTATTCACAATGTGGATAGAAATATAGACTGGCCTGTAAACGGAAGATCAGAAATGGACGGTACATTTGAAACATATTCGCTTACTTTTGATAATTCATTAGGGAAAAAATTCAAAATAGGGAAAAATTCATCTGTAACACCTTACGGAGGATTACGGGCAATGTATGCTGTAAGACCTTCATTTACCGAATCAGGTCTGGAAGCTCTGGAAGTAGACGGTAATGATGCATGGAGCGTAAAACCAAGAGCAGGTGTGGAAGTCAAAGGAGAGATGCCTTTAGGACCGAGAGGGTGGAAAGCAAAAGCAACGCTTGACCTTGCCTACGAATATGAACTTGCTAACCTTAATGAAAGAGAAAAAGCAAGACTTGTGGCAATAGAAGACGGATATCATAATTTATCAAAACCCGAGGAAGAAAAAGGGGCTTTTAGAAGTAAAGCTTCTGTAGGTGTGGAGGTAGAAGAGAAATACGGCATATTCATGACAGGAGAATATGTAACAGGAGACAATAATCAGGAAGATTACAGGGTCGGTATCAGTTTGAAAGCTGTATTTTAAAAAATTAATGTCATAATAATAAAAATAGATAAGCAGTTATAGTTTTTTAGCTATAACTGCCTTTTTTATTAAAAAAATTATAAAACATGTATACAAAAAAATTTGTAGCTTTAAGCTGAATGTGATAGAATTATTGATGTAGCTGTAATTTTAAATTCACTTATGTCTTTTAAAGTTATTCAGCGAAAATATTTAATATATCTGGGAGAAAAACAAATGAATAAGTTTAAAATGGAAGTTGTATTGATAAAAGGATTGAAAAAAATTCTGGAATTTTTTCCTTTGGCACTTCGATTTAAGTTTGCTGAATTTTTAGGTATGTTAACTTACTATGTTATAAAGAAAAGAAGAAGTCTGACATATGAAAACTTAAAGATAGCATTTCCGGAGAAAAGCATGAAGGAATTGAAAAAAATAGCAAAAGAGTCTTATAAGACTGTGGCAAAGAATACTTTTATCCCTTTATTTTTAACAGAATTAATAGAAAAAAAAGCTATAGAAACAGATAATATTCAACTGGCAAAAGAACTCTACGGAAGAGGGAAAGGTCTGATCCTGACTACACTTCATATGGGAGGATTTGAAGCAGGATTTTCACTTGCGAAATGGTTTGATGTATATACTGTTTTTAAGAAACAGAAAAATCCATATTTAAATAATCTGATGACAAGCTACAGGGAGAAAACCGGAGCTAAAACTATATTAAAAAATGTGGAAAACGGATCAAATGAGAAAATTTCGGAATGTTTCAGAAATAAAGGACTTTTGATACTTGCTTCAGATCAGTATTCAAACGGGGTAGATATAGAATTTTTTGGAAGGTCTACCAAAGCAAACGAGGGAAATATACTTTTGGCAATGAAGTATAAAGCACCTATAGTTTTAGCATATTCGGTCTTTAAGAAGGACAGAATAAATATAACTTTTGTAAAAGAACTCGAGATAGAAAAAATAGGGAAGCTAAGAGAAACACTGCAGTATAATACGCAAAAACTGTTCTATGATTTTGAGGAATTAATAAAAAAATATCCTGAACAGTATATGTGGCAGCATAACAGATGGAAAATATAAGGAATACGTCGGAGTAAACAGAAAACTGTGCCGAATGGGGAGAAAACATGAAAAAAATTTATTTATTAATTTTAGTATTAGTGTTAGGAATTACCGGAATATTTTTTATGAAATTTTCAAAAAAGACTAAAGAGACTTCAGAAATAACAGATACTTTCTCTGATAATGCAGAAGAAAAAGAAGTTGTTTACGGGAAAAAAATTGAGGACAGGGGTTTCACAGTATACAAACCTGATTTAAATAAAGAAATAATAAAAATGTACTGGAAAGATGAAAATAATAAAGCATACTCGGAGTTGTCAAAATTTATTCAGGAGAATACAGGGAATAAGATTAATTTTGCCACAAATGGAGGAATATACAGTGAAGAATATGAGCCAAACGGATTATACATAGAAAATCACAAGATAATATCAAAAATAAATCTTGCTGACGGAGAAGGAAACTTCTATATGCAGCCGAACGGAGTATTTTATATTCAGAATAACCAGCCCAAAATATCCGAATCCAAAGCTTTTGAATATAATGAAAACATTAGTTATGCAACACAGTCAGGACCTCTGCTTATAGAAAACGGAGTAATAAATAAAAAAATAGGAAAAAATTCTGAATCATTTAAAATACGAAGTGCTGTAGGAATAGACAGAGAGAATAAGGTGTTTTTTCTTATGAGCAGCGAAAAGATCAATTTTTATGATTTTTCAAAATATGCATTGGATAAGCTGAATTGTAAAGATCTGCTTTTTTTGGACGGAGCTATCTCCAAAATGTATTTTGCAGATGAGAAGAAAATACCTGAACAGGATTATCCATTTGCAGTTATTATAACTTCCGAGAAAAGGCACTAGCTCCTGCAATATAAAGCTGTTCTTTTTATATAAGGAAATTCAACATTTTTGAATATAAAAAGTACTAAAGAAGTTGACAATTATAAGCAAAAATGATAGAATATCACTTGCCATACTAGCCGGGGAATTAGCGGTGCCCTGTATCCACAACCCGCTCTAGTGGAGGTGAATCTGAGCTTGAGGGGTAATTTGGTATAAAGCCTTCAGGCAGCGGCGTTGAGAAAAAAGTCCTATATTGCAGGATGTCGGTGAATCGTGTCAGGTCGGGAACGAAGCAGCACTAAGTCGAAAGTTTCTGGGTTTGTAGGGTAGCTTTTTTTGAGCCTTTGTCTGTCGAAACATATATTGAGTTATTTCGAGAGTTCGGTGTATGGCTAGTATAGTAATTTGTTTACTTTTAGCTAAATGCCACTGTTTATTTTACTGTCTGTATCATTTGGTGCAGTCAGCTAGAATTTTTCTGCTTTGCAGAGTGATAAAATATTCAGCACCATTTAACCAAGAATAAACAGGTTGCCATACTAGAAAAGATATTAGCTGGATTTTTCTGGCTTTTTTTATTAATAAATTATTTTAATTCCAGGAGGAAAATTGGATATAATAAAATTAAAAGAGGACGAAATAGAAAAACTTGATGAGTTAAAAAAACTTGATGATGAATTTGAAATTCCAAAAACGGAAGAAGAGTATTTTATAATAAATGACAGAGACATGGAAATGGGTTATGCAGTTTTGGAAATGAATGAAATACCTGTTTTAAAAAGAATATTTATAAGAGAAGGTTACAGAAATACCGGTTATGGGACTAAGCTTCTAAAATATATAATAAACTGGCTGAGAAGCAAAGATTATGACGAGCTGATTGTTTTAGACCATAAGAATTCCAATAAATTTCTTGAAAGACTGAAATTTGTGAGAAACGGGGATGCTTATATAAGAAACGGCCTGAGCATCAAAAGGAAAAAAGAAAAAAAAGCAATGCTGGTGATTATATTTAATTTATTTATAAATATAATTCTGGCTTCTTTAAGAATAGTTTTTGGTTATATGGGAAACAGTACCGCACTGATCGCAGACGGAGTGAATTCACTTACTGACTGTGTAAGCAATACTATAGCAGTGGTAGGTCTGAAGGCAGGAAGTAAGCCGGAAGACGAACATCATCCTTTCGGGCACGGAAAAATGGAGTCTATTATGAGTATCATAATAGGGACACTTATTATAGTGGCAGCTTCAAATATACTGTATGAAAATGTAATGAAGCTGTTCAGGGGAGAAGTAAGCACGCAGCCGCCGGCGTTACTTATAGGAGTTTCAATTATTTCCCTGATAATAAAAGCCGGGCAGTTTATTTTTATAAAGAGAAACGGAGAGAGACTTAATAATACACTTTTACTTGCTCTTTCAAAAGATTATAAATCTGATTTTATAATAAGTACATCGGTTGTTATAGGAATATTTTTATCAAGACAGGTAAGTCCTATGGTGGATTCTGTTCTTGGTATAGCAGTAATTTTATATATTATAAAAGAAGGATACGGCATAATAAGAGATAATTCGCTGGAGCTTCTGGATACACAGGATAAGGAATTTCTCGAGAAAGTCTATAATGAAGTAATAAGAGAAAAAGGCGTGGAGAATGCCCATGATTTTCATATGTCTAAATCAGGGGAGAATATTTATCTTTTTATGGATATAAGGGTGAATAAAAATATGCTGGTAATAGAAGCCCATGATTTGTCACATGAAATTTCAAACAAGCTCAAGCTGAAATACAAAAATCTTAAAGATGTAATAATACATGTAGAACCTGTGTATTAATAAAATATTTTAAAGATAATTTTAGGTTGACATTATTTTTTATGCAGTAAAAATAACAAATTAAGGTACCTGTTTTTGAGCTTGGATTTAACTGAAAAATCTTTTGGAATTATGGTGCGGACATTGCTATTGTGCATAATGTATGGTATAATTAATAAAATTTTATAATAGAAGAGGAAACAAATGAGTATATTAGACGGTCTGAATAAAGAACAAAGAGAAGCAGCAGAACATATAGACGGTCCTGTGCTGATACTGGCGGGTGCAGGAAGCGGAAAGACAAGAACAGTAACATACAGAATAGCTCACATGGTAAGGGAAAAGGGCGTATCACCTTTGAATATACTGGCTCTTACATTTACCAACAAAGCAGCAAAAGAAATGAAAGAAAGAGCAGAGGCTCTGGTAGGAAATGATATTCATAATCTGCAGATTTCTACATTTCACTCATTTTCTGTAAGACTTTTAAGAATATACGGCGAGAAGTTGGGTTATGGAAAAAATTTCAATATTTATGATACTGATGATCAAAAATCATTAATAAGTAAAATAATGAAGGAATTGAATGTACAGGATGACAGCACTCCCGGTAAAATAGCCAACAGAATAAGCAAGCTGAAGGAAAAAGGAATAGATATAAAGACAATAGAAAGAGAAGTAGACCTGCGTGTACCTTCAAACAGAGTATTTTTCGATATATACGATAAATATGATAAAACTCTGAGGTCCAGTAATGCAATGGATTTTTCGGATTTGATACTGAATGCGAATAAGCTTTTGGATAATTCGGAAGTATTGGAAAGAGTACAGGAAAGATACAGATATATAATAGTAGATGAGTATCAGGATACTAATGATCTTCAGTATGAAATAATAAATAAGATAGCATCCAAGTATAACAATATCTGTGTAGTCGGTGATGAAGACCAGAGTATTTATGCTTTCAGAGGGGCAAATATAAATAATATACTGAACTTTGAACGTGATTACAAAAATGCTTTGGTAATAAAACTTGAAAAAAATTACAGATCCACTGAGAGAATACTTAATGCAGCAAATGAACTGATCAGAAATAATAAATCCTCAAGAGGGAAGAAGCTCTGGACAGATGCAGGAAAGGGCGAAAAAATTCAGGTTTTTAATGCAGCAAATACATTTGATGAAGCTAACTTCATAGCAGAAGAAATAGTCAGAAAAAACAGAGAGGGTGTTCCCTTCAAGGATATGGCGGTTCTTTACAGAACTAATGCCCAGTCAAGAGTACTTGAGGAAAAAATGCTTCTGAATAATATAAAATACAGAGTTTACGGAGGAATGCAGTTTTTCCAGAGAAGAGAAGTAAAAGATCTTTTGGCTTACCTGAGTGTAATAAATAACATACAGGATAATCTGAATTTTGTAAGAATAATTAATGTGCCGAAAAGATCTATCGGGGATAAGTCAGTGGCAAAATTTGCGGAAATAGCAGCACAAAAGGGAATATCATTATTTGAGTCGTTAAAATATATAGACGAAGTATCAGGATTGCGTGCCGCTGCGAAAGAAAAACTAAAAGATTTTTACAGACTGCTGACAGATGTTCTGGAAAATCTTGAACATATGACAGTAAGTGAGATATTTCAGGAGATACTAAACAGAACAAAATATATTGATTCCATAGAGGATAATAAAGAAGATAGAGTAAAGAATATAGAAGAATTAATGAATAGTATACGTGAAATAGAAAGAGAATATCCGGGGATTACATTAAGTGAATATCTGGAATTTATTTCTCTTACATCTGCTACAGACAGCATGGATGATGAGGAAAATTTTGTGAAGCTCATGACAATACACAGTTCAAAAGGACTTGAATTTGATTTTGTATTCATAGCGGGAATGGAAGAGGGGCTTTTTCCCGGGGAAGCATCTATTCTGAATGATGAAGATCTGGAAGAGGAAAGAAGACTTTGCTATGTAGCAATAACAAGAGCAAAAAAAGAATTGAGACTGTCACATGCTTCCGAAAGAATGCTTTGGGGGCAGTCGAGTTACGGGCGTCCTGCTTCGAGATTTATTGGTGAATTATCACAGGATGAACTGGAATTTTTGAATAAAAAAGAGAGAAAATCAGAATTATTTAGAAATACCGAGCCGCTAAAGTCAGAAAACTTTAAACCTATGACAGATATAGAAAATTTTAATCCTTATAAAAAAGCAGCTGTAGATGCCAGATATAAGATCGGGGAATATGTAAACCACATAAAATTCGGAAAAGGCAAGGTAACAGGTATAGATAATAAAAGCGTAACAGTGGATTTTATGACAGGGGAAAAGAAAATAGCCTTAGCATTGGCCGACAGATTCTTGAAAGGATAGTGTTATGAAAAGAAAGACTATAAAAGATGAAATTACTTATAATGGAATAGGGCTTCATAAGGGTGAAAAAATAGAAATAAAATTAAGACCGGTAACTGATTACAGCGGAATTACATTCAAAAGGGTCGATCTTCCGGGAGATAACGAAATAAAAGTTTCTCCTGATAATCTTTTTGAGCTGGAAAGAGGGACAAATATAAGAAATTCCAGTGGTGCGATGGTTTATACCATAGAGCATATAATGTCAGTATTTCACATAACAGGGATAACAGATCTGTTAGTGGAAATAAACGGTAATGAACTGCCTATTATGGACGGAAGCTCTGTTATATTTATAGAAAAAATAAATGAAACAGGACTTATAGAGCTGGAAAGAGACATAGAACCTGTTGTAATAACAGAGCCTGTTTATTTTTCAGAGGAGAAAGACGGGAAATACATAATTGCCCTGCCGTATGACGGATTTAAAATATCGTATACGATAGATTTTGGTCATACTTTTCTGAAAGCACAATATTATGAAATAGATCTGAATCAGGAAAATTATACGAAAGAGATAGCA
This sequence comes from Sebaldella termitidis ATCC 33386, assembly GCF_000024405.1. Taxonomy (NCBI): domain Bacteria; kingdom Fusobacteriati; phylum Fusobacteriota; class Fusobacteriia; order Fusobacteriales; family Leptotrichiaceae; genus Sebaldella; species Sebaldella termitidis. The sequence goes on along the minus strand of NC_013517.1, from coordinate 2,500,711 downwards.
CCTGCAAGAACATTTTGCTTTGATTATGAAATAGAATATATGCAGAGTCATAATCTTGCTTTGGGCGGAAGTCTCGAGAATGCAATTGTTATAAAAAAAGACGGTGTAATTAATCCCGAAGGTCTCAGATATGAAACCGAGTTCGTAAGACATAAAATTCTGGATCTGATAGGAGATATATATATATTGAACAGACCTGTAAAAGGACACCTGATAGCTGTGAAAGCAGGACATTTTATAAATTCAAAATTATCAGAAAAACTGAAAAGTTTAATATAAGAAATTTTAGGAGGAAAAATTATGGAACCAGTAATGAAAATAGAAGATATTATGAATATTTTACCACACAGATATCCTTTTTTATTAGTAGACAGAGTAATCGAAAAAAACGGAACAGAAAGTCTTGTTGCTATTAAAAATATTACAATAAACGAGGAATTTTTTAACGGTCATTTTCCGGGTCTGCCGGTAATGCCGGGAGTTTTACAGGTGGAAGCTATGGCACAGGCAGTAGGACTTCTTATGCTTGAACCGGGGAAAATACCTTTGTTTATGTCTGTAGATAAATGTAAATTCAGAAAACAGGTAGTTCCGGGAGATCAGCTTAGAATAGAAGTAGAAAAGCTGAAAGTAAAAAGCAGAATTATACAGGCAAAAGGAAGATGTCTTGTTGACGGGGCAGTTGTCAGCGAAGCAGAACTGATGTTTGCAATACATGACAGATAATAATATTAAGGAAGTATTACTATTTGGAGGAAAATATGAGTATTCATATACATGAAACAGCTATTGTGTCAGATAAAGCCATAATAGCTGATGATGTAAAAATAGGTCCGTTTTGTATTATAGGGCCTCAGGTAAGTATAGGTGCCGGAACTGTTCTGGAGTCACACGTGACCTTGGACGGAGATACGACCATCGGTGAAAATAATTATATATATTCATTTGTTTCAATAGGAAAGATGCCGCAGGATATCGACTATTTAAACGAACACACGAAAATAACAATAGGGAATAACAATAAAATCAGGGAATTTGTAACCATACACAGAGGAACCGAAGATAAATTCGAAACAAAAATAGAGAATAACTGTCTGATAATGGCCTATGTCCATATAGGAAATGACTGTACAATAGAAAGCAACTGTATTCTGGGAAATAATGTGACATTAACCGGACATGTATATGTGGAAACTAATGCTATTATAAGTGCTCTGACTCCTGTTTATGAAAATGTACGTATAGGATGTCATGCTATGGTAGGCGGTGCCTCGTACGTATTTCAGGATATACTTCCCTTTACTCTGGCAGAAGGCGTTAAGGCCAACTCGGCTTTCATAAATATGGTAGGTCTGAGACGGCGTGGTTTTAGCGAAGATGAAATAAGAAATCTGAAAGAGGCATATAAAATAATTTTTAAAAGAGGGAACAAACTCGAAGAAGCAATAAGACAGATGCAGGAAAAATTTCCCGATGATAAAAATATCAAGCATATGATACAGTTTATCAGGGAAAGCAAAAGGGGAATAGCAAGATAAGAACAAATAAAAAATAGGATGGTAATTTTATGAATAAAAATATACATGAAACTGCAATTATTGCCGCTGGAGCCAAAATTGCAGATGATGTAAAGATAGGACCGTATTGTATAATCGGACCACAGGTATCGATAGATTCCGGAACAGTGCTGGAATCTCATGTTGTGGTAGAGGGTGAAACAATAATAGGTAAGAAAAATTATATTTTTTCATTTGTTTCTATAGGAAAAGTACCTCAGGATCTGAAATTTCACGGTGAAGAAACAAGAGTCGTTATCGGAGACAATAATAAAATCAGAGAATTTGTTACAATTCACAGAGGAACTGAGGATAGATTCGAAACAACAGTAGGCAATAACTGTCTGATAATGGCCTATGTTCATATTGCGCACGACTGTATGGTAGAGGATAATTGTATTCTTGCGAACGGGGCTACACTAGCAGGACATGTATATGTAGAAGAGTATGCTGTAATCGGCGGACTGACACCTATACACCAGTTTGTAAGAGTAGGACGTCATGCTATGGTAGGCGGTGCTTCTGCAGTAAATCAGGACGTGGTTCCTTATACTCTTGCTGAAGGAAATAAAGCAAGAGCAGCTTATATAAATATTACCGGTCTTAAAAGACGAGGCTTTACAGAAGAAGAAATAAAAAATCTGAGAGAAAGCTATAAGATAATATTCAAAAGAGGACTGAAGCTGGAAGAAGCTCTTGTTCAGCTGAAAGAAAAATTTCCTGACGATAAAAATATAGACCATATAATAGCTTTTATCAAAAAAAGTAAAAGAGGTATTACAAGATAATGAATAAAATTGCAATTATTACAGGAGCTGGAAAGCTCCCGACTTTATTTTTGGAAGAGGCTGTAGATAAAGGGTATGAGGTATATCCTATTTATCTTTTTGACGGAGTGGATAACAAAATAAAAGAATATGCGAACTCTGTAAAATACAGTATTGCCCAGGTGGGGAAAATAATAAAGTATTTAAAATCAAAGGAAATAAGTAAATTAATTATGCTTGGGAAAGTGGAGAAAAATCTTATATTTTCCAATTTAAAATTTGATTTGGTTGCAACAAAAATATTGATGAGTACCAGAAATAAAAAAGATAAAAATATACTGATGGCAATTATAAACCATCTGGAAAAAGAAGGGATAGAAGTATTACCCCAGAATTTTCTTATGGACAGATATATGGCAAAGGAAGTGGAGTACACTAGGAGAAAAGCGCTTCCTGATGATATGAAAACTATAGAAATAGGAATAGAGGCTGCAAGAATGCTTACTGCTATTGACGCTGGGCAAACTGTAGTGGTAAAGAATGAATCAGTGGTTGCTCTGGAAGGAGTAGAAGGAACTGATAAAACAATAGAGCGTGCGGGCGAGTATGCAGGGAAAGACTGTATAGTAGTGAAGATGGCACGTCCGAATCAGGATTACAGAATTGATATACCTACAATCGGGATAGATACAGTAAAAAAAGCAGCAGAGATAAAAGCAAAAGGTATAGTAATAGAATCAGAGCATATGTTATTTATAGATCAGGAAGAAGTAATAAATTTTGCTGATAAAAATAAAATATTTATAAAAGGAATAAAATATGAATAATAAATTTTTTGTTTCATGCGGTGAGATGTCCGGAGACCTGCATTTATCATATATAATCAGAGCTGTAAAAAAGGCTGATACAGGTGCGGAATTTTTTGGAATGGCCGGGGATAAATCAGCTTCTGAAGGTGCTGTATTGATTCAGCATATTAAAGATAATGATATAATGGGTTTTGCAGAAGCAGTAAAAAAGTATAAATATTTCAAGAAAAAAGCCGGAGAGTATATAGAATTCATAAAAAAAAATGATATAAAAAATGTTATTTTTGTGGATTACGGCGGTTTTAACCTGAGATTTTTTGAAATGCTGAAAAAGGAAATAACCGATATAAAAACTTTTTATTATATTCCGCCGAAAGTATGGGCATGGGGTGAAAAAAGAATAGAGAAGCTGAAAAAGCTAGATGAAATAATAGTTATTTTTCCTTGGGAAAAAGAGTATTATGATAAAAAAAATATGAGTGTATCATATTTTGGAAATCCGTTTATAGATAAATATGAATTTTCAGATAGTTATGGGGAAAAGGTACTTCTGCTGCCGGGAAGCAGAAGACAGGAAATAGTGAAAATGCTTCCGGTAATGCTGGAGCTCGTGAAAGCTGAAAAAGATGAAAAGTTCATATTAAGGCTTGCTGATGAATCTCATCTGAATTATATTCCGTTTGATCAGGCTGATTATCCGAACATGGAAATAAGCTTTTCAAAACTGGAAGATATCAGAAAAGAGCTGAGAATGGCTGTGGCTACATCTGGAACCGTAACGTTTGAGATGGCACTTATGGGTCTGCCTGTAATAGTAGGTTACAAAACGTCTTCCTTAAATGTATTTATTGCAAGAAATATATTGAAAATAGCTTATATTTCACTTACTAATATAGGAGCGGGAAAAGAAGTACTTCCAGAGCTTATACAAAATGATTTTAATATAAAAAATATAAAAAAGAAAATGAATTATATAGATAATTCTAAGAAAGCCGTGGTAGAATCTCTTTTGGAGAGCAGGGTTCTGATGGGGGAAAAAGGGGTAACAGACAGAATATCTCAATTTATTTTGGAAAGGGCTTTATAAATGAATGAATTAAAGAAATTATATTTACAGTTAAACAAATATATAAAAAGATACGGAGTTCTCATAGGGGTTAATTTTCTTATGACAATTCTGGCAGGAGTAACTGCGGCAGCTCCTCTTGCACTGGTAAACAGACTGTTTGACAAGGGGATTTCCGGAGGCAGTGAAAAGGATATATTATATGCGGCGTGTTCAATGATAGGGCTGGCAGTAATGGGCGGTTTTTTAATATATTTATCTACTATTTTTTCCGGGCGTATATCTACCGGAATATACAGAGATGTTATAAATGATATGTATGTAAAGATACAGAGTCTGGATCTGAAATTTTTTACTGAAATAAAAGTAGGGGAATTAATGGTAAGATTTACCAATGATGCACAAAATATAAATACTATGATACTGAATCTTTTTAATCTGCTTTCATATGTAGTGCAGGCGGTAGTCTTATTTAGTATAGCAATGTACACAGACTGGAAACTGACTTTGTCCATTGTTGTAATAACTCCGATTTTGATCCAAATAGTAAAAAAATATGCTAAAAAATTAAAAAAAGCCGGAAAAGACAGACAGGAAGCAACAGGAGACCTAAACAGCACACTTCAGGAAACTATATCAGGTATTAAAGTAATTAAGGCTTTTGCTACTGAGAGTTATGAGAAATCAAAGTTTAAAAATCTTACAAACAAACTGAGAGTGCATAGTATGAACAGTATAAGATATGATGCAAAATCGAATTCCATTACTGAAGGACTGAACTATATTATAGTAGCTTTACTTCTGATGTTTGGCGGATACAGGGTAATAAGAGGACATGGCTTCACAACCGGACATTTTATTACTGTAATAGGGGCTATTTCTGCCATGTATACTCCTGCCAAAAGATCGGTGGGAACAATTAATAACATTAATAATAATTCGTCTGCTATAGAGAGAGTATTTGAGATAATGAAGCTGGAGCCGGAAATAATAAACGGCGAAAATCCGGTGAAATTTGATACATTTAAGCGGGATATAGAATTATCTAATGTCTTTTTTTCCTATAATGATGATGAAGATTATGTATTAAAAGATATAAATCTTTATGTGAAAAAAGGAGAAACTGTGGCTCTGGTGGGGAATTCCGGAGGCGGGAAAACTACAATAGCCAATCTGATACCAAGATTCTATGATGTAAGTAAGGGTAGTATAAAAGTAGACGGTATAGATGTAAGAGATTATGAGATAAAATCACTCAGAAGAAATATAGGAATAGTCCCGCAAGAAACTTTTCTGTTCGGCGGATCAATAAAAGAAAATATAAGATATGGAAACAGACACGCTACAGATGATGAAATAATCAGAGCAGCTAAGATGGCAAATGCCCATGAATTCATCGTGAAACTTAGTGACAGTTATGAAACAGAGATTGGTGAAAGAGGGGTACTTTTATCGGGCGGGCAGAAGCAGAGAATTGCTATAGCAAGAGCGATTTTGGAAAATCCGCAGATACTGATTCTGGACGAAGCAACAAGCGCACTGGATAATGAATCAGAAAAGCTGGTTCAGGAGGCTTTGGAGAAGTTAATGCTGGAAAAAACTACTTTTATAATAGCTCACAGATTATCTACAGTAATAAACAGTGATAAAATAGTAGTGCTGCAAAAGGGTGAAATCAAAGAAATGGGAACTCATCATGAATTAATTGCCAAAAACGGGATATATAAATCATTATATGAGAGAAATTTCGAAGACTAATATAGATAGGATAGCGATATGAGGAGAAAGCAAAGTGAACTGGAAACAGAATCAGTAGGAAAACTTTTGAGGAAATATACTATTCCTGCTTTAATAGGGAATATTGTAATAGTAGTGTACAATTTTGTCGACAGATGGTTTATTGGACAGTTTATTGGAGAAGAAGCTCTGGCTGCATCGGGGATAACTTTTTATCTGCTCATGGTTTTTATAGCCTTTAGTATGCTTATAGGAATAGGAGCCGGGACAATAATATCCATACGGCTTGGGCAGAAAAATATAGAAGACTCGGAAAAAATACTGGGAAATTCTGTTACCTTGTTTTTTATAGTAAGTATTATTCTTACTGTAATATTATGGTTTAATCTTGATTTTATACTTCTGAAATCCGGGGCAAATAACGAGACACTTCCTTATGCAAGAGCATATATGAGGATTTTGATACCAATTTCACTGGCTAATTTTTATTCTTACGGGCTGAGCAATGTGATGAGAGCTGCCAATGCTCCGAAAACTGCGATGTTTGCAATGATAATAGGCGGCGTAGTGAATCTTGTGCTTGATTATATATTTGTAGTTCTTTTTCATATGGGGATAGAAGGAACAGCTTATGCTACACTTATAGGAAATGTATTATCAGCAGTTTATGTAATGTATTTCTTTATCAGAGGCAAGCCGTTATTCAGACTAAATATGTTCGGAAGGTCTATTGACGAGGCAAGCATACTAAGATTAAGAAAAAAACATCTTCCTCTTTCTTATAAGATTTCTTATGATATTTTGAAAATAGGAATGTCGTCATTTTTGCTGCAATCAGTGAATGCAGCGGTGGGTGTGGTTATAAATAATGTAATCAGCTCTACGGGAGGAACTACCGGAGTAGCAATAATGACTATTATTAATACATATCTGACACTTATTGTAATGTCAGTGTACTCTATAGCTCAGGGGGCACAGCCTATCATAGGTTATAATTACGGTGCTAAGAGATTTGACAGAGTTAAGGCTTCATTTAATATGTCTATAATTTGGGGACTGATAATGTCAGCAGTATTCTTTTTGGTAATAATGCTGATTCCAAGAGAATTAATTTTATTATTTAACAAGGACAGTAATTCCAATGTTATTCATGATGGTATAAAAGCAATGAGAATATACTTTATGCTTATTATTCCAGCTTCTGTGGGTACAATAGTGCCAAATTATTTCCAGTCTATAGGAAATGCACGTGAAGCTATTATTCTTAATATTATGAGACAGGTATTCATTTTTATGATAGTAATGCTTATTTTTACCAGAATCTGGGGACTGGACGGAGTATGGTATGCACAGCCTGTTACAGATGTTATATTTACATTTATTGTAGGGGTATTGCTCGTAATTGAAAATAAAAAACTTTCTAAAGAAATAATGAAATAATATGATAAAAAAAGGCTTTAATCTATTTACAGCCTTTTTATTTATAAAATGAGAAATGAGAGATGTATGAAAATATAAATATTTTTTATGCGGCTCTCATTTTTTGATTTGAAAAACAGTCAGAGAGAATTAAAAATGTTCACATAAAATTCACTCCCGGTTCACTATTATGCCACAAAGAGCTGTTAATATAAGTGTATAAAATAAATATGAGGTAATAATAATGAAAAAGAATTTATTAATAATATCAATGTTACTAATGGGGCTGTCAGTAGTGGGATTTTCAAAGCCGACACCGGCAAAGAAGCCTGTAACACAAAAGGTATGTGTACAAAAAAGCAGAAAGACAGGAAAGTGTCTGAAATATGAAACAAGGAAAGTAGTAAATAATAAAAAGAATAACATAAAAAATAAACCACAGAATATGAATAAAGCAAGATAAAAAAGGAGGAAATGAATGAAAAAATTATATATGGTATTAATACTGTCTTTGGCAGTAACATCGTGTGTAGTAGTGGAGGACGGTTACAGAGGAACAAGAGTAAGGGTAAGAAGACCGCCTTTAATAATAATAGGATGAGCAAAAGACTTTTCTATTTGGAATTATAAAATTATCCGGAGATAGAAAGTCTTTTTTTATATACTTTTTGTAAATATAATATCCTAAAAAGATGAAATATTTTGTTTAAAAATAAAAAATATTGAAAAAAAATTTTCCTTTCGATTAATAAAATGAAGTTATAAAAATCAAGGTTGAGAGCAAAAAGACAGGAAAAATGTGACAAAAAATAAATTGACATATCACAAAGTATCAGATATCATTATTATGTATAGTGGGGTTCATGAAAATCTAACTAAAAAGGTGATGAATATGAAAAAAAAATTACTCTTGGTGGCTGTTTTTGCTCTTTTAAGTATAAGCTTAAGTGCAAAAGAAACCGATAAGACAGAAGCTGTAACAGAATCGCGCAATAAGGTAACAAGCCCCTGGGATGGATGGCACGGGACATTTGGTATTTTACAGGAAACAGAAAATGTAGAAGGGTCCGGAGATAAAGACGGCCTTTATGAACCAAGTGTTTATTTTGATCTTAGAAAAGGAAAATGGTCATTCGGAATGACTAATTATAATGAAAATCATGATTTCGATTATAGTGACTGGACACGCGGCAATTATCTTAACAGGCTGGAACTTAGAGCTCATTATCAGTTTACGGATAATGATAAATATGCTGTGGGATTAGGAGCGGCATTAAGAAATTATCAGTGGTTTCACAAAGACGGGACAAGCCCTACTACCACAAATAACAGATGGCTGAATATCCAGCCTGACTGGAGATATAATTTTACTTCTAATTTAAGTTATGAAGGATGGTTAGGTCTTTACTCAATGTTTAACGATGCTCAGGAAAACGGATACTCGGATAAAGAGTTGGAAACTGAGTCAGGACTTAAATATAAATTCAATGATTTTATATCAGTAAGATTGAATTACTATCTGGACAGAGGATGGAATCTGGGCGGACCAACTGAAAACTCATTTAATAACCAGCAGATCAGAGGGTATGTGCCAATGAATTTTGCATTCTTCGGTGAGAAGACAACTACAATAACACCATACTTTAGGCAGGGATTTATCAATAAATCATGGAATGCAGGTGCAAATCAGGCAAATAATGAAATAGATACAAGATTAGGACTTAGAATAGACCAGCAGCTTCCGGCAGGCTTCGCAGTTTCTCTTGAGTATGCTTATGAGATGAGAAATCAGCAGGATAGTGCACCGGGACAAAAGTCATTTAGTAAATTTCATTATACAGGTGTGGGATTATCGTATTCATTCTAACAAATTTGAAAAGAAGGAGGGTTTAGACAGTGAAATTAGACTCAGGCGAAGTTTTGGCAATAGCTTCGAATAAAATGGGGCATGGTGATGATAAGCTCGGGGAAATTCTGATAAAGAGTTTTATCCATGTGCTTACTGAAAGTGAAAAAGTACCGGGGACTATAGTTTTTTATAATTCCGGCGTTTTACTTGCAGAGAATGATTCAGCATGTCTGGATGACTTAAAGTTACTGGAAAAAAACGGTGTAGAAATTTTATTATGCGGAACATGTGCAGATTACTATAATATAAGCGATAAAATTTCAGCAGGAAAAATAAGCAATATGAGAGTAATTGTAGAAAAATTGGAAAATGCGGGAAAAATAATAAAACCGTAAATAATATAAAAGCTGTTTCTGCGGGTCAGTAAGATCTGAAAGAAACAGTTTTTATATAAAAAATTTTAAATATAAATAATAAGCTTTGAAATATTATAAGTGATATTATATAATGAAAAAGATATCATAATAAAAAAACAAAAGGAGAAAATCATGGGAGCATGGGGAGTAAGGGCATTGGATAGTGATGAGGGACTTGACGTTTTTGACGAATTCACTGATTACTGTATAGAGAATGATGAAATAAAGATGGGAGATCTGCTTGAACATTTTAAAGAAACGGGATTTCTGCCGGAAAAGCCGGAGGAAATAGATTTTCTTTATGACCATACTGTAATGGTTTTGGCTGAGCTTTTGGAGGAATATCATAAGAATGGTAAAGTAATAATTAATTATGAAAACGATGATGATGAAGATATAGAAGAGGAAATTACCAATATATCATTTGATAAAGAGAATGTGAGTTTTCTGATAGAGCAGATTTCTGATATACTCAAACCAAAAGATGAAATGCATGAGACATATGAGCTTTGGGAGGACAGCGACAGTTTTCAGGAATGGAAAGAGCATAATTTAGTACTGCTGAAAACACTAAAAGAAATAAAAGATAATTTATAAAAAAATGAGCCTTTTGAAGTGATCCGCCGCTGCCGGGTTAACCGGCCTGCTGGAGACACTTCATTTCAGCTCATTTTTTTATATGTTTGTATTAGATACAGACACTTTGGTTCTTGTATTAATAAAAATTATTTGGCATAATTACAGAAAAAATAAAAGATCCTTATAAGTAGGCATAGGCCAGATATTTCTGTCTATTATTTTTTCCAGAGTATCACACGGCTCTCTCAGGTCATTCAGTCCTTTGAGAAACTCGTCATGTGCGAATGCAAGCTGTTCTGATATGGAATTAATTTTATTCAGTTCAAAAAGCTTACTTTCAAGGCATGTAATACCTGTTTTTATGACTGTAATATTTTCAAGAACTACTTTTAGCAGATCTTCCTGCACTGTAGTCATTCCTGTATAGATTTTAGATGTTTTTTCTATATTGTCAGCAAGAATATTAGCATATTTTATTGCTGCCGGTATAATATCCTTATTGGCAATTTCTATAAGAGTCTTCGATTCTATAGATAACTGTGTTACATATCTCTCCGCATATGCATTATAACGGGACTCGAGTTCTGTTCTGCTTAGTATTTTCATTTCTTCACATATCTGTGTAATTTCTTCATCAAGGAAAGTACTTAATGAGTCACTGGCAGCAATAATATTGCTGAGTCCTCTTTTTTCAGCTTCTTTATGCCATTCTTCACTGTAACCGTCTCCGTTAAATATAATTCTGTTATGCTTTTTATACGCATCAGTGATAATTGAAATAACAGCTTTTTCTATATCATTGGAATTTTCAAGCTTGTCTGCATATTCAGACAGAACCTTTGATACGATTATGTTTATTGAAGCAGCCGTTGTCGCAGGTGTAGAGCTGGAACCGGGCATTCTGAATTCGAATTTATTACCTGTAAAGGCAAAAGGCGATGTTCTGTTTCTATCTCCTGAATCAAGCGGAAGTTTTGGAAGACTTTCTATTCCCATTTCCAGATTTTCTATCGCTTCACGCAGACTGTCTTTATTCAGGGCTACGAATTCCAGAGCACTTGTCAGCGGATCACCGAGAAATACTGAAATAATAGCCGGAGGCGCTTCATGTCCTCCCAGTCTGTGGTCATTTGTAGCACTTGCTGTAGTAACTCTTAATAAAGGATAGTATCTGTCAACAGCTTCTATAACAGCCGATAAAAACAGTAAAAACTGAAGGTTTCTTTCCGGACTGTAACCTGGTTCAAGGAGGTTTTCACCGTCATCTGTAGCAAGTGACCAGTTGTTATGTTTTCCGGAACCATTTACGCCGGCAAAAGGTTTTTCATGTAAAAGTGCTACCAAGTCATGTCTTAGTGCGACTTTTTCAATTGTTTCCATGATAACCTGATTCTGATCAGAGGCCTGATTGGCAAGACTGAATAAAGAAGCTATCTCAAACTGATTTGGTGCAACTTCATTATGTCTTGTCTTAGATGAGATACCTACTGTCCAAAGCTCTGCATCAAGATCACTCATAAAGTTTATTACTTTTTCTTTTATTTTACCAAAGTAATGGTCATTTAGTTCCTGGCCTTTCGGAGCCGGTGCTCCAAAAAGTGTTCTTCCTGTAAGAAGAAGATCTTCCCTTTTTTCAAAAAACTCTCTTTTGATTAGGAAATATTCCTGTTCAACACCCAATGTACATACAACGTTTTTTGCAGTGGTATTACCCAGTGCTCTCAAAATTCTTAAAGCATGCTTATTAACAGCAGACATGGATCTGAGAAGCGGAACTTTCTTATCAAGGGCTTCACCGTTATATGATATAAATGCAGTGGGAATATATAGAGTAGCTCCGTTTTTATTTTCTTTTATGAAGGGTGGTGAGCTTGTATCCCACACTGTGTATCCTCTGGCTTCAAAAGTGCTTCTAAGACCTCCGTTAGGAAATGAAGATGCATCAGGTTCACCTTTTATAAGGCTTTTCCCAGAAAATCTGTAGATAATTTCTTCATCACTTGACGGGTCAAGGAAAGAGTCGTGCTTTTCAGCAGTAAGCTCTGTAAGCGGCTGAAACCAGTGGCTGTAATGTGTGGCTCCTCTTTTTATTGCCCAGTCTTTCAGAGCATTGGCAATGACTTCGGCAGATGCAAGGGAAAGTTCCACTTCACCAGTCTGCGAAAGCTTAAATTCTTTAAAAACATCTTTTGGAACTCTTTTTTTCAGGTTTTTGTCAGTAAAGGCATTTTCCCCGAAGAGTTTCATCTTGTTTTCCATAGTTTCCATAAATGATTCCTCCAAATAATTTAAATTTCAGAGATTAGTAACTAAGATATTTTTGTTCATATAATTACTTATAAGGTTTGTTATTATCTTTTAGGTTGTTACAACCCAGAGAATACCCGCTGATAGTCTCGATAATTCTCTCTCCTCGTCAACTAAAATATTTGGTATTTTAGCCCTAGCGCTTTCATTTTTTTTAATCCCTAAATGATTATATTATATTTATGCCTTTCAAGTCAAGCATAAATTTATTTAATGATTAAAAAAGCTTGACATTTTATAAAAAGTACTAAAAACATTGAATAAATTGACAAAAACAGCTGATGAATTTTTTTTTATGTTTCATAAAGAGAATAAATTTTTTATTTTTTGAAAAATATAGTAGAATATAAGAACAAGTAAATTTTTGGTGTGATGTAATGTTCGTATCCAGTGTTATACGGCTGATTTATGAACATGACATTATACTGATACACTGACTACAAAACAATTATAGCTGTTCTTACCTGAAAAAATTAAGATAATAAAATGAGAGATTAATTGATTTTGAATAGAATTTTGTATTTATAATTTTATATAAAAATAAAATGCTTTAGTCAAAATAGAAATGACAGAATTGGAGGTGCTATGATTTGGAAAAGAAAAGATTTATGGAAAAATCATTGTTTGAGAGAGAATTTGAAAAAGATAACTGCGGGATGGGGTTTATAGCTAATATAGACGGGCTGAAAACCAACAAAACAATTAAAGACGGAATAAGAATACTAATGGGACTGGAGCATAGAGGAGCTTCCGGATATGATTCCGAAACCGGAGACGGAGCAGGTCTTCTTTTCGAGATTCCCGATGCGTTCTTTAGGGATATTTGTGAAAATCTGCCGAAAATGGGGGATTATGGAACAGGAAATATATTTTTGCCGGTAAATCCTGATCATGCACGTATAATAAAGGAAATAGCCGAAAAAACTGTAAAAGAAGAGGGGGAAAAGATTCTTTACTGGAGAAAAGTTCCTGTAAACAGAAATGCGGTAGGTATAGAAGCACAAAGAACCCTTCCGGAGATAGAACAGCTTTTTATTGAAAGAACAGCTTCGGCAAAAGAAGAGTTTGAAAAAAAATTATATATTATAAGAAAAAAAATAGAAAATAAAGTGAAAACTCTTGATATAAATATTGAAGAATTTTATATTACAAAGCTTTCATCAAAAATAATTGTATATAAGGGCTTAATAAAGCCGGACCAGATAGAAAAATTTTATATTGACCTTCAGTCTGATAAGATGGAAAGTCAGTTTTGTCTGGTACATCAGAGATTTAGTACCAATACCTTTCCAAAATGGGAACTGGCTCATCCTTTTCGTTTTCTTGCACATAACGGGGAGATAAATACTGTAAAGGGAAATGTTAACTGGATGGTTTCAAGAGAGCCTGCCCTGAGCTCGGAAGCATATTCCGAAATAGAAGCACTTTTTCCTGTAAATGATCATTTAGCAAGTGATTCAGCTAATCTGGATACAGCGCTGGAGTTTTTACTTTTTTCCGGAAAGACATTAATAGAAGCAATTTCAATGTTAGTCCCTGCAGCATGGGAAAAAGACAGTGAAATGCCGGAAAAACTTAAAAATTTTTATGATTATTATTCCAGTCTTATGGAGCCGTGGGACGGTCCGGCGGCACTTGCCATGACAGACGGAAGATATATACTGGCAAAGCTTGACAGAAACGGACTGAGACCGCTTAGATACCTGATAACCAAGGATAATTACATAATAGCCGGGTCGGAAGTAGGAACTCTTCCTACAGAGTTTTCAAATATAAAGGAAAGCGGAAGAGTGAGACCGGGTGAAATTCTTCTTTTGGATATGAAAGAAGGCAAGGTTCTTGATAAGGAAGCTACTCTGGAAAAAATACTGAATAACACTGATTATGCGGATTTGCTTAAGAATAAAAGATACGCAGAAAAAGAACTGAAAAATTATAAATATAAAGAAGAAAGAAGAGAGCTTTCCATAATAGAAGAACAGCTGAGAATTTTTGGTTATACCCGTGAGGATCTCGGCATAATAATATCTGAAATGGCATCCAGCAGTAATGAACCGTTGGGATCAATGGGGAATGATACGGCACTTGCTGTATTTTCCGAAAAGCCGAGACTGCTGTTTAATTATTTCAAGCAGTTATTCGCACAGGTAACGAATCCTCCTATAGATTCTATAAGAGAAAAATCGGTAATGTCACTGAAAAGCGAACTGGGAACAAAAGGGAATCTGCTTTTTAATACACCGGAAAACAGCAGGACAATGGTCTTTGAGTCACCTGTTATAGATAATAAAACTTTAGATTTTATAAAAAATGAATATAAAGAAAGCATAGCAATAAAAGATATTATATTTGATAAATCAGATGAAAGCCTTGAAGAAAAGCTGAATGAAATATTCAGATCCGTGGAAGAAGATATAGAAAACGGAAAAAAAGTAATAGTTCTTTCAGACAAAAAGGCCGGGGAAAATAAAATACCAATACCTTCTCTTTTGGCAACAGCCGGTTTACATCATTATCTGATAGAAAAAAAGAAAAGAAGCGGTATAGATATTATTCTGGAAACAGGGGAAGCAAGAGAAATAATGCATTTTGCCTTACTGGTAGGATACGGGGCACTTTTGATAAATCCGTATCTTGCATTTGATTCTGTGGATTATATGCTGGCAAAAAAATTATATCTTCAGTCTGATAAGCAGGAATACATAAAAAATATAATAAAGGCACTGGAAAAAGCATTATTGAAAACAATGGCAAAAATGGGTATCTCATCTGTGCAGAGCTACAGAGGGGCTCAGATTTTTGAAGCACTGGGGCTTTCGCAAAAACTTGTGGATAAATATTTCAGAGGAACAGTTTCCAGAATAGAAGGTCTGGATATAGAGGCACTGGAAAAGGAAACAAGACTCAGACATACAGAAGCTGTGAATGCAATAAAAAAACATTCGGAAGTACTGAATAATGACGGTGAATATCAATGGAGAAAAGACGGGGTAAATCATATTCTTACTCCCGAGGCAATAGCTAAAATACAGGAAGCTACAAGCAGAAATGATTATAAAGCATATAAAGAATTTTCAAATATTATAAATGACCAGAGCAAAAAACTTCTGACTATCAGAGGAATGTTTAAGATGAAAAAGCAAACTCCTGTCCCTTTGGAGGAAGTAGAGCCTGTAGAAGCTATAATGAAGAGATTTGTTACAGGTGCTATGTCTTACGGATCTATTTCAAAAGAAGCACACGAGGCTTTGGCAATGGCTTTGAATGAGATAGGAGGAAGATCGAATTCCGGAGAAGGCGGAGAGCTTTCGGAAAGATTTACCGATAACAGAAGAAGTGCGACAAAGCAGGTAGCTTCGGGAAGATTCGGAGTAACTACCTCATATCTGATAAATGCAGACGAGCTTCAGATAAAAATGGCACAGGGAGCAAAACCCGGAGAGGGTGGTCAGCTTCCCGGAGATAAGGTAGATAAAGAAATAGGAAAGACAAGACATACAACACCGGGAATAGGTCTGATATCACCGCCTCCGCACCATGATATTTACTCAATAGAGGATTTGGCACAGTTGATATTTGATTTGAAAAATGTAAATCCCAAAGCAAGAATAAGTGTGAAATTAGTATCGGAAGCAGGGGTAGGGGTAGTAGCTTCCGGAGTGGCAAAGGCTCATTCGGAGATGATACTGATCTCAGGACATGACGGTGGAACAGGAGCATCACCGCTGTCATCTATTAAGCATGCGGGTCTGCCGTGGGAGCTTGGTCTTGCAGAGGCGAATCAGGTGCTAAAAGAGCATAAATTAAGAAACAGAGTAGTCCTGCAGGTAGACGGAAAACTGAAAACCGGAAGAGATATCATATTTGGTGCCTTACTGGGAGCAGAAGAGTTCGGATTTGCCACAATGCCTTTGGTGGTATTAGGATGTATTATGATGAGAAAGTGTCATACGAATATGTGTCCTGTAGGAATTGCCACACAATCTGAAGAATTACGTGCAAAATTTGTAGGTAAATATAAAAATATAATTACATATTTTAGATTTTTATCAGAAGAGATGAGAGAAATCATGGCAGAACTCGGAGTAACAAAATTAGAGGATTTGATAGGAAGAACCGATCTTCTTGAGGTAGATTACAAAAATGAAAACTGGAAGTCAAGAAAAGTGGAGCTGACAAAAATACTATATAGAAATCCTGAGGATCATACACCTAATATTTGTACTGAAAAACAGAATTTCGGAATGGATAAAATAAAAGATCTGAAATTAATATCAGAAGCTGAGAAATCCATCACAGACAAGCAGGAAACAGTAATAAACGATACTATTACAAATGCTGACAGAAGTCTCGGGGCAATGCTGAGCGGAATAATAGCCGAAAAATATGGTGAAGCCGGACTTCCGGAAGATACTATAAAAATAAATCTCAGAGGTTATGCCGGGCAAAGCTTTGGAGTATTTGGAATGAGCGGTATTACTATTAACCTTGAAGGAGAGTCTAATGATTACATAGGAAAAGGACTTTTCGGAGCTAAAATTATAATAAGAAAGCCTAAAGATGCTGCATATGACAGTACTAAAAACATAATAGGAGGAAATGCAGTATTATATGGAGCAATAAAAGGAGAGCTGTATCTTAACGGAGTAGCAGGAGAAAGATACTGTGTAAGAAATTCAGGTGCGGTATCTGTGACAGAAGGAGTAGGAGATCATGGCTGCGAATATATGACAGGCGGAAGAGCAGTAATACTTGGAAGAGTGGGGAAAAACTTCGGAGCAGGTATGAGCGGTGGAATAGCCTATGTATACGATAAACAGAATAAGCTTGAAAAGAGACTGAACAGGGAAATGGTCGAAATACATAACTTAGAACCTGTATATGAAGCAGAAATAAAAAAATATGTGGAAAATCATTTTAGATATACTCAGAGTGAAATTGCAAAAGAAATTTTATCGGACTGGGATAATTTGAAAAGTGATTTTAAGGTAGTTGTATCGCCAAAATATAATGAATTATTCCTTAAAGAGGTGATAAGCTGATGGGAAAAAGCGGCGGATTTTTGGAAATAAAAAGAGAAGAAAAAAAATTAAGAACTGTAGATGAAAGAATAAAAGATTTTAGAGATATTAATATACATATGAATGATGAATATGTAAAATTACAGGCAGCAAGATGTATGGACTGCGGAATTCCGTTTTGTCATATGGCATGTCCTGTGGATAATATATGTCCTGAATGGCAGGATTTGGTCTATAATAATGAATGGGAAAGAGCACTGGAAATTCTGCATTCTACAAATAACTTTCCCGAATTTACCGGAAGTGTATGTCCGGCACCATGCGAAGGGAGCTGTACTCTGGGCATTAACGATGATCCTGTAGCAATAAAAAATATAGAACTGGCCGTAGTAGAAAAAGGTTTTGAAAATGGGTGGATAAAACCCAAAAAAGCCGTATCCGGAACAGGAAAAAAAGCAGCAGTGGTCGGGAGCGGACCGGCAGGACTCTCAGCAGCACAGAATCTCGTGCGTATGGGACATGAGGTAACTGTTTTTGAAAAGGATGAACGGGCAGGAGGTCTTCTGACTTTCGGAATACCTGACTTTAAGCTTGAGAAATCAATTGTTCAGAGAAGAGTAAAACAGCTGGAGGACGAAGGTGTTGTTTTCAGATATAATACTGAAGCCGGTAAAGATATTGATATAGAAGAGCTGAATAAAGAATTTGATGCTGTAGTTCTGGCGTGCGGTTCAAAAAATCCCAGAGACCTCGGAATACCAGGAAGAGATTTAAGAGGAATTTATTATGCAATGGATTTTCTTACACAACAGAATAGAAAAAATCAGGGAATAAAAACAGAAAATGAAATAATAGATACAAGCGGAAAAAAAGTACTGGTAATAGGCGGCGGAGACACAGGTGCAGATTGCGTGGGAACCTCGGTAAGACAGGGGGCAGAAAAAATAACGCAAATTGAAATAATGGACAAACCGCCGGTAAGCAGGGGAGAGTCTAATCCATGGCCGCAGTATCCTGTTGTATTGAAAATCTCAACATCACATAAGGAAGCCGGGGATAAGTATGGTAATGATCCGAGAGAATGGAATATACTTACCAAAGAATTTTTAAATGACGGCAGCGGAAATATAAAGGGACTGAAAGCAGCAAAAGCAGAAAGTTTTACAGATGAAAACGGAAGGCTTGGCTTCAGAGAAATAAAAGGAACTGAATTTATTATTGAAGCAGATATAATTTTTTTGGCAATTGGATTTACACATCCTGTACATGAGGGTTTAATAAAAAATCTTGGAATACAGCTGGATCAGCGCGGGAATGTGCAAGCTGACGAAGCAGACTACAAAACAAGCACGGATAAGTATTTTGCAGCCGGAGATGTGAGAAGAGGACAGTCACTGGTAGTCTGGGCAATAAGAGAAGGGCGCGAAGCAGCTAAGGCAGTGGACAAATATCTATCAGCAAATTCCTGAATTTTATAATTTAATATATTAGAGCCGGATTCATTTTGTATTTTGAATCCGGCTCTTTTTCATAAACAGCCAAAAGATTTATACATAACTTGATATTCAGATAGATTATTAAAGGATGTAAATATATTATCTTTGAAAATAATTAGATAATATAAATGAAAAACTAATTATTGTATAAGCAAATAAAAAACTTGCAGAGTTATTATATATATGTAGACAAGGGAAGAGGAGCAGTAAAGATGCAGATGAGTTAAGTTTGAAAAAGATTCGTTTATTTTCTCAGATATATAATATGTTATCTGTGAAGGTAAATCAATCAGTAAAATATGGATAAAAATCCTGTGCTTTTGTTGAAATCGCCACAATAAATGCATACTTTACTGTGGGTATTATGCCGTATTCGCCATGCGGGACATGATACTAATCCATATTTTACCTAAGAAAATAATATAATTCTTGTGGAATAAATATCAGAAAGAAAGATGATATTTTGAAAGGAATTAATTGCAAAGAAATTATCTCTGCCCCGGCAGGGATTTTTTATATAATATGAAAAAGAAAATATACTTGTTTTATTCTCTTTCTTTTGATATTATCTAGTGTAGCAGCTTGTTTTTTTAGTAAAACGTGTTAGTCATCAAAAGGAGGAATAAATTATGGAAAAACCTATGACATTAAAAATATTAAGTATAATTACAACTTTTGTAGGGTGTCTCAGAGTATATTCTGGAATATCCATTCTTTCTAAAAAATGGGATTATCTGTCACAGTCAGGGCAGATACCGTATATTATTGTTATAAATTTTCTTGTTGGTTTGCTTGTGATTTGGGCAGGAGTATTTTCATTTTACGGAAAAAGTGCCGGCAGACTTATACTGGTAGCCGGAATTGTAATATGTCTTGCAGTGAATTTGTTATATTTTAAAAGACCGGGAAATATTGCGCTTTTGACATTAATAGCTATGTTTTATTTCGTTATTCCTGATATACAAAAGTATTTTTCCAGAAAATAATATAAATTTTTTTTATAACTGCTTACCAGCTTTTCGCTGAAAGTAAATAAACAGTATTAGCAGTATTAATAAGTCTGTGCCGGCAGGCTTTTTCTATTTTTGAAATTATATTTTCAGTCTTTGAAATATATTTGATATTTAAAAGATAAAACTAATATTTGTATAAGCAAAAATAAATATGATTGTATTATTATATATATATAAAGCAGGAAGGCAAAGGGCTTTTATAAGAAACAACTGTACAATGAAGAGTTTTATGAAATAAAAAAGAATAAAAAAATTATTTTCTAATAGGCTGATATATAAAAATTTATATATCACAAGCGGAATAAAATATAACATATAAAAGCAGAATATAAATTAGCTGTTTCTGCAAAAAATACAGTGTGTGCAGTAGAAGTTATATTTTATTAAAAAAGAAATTTTAGGTGAGTAATATTTGAGAAGGCAGATATTATGAAATAATATTTCATCTACCAAGGAATTATCTCTTAGAAGGAGTAGAGATAGTTCTTTTTTTATTACAGTTTATTTTTGTAATAGTCACAAAAAATAAAAATAGTTGACATTTATAAAATATTAGTGTATTATTTAACTAGTACACAGAAACAAAGAATGAAATTAAATTAAAAATCTTAAATAACCGGTGTTTAATCAAAAAAGTCTTTGGTAAGGAGGAGGAGCAGTGAAATTTGAAGATAATATACCTATATATCAACAGATAATAGCATTTATAAAATTAAAGCTCATAACAAAAGAGTGGGAAGCAGAACAGAAGCTGCCTTCAGTAAGAGATATGGCAGTACAGCTGGGCGTGAATCCTAATACAATACAGAGGGCATATATGGAACTGGAAAGGGAAGAGTATATATATTCCAAAAGAGGAATGGGAAACTTTGTTACAGGAGATAACAAAAAAATAGAAAGCCTGTCTGAGAAAGCAGCGGAAAAAATAGTGAACGATTTTATCAGGGAAATGAAGAAAATGGGATTTAATACAGAAGATATTATAAGTCTTATAAAAGAGAAAGAAGGAAGTGATTAGAGTGGAATTACTGGTTAGCTGCAAAAATGCCGTAAAAAATTTTGGGAGAGAAAAAGCATTGAAGAATGTAAGTTTTGAAATAAAAAAAGGACAGATAGTCGGACTGCTGGGAGAAAACGGAAGCGGGAAAACAAGTCTGCTGAATTGTATAGCCGGACTTTCACATCTCAGCTCAGGAGAAGTAAGTATAAATGGTGTTTCTGTTCAGGATTACAAAGTAAAAAGAGAATTAGCATATATGCCTGTAGTTAACCTCTTTAATCCAAAATGGACAATAAAAAATGCTGTAGAAAGTTTTTCCGGACTTTTCCCGGATTTTGATATAAAAAAGAATGCAGATATGCTGAAAATTTTGAATATAAGCGAAAATACGGAATTCAGGTCAATGTCGTCGGGAACACTGGCAAAAGCCAAGCTTGCATTTACTTTATCAAGAAATGTAAAGCTGTATCTTCTGGATGAACCATTTGCCAATATTGATCTTGTGGCAAGAGAAGAGATATACTCCCTTATTTTGAGAGAGTTTAATCCGGAAACAACAATAATTTTATCAACTCATTTTATAAATGAGATAGAAATGCTTCTAGACAGAGTAATGTTAATGAAGGAAGGCAGAATAACCGCAGATATTAATGTAGAAGAATATAAAGAAAAAAATGATAAATCAATAGTAGAATTCTACAGAGAAATAATGAAAACTGAAGTATCATGAAAAATCATATTAAAAGGAGCAGTTAGAAATGAAAAAAGAATTATCAGATATAAAATTATCAAAAGTAACGAAAGGAGAGAAAAATGAACAGATTAGTACAGTTTTACTTTAGGGAAACAAAAGGATTTATAATATTGCTTACAGGATTCTATATATTATTTAATATAATGTCTGTTATTTCAAGAAGAGCACATGGTTTACCAGCAATAGGGGTAATGATATTATCAATAATATTGGTTATTTTTATAATAAAATTCAATTTATATGATACAGGAAAAGAAACATTTACGCTTGTGTCCATGACAGACAGTACACCGGAAAAGATCTTACTGTCAAAACTGATAGTCAGTTATATACTTGTACTAATAGTAGTTATTGCAGAATATGTATTTTTTTTAGTGTATAAAATGACTGTAGTCAATCATTTTGCCTTTTCATGGGAGTCTATGCTCATGTTTCCGGTAAAAATTCTGTTTTTTACAACACTCGCTGTAAGTTATATTTCATATTTTATGATATGGATAAAATCTTTTTCGATAAGCAGGATCTGGAGAAAGGTAATAACAGCCGGAGCAGTAATAGGATGGTTTGTTATAAACGGAATGATAAGACATAATGTACTTATTTTTTCTACGGATACTGTTCGCAGTGGAAGACATTTCGGCGGCGACAGACTGGGATTATGGTCAATAATATGGCATTTATCATTCTGTATAATCTTTTTTTTAATAACAGTATATCTTCAGAGAAAGAAAATAGATCAAATATAATAATACATAAGGAGTAAAAATGAAAATATTAAAAAGAGCAGTTATAATGCTGCTGGCATTAGCAATAATACTGCTGGGCTTTTATATATCGGGTTTTATGAGATCTGGTTCTGAAAATAAAAAGCTTAGAAAAGAATTAACAGCAAACGAAAAAGTGCAGGAAATAAATCTCGACTTAAACAGATATACAGATCTGCCGGAGCCGGTAAGAAAGTATTTTGAATATACATTTAACGGTCAGAAATCAGTAACTGTAAGCTATGTATTCTGGAAAGAAAAAGGAATATTCAAGCTTCCTGTATCCAAAAATTACTTTGCGGTAAAAAGTGCCCAAACCAGTATAACTACAGAGCCGAAATATATGTGGGAAGGTTTGTATATGCATAAAATACTAAAATTTCCGATACTTGAAAGCAGAGATGCATTTTCTGTGGACAAGCATAATATGAGAGCAAAGGCTTTTGGTCAGAAAACTGTAATGTCTACAGACTACTCAGAGGAGCAGAGAAAATCATTATATACTTATCTTATGCTTCGTTATTACGGAACAGCAGTTGACTTTCCGTGGGCACTTCTGCCGAGCAAGTATATAAAATGGCTTCCGAAAGATGAAAAGCATGCTTATCTGGAAATAACATACGGAGATCTGAAAGGAAGATATCTGGTAACATTTAATGAAAAAAATCAAATAACCAAGATGGAAACAGAAGATTATATGCTTCACGGAAATGAGGCAATATTAAGAGAAGTAGGTGAAAAATCCGAGTATAAAGAAATAAACGGATTTATGGTGCCGACACATCTTGAATATTCATGGTATGAGAAGAATGGTAATTTAGACAGCAATTACATATTTAATATTGAAAATATAGAATACAGAAAATAAATTTCTGCCATAAAAAAGAGTTGTATTAAAACGGAGATCTAATTATAAAATATAGAAAAGGATTTACCTTTATATATTTAGATTATTATAAATCTGTTTGGGTACAGCTCTTTTTATTTAAAAAATTATAAAGCTAAAAATCTATCCAGTAAAGTAAATAAAATTTCATTAGACTTGCCGGAATAATGAAGATTATTCAGAATTTCTTCTGAAGTTTGTATGGAATCTAAAGAAATACTAAGATCCTTGCTGTCATTTTCCAGCATAGAAGTCACACTGTCAGGTGCTGCTTCAAAATG
The DNA here is from genome assembly GCF_000024405.1 of Sebaldella termitidis ATCC 33386. NCBI lineage: Bacteria > Fusobacteriati > Fusobacteriota > Fusobacteriia > Fusobacteriales > Leptotrichiaceae > Sebaldella > Sebaldella termitidis. Next base: position 2,476,991 of record NC_013517.1, on the reverse strand, counting down.
AAACTGCAGACCTAAAACATGTGTTTCATAAAGAAAGGCCTGATTGGTACATGCCTTTGATTCCAGCAGATGGATGCTTTTTTCTGGAAGAGAAAAAGTATCACCATGCCAGTGAAGTACATTTATACTATTTTCAATGCCGGCAAATAAAGCATGATCTCTGCCGTCAGGAGTCAGCGTCACGGGAAACCATCCGATTTCCTTTTTATTATTTTTATATACTTTGGCACCTAAAACATCTGCAAGGAGCTGAGAGCCCAGACAAATCCCCAGAATTTTTTTGCCGGCTTTTATTGCCTGATGAATAAACTCTTTCTCTTTAATCAGCCAGACATACTTATCTTCTTCATAAGTTCCCATGGGACCGCCGAGTATAATCAAAAAGTCAAAGCTGTCTATAGCCGGAAAAGGATTATCTGCATATAATTTGGTATAAAATTTTTTGTGATTTCCTTTATTTATCCAGCGGTCGATTGCTCCTATATCTTCAAAAGGAACATGCTGAAGGATATGAATATTCATTTTTTCCTCCTTTATAAATTATGTTTAATTATTTTCTATAAAATTATAACAGAAAAAGTATAGAATATAAAGTAAATAAAAATATAAATATTGAATTTTAACAGTTGAAAATGATTTTTGGCAGAATATTTTTAAACTCAAGAATAAGAATAAGAATAAGAATATTTAATTATATTTGTTATTTCTTTGAAATTACTTTCGAAATTAAAATGAAATTCTAATGATTGTATAAGCAATAAAAAAATTAAAAGTACTATTATATAAATATAAAGAAAGAAGGCGTAGAGCTTAAAATAAAGACTGTGGAATGAAATCAAAAAAGAATAGAAAATTTAGGAGATTAATATCTAGAACACTGATATTATGAAATATATTTTTACTTACTAAAGAGAAATTTTATGAAGGAGGAAAGGCACGTAAAATATTGGAATCAGGTGAAGTATTATGTAAATAGCATTTATATAATGAAAAATGGTAAAAGAGATATAAAATGTAAAATATAAGCATAAAATTATTTGCTATTAAAATATAAAATAACAATTTTTTTAAAAAGATTATTTATAAAATGTTTTTTATATAAATAATAATTGTTTTAAAATATAAAAAAAATAATAAAAATATTAATATTAAATATGGAGAAATGAAATGTTTTTACTTACAGTTAATAAAATAAACGATTAGTATAATTGGGGAAATATAAAAAAGAATTTAATGAAAAAATTTAAAAAATAAAGAAATGTCTGAAAATTTTGTACTAGAGTTTACTTTAAAAATTAGTTGACTTACAAATTTAAAATGTATATAATCTTTTTACTTGCCAAATTAAAACAAAAGTTATTTAATAATCTCAAAATGATTATATCAAAAATATGCAGAAGCTTCAAAAGAAGGGAGAGTCAGTTTTTTAATTATTGATATAAAATGCTGGGATTTGTTTTTGCTTAGTAATGTAAATGAAGGAGACGAAATGAAAAGAAATAAAAAATTATTAACTGTTTTAGCATTAAACTCGCTTGCAGTCGCAGCGGGCAGTGCTCAATCCGGAGTAAATCAGGTAAAGTACGATCAGCTATATAATAAAATGATAAAAAATGCCGAAACAGGAAAGTCAAATAAATCAAATTATGAACTGCTTGAAAATATACTTAATAAAAAGAATAAAGAATTAAAAGATTTGTATTTACAGGGAGACTATGTAGTAAAGCCGGAATATCTCGAATGGCAGGTATTTTTCAGCGGTTTTTACAGTGAAAAAGAAAGAGGAGATAATACGCTGGATAATGCAAAGTACTATGCATTTCCGGAAACAGCGGGAAGTTTAAATACAATAAGTGGAGAAATATATAACAGTATACTGCAAAGCGGAGTAAGTAACGATATGCTGCAAAGTATACTAAAAGGAAACAAAGCAGATTATGAAAAATTGTCGACAAACCAAAAAGAATTAGTTGACAAATTATTTCAGGGAATGACTTACAGTACATTAGGAAAATTTAAGCCATATAGAAATGATAATGATGTTAAAGTAGTGGATTTAGGAATTAGCATTAATATGAAAGGTGTGGACAGAGGGATAACTGATCTTCTGATAACTGATGTAGCAGTATCGGATTTAGAGAGCGGAACTCTTGAATTCACAATGCCGGATGCACTGGATATACCGAATCTGAATATAACATCATTTAATCCGACAATACCAAATATAACAACAATAAACTTTAATTCGATACCAGTATTAAGTCTGAATGGTACAGGAGGAGGAAACGGAGGAATAACAGGTTTCTTCCCTTATGGAGATGATAATGGATCAAACTCAATAATATCACAGATGGATATTACGAGCGGAACTATAAATGTGAGAACGAATATTAACCCAGTGTTGACCTGGTCAACTACAAATCCGGGATTTTATGACTATACATTGGATAATGTAATAGGAACACCATCTGCCGGTCTTGAATATAATCAAAGAGGGACTTATGACCCTGTATTAGGAACATGGACCTATGAAGAGGCACTGCTACCAACAGGAATATATACAAACTCTATTAATAATAATCCGCAGGGTGGTCAGGTGCAGGGATTATTTAAAGTAATAGATAATCCAATAACAAGATTTGGGACTGCAGGCGGGAATGTTAATGATTTGAAAGTAACACTTGAAGGGGATGTAGTAAATGCAGATTATTTGGTACAGATCCTTCACTATGATGAACATTACAGCGGTATGCAGGATCCTGTTACAGGAGAATGGAAAAATTATGCACTTGATGAGCTGGAGGAAAGAAACTGGATTACAGCTGCTGAAAAAACAGAATTAGGGAATAAATTTCTGGATACTACACTGGGGCATACTACAGATAATAGATGGTTTCAGTATGTGGAAAATAACAGTTCATGGAATCTGAAAGGCTCAAATGTCGTAGCGGTAAATCTCCAGGCACACAGCGGATATCAGGATGCCAACAGTATATTTATGAACAGGGGAGAAATAATAGGACTTAACGAGGCAAGCAGTACTAATAACCTTGTAGGGAAGCACGTTGCTTTTATGTTTACTGAAGGCGGAAGCCAGAGAAAGCAGGAAGGTTTTGATAATACAGGATTAATAGAAATGAGAGCACCTGAAAGCGTTTTATTTCTTATGACAAATAACGCATATTCATATAGTTACAATGAATCAAATGATAGTTATGGAAATAATAATATAAGTGATAATCCGGGAAAACATATATTAATGAACAATGGTGATATGAAGCTGTACGGAAATAATAATATAGGTGTATACACACATAATGCCCCGATGATGAGTAAAAATGAGTATGCATATTATTATTCAAATGGAACATGGAATGAATCAAAATCAATATACAATGGTCTTCAAAGAACAGAAATCAGACTTTATAATCCTATAACATTACTTGGAGATCAAAGTATAGGAGTAGATATAGAGAGAGAGCTTAACTTTGCCAATTCCAAGATAAAGGTGGATATAGGAACAGAAGATCCAAGACAGACAGCAGCAAGCTCGGCAGGAGTGAATGGTCTTGAAAACAGCGGTAATATTGCCGGAGGGAGTTCGGCATACACAGATAGTGCTGCGGGCATATATGTAAATATGGGAAACAATGTAATGTATTATTCAAAATATGTATATGATCAGAATAATCCTGCAAATAATGTGAATATAAGCGGATATATGGCAGAGAATCCACAGTTTACATTATCAGACTATCTTCTTAATGTAGGCGAATATTCAAGAGGAGGGGTAGGCCTAAGAGTAGAAGATTACGGAGACGTTATTTTAGGAAGTTCCTCGGATACTACAACAAATCATGAAATAAATCTATTGGCTGGGAGTGAAGGAAATGCCGGGATATATTTACGCGGCTCTAATTCATCAACAGTAACATATGAGCCGGATCCGGTATGGAATCCGGGCTATACAGAAACAGTTGATTTATTAGGATTCTTAGGTGCAAGAGTAACAACTGACGGTCTGATAATGAATATAGACGGAAATAAACAGGTCGGAGTCCAGATAGAAGATTACGGATATTTTTATCATAAAAACGGAAATATAAAAGTAAATGGAACCAATAATACAGGAATTGCGGTAAAAACAGGCGGAACAGGTGAATTAAGCGATACAGGAACAATAAATGTATCAGCCGGAAACCTTGGTGTATATAATGACAGCACATTTACTATGAATGGCGGGACGATAAATGTTGACGGTCTGGCTTCTGTAGGTGTATACAGTGAAGCAGGAAATGCAGGGGCTGCTCTTAACAGCGGAACAATAAAATCTGAAAACGGAGGAATAGGGCTGTATGCAGGAACAGGATCTGTAATGAATCTTAATCAGGGAGTGAATCTTACAGCAGGAAACAAAGGACTTTTATTCTATAACTATGACGGCTCTGCACTGACAGGGAAATATAATGTTACAGGAACAGTGGGCGCAACAGTAGAAAACGGCGGAAATGCCTTTTACATAAAATCAGGTACTACACTGACAAATTATCTGAATAATTCATTTATCGGAACGGGAAATCTTGACTTAATGTTAAAATCCGGATCAAAGCTGTATATTCTTGACGGTGAAGGCGGAACATTTAATCTGACCGCTCTTGACAGTGTAACAAATGCAGGAGGGGCAATAGGGAATAATGTAACAATAAATGCAGCAAGTGCCTCGGATTATATACCGGTATCTATGAATAAAGGAACACTGGTATTAGACAGAAATATAAATATGGATAACAGCAGTGAGCTATATAAAAGATCAGAATTTTCATCAGCTTCTGTAAGCCTTGAGAGCGGAAAAATAATAACAGGAACACAGAATAATCAGACAGGTATAGCTCAGAGAAATTATGCCGGCTCATCAGGAGTAGATACAGTAAAAATAACAAACATAGGAACAGTAGATTTAAGCGGTTCCGGTGCAATAGGCTTAGCTACAGATTACGGACATATAATAAATAATAATAAGGTAAGAACAACAGGAGATAAGTCGGTAGGAGTGTATTCAGCAAACGGAACGGTAACCGAAAATAACGGGGATATAATAACTGGAGGAACCAGCAGTGCAGGAATATACGGGGTCAATTATCTTGACGGAGTAACAGATTCATCAGTATTAGGATATGGAAATAATAAAATAGATATAACTAATAATGGTAAAATAGTATCTGAAGGAACTGGGAAAGTATATGGAATATATGCAGCCAATAATGCCGTTCCTACAGCAGATTCCAAAATAAATCTTGGGAACGGTACAATAGATATATCAAGTTCAAAAGGCGGAACAGGAGTATATGCAGTAAATACAACAGTAACAGGAGGAGGAACACTTACAGTAGGTTCAGACTCGCTTGGAATGTATGCAAAGGACAGTAATGTGAACCTGAGCGGTATGACATTAAATATAAAAGGAAATAATTCACTGGGATTTTACCTTGACGGAACAACAACTTTTAATGGAAACGGGAATATAAATATAGACGGGCAGAATATAGCATTATTTAATGTAACTTCAAACGGGATATTTAATAATAATTTTACAGTAAGTTCCACAGCAGGGTCTACATATACAGTAGGTAAAATATCGAATACTACATTTATATATGACGGTACATCATCATTATCTGAAAATGGAAGTTTGATAATGGGAAATAATTCGGCAGTATTGCTGGATAGTAATTCTAATGTATCAGCAACAGGCAATAATGTGGTGGCTGTCTCACTGGACGGTCAGTATATAGGAACACTGCCGGCAGGATTTATACCGGATACAGATGGAGAAAACAGAGGAAATATAACACTTGGAGATAACTCAGCAGGATTATACGGGAAAAATGGAACAAGACTGCTGAATTCAGGAAATATAACTGTAGGAAACAGCTCACTGGGAATGAAAACAAACGGAACGGGATCATCATTGACCAATTCAGGAGCAGTAACAGCAGGAGCAAATTCTGTGGGAATATACGGAAAAGAAACAGATAAAGTAACTAACACGATGAGCGGAGTGATAAACGGAAGTTCTCCGGAAACAGTAGGAATGTATCTGAATACTTCCAATGCAGGAACTGTGACAAATGCCGGACTGATAGACTTAAGCGGTGATAAGGCAAGAGGAATACATGCAGAAGGTACGGGAATAAAATCAATAAATAATATTGGAACAATAAGAATAGGTGATTCATTAAATTCGTCAAATCCCGGAATAGGAATATACAGTAAAACAGCCGGAGATGTTATAACTAATACAGGGACAATAGCAGTTGGAATAAACAGCATAGGTGTATACAGCTTAGGAGGAACAGTAAATCAAGATTCTGTGATAACAACAGGAGGAATAGGAGTATATGCAGATTCGGCAGCAGTAAATCTGAATACAGGTTCTAACCTGATAACAGGAGATAATGGTGCAGTAGGAGTATACGCAATAAATGGAAGTAATGTTGTAAATTCAGGAACTGCAGCAGTAGGAAACGGAAGCTATGGTTATGCTTTGAAATCGGGATCAAATCTGACAAATAATTCACAGGCAGCTGTAGCGGATAACGGAACATTTGTATATGGAGACGGTGCCGGAACTATAAGCAGCAGCGGAGATGTAATATTAACAGGCTCAGATTCATTCGGATTTTATACGGTAAACGGCGGAGCTATAGCAAACAGCGGAAATATAACAGGTGATACAGGAGTATCTAATATAGCAATTTACAATAAAGATGGAAGTATATACAATACAGGAAATATAACAGTAGGAGATTCTGTAATACTGGATACGATGAATACTGAAAATAACAGATATGCCGTAGGGATATACGGAAAGAATTCACAGATATATAACAGCGGAGATATAAAAGTAGGATATTACGGAGTAGGAATTTTTGGTTCGGAAAGTAATGTAGAAAATCACGGTAATATAATATCAGATGCAGAGGGAGCAATAGGGCTTTTCATAGAGAACGGTACACTTGATAATTATGGAAATGTAACATTAAGCGGAAACAGCTCAATGGGAATTTATGCAAATAAAGGAGCAACAGTAACAAACTACGGAATAGTAACGGTAAACGGGGATTCCTCACAGGGTGTATACTTAAATCTTGCTTCAACACTTGATAATCAGGGTACGATAAATATAAACGGAAATAACAGTCAGGGAGTACTTCTAAAAGGAGAAGGTAAATTAGTAAACTCCGGAACAATAAACTTAGCATCAGGACTGGTAAATTCGGAAACGGTATCTTACGGAACAGCAAGCAGTTATCCGGTGCCAAGTATAATAAATGCAGGTGTAATAAATGTAAGCGAGAATTTTGAAACAAACGGTCTGGATATATCAATAAAAGCAGATCCCGATTCAATGAGAACAGCAGAAATAATGGAGGATATGGGAGCAGCCTTTGTATCAGATGCAGTAAAATTTTATGCGCCAAGCTTTAGTACAACAGATCCTATAAATATAATGTCAGGATTTGCAGCAGGTACTCATGCGGAAACATATAAACTAAAAGATGTATTTAATCCCACAACAGAAGAGGGAGGACCAAATTCAGGACTTGTAAAGGTAAAGAGTAAATCACTGACATGGTCAGCAACACCGGTAATAAACAGCAGAGGAAATGTAGATATCTGGATGCAGAAGATACCGTATGACGAGTTTACAAGCGGTTTATGGTTTGAAGACTTCGGGCTGGCTCTGGATACAAAATATGCAGGCTCAGCAGGAAATGCCGGACTGATATTTGATAAGATAGATACAATAGAAACAGAATATGATTTCAGAAGAACGATGTCAAACCTTGCAGGTGACATATATGCAAATATGAACCAGAGAGAAGAAACAATAGCAGATGTATTTGAGAGTTCTCTGAATCTTCTGCAAAATTCAAAGAATAATACAAAAGAAAATGTAAAAATAAATGTACTGGCAGGAAAAGGAAGCGTAAAAGAAGATACAGAAGGAGTAGTCGGATATGATTATGAAACTGTAGGAGCCTTGGCACTAAGGGAAGTAGAGAGAACTTACAAGCATACATTCGGTTATTCAGCTGGATATTCACATACGAACTTTGAATTCAAAGACGGTAATAACAGTGAGGAAGATGTAGATACTGTTCAGTTAGGATTACACAGCAAATATAAGTCGAATGACTGGATATTAAGAAATGACCTGACAGGAAGAATGAATCTGCATAATGTGGACAGAAATCTGGATTGGACAAATGCAGGAAGTTCAAATATGAGCGGGAATTATGAAACTTACAGTATAACAAGTGATAATAAATTAGGAAAGGAAATATCACTGGGAAAAAGAGCAAGTGTAACACCTTACGGAGGATTAAAAGCTATGTACACAACAAGACCGACATTCAGCGAGAATGGTTTGGAAGCACTGGAAGTAGAAGGAAATGATGCATGGAGTGTAAAACCAAGAGTCGGGGTAGAGCTAAAAGGAGAAATGCCGCTAGGAAGCAGTGAAAGCTGGAAACTAAAAGGAGCAGTAGATGTGGCTTATGAATATGAGCTTGGTGACCTGAATGAGAGAGAATATGCAAAGCTTGTAAATGTAGAGACAGATTATCATAAGCTGGCAAAGCCGGAGAAGGATAAAGGCCAGATAAGAACAGGAGCTTCATTAGGTGTGGAAGTAGAAGACAGATATGGAATTTTTGTAACAGGAGACTACAGAGCCGGAAATGACAAACAGGATGATTACAGAGTGGGAGTAACACTTAAGGCAGTATTTTAGGGTTTTAAAAAAGCGGAATTCAAATAAAAATAAATGGTATGTTCATATTTGAAGTGAAAAATTTTTCAGGCAGATAAAATATATATAAAACTTTTTATTTAAAATAAATTCCTCAATTATTTAAATAAAAGATACTTAAAAGATCAGTTGATACTGGTCTTTTTTGTTTTAAAAAGAATATGTAAAACTGAAAATACAGTAACAGATTACTGCAGAATATCAAAGACAGCAGCAATTGGATAGAAACAGGTAGAATTTTGGCAGTACAGTAAAGAGCATTGTTTAATTATTAAATTTGATTAGTTATAATTTACCTGAAAATATGAGTTAGTTTGAAATAATAGTAATGAAACAAAAAATAATTTTAAAGTTTTTCTTGACACTAAAGTAAGGTTGAGTGTTAAGATAGAAAAAACTTTAGAGGCAGGTAAATAAAATGACAGTAAAAGAAGTAAGTAAAATATTAAAAATTCCGGTTTCAAGTCTGCACTATTATGAAAATGAAAAGCTGATAAATCCGAAAAGAGATAAAAATAACTACAGGATTTTTGCTAAAGAAGACATAATGAAGATAAAATGTATTCTGATATTGAAAAGTTTTAATTTTAGCATAGCTAAGATAAGAGAACTGGTTACTTTGTATGAAACATGCGACTCAAGCAGTGAGAGCAGAACTCTGGCAGGTGAAATGTTTGAAGAGCAAATCAGTGAGCTGGAAAGAAAAAAGGAGGAATATACAAATCTGATTAATTTATTCAAGCTGATTCTGTTATTTGAAAAGCCAAAAGACGGTGAGGAAAAAGAAGCAGATAAATTAATAGAAAAAATTTATAATACATATATTAAGAAAGAAGGAGAATAATATGCGCGAAACAGTATTGATCACAGGAGCTTCATCAGGAATAGGAAAAACATTTGCTTTTGAGTATGCCGGTCAGGGAAAAAATCTCATACTTACTGCAAGATCAAAGGATAAACTTGATAAAATAAAGAAAGAAATAGAAAAAAAGTTTTCAGTAGACGTAAAAGTGCTGATAAAAGATCTGGCAAAAGAAAATTCGGCTGCGGAATTATATAGGGAATTAAAACAAAATGACCTGCATGTGGATATATTAGTTAATAATGCCGGATTCGGCACAAGCGGAGAATTTCATAAAAAGGAGTTTGCCGGCCAGCATGATCAGATTATATTAAACTGCCTTTCATTGGCAGATCTTACATATTTTATTATAAAAGATATGGCAGAAAAGAACAGCGGAAATATAATAAATATAGCATCTACAGCGGCTTTTCAGCCTGTACCTTATATGGCAGTATATGGAGCGACAAAGGCTTTTGTATTATCGTTTTCGGAAGCTCTTCATCAGGAATATAAAAACTATGGGATAAAAGTCACGGCAGTATGTCCCGGTGCTACTGAAACAAGTTTTTTTGATACAGCCGGTCCTGTGGGAATGGGCATGCACAGGAAAGCTGAGGAAGTAGTCAAAACGGCAGTAAAAGCAGCAGGGAAAAACAAGCTGTATGTAGTGGACGGTGTGAAAAATTATGGGGTAACTTTGCTGTCAAGATTTCTAACAAGAAAGAAAACAGCAGAGATATCAGGAAAAATATTAAAAAAATCACTTAATATATAGTAATATTAGACATAGTATGATGGTTTACGGTTATTTTGGATATTATTTTACTTATTAAAATTCAATAAAAAAATTCATTTTCTTCTTAAAATAAACTATAATATAAAAAAAGAGAGCAATAAGGAGAGATGGATGAATAGTGAAATAATATGTGTAGGAACTGAATTGCTGGTAGGGGATATATTAAATACAAATGTAAAATATATTTCTGAAAAACTGGCAGCTATCGGAATAAATCTTTATTATCAGACAGTGGTAGGAGATAATCATAAGAGGCTGAAGGAAGTACTGGAAGCTGCATATAAAAGAGCCGATCTGGTAATACTTACAGGCGGTCTCGGACCTACAATAGATGATATAACTAAAGAGGTGGTAGCGGAATATCATAATGAAAAACTGGTAAAAGTCGATAAATACTATGATATACTGGCTAAGAGATATAAGCAGATGAATGCGGAAGTTCCGGCAGGCGGGATAAAAGAAGTATCAATATTAGAAAATTCAAGACTTCTTGAGAATGAAGTCGGAATAGCACCCGGATTTTTATATGAGAAAGACAATAAAATAACAATAGTTATGCCGGGACCTCCGCGAGAGATGACAGTAATGCTCGATAAGGAAGTAATGCCGGAGCTGCTGAAGTATTCAAACGACCTGATAAGATTCAGAACACTGAAAATAATGGGTGTTCCCGAGGGTAAGGTAGATGAGGATCTGGCTGAATATTTCGTAATGTCTAATCCCACTGTAGCACCATATGCCAAAACCGGAGAAGTACATGTGAGAATAGGGGCAAAGGGTGAAAATGAAGAAGAGCTCATCAGGGAAATAGACAGAATAGAAAAAGAAATACGGGAAATTTATCCTGATAATATTTATACAACTGGTGACGAAAGTTTTAACGATGTGGTAGTAAGGACACTGCGTGAAAAAGGTCTTACGCTTGCCACGGCAGAATCTGTTACCGGCGGAAAGATAGCTGATTATATAGTAGGGGTTTCCGGAGCGTCAAAAGTATATAAGGGCGGTTTTATTACATATTCAAATGAAGAAAAAGAAAATCTTCTCGGGATAGATAAAGAGAAAATTGATAAATACGGTGCCGTAAGCAGTGAAATATGCATGGAGATGCTTTTGGGAACGGAAAGAAAAATCCCGGCAGATATTTACATAGTGTCAACAGGAGTGGCAGGGCCTGATAAAGATGAAAAAGGAAATGAAGTGGGAACAGTCTTTATAGGATTGAGCATAAAAGGAGAAAAAAGTATAAGAAAATACGATTATTCAGGAATGAGAAATGCAATAAGGGAAAGGGCTGTCAGAGCTGCGCTTCTTGAGCTTTGGAAGCTCATAAAATAAACTTGACAAATTGAAACGAAAAATATATTATATAATTAGTAAGACATATTATTATAAGTATCTGGCAATCTTAATTAGATTAAAGGAGGTAAAAATGTTTTTTTTGATATTTTTAGTCCTGTTTCTATTATTTTTCATGGTACTAGGCGTAAAAAAATGATTTATTGCAATTGTAATATTAAATAAGTTTGAAATACAAACAAAAGGTTCTCTATTCCTGTGAAAACACAGACAAATAAAGAACCTTTTTTATTTTTGAAATTATGGTATATTTATAATATAAACTAAAAAATAAAACAGGAGTGATAATTATGAAAAAAGTATTGACTGTATTTTTGCTGTCAGCCGCTGTATTGTCAGCCGCTAATCCCATTGATAAAAAGAGCTGCAGTATAAATGGAATCAAGCTCGCCGGAAAAGTAAAAGTGGTAAAAAGCTTTGCAGATTTTGAGGTAAAAATAGTCAGCAGTTTTCCGGATATTGAAGTAAAAAAAGTGAAAAGTTTCCCTGATGACTGCGGAGAATGGCAGTTCGTGGAAAGCTTTCCAGATTTTACAATTAAATATGTAGATAGTTTCCCTGATTTTACCATAAGAATGACAGACAGCTTTCCCGGGGTAAAATAAAAAAGAAGCTTTGCAGCAATTATATATATAATTAAAGCTTTTATATAGAAAATCAAGTTTAAAAATAAAGGGAAAAATGATATAATAGTCTTAATTTCTGAATAAACGGGAATTTTATCCGTTTTATATTCAAAAAAACGATAAGGCATCATGCCTTGTTCTTATGTTTACATAAAGAAAAAGGTGTAAAGTATCAGCATCAAGAGGTAGTATTTAAGTATAAATCAGACAAACACTAGGAGGACTAAATGTCATTTATAAAAGAAGAGGATTTGGAAGTTTATAATGCAATAATGGAAGAAGAGAAAAGACAGGAAGAAGGAATAGAGCTTATTGCATCGGAAAATTTTGTTTCAAAGGCTGTGATGGAAGCTGCCGGTTCTGTTATGACGAATAAGTATGCGGAGGGTTATCCGCACAGAAGATACTACGGAGGATGTTCAAATGTCGATGTAGTAGAAGATCTGGCTATAGAAAGATTAAAGAAACTGTTTAATGCAAAATATGTGAATGTACAGGCGCATTCAGGATCACAAGCAAATATGGGAGTGTATGTGGCACTGCTGAATCCGGGAGATACTATACTTGGTATGGGACTGGATGCAGGCGGACATCTGACCCACGGATATAAGGTGAACTTTTCGGGGAAAAATTATAAATCAGTAAACTATGGTCTGGAATCAGACACAGAGCTTATAGATTACGAGCAGGTAAGAACTCTTGCACATGAGCATAAGCCAAAAATGATAGTAGCAGGTGCAAGTGCATATTCAAGAATAATAGATTTTAAAAAATTCAGGGAGATAGCAGACGAAATCGGTGCATATTTAATGGTAGATATAGCCCATATAGCTGGACTTATAGCCGGAGGGCAGCATCCAAGCCCAATGGAAGATGCACACATCGTAACTTCCACTACACATAAAACACTGCGTGGACCGCGCGGCGGGATAATAATGACAAATGATGAAAAAATAGCTTCCAAAATAGATAAAAATATATTTCCGGGAATTCAGGGCGGCCCTTTGATGCATGTAATCGCCGCAAAAGCAGTGGCATTCAAGGAAGCACTTGATCCGTCTTTTGCCGAATATCAGGCACAGGTAGTAAAAAATGCTAAAAAACTGGCAAAAACGCTTGAAGACGGCGGTCTTAGAATAGTAAGCGGAGGAACTGACAATCATCTGATGCTGGTAGACCTTCAGAGTAAAAAAGTAACAGGAAAGCTGGCAGAGGAAATACTGGAGAAAGCCGGTATAACATGTAATAAAAATGCAATACCAAATGATCCTGAAAAGCCGTTTGTAACAAGCGGAATAAGACTGGGGACTCCGGCTGTTACCACAAGAGGCATGAAAGAACCTGAAATGGAGATAATAGGGAATCTGATATTAAGAGTGCTTAATAATATAAATGATGAAAATATAATAAAAGAAGTAAAAAATGATGTAACGGAGCTTACCGGAAAATTTCCGTTATATAAAGACTAATTTAAGGAGAAGTATTTTGAGAAATAACAACAGAAAAAATGACGAACTAAGAGAAATAAAAATAACAAAAAATTTTATAATGCATCCGGAAGGATCTGTATTAATAGAGTTCGGCAATACAAAAGTAATATGTAATGCAACTGTGGAAGAAAAGGTTCCGCCATTTTTGAAAGGAAGCGGAAGCGGATGGGTAACTGCTGAATACAGTATGATTCCGCGAGCGACAAATGTAAGAACACAAAGAGAAGTAAACAAAGGAAAGCCTACAGGAAGAACAATGGAAATACAGAGACTGATAGGGAGATCTCTGAGATCAGCAGTCGATCTGAAAAAGCTCGGAGAGAGAACTATCATAGTAGACTGTGATGTTATCCAGGCTGACGGAGGGACAAGAACAGCTTCTATAACAGGCGGTTATCTTGCTCTTGAAACAGCTGTAGAACAGCTTATAAACAGCGGTCTGCTTTCCCAAAATCCTGTTATAGCTAAGGTGGCGGCAATAAGTGTAGGGAAAGTTAAGGGTGAAATACTTCTTGATCTTGAATATTCAGAAGATTCTTTGGCAGAAGTAGATATGAATATAGTAATGAACAGTAAAAATGAATTTATAGAAATTCAGGGAACAGGTGAAGAGGCTACTTTCAGCTACGATGAACTTATTAAATTTATAGAAGCGGCCAAAAAAGGATTCGAAAAATTATTTGAAATAGGCTGAATCCGTTAGTAATACCACAGTGATTCGGGAAAAGACTCCCTTTTTTAGGTATAGATGTGCTTAAAAAAGGGAAATTTTTTTAGACAAAAATTTGTTAATCAAAGGAAGAAGAAAATGAAAGAAATTTTACTGGAAATAAAACATGATAAAACGGGAAAATTTATAAGCAGACCAAACAGATATCTTGCAGAAGTGGAGATTGACGGAAATATAGAATTAGTACATGTTCATGATCCTGGGAGGCTTAAGGAGCTTCTTATCCCGGGAGCAGAGGTGTATATAAAAAGGGCTGTAAATCCTGCAAGAAAAACCAGATGGGATCTTATAGCAGTAGAAAATAATGGAGAAACAGTATTGCTGAATTCTGCATATCACAGATATATAGCAGAAGCTTATCTGAAAAATTTTGCTGTATCAGAGTTCGGAGTCTATGATTATATCAAGCCGGAAGCTAAATACAAAGACAGCAGACTGGATTTTTATATGGAAAAGGGAGAAGAGAAAATCTGGCTGGAAGTAAAAGGTTGCACGCTTACAATAGGAAAAGCAGCAATGTTTCCAGATGCACCTACCAAAAGAGGATTAAAGCATCTGAGGGAGCTTGAGGAATTAAGCAGAGAAAATAAAGCTGCCATACTGATACTCATTTTCAGAAAGTCGGAATATTTTATGCCGAATTTCGAAACAGATCCGGAATTCAGCGAAAAGCTTATTGAAATAAGCCAAAAAGGTGTAGGAGTTTATCCGATACAGCTGGAATTTACAGACGGAAAGATTTTTTACAGGGGGATTATACCGCTCTGCTCCAAAAATTTATAAAAAAATAATCATACGATAAAAGAAAATGAAATCATTTTATTATATATTTTTTAAAAATATGGTATAATGAACAAAAAAACAGAAAGGTGATAGGAATGAAAGAGAAAATATTGATTATAGAAGATGATCCGAAAATATCAAGACTTATAGAAATTGAACTAAAGTTCGAGGGATTTGAAGTAAGCTTTGCCTATGACGGGAAGGAAGGGCTGAACAGTGCAAAATATAATTCTTATGATTTAATAATTCTGGATCTTATGCTGCCTAAAATGAACGGGATTGAAGTATGTAAAAGAATCAGAGAATTTTCAGAGGTACCTATCATAATGTTAACTGCAAAAGATGAAATAAGTGATAAAGTAGTAGGACTGGATTACGGTGCTGATGATTATATGACAAAGCCTTTTTCAAATGAGGAATTGATAGCCCGTATAAAAGCACTGATAAGACGTACTAAAAAAAGAAATAATCAGGAAGAATTTGTATATGAGGATTTGAAAATTAACTACTCTACATATGAAGTATTTAGAGGAGAAACATTAATAAGCTTATCAAAAAGAGAATTCGAGCTTTTGGATTATCTTGTGCTGAATAAAGGGATAGTTCTGTCAAGGGATAAAATTCTTGAGAATGTATGGGGATTTGAATATATAGGTAATGATAACATTCTTGATCTGTACATAAAATATCTGAGAGATAAAATAGACAAGCCTTATGAAAGAAAATTTATACAGACAGTAAGAGGTCTGGGATTTATTTTTAAATAAAAATAACAGTGTAAATATTGGTGTAGATTATATTTAAGCGAGGTACACATGTTAAAAATAAAATTAGAAGATAGGATAACAGTCAGTTTTGCAGGGCTGTTTCTTATCTTAATTTTGTTATCAAACTTATTAACAATTTATTTTTTGAAAAAGCAGAGTCTGAGCGTCGTAGACCGGCAGCTGATACAAAAGGAGACAGAGATACATACATTTCTGGACAGAATTTCATCATATTCGGAAAGATATGACTCGCTTTCCCTGAATTTTAATACACAGATAGACGGAAAAAAGCTGGTATATCCGAAGCCGTTTGATCCAGGAAATGAAAATCTTCTGTATATTGTGAGTATAAATAATGAAGTAGCAATAAACAGTTTTTATAATATTGATTTTGCAAATTCAAATTCAAACCTTACGGCAGATTCTGTCATGAAAAGCATAGAAACGCATTCTCAGGGAATGGTATCAAATAAAGTAAGCACAATAAGTCTCGGAAGAAATGAAATTTACAGATATAAAAATATATCACAGGATATAAAAGGAATAAAATTCGATATATATATTCTGAAAAATATAAGTCAGGAAAACAAAATCTTCGACAGACTGAGGGTTCTGATCCTGTTTTTTACTGTTTTGGGGATATTAATTACTGTATTTATAAGTATAAAAATAAGTAAAGTCATATTAAGACCCATTAATAACGTAATGCAGACAGGAAAGCTGATATCTACAGATGACCTCAGCAAAAGAATAGAAGTGATAAATTCTGGGGATGAACTGGAAGAACTTACTAAAATACTGAACCAGATGCTTGACAGAATACAAAAGTCATTTGAAAGCCAGTCAAAGTTCGTATCTGATGCTTCGCATGAATTAAGAACTCCTCTTGCCATAATAAAAGGTTATGCTGAGATAATAAAGAAAAGAAGACTTTCGGACGAAGAAGTCTTTGATGAATCAATAGAGGCAATAATCAACGAAACAGAGAATATGAAAAATCTTGTGCAGAAATTACTGATGCTTGCCAAAGGAGAAGAAGAGAGACTGAATATTTCACTTGCCAAAACGCCTATGAAAAAATTCATAAAAGAGATAGCATTTGACAGTAAGCTTCTTTCTGTGGATCATGATATAGTACTTGGCAAAAATGACGATTACATTCTTGAAATTGACAGGTCGCTGTTAAAACAGGCAATAAGGGCGCTAATAGAAAATGCAATAAAGTATTCTCCTGCGAATACTACAATAACAATAGATTCGTATATAGAGGATGGAAAAGCCCGTATATCTGTTTCAGATATGGGAATAGGAATAGATAAATCGGAACATGCCAAAATCTTTGAGAGATTTTACAGAGTGGATGAATCCCGCTCCAAAGATACCGGGGGAACAGGACTTGGTCTTGCAATAGTAAAGAAAATAGCAGATGCACATAATTCTGAAATTACCGTAGAAAGTGAAATTAATAAAGGAACTAAAATAACTCTGTTATTTACAGAATATAGCGAGGGGAATGATGATGAATTCATTGGAGATATTTAGCTGGTTTGAACACCTTTATATAGTGGTAGTACTGATATTTGTAATAGGAATTCTGGCTTCGGGGAAAAAATCCGGTTCTATAATGGCATGGATTTTTACAGTGTTATTCATACCCATAATAGGAATAATTCTTTATATGGTATTAGGAGTAAACTGGCGCAGAAGAAGAATTTTGAAAAATAAGCTTGAAAACAGTCCGCATAAAATGTTTGTAAGTCTGTCAAATGAACTGGCTAAAAACGAGCTCAGCAAATATGACACGAGGGATATATTCAGTTCGTACAAGGATAATGTCGAGAGAACAGATAAATATATGAGAGATATGGAGGATCACAGTGATGTGGCAAAGCTTCTTTATAATACCGGAAGCACATATCTCACACTAAATACTTCTTACGATTTTTATTTTGACGGCGGGGAGGCATTTGACAGTATAATAAAAGATTTGGAAAATGCCAAAGAAAGCATATATATAGAATTTTTCATATGGCGTTCTGACGAGCTCGGAGAGAGAGTAAAAGATGTATTGATAAAAAAAGCAAGTGAAGGTATAGATATAAAGCTTATATTTGACGGTCTGGGTTCGTTCGGCCGTATTTCAAGAAAGTATAAAAAAGCCCTTGAAAAAGCAGGGATAAAATATAGATATTTTCTTGATGTAAGATATAATATCCTGAAACTTAACTATAGAAATCACAGAAAAATGGTAATAGTGGACGGGAATGTACTGCATACCGGCGGGATGAATCTGGGTCAGGAATATATAGACGGCGGAAAACAGTTCGAATCATGGAGAGATACAAATATACGGATTACCGGCGAAATGTGTGTACATTATCTGGCTGTATTTATCTCTGACTGGCTGAACAGCAGCGGAAAATTTGATTTTATTATCCCGGAAATCGAGGACAGCTCATCGGGGGATTATCTGATGCAGCTGTGTGCAAGCGGGCCTGATACTATCTGGTCGTCATTGCAGATGCTTTATACCAAAATGATTACCGAGGCAAAAGAGGAAATTCTAATAGAAAGTCCTTATTTTGTACCGGATGACAGTATATTCGAGCAGCTCAAAATAGCCGCACTTTCAGGGATAAAAGTAAAAATCATTATGGCAGGAAAGCCTGATAAAAAAATACCTTTCTGGGTTGCTGAAACTTATTTTGAGGAAATAATAGATTCAGGAATGGAAATCTACAGATATCAAAAAGGATTTTTACACTGTAAAAATATAATAATTGATGGAAAGCTGGCAACAATGGGAACCTGTAACTTTGATTTCAGAAGCTTTGAACTTAATTATGAGATAAATACTGTATACTATAATAAAGAAATGGCAGGAAAATTAAGGGAACAGTTTTTTGAGGATTTGAAATACTGTACAGAAATAAAAAATGAAGATCTTGACAGAAAAGGATTTCTTTTGAGGCTGAGAGATTCTGTTTTCAGAGTTTTATCGCCGATATTATAAAAAATGATTCTCTCCGGAATAAATAAAAGCTGAATTTCGGAGAGATTTTATTTTTTAGGGTAAATTTAAAAATATGAAAAGTGAAAAGGGAGCCGGAAAAATGGACGGAATAATTTTGTTAAACAAAGAAAAAGATATAAGCTCATTCAAAGCTATAAATAATCTTAAGTATAAACTGAAGCTGAAAAAGGTAGGACATGCTGGAACGCTTGATCCTCTGGCGGAAGGACTTATGATAGTGCTTGTCAATAATGCTACGAAGCTTTCGGATATGCTTTTGAAACAAAGCAAGGAATATTATGCTGAGTGTGAACTGGGTTATGAAACAGATACATATGACTGCACGGGAGAAAAAACTCAGGTTTATGATGGTGAAATTTCGGTTGATAAAGAAAAAATAACAGACATTCTTGAAGATTTTCAGGGAGAATACGAACAGACACCTCCGATGTACTCGGCTATCAAGATAAACGGAAAAAAGCTCTATGACCTTGCGAGAAAGGGAATAGAAGTAGAGCGTAAAAGCAAAACTGTAAATATAGAATATATAAACAGAATAAGTATAAATGGGAATAAAATAGGGTTTTATATACATGCGGGAAGCGGGACTTATATACGGTCTGTAATTCAGGATTTCGGAAGACGGCTCGGGACTTATGCGACAATGACTAAGCTGATAAGAACAAAGATAGGTAAATTTTCACTTGAAAATGCATACAGGGAAAAAGAAATATCAGATGATTCTGTATTATTAAGCGTAGAAAAGATATTCGATTATCCTGCACTTGATGTTACAGATGAAGAATGTTTTAAGATGAAAAACGGGATAAAACTGAATAAAGAAATTCCGGTGGGATACTACAGCATTTATAATAACGGGGAATATAAGGGGATAGGTATATCAGCCGACGGGATACTGAAAAGATTCAGATATTTTAACTGATAATATTTAATAATCGGGGTGAATAAAAAGCTTGAAAGGGAAAAAAGTAATAACAGATTTAAAAAGTGTAGAAGAAGTAAAAAATAGAATTATAAATAATATAACTTATTATAACGGACGCATAATAAATGAAGAGGAGAACAGCTTTACCTTCAAAAAACCAATGTGGACAAGTAAAGCCAATCCTTTAAGATCTGTTAACAGAGGAGAAGTCAGAATTTATAAAGAGCCGGTGGGGGTGACAGTAGAGTATGACGTGTCAGGAAATGAAATAATTGACATTCTGGGAATATTTTTAGCAGTTATTATTGTACTTCGGGCACTTACCGATGATATAAAATCAGGGTTATTCGTAATGGCAGCTGTGCTGGCGGGATTACCTCTGATTATGCTTATTGAAAGATACAGAATATCAAAGCTTTTTGAATAAATCTAAAAGTTACGGCTTTCTTTTTAGAGTCTAAACATAAATGGCAGATTTTATTCATAATCATATAAAAATATTTCTGCTGTCTGTTTTCTGACTTGTCAATGTAAGATACTTTGAAACCCTTTGTTTTTAGTATAGTGAGGATAGTTATTATAGAAAGCAATAACTTTTTTAAATACTCTCATATATTTTTTATATAAAACCCTTGAAATATTAGGGAAAATATGATATTATAGTTATTGAAAAATAATCTTAGATGCAAGAGTGGTTCATTCCACTCTTTGCTTTTTAAATAAAGAGGTGATAGTAAAAAATGGAGCAGATTCTTTTAGAAATAGAAAAAACCATAGCTTCTTATTTGGACGAAATGAATCTGGAATTAGCCGATCTTGAATATGTGCCAGAAGGAGGATATAACTACTTGAGAATATATATTGAGAGAGTAGACGGGGTAACAAGCATAGAGGATTGTGTGAGTTTCAGCGAAAAAATAGATCCACTTATAGAGGATTTTATAAAAGACAAGTTTTTTTTAGAGGTTTCTACGCCAGGGATAGAACGAAGATTAAGAAAGGAAAAGGATTTTTTGAGATTCAAAGGTAAAAAGATACGACTGGCTCTAAAAAGTAAGGTTAATGATAAAAAAGTTCTGACGGGAGATTTGGTAGACTTTATCAGCAATGAAGTAGTAGTAGACGTAGAGGGAACACTTATAAATATTCCATTGGAAAAAGTAAAAAAGGCAAATCTCATATATGAAATGCCGGATTTTAAGGAGGAAGTATGAAAGCGAAAGATCAGAGAATCTTTTTAGAGGCTTTAGATGAACTGGAAAAAGAAAAGGGAATAAAAAAAGAAGAATTACTGGAAGCAGTAGAAACAGCCCTACTTGCAGCATATAAAAAAAATTACGGAGAAAAAGAAAACGCAGAGGTAAAGATTAATCACGATACAGGTGAAGTAAAAGTCTTTTCCAGAAAAGAAATAGTGGATGAGGTAGAAAATCCCGAGTATGAAATAAGTCTTGACGATGCGAAGAATTTTAAAAAAAGGGCAAAAGTAGGAGGCGTAGTAGAGCTTGAGATAAACGCCGAGGACTTCAAGAGAAATGCAATACAAAATGCAAAACAGATAGTAATACAAAAAGTAAGAGAATGTGAAAAACAAAATATTTATAATAACTTTAAAGAAAAAGAAAATTCTATAGTAACAGGTATAGTAAGAAAAGTGGATGAAAAAGGAAGCCTTTATATAGATATTAACGGTCTTGAGGCAATAATTCCCGAAAAAGAACTTTCTGATACCGATGTTTTTAAACAGGGTGACAGGGTAAAAGTATACATCGGTAAAGTAGAAGAGGGAACAAAGTTCACAAAAACATTTATTTCAAGAAAGTCGGAAGAAATGATAAGAAAGCTTTTTGATCTGGAAATTCCCGAAATAGAAGACGGTGTAATAGTGATAAAGTCTGTGGCAAGGGAAGCAGGAAGCAGAACAAAAGTAGCAATCTATTCTGATGATCCCAATCTTGATGTAAAAGGTGCCTGTATAGGAAAAGGCGGAATGAGAATACAAAGTATAATTGATGAACTAAAAGGTGAAAAAATAGATATTGTTTTGTGGAATGAGGACATAAGATATTTTGTAAAAAATGCTTTAAATCCGGCAGAGGTAATTTCTGTGGAAATTATTGAAGATAACGGGGAAGAGGTGGCTAAAGTAGAAGTGGCAAGTGATCAGTTATCGCTGGCTATAGGGAAAAAAGGACAGAATTCCAGATTGGCAGCAAAGCTTTGCGGCATAAAAATAGACATCTTTACTTCAGAACTTCCAGATGACTCTGAGCCGGAAGAAGAGTAGGTGCTATGCCCGAAAGAATGTGTATGATCTGCAAAAAAAGAAGTGAAAAACAAAATTTATTTAGGTTTTCATCTGTAGATGGCAGATATCTTTATGACAAAAAACAGAAGATTCAGAGCAGAGGCTTTTACTTATGTGATAATCCGGCATGTCTGAATGCATTATCAAAGCATAAAAAAGTAAAAGTGGAAGCAGACGAACTGATAAAAATTCTGAATGTACTAAAAAAGAAGAATAAAGATATTTTAGATATTTTAAAAACTATGAGAGGCTCGGAAAATCTGGTTTATGGAATGGAAGAAAATATGGAAGCCATGAAAAAAGGCAGAGTAAAATTAATAGTAGTTCCGGCAGATATAAAGAAAAATCATATGATAGAATTGGAAACTCTTTGTGAAAGGCACAAGGTGAAAAAGATAGTTACGGGAAAAAGAGAGGATCTGGAGAAAATATTTGAAAGAAATCTCAATATCGTAGGGATTATGAATAAAAGAGCCATAGAAGGAATAATGAAAAAGTTGGAGGTGACAGATGAGAGTACATGAGTTAGCTAAAGAACTTGGATTTGAAAATAAGGAATTTATAGATAAACTAAAAAAAGTCGGAGTTGAGGTGAAATCTCATTTATCAGGATTAAGTGATGAACAAGAGAAATCGATAAGAAATAAAATGAAGAAAGCTCAAACCACAGGTATAGATTCCAAAAAAGAAATAAACGCCGGAAAAGATAAGGCGAAAAGCGAAAATCATATAGTTAAGGAAAAAATAGTCTTTAACAGTGTGGAAGCTAATAAAAATCCGAGAGATGCTAGAACGGAAAAACATACAGAAATCAAAACTGTAAAAAATAATATAGAAAAGGCAGTGAAATCTGAGAATAAAAATATGGAGAATACAGTAAATAACCCAAATAAGAATTTCAGTCATGACAGAGATGATGAAAATAAACTAAATCAAAACAGAGACGGACAAAATAGAAATTACAACCAGAACAGAGATAATCAGAACAGAGACGGACAAAACAGAAATTACAACCAAAACAGAGATAATCAGAACAGAGACGGACAAAACAGAAATTACAACCAGAACAGAGATAATCAAAACAGAGACGGACAAAACAGAAATTACAACCAGAACAGAGATAATCAAAACAGAGACGGACAAAACAGAAATTACAACCAGAACAGAGATAATCAAAACAGAGACGGACAAAACAGAAATTACAACCAAAATAGAGATAATCAGAACAGAGACGGACAAAACAGAAATTACAACCAAAATAGAGATAATCAAAACAGAGACGGACAGAACAGAAATTACAACCAAAACAGAGATAATCAAAACAGAGACGGACAAAACAGAAACTACAACCAGAACAGAGATAATCAAAATAGAGACGGGCAAAACAGAAATTACAACCAGAACAGAGATAATCAGAACAGAGACGGACAAAACAGAAATTATGGACAGAACAGAGATAATCAGAACAGAGACGGACAAAATAGAAATTACAATCAAAATAGAGACGGGCAGAACAGAAATTACGGACAGAACAGAGATAATCAAAACAGAGACGGACAGAACAGAAATTACGGGCAGAACAGGGATAATCAAAACAGAGACGGACAGAACAGAAATTATGGACAAAACAGAGATAATCAAAACAGAGACGGACAAAACAGAAATTATGGACAAAACAGAGATAATCAAAACAGAGACGGGCAGAACAGAAATTACAACCAAAACAGAGACGGACAAAACAGAAGTTATGGACAAAACAGAGATAATCAAAACAGAGACGGACAGAACAGAAATTATGGGCAGAACAGAGATAATCAGAACAGAGACGGACAAAATAGAAGTAATGATTACAGAGGAAACAAAGATAATGCAAAAAGCACAGCAGCACCAGCAGCAGCTGATGATAAAAAAGCAAAAACAATAAAGCCGTCTGTTAAGAAAAAATTTGATAAAAAGAAATACGAGGAAGAAAAAAGAAAAAAAGATGAAGAAAGAAAACTTAGTGATATCAGATCAGATTTCAGAAAAGAAGATAAAAAGAAAAAATTCAAGAAAAAAGACAGAACTGCTGAAAGAAATGATCTTGTAAGAGCTGAAATAGAAAAAGTCGGAATGATTACCATTGGGGATGAGATATCTATAAAAGAACTTGCCGAAAAAATGGGATTAAATCTTTCAGATATCATAAAAAAATTCTTCATGATGGGAAAAATTCTTACTGCAAATGCTATACTGAGTTTCGAAGAAGCTGAAGAAGTTGCTATGGAATATGAAGTTCTTGTAGAAAAAGAAGAAACAGAAGAAGTAAGCTACGGGGATAAATATGAACTTGAAATAACAGATAAAACAGACGATCTTGAAGTAAGACCGCCGGTAATTACAATAATGGGACACGTAGATCACGGGAAAACATCACTTCTGGATGCTTTGAGAAAGACACATATAATGGACGACGAAGCAGGAGGAATTACACAGAAAATAGGAGCTTACCAGATAAAGTGGAAGAACCAGAAAATAACCTTTATAGATACACCGGGTCATGAGGCGTTCACAGAAATGAGATCAAGAGGAGCAAAAGTAACGGATATAGCAATACTGATAGTAGCTGCCGATGATGGTGTAAAACCACAGACAGTAGAAGCAATATCACATGCTAAAGAAGCCGGAGTTCCTATAATAGTAGCTATAAACAAAATAGACAAGCCTGAAGCAAATCCTATGAAGGTAAAACAGGAGCTTCTGGAATACGGATTAGTATCTCCTGAATGGGGCGGGCAGACAGAATTTGTGGAAATTTCTGCTAAGAGCAGAACAAATCTTGATGAGCTTTTGGAAACTATAACTATAACTTCAGAACTTCTGGAATTAAAGGCAAATCCTAAGAAAAGAGCAAAAGCAGTAGTAATAGAATCAAGACTTGATCCTAAAATGGGAGCTGTAGCAGATATTCTGATTCAGGAAGGAAACCTGAAAATAAGTGATATCTTCGTAGCCGGAGAGTCTTACGGAAGAGTAAGATCAATGGTGGATGACAGAGGAGCAAGAATTACAAAAGCAAGTCTTTCTGAACCGGTGGAAATTACCGGGTTTAATAATATACCTGAGGCCGGAGATGTTTTATATGTAGTTAATAATGACAAGCAGGCTAAAAAAATAGTGGAAGACTTCCTGAAAGAAAGAAAACAGAATGAACAAAACAAGAAGAAGCATATATCACTGGAAAGTCTGTCAAAAGAGCTGGAAGACCAGCAGCTTAAAGAATTGAAATGTATAATAAGAGCAGATTCTAAAGGTTCTGTAGAAGCATTAAAAGAATCTCTTGAAAAATTATCAAATGAAAAAGTAATGATAAATATTATACAGGCAAGTGCAGGAGCTGTCACTGAAGGCGATGTAATGCTTGCGGAGGCTTCTAATGCGATAATAATAGGATTTAATGTAAGACCTACTACACCTGCAAGAAATGAAGCAGAAAAACTTGGTGTAGAAATAAGAACTTATAATGTAATCTATCATATTACAGAAGAAATAGAGAAAGCCATGAAAGGACTTCTTGATCCTGAATTCAGAGAGATTTACCATGGAAGAATAGAAGTACAGAAAGTCTTTAAGGTAACAGGAGCAGGAAATATTGCCGGAGCTATGGTTGTAGACGGGAAAGTAACAAGAGATTCTAAGATAAGAGTACTAAGAGACGGAATAATTCTATATGAAGGTGAGATCGGTTCGTTAAAGAGATACAAAGATGATGCAAAAGAGGTAATTAACGGACAGGAATGCGGAATAGGAATTAAAGATTTTAACGACATAAAAGAAGGAGATCTTATAGAAGCTTACATATCGGAAGAGATTCCTAGATAAAGGTGATTATATGAATGATAGAAGAAGACAGGGACTGGAAAAGGAAATATCAAGAATAGTTGGGACAACACTTCTTACAGAGGTAAAAAATGATAAAATAAGAAGACTGGTAAGCATAAAAGAGACAACTCTCAGTAAAGACGGAAAGTATGTAGATTTGTTTTTTTCCATTTTAGACATAGATGAAAACCTAAATAAGGAAAAACTCATAGAAGATCTGAATAAGCTAAAAGGCTTTTTTAGAAAGGCAATTGGTTCGGAACTGACAATAAGACATACTCCGGAAGTAAGAATACACATAGATAATACTGCGGAATACGGAGTAAAAATATCTTCGATTCTTAATCAGATATCTAAAAAAGATAGCGAGTGATTCTATGAGGTGGGAGTTATTAAATTATAACGACGAATACATTCAGAGTAAAAGTAAGGAGTTTCATACTGATAAGTTAATAACTGAGTTATTACTGAACAGGGGAATTACAAATAAAGAAGACGTAGATAAGTTTTTGAATCCGTCAATGGAAAATATTAATGATCCATTTTTATTTGAAGATATGGAAAGAATAGTCGAAAGGATCATTATTGCCAGAAAAAATAAAGAAAAAATCTTTATTTACGGTGATTATGATGTGGACGGAATTTCCGGAACAGCTTATTTAATCATAGTATTAAGAAATCTGGGTATTAATATAGATTACTTTATCCAAAACAGGGTGCATGAAGGGTCAAAAATCAACAAACATTTTGTAAATTACATAAAAAAGAGAAATGCAAAACTGGTAATAACAGTGGATACAAGTTTTGGAAGTACTGAAGAGATAGAACTTCTGACTAAAAACGGAATAGATTTAATAATAACCGACCACCACAGGCAGACAAACAAACTAAAACTGGATGTAAAAACAATAAATCCCAAAATAAGTAAAACTTATCCTTTCAAGCATCTGTCAGGATCGGGCATGGCATATAAGCTGGCTGATGCTGTCTATGAAAGGCTGGGAGTAAGTAAGAAAATACTTCATGATTATATGGATATAGTCATGATAGGAACTGTGGCAGATGTAGTGCCGATGACTGATGAAAACAGGTTTATTATAAAGCAGGGACTGGCAAACCTCAGAAAAACCAAGGTAAAAGGGCTGGAATATCTGATAGTATACCTAAAGCTAAATGCTTACAGTATAAATACAAGCGACATCGGCTTTTACATTGCTCCAATGCTGAATGCACTGGGAAGAATAGACAGTTCAAAAATGGTAGTAGATTTTTACATAGAAAAAGATGACTTTAGAATTTTTAATATCATTGAAGAAATGAAAAGAGCGAATAAAATAAGAAGATATCTCGAGATAAACATTTATAACGAGATTGAAGAAAAAATAGCTAAAATGAGAGAAAAGCCTAAATATATATTTATGAAAAGCAAGAAATGGCACTCCGGAGTAACAGGTGTAGTTTCTTCGAGATTATCACTAAAGTATAACATACCTGTTATAATCATATCGATAAAAAACGGTTATGGAAAGGCTTCGTGCAGAAGCGTGGAAGGGTTGAATATATTTGATATTCTGAAAGAGATATCTCATAAATTCGAGAGATTCGGCGGGCATGATCTGGCAGCAGGATTTCTGGTAACGGAAAAAGTGCTGTTTCAGATAGAAAAGTATCTGAAAAACAAACTCTACAGACTGAATAAATCAGATATAGAGAAAAAATTTCTTATAGACTCATATTTATCAATAGAAAATATAAATAAAACTCTCGTGAAGGAAATAAATAAACTGTCTCCGTTTGGTCTTGACAATCAGGAACCGAACTTTACAGACAATAATGTAACACTGTTAAATTACACTAAATTTGGTGTAGACTCCAGACATTTTAAAGGAATGGTAGTCAAAGGAAATAAAAAATTACCTGTAATTGGCTACAACCTCGGAGATAAGATAGACACAAAAAATTCCGGTAAAAAGATAGAAATTCTTTATACTCCGGTTCTGAAATATGGTAAAAATGATTTTTTTATAGAATTAAAACTAAAAGATTTTAAATATAATTAGGAGGAAAGATGTACGAGATCAAAAAATTAGAAGGATCAAAATATGAGGTGAAAATCACTAGAGAAAAAGAAGAAATCGGAGAAATGAGAAAAGAAGCAATAAAAACTCTGAAAAAAAATGTGAAAATGGATGGTTTCAGACAAGGGCATGTACCTGACAGTGTTATTGAAAAAAATTATGAGGGTAATATAAAAGAAGAAATAGCAAATAAAGTAATCGAAGCGGAATATCCGGGAATTCTTGAAAAAGAAGGAATAAAGCCTATAGATTATTTAAAGATAAAAGATTTCAACGTTGATGACGACAAGCTTGAATTAATAGGTGAAATACAGGTAATGCCTGAAATCAAGCTTGGGGAATACAAAGGAATAGAAGCTGAAAAAACAGCTCCTGAAATCACTGATGAGATTCTGGAAAAAGAGCTTGAAAGATTAAGAGAAACAAACGGGAAGCTTAAAGAAATAGAAGATGCCGAACCGGCAGCATTTGATGATGTAGTAAACATCGATTTTGAAGGTTTTGTAGACGGAGAAGCATTCGCAGGAGGAAAAGCAGAAGGATTTGACCTTAAATTAGGTTCAAAGTCATTCATAGATAACTTCGAAGATCAGATAACTGGACACAAAAAAGGTGAAGATATAGAAGTAAATGTTACTTTCCCTGAAGAATATCATTCAGCTGATCTTGCAGGTAAACCGGCTATGTTCAAAGTAAAGGTAAACAGCATAAAAAGACTTGAAAAGCCTGAATTAAATGATGAATTTGCTAAAGATCAGAATTTTGAAAATGTTGATGAATTAAAAGCAAAAACAAAAGAAAGACTTGAAAATTCTGAAAAAGCAAAAGCTGATAATGAATTTCAAAGTAAAGTTCTTGAGCAGATAGTAGCAAATGCTGAATTAGATATACCTGAAGTATTGATAGAAAGAGAAATAGACCAAAGATTAAGACAGTTTGATTCTCAGTTAAGAATGCAGGGGATGGACTTAGGTAAATATGTAGAAATGACTGGTCAGAGCATCGAAAGTATGAGAGCACCGTTAAAAGAAGATGCAGCAAAAGCAGTAAGAGCTGACCTTGTAATAAGTGAAATATCAAAGAAAGAAAGTATAGCTGCAGAAGCTGACGAAGTAGAGAAAAAAATAGAAGAAGTGGCAGCTATGTATGGAATGGAAAAAGCTCAGCTTGTAAATGAAGCAAAAAGAGCAGGAAATTATAATAATTTTGTAAACAGTATAAAGTATGACCTGATTGCAAGAAAGACTATAGAGTTTTTAATGAAAGAAGCAAAGGAAAAATAAGGAAATTATAAGGATAGTATGATACTTTATAAATTAAGGAGGCTAGACATCATATGTATAATCCGATAGTAATAGAAAACGACGGCCGGGGAGAAAGAAGTTATGATATCTATTCAAGACTGCTGAAAGACAGAATAATATTTCTGGGCGGGGAAGTAGAAGATAATATGGCTAATTCAATAATAGCACAGCTTCTGTTTCTGGATGCACAGGACAGTGAGAAAGATATTACGATTTATATTAACAGTCCCGGCGGAGTAATAACATCAGGTCTCGCAATATACGATACCATGCGGCATATAAATGCAGATGTATCTACAGTATGTGTTGGGCAGGCGGCAAGCATGGGTGCTTTACTTCTGGCAGCGGGAACAAAAGGAAAAAGATATTCCCTTCCTAATTCCAGAATTATGATCCACCAGCCTTTGGGCGGTGCTCAGGGACAGGCAACAGATGTATTGATACAGGCAAGAGAAATGGAAAGAATAAAAACACTGGTTAATGAAATATTAAGTGAAGCTACCGGGAAAGACATCAAGGAAATATATTCAGATACTGAAAGAGACAACTTTATGAATGCAGATGAAGCGTTGGAATATGGGCTGATAGACAAAGTGATAAAATAATAGAGGTGAAGAAGTGAATAAAAAAGTACATAAATGCTCATTTTGCGATAAGTATGAGGATGAAGTATACAGATTAATTGCAAATCCCGATAATACGGTATTTATATGTGATGAATGTATAGAATCATGCTATGATTTGATTGAAGATGAGATGAAGTATGATAATAATTATCT
Source organism: Sebaldella termitidis ATCC 33386 (assembly GCF_000024405.1). Classification (NCBI taxonomy): domain Bacteria; kingdom Fusobacteriati; phylum Fusobacteriota; class Fusobacteriia; order Fusobacteriales; family Leptotrichiaceae; genus Sebaldella; species Sebaldella termitidis. The sequence continues at coordinate 2,446,492 of NC_013517.1, read as the reverse complement.
GGAAGAAGATCACGGATTAAAGCTGTATAAGCCTAGTGAGATAAAAAAGAAGCTGGATGATTACATTATAGGTCAGGATGAAGCCAAAAAAGTACTGGCAGTTTCGGTATATAACCATTATAAAAGAATAACCCACAAACTTCAGAATGTGGATGATATAGAGCTGCAAAAGTCAAATGTACTTCTGATGGGACCTACAGGAAGCGGTAAAACGTTACTGGCGCAGACACTGGCAAGAATATTAAACGTACCTTTTGCTATAGCCGATGCTACTACACTGACTGAAGCAGGATATGTCGGCGATGATGTGGAAAATGTACTGTTAAAACTCATAAAAGCTGCTGATTATGATATAAATGCAGCACAGCACGGAATAATCTATATAGACGAAATAGATAAAATAGCAAGAAAATCTGAAAATATGTCTATAACAAGAGATGTTTCGGGTGAAGGAGTTCAGCAGGCACTGCTGAAAATAGTAGAAGGAACAGTATCTTCTGTTCCTCCGCAGGGAGGAAGAAAGCATCCTAATCAGGAAATGATAGAAATAGACACTAAGGATATTCTATTCATAGTAGGCGGTGCTTTTGAAGGACTTGAAGAAAAAATAGAAAACAGACTGAATATAAAAAGAGTAGGTTTTGGTGTGGATCATACCAGAGAAAAACTTGATTCGCTTACTATCTTCAAAAATGTACTTCCGGAAGATCTCATCAAGTTTGGTCTTATACCTGAGCTGGTAGGCAGAGTACCGATAATAACAGCTCTCAGCGGACTGGATGAGGAAGCTTTGGTAAAAATATTAACAGAACCGAAAAATTCGCTGGTAAAACAGTATAAGAAGTATCTCGAGCTTGAGAATGTAAGTCTCGAATTTAAGAAGGATGCAATAGAAGAAATAGCAAAAATGGCATTTGAAAGAAAAATAGGAGCCAGAGGTCTTAGATCAATTATGGAAGGGATTATGATAGATGTAATGTATGATATTCCTTCTAAGAAAAACATCAAAAAAGTTATAATAACTAAAGAAGCAGTAAAAAATAAAGATGAAATAATTATTGAGTAAAGGTTGGGAGGCAATATGATAAAAAAACCATTTATTGCAACTAGAGACTTAGTAGTTTTTCCCGGGGTAGTAACTCCGATATTTGTGGGGCGTGAGGCAAGTCTGGCAAGTTTGGAAAAAGCAATTTCCAAATATAATAACAAGCTTATCTTGTCGACACAGAAAGATCCCAATATGGAAGAACCAAATTTTCCGGAAGATATATACAGTATAGGAGTGTTGGTTCATATATTTCAGACTGTAAAAATGCCTAATGGAAATGTAAAAGTACTTGTAGAAGCTAAACACAGAGTATTGATTAAAGAGGTAATGGAAGAAGACGGAATTTTTTATTCCGATTATGAAGATATTTTCTCGAAACCAATAGAAGAAACAAAAGCAGAAGCATTGAAAAGAAAAGTAATAGAAGAATTCGAAAATTACGCAAAAATTACAGGAAGAATTCTTCCGGATCTTATTTATAACCTGAAAGAGATCAAGAATATAGACAAAGCTTTTGATCTGATATGCACAAATCTGCTGATAGAAACAAAAATAAAACAGGAATTGCTTGAAATTCTTGATATAGAACAAAGAGCGTATAAAATTCTAAGTATTCTTGAAAAGGAAATAGAAATTTTCTCGCTGGAAAAAGATATAGAGAATAAAGTTAGGGAACAAATGGCCGAAGTACAGAAAAATTACTACCTGAGAGAAAAAATTAAGGCCATGAAAGAGGAAATGGGAGATGATACTGATTCTGAGGATGAAGTGGAAGAGCTTGCAGAGCGTATGGAGGAATCAGGAATTCCTATTGAACTAAAAGAGAAGCTCAGAAAAGAAATTTCTAGAATGAAAAAAATGCCTGACTATTCTGCAGAAGCATCTGTTATAAGATCTTATGTAGAAACAATACTGGATATACCATGGACAACATCAACAGAAGACAGCATCGAAATAGAAAAGGCAGAAAAAATATTAAACGAGGATCATTATGGTCTTGAAGAAGTAAAAGAAAGAATTCTTGAATTTCTTGCAGTAAAAAAATTAAATAATAACCTCAAAGGCTCAATTATTTGTCTGGTTGGACCTCCGGGAGTGGGAAAAACCTCTCTTGCACATTCTGTAGCAAGAGCCATGGACAGAAAATTCGTAAGAATTTCCCTTGGCGGTGTAAGAGATGAAGCGGAAATAAGAGGACACAGAAGAACATATATAGGATCAATGCCGGGGAGAATTATAAGTGCCCTGAAGCAAATAGGCGTTAATAATCCTGTAATGCTGTTTGATGAAATAGATAAAATGGCTTCTGACTTTAGAGGGGATCCTTCATCAGCAATGCTGGAAGTTTTGGATCCTGCACAAAATAATACATTTGAAGATCATTATGTAGATGCGCCTTTTGATTTGTCAAAAGTGTTTTTCATAACTACGGCAAATGATCTTGGCGGAATTCCAGGCCCTCTCAGAGACAGAATGGAAATAATCTACATTGAATCTTATACTGAATTTGAAAAACTTAATATAGCGAAAAAATATCTTATACCTCAGACTCAGGAAGAAAACGGACTTAAAGATTATAAGGTAGATTTCGATGATGAGGCAATATTTAAGATAATAAATGAATATACAAGAGAAGCCGGAGTAAGAAACCTTCGCCGTGAAATAAGCAAGGTTTTCAGAAAAGTGGCTAAAGAAGTAGTGGATAAAAGAAAAGCCAAGATAGTAATAAATAAAAATAAAATAAAAAATTATCTTGGAAATGCCAAATTCAGACCTGATAAAATAAGAGAAAAAGAAAGTAAGATCGGGGTAGTTAACGGTCTTGCATGGACATCTGTAGGTGGGACAACTCTTGAGGTTCAGGCTGTAAAAATGGAAGGAAAGGGTAATCTGTTGCTTACAGGTAAGCTGGGAAGTGTTATGCAGGAATCTGCAAAAGTAGCTTACTCTTATGTGAGATCAATAAAAAATAAACTGAAAATAAAAGACAAATTTTATGAAATGGATGATGTGCATTTACACTTTCCAGAAGGTGCTGTTCCGAAAGACGGACCTTCAGCAGGGGTAACTATTACAACTGCAATTATATCTGTTCTGACTAATAAAGAAGTAAGACAGGATATAGCAATGACCGGTGAGATAACTATAACCGGCGAAGTACTCGCAGTAGGCGGTATTAAGGAAAAAGTAATAGGTGCACACAGAGTGGGAATAAGAGAAGTAATTCTGCCGTTTGATAATAAAATAGACACAGAAGAACTTCCACAGGAAATAAAAGATGATATGAAATTTTATTTTGCAAAAGTTTATGATGATGTAAAAAAAATAGCTTTCAAAAAATAAGAAAAAGGAGTTTTTATAACTCCTTTTTTTCTTATGAAAACTTTATTTTAAATATCATATAATATTACTTTCTATGAAGAAAAGATAATGATACGGTAACTTTATTTTTAATCATAACAGTTGTTTAAGTTTAAAAAAATATACTAAAAAAGAAAAATTATATTTGTTTTTTATTAATAGTATGATATGATAGGAGTATCAATGTTTTATTGAAGGGGTGTCAAATAATAATGGAGTTTTTACATACAAAAGAAAAGATTTTAACTGGAATGTTAAGATTAATATGGGAAGTAGGCTTGGAAAAATCCTCAATAGCATTATTATCACAGAAAATAAAGATAAGTCCGGGAAATATCTATTATTATTTTAGAGGCAAGGAAGAAATTATTAATTCACTTTGCTTTTACTGTTCAGATCTGCTTAGCAGTGCAATAAAGCCTAAAGAATACGAGGCATTTTATGATAACTGCAGCATAGAGATTTTGGAAAGAGAATTTAAATCTTTTATAACAAAAATGATAATTTTTTATAAAAATAATCCTCATATAATTAATTATATTACAGTAATCAACGGTTCTTCATACATAAAACAGGAAATGAAGAAAAAAATAAGACTTGAAAAAGATATATACTGGAAATTTTTGGAAAAATTAAAAGAAAACAAAGCAATAAAAGATGTTTCTACGAGTATCCTGATATCATTTATTACATCAGTTATGCATGATATGGTAGTTCAGGATGTAGTATTAAATAATTTAACTTTAGATGACAAAAAAATAGATGCATTATTTAATTTAATATGGTCCGGTTTGTCGTCAGAATGAAAATTCTGCAATGTAATATGAAGTTTTATTTCAGTTATGTTTGTCAGAATTTTTATTTAACATATAATAAATAAACAAAAATAAAAATATTAAAAAAATTAAGTGAATGAATTATTTTATTAATATTTTAGAAAATTCCCTTGTTTGTAAAAAAAGTCACTTTTAACAATATTTTACATATCCAAAAGTTTCATGAATCCCTTACAAGTATCTCAAATCAATTCATATAAAGTAAAAAGATATTTTAGTTCAGATAAAAAATCATATTCAATATTTATTAATATTGTGAAATTATTAATTTAATTAAATGATTGACAAACTAAATTATAAAATATATAATAAACTTAGTTAGCGAGCTACATTTATTGTTTTTTTATACCTTAACAGTCATATTATTCAGCAGAATAATTATATATAAGTGTAAGCTGAAAGTTTTTAAATAAAAGAAATAAAGAAAAGAAGAATTAGAAAAAATTGAGATATACTCAAGGTCAGATTCTCTTTTTTAGATTACTGAATCAGGATAAGGTTTTATATGCATTTGATTTTTCATTATAAGATAATATTTATATTGAAAATGCATAAGTTCCTGTTTTTAATAAGAAATTATATAATAAAACAGATTTTAGGAGGTAACGATGAAAAGTAAGAAAAGTATTATGAAACTGATAGTTATGTCTTTAGTGCTGTCAATTAGTTTATATGCAGCAGAAGAACCTAAAGATGCCTCATCATTCACAAAGGAAAAAAATGCACAGGTGTTAAAAGATCTGCCTTTTAGTGATACTCAGGATTTTACGGATGCAAAAAAAGGATTTATAGCAACTACTCCGGAATTAATAATAAAAAATGATAAAGGTGAAGTAGTGTGGGATATGAAAAGCTATGAATATCAAATGGGAACAGGAGTTCCTGTTACTGTAAATCCCAGTTTATGGAGAGTAGCACAGATAAATTCGCTGAATGGACTGTTTCAGGTAACTGATAAAGTTTATCAGATCAGAGGATTTGATATCTCAAATATGACAATAATAGAGGGAACTAAAGGACTTATCATTATTGATCCTATGATTTCAGCAGAAACAGCAAAAGCCGGCTTAGACCTTTATTATAAAAATAGACCGCAAAAGCCTATATCAGCGGTAATATACAGTCACAGCCATGTTGACCACTATGGCGGTGTAAAGGGAATAGTTGATGAAAAAGATGTAAAAAGCGGTAAAGTAAAAGTACTGGCTCCGAGTGGTTTTCTGGAAGAAGCCGTTAAGGAAAATGTTTATGCAGGAAATGCCATGAGCAGACGTTCTTTTTACCAATATGGCTCTATGCTACCAAGAAACCCTAAAGGGCATGTGGATACCGGACTTGGAAAAACTGTTTCATCAGGGGGGAATGTTACGCTTATACCGCCTACTGATATAATAAAAACTACCGGGGAAAAAAGAACAATTGACGGAGTACAGATAGAATTTTTGATGGCTCCGAATACAGAAGCTCCGGCTGAAATGCTTATGTATTTTCCGCAGTTCAAGCTTCTGAACACAGCGGAAGATGCGACACATACATTACATAATCTCTATACTTTGAGAGGAGCACAGGTAAGAGACGCTGAAAATTGGTGGAAAGTTCTTGATGAAGCAGTTGCCCGTTACGGAGACAAAACTGATGTAGTAATAGCACAGCATCATTGGCCTAAATGGGGTAATAAAGAAATAGTATCTTACTTGTCTAATCAGAGAGATGCATATAAATATCTGAATGACCAGACTTTAAGACTGATAAATAAGGGATATACAATGAATGAAATAGCAGAAAATCTTAAATTACCTCAGAATCTGGATCAGGATTGGGCATTACGAGGATATTACGGAAGTGTGAGTCATGACATAAAAGCTATATACCAAAGATATCTGGGATGGTACGACAGTAATCCAGCGAATTTGAATCCGCTGCCGCCGGAAGAATCAGCTAAAAAATATGTGGAGTATATGGGAGGATCAGCAGCTGTAATGAAAAAAGCCAGAGAAGCATATAATAAAGGTGATTACAGATGGGCTGCTGAAGTAATGAATAAGGTAGTATTTGCGGAACCAAATAACACAGCCGCTAAAAATCTTCAGGCAGATATACTCGAGCAGCTGGGTTACCAATCAGAAAACGGTACATGGAGAAACGAATATCTAATGGGTGCTTATGAGCTTAGAAACGGTACGCCAAAAATTACGGCAACTACTGCCAGTCCTGATACTCTTAATGCTATGACTCCTGATATGATACTGGATTATTTTGGAATACATATCATAGGAGATAAGGCAAACGGCAAAAAAATGGTAATAAACTGGGAAGAACCTAATCTAAAGGAAAAATATGTAATTACACTCGAGAATAGTGTATTAGTTTATAGAAAAGTAAACAGCTTCGGAAATGCAGATTTAAGCATGACTATTCCGAAAGAATCATTACTTGGAATAGCTGGAAATGCTACAACACTGGATAAGGAAGTTCAGGCAGGCAGAGCCAAAGTTACAGGAGATACATCTAAATTTAATGAACTGCTGGAAACTTTTGATTCATTTACTCCGGACTTTAATATAGTAACACCGTAATAAATATTTTGGGGGAATTTGTCTAACGGCAGATTCCCTTTTGATTGTAAAAAAATAAGCATTAAGTGTTCTTAGCGGAAAACAGTGCAGAAAAGCTATTTTGATCCGGAAATAAAATAATTCTTATTGACAAAATGAACTATGAAATTATATAATTTATTGCATTAAATAATAAACAGAATGTTTAATTTTGATTTTATAATAGGAATGGAGCCTCTTTTATGAATAAATTTCCCGGTATGGAAAAATTTAACATTTTATCTGAAGAGTATGGAATAAATGATTTAGATGTAATAAGAGCATATTTTAGTTTTATGATGACCGCACAAAAAGCCAACGGGAGAGTGGAGAGTCATTTAAGCCACTTTGGTACTACGAGTACACAGCTGTCAATACTGTTAACTTTGTATTTAAATCACAATAAGCCGGAAACTGCCGGAAATATTTCAAAAAAATTTGGTTTGTCTGCTCCCACTATTAGTAATGTTATTAAGACATTATGTCAAAAGAAATTTATAAAAAAAGTAAAAGATAAAAGTGACAAAAGAGTTTATAAAATAACAATGACTGAAGAAGGATACCGTTTCCTGAATGGTTTAATTCCTGAATATCATTCCAGATATAAAAAAATCTTTTCAGAATTTACAGATGAAGAGTTAAAGTGTCTGGAACGAATTTCATTAAAGCTTTTTCATAATATTGATTTATTTGGCTGAAAGAAAATAAAATATAATAATTGTATTTATTAAAATAAAAATGAGCAGACCGGATTTCCGGTCTGCTTTTAGTTTGCTGCTTTCTTTTCAGAGTTTAGTTTTTCTTCGGCAACTAATTTTTTCTCATAAAGTTTGAAAAAAGGAAAATAAATAATTGTAGAAATTGCTATATTTATAAATACCAGTATTACTGCCCTGAAATCACCGTTTGTAGCCAGATAAGCACCTATAGGTCCCGGAAATGTCCAAGGGGCAAGAGTAGAAACTCTTGATACCATATTGGCAGCCATGGCAAAATAGCTTAAAAGAGCTGTAGTTATTGGTGCAAGCATAAATGGTATAATCAAAAACGGATTTAACATAATTGGTGTTCCGAATATAATAGGCTCGTTTATATTAAAAATTCCGGGAAGCAGAGCAATTCTGCCCAGACTTTTTAACTGCTTTGACTTCGAAAAAACCATAAGAATAAGAAGTCCTATAGTACATCCTGAACCGCCTATCCAGATAAACCACTGATAAAAAGGTTCGGCACCAATATTAGGGAGCACCTTTGCACCTGCTTCAAGAGCTGCACCATTTTGATCCAGAAGGATAAGCCATATTGGTCTTGCAACAGAACCAATTATTGCAACTCCGTGAATACCGCATGCCCATAAAAAAGTAATAAGAAAAACAATAACTATAACTCCGGCAGGATGATTAACAAGGCTGATAAGCGGTTTAAAAAATCCGTATAAAAATTTATGAATATCAAATCCGAAGTGTATAGAAACAAGATAGACAACTACTACCACAAAAATAGTGGGGAATAGTGATTCAAAAGATCTTCCCACTGCTTCGGGCACTCCGTCAGGCATTCTTATTACTAGCCTGTGTTCCTTAAAGAACCGGAGAGTTTCCACAGCGAAAAAGGCTATTATAATACCTCCGAATAATCCGGCCGAACCAAGATTATTCATAGGAACTACCCATCCCTTTGTAGGCTCTGCGGCATTTTTCAATGTAAATTCCAGAAATAAAGGAACCTGTGTCATCATAAACGCGACAAGAGCAAGTGTTCCTGCCGATACACCATCCAGATTATAAGATTTTGCCAGATAGTAAGCAATATTATAAGTGGCAAAAACGGCGATAATCCCCATACTAAGTCTGAACACCAGTGCGAAATTCATTCCATATTTATTAGCGTAGTCAATCGATTTTAAAAATGTGGGGCTAAGTGGCGGAGAAGCAAGTATCAAAAAGAAACTTCCTACTATAGTAAGAGGAATAGTAGATATCATTCCATTTCTTACAGCCAGCAGATGCTTTTGGTTAGCAAGCTTTGACATAGGCCCCATAAGAGTTTTTTCCATAAAACTAAAAAAATTATTTCCCATTTTTTCTCCTCTCTAAAAATTAAATTCATTCTAATATTACTACATAAAGTATAAAATAGCAAATTATATATTATATATTCATTAATACTTGACATTTCTGGAAATATCAGCTATCATTATTTAATAACAATAGAATAAAATTAGGTTTTATAGAGGTAGCGGTGAGAATTAGTAATATGCAGAGCTGGCAGGCTGGGAAGCATATGAAAGGTAACCATCGCCGAACATTATATGAAGGCATGAGTATAATGTGGGGGCAGAGATAACATCTTTGTCACTCATCCATTGGATGGCACTATTAAACAACTATATATAAACAGGTTGTCATAATAGTGAACAACCTTTTTTTATAAATTAGGAGGAAAATATGATAAAAAAAATTAATTTATTTGCTTTAATATTGATGCTTGTGGTATTAACAGCCTGTGGAAAAGGCGGAAGCGGGGGAGAAGGAAAAAAAGAAAGCAATGAGTTCAGAGTGGGAATGGAATGCGGATATGCCCCTTTTAACTGGTTCCAAAGTGATGACAGCAACGGTGCCGTAAAGAATTCGAGCAACGGATACTGCGGCGGTTATGACGTGGAAATAGCAAAGCTTGTAGCAAAAGGTCTTGGAAAAGAACTTGTAATAGTACAGACAGACTGGGACGGACTTCTTGGACCGGCACTGCAGTCTGGTAAGATAGATGCAGTAATAGCAGGTATGTCACCAACTACAGAACGTAAAGAAAGTCTGGATTTCACATCGCCTTATTATAAGTCGGATCTTGTAGTAGTAGTAGCAAAAGACGGAAAATATGCAAATGCAAAAACACTTGAAGACTTTCAGGGAGCTAAAATAACTGGACAGCTGAATACACTTCACTATACTGTAATAGATCAGCTTACAGGAGCGAACAAGCAGACAGCAATGGAAAATTTTCCTGCTATGATAGTAGCACTTAATTCCGGGAAAATAGACGGTTATGTTTCTGAAAGACCGGGAGCAATGGCAGCAGAAACTGCAAACCCAAATTTGAAATATATTACTTTTGAAAAAGGAAAGGGTTTTGAATATTCCAATGAGGAAGTCGATGTGGCTGTGGGACTGAAAAAAGGAAATACAGATCTTAAAGACCAGATAGATAAAATTCTTGCCGGAATTACAGAAGAAGAGCGTCAAAAAATAATGGAAGATGCTATTAAGAATCAGCCGTTAGAAAATTAGATTTTATTATAAAATTAAACAAGTCAAGATGTATTCTGAGCAGAACCAAAGAGAAGCCAGGATACTGGAAAGAGGGAAATTATGTTTTTAGCAGCAGATGGTACGAGGACTTTTTTAGGCTGGGTAGCTTTTTTCATAGAAAAAAACGGAAACCAGTTCTTAAGCGGTACCATTACGACTCTTTATATTTCGCTAACAGGAACTATTGTGGGATTTTTTATCGGATTATGTGTTGCATTAGTAAGGGAAGCGTATATAGATGAAAAAACACCGGTAATAAAAAAGTTTTTTATTAAGCTATCTCAGATAATAATAAAAATATATATAGCTGTTTTCAGGGGAACACCTATGATAGTACAGGCAATGGTTATTTATTACGGGCTTCCAGTACTTCTACAAAGATTTGATTTTAATCTTGATCCTATACCGGCAGCATTATTCATAGTATCAATAAATACCGGATCTTACATGGCTGAGATAATCAGAGGCGGAATTGATTCTGTGGATAAGGGACAGCTTGAAGGAGCCCAGGCAATAGGAATGAGTCATTTTCAAACCATGAAATCCATTATATTTCCGCAGGCAATACGTAATGTATTACCTTCTGTAGGAAATGAGTTTATTATAAATATAAAAGATACATCGGTTCTTAACGTTATCAGTGTTACCGAACTCTTTTTCACTTCAAAATCACTGGCAGGAACGTATACTCGTTATTATGAAGTATTTATAATAACAAGTGCAATATATTTCTTTCTTACATTTACAATCAGTCTGATTCTGAGATTTGTAGAAAAGAAAATCGACGGTCCGAAAAATTTTGAAATTGCAGAGACAATTGAGAAAGAGATTGACAGTAATTTGTTGAAAGAGAGGTAATAGTGTGGGTAATGAAATTATAAAAATAGAACATCTGAGAAAAGATTTCGGAAGCCGTTGTGTCCTGAAAGATATTAATTTTACTGTAAAACCAAAAGAAGTAGTATGTATAATAGGCTCTTCGGGAAGCGGTAAGTCTACACTGCTTCGCTGCATAAATCTTCTGGAGAGACCGACAAGCGGTGAGATATTTTATCACGATAAAGATATAACAACAGGAAAAATGTCTCTTGCCAAGCTAAGATCAAAAGTAGGAATGGTATTTCAGCAGTTTAATCTTTTTAATAATCTTACAGTACTGGAAAACTGCGTGATTGGACAAATGAAAGTATTAAAAAGAAGCAAAAAAAACAGTGAGGACATGGCAATGAAATTCCTTACCAAGGTAGGAATGGAAAAATTCATAAATGCAAAACCAAGTCAGATATCTGGCGGACAAAAGCAGAGGGTAGCTATAGCAAGAGCATTGGCTATGGAGCCGGAGGTTCTTTTATTTGATGAGCCTACATCGGCTCTTGATCCTGAAATGGTGGGTGAGGTACTAAAGGTAATGAAGGATCTGGCACAAAGCGGGTTGACAATGCTGGTAGTAACACATGAAATGGGATTCGCTCAGGAAGTTTCCGATCGTGTGGTATTTATGGATCAGGGAGTAATAGTGGAAGATGACAAACCGGAGGTAATATTTAATAATCCGCAGCATAAAAGAACTCAGGAGTTTTTATCACGTATGCTAAATAAATAAATATAATAATCAAAAGACGGGAAGTATAAAAGCTCCTGTCTTTTTTATATAACAGCCAGTATTCGGCATAATGATCTGTTTATGTGACTGACAGCCAAAAAAACAATATATAAACTATGTGATTTTAATTTCAGTGTATGATATAATATAACAGAATATTTTATAAAAAATAAACATTTATTTTGTAATATAAGTTTAGATAAGGAGAACAAATGAGAATAAAGAAGACAGATTTTATAAAATCAGCAGTCGTAATAAATGATTATCCGGAAACGACAGAAATAGAATTTGCATTTATAGGAAGGTCAAATGTGGGGAAATCATCTTTGATAAATTCACTTACTAACAGAAGAAACCTTGCAAGAACAAGTAAAACTCCCGGACGTACACAGCTTATAAATTTTTTTGACGTAAATGAAGATTTTTACTTTGTAGATCTTCCGGGATATGGATTTGCCAAGGTTCCGGAAGCTGTGAAGAAAAACTGGGGGAAAATAATAGCTGACTATCTGAACAGTGACAGAGAAAAAATAGTATTTCTGCTCCTTGATATAAGAAGAGTGCCTTCGGCTGAAGACATAGAAATGCTTAAGTGGCTGGAGCATTACAGCATTAATTACTATATAATATTTACCAAAACAGATAAGCTCTCAAATAATCAAAAATTTAAACAGCTTAAGGAAATAAAAAAGAAACTGGAATTTGATAATAAGGATGTTTTCTTCTATTCAGCCTTAAAAAATACAGGGCGTGAAGAACTGGAAGAATTTATTTTTGATGAGAGGGAAAAAGCAGGAAAAACAGGCTTGAAAAGAACTTTAGACTAGCTTTATGTTTTATTTGCGGATAAATGAAGCATAATTGGAAACAGGAGAGATAATGAAGAGGAGATTACTTTTACTATTAGCGTGTGTATTTCTTCTTATATTTGCAGCAGCAGCATCTGAAGGAGCAGAAAGCGGCAAGGCAGTAGAAAAAGAACATAACTATACTGAGGAAGAATATAAAAGAATCTACAGTTACAGGGAACATATAAAAAATATGACTGTGAATGCAGAGATTAATAAAGACGGAACAATTACAATAAATGAAGAAATAGATTACTTTTTTTCTTCAGGTATGAAGCATGGAATATATAGAATTATTCCGCTTTCTTATCCCGGCGGAGCTAAAAGTGATATTTCGGTAAAGATGAACTATATAACAAGAAACGGTAAACAGGAAAAATATAAGGCAGTATATGAAGATGGAACGGTAAACTTCAGAATAGGCAATGCAAAAGCATATGTTACAGGTATGAACAAATATGTATTGAATTATACTGTATTTGGTGCAGTAACCGAAAAAGGTGGGAACAGATATGAAATAGACTGGAATGCTGTAGGACAAAGCTGGACATGTGACATATTAGACAGTGAAGTAAATATATCCTTTGAAGGCAATAAAAAAATATTTTCAAAAGGAACAAAACTAGAAATATATACCGGTGCCTTTAATGAAAAAGGAAAAGATTACACCTATATTATGGAGCCTGATATTATAAGAATATCAGCAGCAAAAATATTGGAGAAAAATAATGGTCTTTCGATTTTTTTAAATTTTGAGACAGATGAAATTCATATCAGTACTTTAAAAAAATTAGAAGGCCTTATCTATAAGAATGAATTATTGGCTCTTTCAGTAATATTTCTATTATCATTCCTGATATTTATGCTGTTGAGACTTTTGACTCTGAAAAAAGATCCGGAGATAGACAAAGCTTCGTATGGGAAGATACCTAATAAACTTTCTCCTATGTTTACAGCATTTTTGAAAAATGAAAAAAAAATGGAAAATATAATTAGTATAGGGGTATTGTCATTAATATCAAAGAAACATTTAAAGCTGCATCCTGATATAAGTGACGATGCATTTGAACTGCTGAATTCCGAAGAAGCACTCACAGAAGAAGAGCGTCTTTTGAAAACTACTCTGGAAAGGCAAAAATTTAGTCAGAGAGAAGTAGAAACTATATTTGAAAATAAGATAAATGACCTTTTGAGAGAAAGCGGACTTGATCTGGACGAGGAAAAGCTGAATAAATTAAAAAAAGCAGCGGAAAAGGGAGAAAGCAGAAAAATAAACAAATTTTCAAATATCCCGGAGGATTATTTTTATACTTTTCAAAATAATCTGAACAAAAGACTCATAAATAAAAAAATGGAAATGATGGTAAAGGATAATTTTGTTTATTTTTTTGCAATACTTATAACCGGTCTTATAGTGTTTGCCGAATATAAAATAGGATATATGATAACCAAGGATCATACAGGCGGTATTGTAATTGCAGTAAATTTCGGTATTTGGACAATGATCGGACTTTCAATGTTTGTTTTTGGAAATCCTTCAAAAAGATCATGGGTATGGGGAGCAGCTATAGGAATACTGCTTTTTGCTGCTACTCAAAATGTTTTTTTACTGGGTGTGTGGTGTTTATTTGGATATGCATACAGCAAATATACAAATTTGAAAAAACGTTATACGGAATACGGTGTCTGCATTAATTATGAGCTGGAGAATATAGAAGCTTCCGTGAATAATTATAAATCTGATGTAAGAAATATTCTGAGCTCAGAGGAAATGACAGGCTATATAGATAAAATTTATCCTTATATAGCAGCATTAGATCTGACATATGGTATGGAAAAGCTGATGGAAAGTATATCATTAAACAGTTATATTTCACATGATGAAATAAATAATAATTTTAGAAGAAGATACAGGGCTGATACAATAAGAACCCATGTAATAAGGTCATATTCAAGTGCTGTAAGCTCTCATGAATCCTCTTCCGGAAGCGGAGGCAGCTACTCCTCAGGAGGTCATTCCTCTGGCGGAGGACATGGCGGCGGAGGCGGCGGAAGCTGGTAAAATTCTGAACTTTGGGAGGCGGAAGGATGTTTTTTCCTGTATGTATAGATATTGAGAATAAAAAGTGTCTTGTAATAGGCGGAGGAAAGATTGCTTATAAAAAGATAAAAACACTGTCCAGATATAATTCTGACATTACAGTAATAGCTGAGGAAATAAAAGAAGAAAAGATAAGGGAAATAGGGAATATCGATATAAGAGAAAAGAGATTTTCCGATGAGAATTTACGGGAATATATGCTGGTAGTAGCAGCAACAGACGATAAAGAGCTGAATGAAGAAATAGCAGAATTTTGTATAAAGAATAATATTCTGGTAAATAATGTGACATCCAAAAATAAAATGAATGTACGTTTTGGAGCAATATTGGAAGATGAAGATTATCAAATACTGGTATCAAGTCATGGTAAAAATTGTAAGAATTCAAAAAAACTAAGAGATGAAATTAAAAATATAATAAAATAGTGTTTATTTATGAATTTTTATGATTAATTTTTAAAAAACAAATCCTTTGAAAGTTAAGTATTTAAAGAAATAAAAATTTGGGAAATAAAAAATGGTTGACAAAATCCAAAAAAATGCTAAAATTTAGTAGAGGAATTTATAAAATAATGAAGTTTTATAAAATAAAATTAAACAGAAGGACGCAGGAGGAGAATTATGAAAAAGTTAATCATTGCTGTATTAATGGCATTAAGTATAATGTCTCTGGGAGCTAAGAAAGAAAAAGCTATACCAGAAATGCCTGATATGCAAGCACAAATGGAGAAAGCCGATAAAATCGAAAATTATAGAGCTAAAAAAGATGTGGCATGGCATAAAACTGAATATAACAAAGTACTTAAGTACTTAAATAAAACAAGAAAGTAAGGAGAATTTTTATGAAAAAAATACTATTGGTTTTTTTAGTGGGAACAATGGCTTTTGCAGCGTATGGTGCAGAGGGTGATGTTCAGGTGAGTAAATCTGTTGAAGATAGTATAACAAAAGATTATGATCAGGACGGTGTATACTCATCATATGAAAAAGCTTTAAGAAGAGCTCAGGAATCAGTATATGTAACACTACCTGAAAAAAGAGGTTACTGGTATACTATGCTTGATAGAATAAAAGCTGAAGAGGAAGAATTAATGCCAGATGAACAGGCAAGAATGAGAAGAAAAAGATAAGAAAGACAAAGAGGAGAAAATTTATGAAAAAATTTGGGATTATAATGACTTTATGTGTATTTGCAGGAATGATGGCAAGTGCAGCTCCTACTTATGAGTATAGAAGAGAATTAAGAGAAGGAGCAAGAGGAAAGTGGACAAATCTTAGACAGCATTTAAACAGTGGAACAAGACTGGAAAAAGAGCTGACTAAGGTGGATAAGCAAATAGATAAAAAAGTAGCTGAAATACAGGAAATAGAAGATCTTCTATTTAGAATCGAGCAGTACAAGGCAGAAAACAATATCAGATAAACTTATATATTTAGTTAATTACATAAAAAACAGCATAAGTGCTGTTTTTTATTTTGTGAAAAATTTGGTGATTTTATGAATTGACTTGCTTTATTAGTGATGAGAAAAAATAATAGGATAATAAGCAGGATAATAATGTAAGGTTTCTAAAAAAAGAAAATATCACCAGAAAGATCATAAAAAAGAATAAAAAAAATTAATTATATAAAGATATGATTATAGAACTAATGATACTATAAGAGCCTGTTTAGCAGGAAGCAGACAGGCTGCTGTATTTGCTGCCAAAACTGATTTATTAACTTATTGGGAATTTTAATAAAGTATGTTCATTTCAATTGTAATAATAATGAATTTTTGTTATACTCAGAATATAAATAAAACAGATACTGAACCAAATTTATGGCTAAAATGATCTGGAATATCAATATAAAAATCTTTGTATTTTTTCCTTAAATAACATATTATAAACGGGTCAGAATTTCAGATAAATATTTAAATAAATTAATTTTCTTTATAAAATAACCGGGACAGGGGGATATATGAAAACAGACAGGATCTTAAATATACTATACTATCTGAATAGATATAAAAAAGTAAGCGCCAAAAGACTGGCCGAGGAATTTGAAGTATCGCAGAGAACAATATACCGTGATCTTGATATTTTGGAAAATATGGGGATACCTATAGAGAGAAAAATGGGATTTGAAGGCGGTATAAGTATAATAGAAAATTTTAAGCTGGAAAATATAAATTTTTCAAAGTCTGAACTGACAAGAATAATATCTATATTAAATAATTACTATTATAAGGACAGTAAAACAAAGCTGCTTATAGAAAAATTCAAAAACATAATTTCTGACAAAGAGATGGAAGAACAGAGAAAACTTGACTATTTTAAGATAGAAGAAGGCTATCTTATGCATAAAAGAGAAAAGGAAAATATATCCTCAATAAAAAAAGCGATTGAAAGCAAAAATATTATAGAGGTAAAGTATATAAACAGTGATAATGTGATAAGCGAGAGACAGCTCGAGCCGTATATTATTTCTATAAAAGGTAATTCGGTTTATCTTTTTGCCAATTGTCTTCTCAGGAAGGAACTGAGGATATTCAGGGTATCAAGAATACTTGAAATAAAAATTACAAATGAAAAGTTTACAGAAGATCCGGATATTTCAGAAAAAATATATTCGCAAAAAGGATTTTTCAGTGATTATATACATAATGAAATAATATTAAAGTATAAGAAAAATTTTTTTGAGATAGCTAAATTTTTTCTGGATAATTATGAAGTATTGGATATAAAGAAAAGCAGGGAAAAGTACAATATTACATCTATAGAAAACTATGTTATAATAAAGCTGAACTGGAGAATAGATAAATGGTTTCTTGAGTTCATACTGAGCCTTGGTGATAATGTGGAAGTGCTGGAACCGGAAGAATTAAGGAATGAAATAATACAGAGAATAAAAAACATGTATAACATGTATAATGGAAAGGATGAATAATGGGGATATTTGATTTTTTCAAAAAAAAGACAGATGTAGAAGAATATTATGAAAAAAGAGAAAAAGAAAAGAAAAATATGAAGCAGAGTGAATTCAGCGGTTATGTCGAAATAAAGAGCAATAATGAAAATACAGTGTTTTCAGATAGAAATATAAATAATCAAACAAAAATAGATGAAATACTCAGAGGAAATTATAATAAGCTGGAGAAGATAAAGCAGATTCATTCACTTACAAATTTGGACTTAAAAAGTTCAAAGGAATTAGTAGAGAGAAGTGAAAGAGGAATATTTCCGAGTGAAGAAAGCTTAACTGACCAAATACCCGGAAATAATGAATTATCTTTAAAAGAGCTGCTTGATTCTGATATTTCCAAAATTGAAAAGATAAAAAGAGTAAGAGAATTAACAGGATTAGGTTTGAAAGACGCAAAAGACCTTGTAGAAAAGCATGAAAAAAATAATTTTAAATAAAAAATAAAAAAATAATTTTATTTTAATTTAAAAATATGGAAAATCAAACTATGTTATATTATACTATAGTAGTACAACAAAAATAATGATGAGGTGATTTTATGAAAAAAATACTGCTCCTTTGCTTATTTCTTTTTGTAACAATAATAGGTTTTTCATATGAAAGTACAGGCCTTAAAGTCTATGATGAATTGAATTATAAAAAAGGAACTTTTATAACGTATGTAGATGAAACAGGTGCACCTATAAATGACAGAACACTTGCTGTTTCATATAAAAGAGCATATAAGCAAAAAGGCGGAGTTAAAGTAGTGGCTGACTTCTTTGTAGCTACGAATACACCGGCATTAATTTATCAAACAGATAAAAATAATGTGGTACAGGGATTATTTGTAAAATTTCATGAAAACGGAAATATAGCTTCAAAAGGTAACTACAAGAACGGAAAACCTGACGGAGATATTACATATTATGATGAAAATGGAAATATCGAACAGGTAGATAAATATGAAAACGGAGAATTAGTAAGATAATTCATAAAATTCCTCATTAAAACGGGGAATTTTTTTTATAAAAATTATAAAATAAAAACTTATTTAGGCAATATGACATACTATTGTCATAGTAAAGACAGTATAATTAAAGAAAATAAAACAGGAGAGTGATATTTATGAAAGCTGTAATAAAAGAACTTCCGGAAATAACAATATACGGAAAAAAAACAAAAGATGTAGGCCCGAAAACAGTAGGAGATCTTCCAAAAGCGTGGGGTGAATTCTTCGAGGCTGCCAAAGGAAAATTTAATCCTGAGCATATGAACAGCTACGGACTTTCGGATAATATGAGAATGACTGAAGAATTATTTGATTATACTATCGGGATGGAAAAGGAATCATATACAGAAATTCCGGAAGGATTCGAAGAGATAAAACTTCCGGCAAATAAATATGCTGTTTATACATTTAAAGGAAAAATAGAAGGAGATAATATAAGTAAGTTTATAGGGGATATATATATGAAATGGATGCCTGAGGAAAAGCTGGAATGTATACCGGAATACAGCTTTGAATATTATGATGAGAGATGGATAGATGATTCGGATGAGTCGGAATTAGATATATATGTACCTATAAAATAGATAAACAGGGGTAGTATGAATATAATTGATGATATAGAATATATAGAAGCAAAAACGCTCCTTACCAAGAATAAACACAAGGAGAGATGGTTTGGCGCGGATTATAACCTGAATATATACAGAGGATGCAGTCACGGCTGCATCTATTGTGATTCAAGAAGCGACTGTTACAGAATAGAGAATTTTGATAAGGTAACAGTAAAAAAGAATTCACTTCATATTCTGGAGAAGGAAATAAAAAGCAAAAGACTGAAAGGTGTTATATCAACAGGGGCTATGAGCGATCCGTATAATCCCCTTGAAGCCAGGCTGAATTTGACAAGAGAAAGTCTGGAGCTGATTTATAAGTACGGCTGGGGTGTGGATCTTACCACAAAAAGTGATCTTATTGCACGTGATTATGATATTTTAGGGAAAATTTCGATATTTTCACCTATATGTATAAAGATGACAGTAACTGCTGCAGATGATGAAACAGCAAGAAAAATAGAGCCTAATGTTGCAGTAAGTTCAAAGCGATTTGAAGCATTGAAAAAGCTTTCGGATATAGGAATATTTACGGGTATTCTGCTGATGCCCGTTCTTCCTTTCATAACAGACAGTATGCAGAATATTTCCGATGTTATCAGGCTTTCTTATGAAAGCGGGGCAAAATTTGTGTTTTTTGGCGGAGGAGTGACTCTGCGTCAGAATCAGAGAACATATTATTTCAAAAAGCTGGATGAGCATTTTCCCGGATTAAAAAGTAAGTACATACGCATATACGGGAATAAATATTTTTGTAATATATTAAATATGAGAGATATGTATAGCTTTTTTAAGGCAGAGTGTAAAAAATACGGACTTCTTTATGAAATGCATGATATAATAAGAGAATATAAAAGCAACGGAATAAAAGGAACGTTATTTTAAGATATATATTACAAGAAAAACGGCAGATGAAAGGAGATTTACATGGAAGAAACAGTAAGATGCGGATGGGCAAATAAAGATTCCGAAAGAGAGTATCATGATAATGAATGGGGAGTACCGTCCCATGATGATTCATATATGTTCGAAATGCTTATTCTGGAAGGATTTCAGGCAGGATTAAGCTGGATAACTATTTTAAACAAAAGGGAAAATTTTAGAAAAGCTTTTGATAATTTTGATTATAACAAAATAAAGGATTATAAACAGGATAAAATAGATGAGCTGCTAAAGAACGACGGAATTGTCAAGAATAAACTAAAAGTGAATTCTACAGTAGAGAATGCAAAGGCCTTTATAAAAGTACAGGAAGAATTCGGATCATTTGACAAATATATATGGGGATTTGTAAATAATAAGCAGATAGTAAACAAATGGAAAGACATGAAAGAACTCCCAGCGAAAACCGAACTGTCGGATAAGATAAGCAAGGATATGAAAAAACGTGGTTTTAAGTTTGTAGGTTCTACTATTATTTATTCATATTTACAGGCTGTGGGCATAATAGACGATCATATAGTGACATGCAGTTTTAAGAAAAAATAACTTCTAATGGAAGATATATTTTTTGAAAAATTATTATTAAATAGATATTTTGCTGATGAAATGGAGACTTTCAGTTATTAACTGTTAGTCTTTATTTTTTTATGGATTTATATATTACTTTTTCTTAATATAAAAAGAAATTAGATATGAATAATATAGAAATTTTGAAAAATTTAGATGTATTAACAAATGTTCATGCAATAAAAATGGAAATAATGATTAATTTTGAATATAAAAATATACTGTTTTTTTATAAAAAAAAGATTTTAATAATAACTTTTATAAAAAAGATTCAATCTTATTAATAAAAAAACTTCATTATTAATATCTGATTATAGAAATAAATATTAAAATTTTATAAGGCAGAGAAAATAATTATAAAAAAGTGGTATAATTATATAAAATATTAAAAAAAAAGACGTATTTGTTAAATTTTACAAATAAACAATTATGAATATTTTACTAAATTTAATCTTTAAAGTCAATTTTAATAGAAAAAATTTTTCAGTAACTATTTATCAGATTAATATTTGACATATAAAAGAATAGTTTTTTATTCGTAAAATTTAACAAATACGAATAGTAACCTGCTTAAGTATCGTTATTTTCTGAAAGGAGGAAGGAGAAGTAAGCTTATATTTGTAATAACAACTATGGTAAGCTGTGAAGACAAAATGGAGGAAGCTGATAAAATCGGATTGTAAAGCTAAAAAAGATTTAAAACAGAACAAGGTTTTGAAATATCTTAATAAATTCTCAAAACAGGAGGTAAAATAAAAAAATATTGATTTTTTATTGCTGGTATTGTTGTTTACTATTCACTGTAATAAAACAAGAATAGAAAGATCATTGGAAGAAAGCATAACAAAGGATTATGATCAGAACACAGGGCAGCGGATATTAGTCATATGAAAAATTCTTACAAAAATTTCAGGGTTCAGTATGTATACTATTGGAAAAAAGAGAATACTGATGTACTAAACCGGACAGAATAAAAACAGGATGAAGAGGAATTAATAGCGTAGGAGGAATAATGAAAAAAAATAAAAAATTATTAGTATCGTTTCTGGCATTAAATGCAATGGCATCGTCTTATGCGCCTGCATCAGGGATATCTTCGGCAAAATATGACAGAATGTATAATAGCATAGTAAAAAATATGGAAACCAGTAAATCGAATGAAAAAACTTACCAAACAATAGAAAAAATACTTAAGCAAAAAAATAAAGAATTAAAAGATTTATATTTACAGAATGATTACATAGTAAAGCCTGAATATCTCGAATGGCAGGTATTCTTTGCGGGATTTTATGACGAATATAATGAGGGCAGGGATAACAGTTCGGAAAATGCATTGTATCATTCAAAAGTAACAGGATATTATGACACAACAGGCAGCCATATAGTAACAAGCGGCTTCAAAGACGGTACAGCCGGAAAGCCATATAAGGAGCTTCAGCAGCCGAAGGAAATAAATCTGGGGGTAAATATTCCAATAAATGTAACAAACAGAAATTTTTCGGATTTTAATGTCAAACCAAATTCAGGTCCGACTGTATCCGGAAGCTTTAATACAGTAATAATTCCATCACCGTCACTTACTCCTTTGGTATCAATGAGTAAATTCCAGCCGGCTGAATTAGATGTAAACATAACACCGCCTTTTTCAGTACCGCAGCTTTCGTTTCAGGTTACGGGATTTATACAGGGAACTTCTTCTGCTTTCAGGACGACAACAACTTCTGATGTTATGATAGATAATTATAAAGAAGTAATTGCAGATTCACTGACTACTTTGATAACAGGTCCCGGCGGTAGTTTTTCAGGAAATATCAGATACGGGAATGGAGCATTGACGACATGGAACAGTACAGTAGCCAGAACAGGTGTTCCGCCGGCTTTATACAGCAGTGTAATAAATCAAAGCGTAACCATAAAAGGAGACTGGCAGATAGATCATACAATAGCCGGACAGACAAGATTTGTCAGTTATAATCCATATGCAATCAGTACGACACAGTATCTGGATTTTTCCGGCAATCTGGAACTTAATAATACAGGAGGCGGTTATCTGATTGGTCTGGAACATCAAATACTGGCAGGATTTTCTTCGCCTATTCCCTCAACAACTTATTCCATGCTTATAAACAGCGGGAATATATATCTGAATAACGGTACACAGATGATAGGAATAACCTTGGAAAAAGAATTTGCATATGGTGATTTTGGTACGCCGTCTCAGACCTATAATCTCGGGAAAATAATATTGGGCAGTAACAGTTCCAACAGTATAGGTATAGATTTCGGCGCTTATAATGACGGACCCCTGAATTCGGATATGTATACGGGAGATATTGAAATAAACGGAACAGAAAATTACGGAGTAAGAGTTTATGATATTTTTTCCTCTTCACAAAATTATTTTGATAATGTAAGAATTCACGGGGAGAAAAGTGATTCCGGGAAATACGGAGCCGGGGGAGACGGACTTATAAATATCAAGGGAAATAAAAACATAGGATTATCATTATCCAAAAAAATAGGTGCTGTGGGTTATGTTGACAATATAAGCAATCTGAATTTACGGGTTGATGGTGAGCAGAATGTGGGAATATTAAGAAATTCTTCTTTTGCTGTTTTGCAAACCAATGATATAGAGCTGACAGGTATACAGATAAAATCCTTAACTTATGGTGATGACTCAATAGACAGTATTCTTGTGCGTAGTGACAGATATACAACTATAATTGATGCAAGCGTGGGAGCCAGAATAGGTTCTTATGATACAGGAGTAACAACACTGGGCGGAGTTATAACAAACGGTATTGATAATATATTATTTATGGCAAACGGAACTGGACAGTCCGCCTCTCAGGTAGGAAAAATAGTGAATAATGCAGACATAACTATAACCAATACTGCTAAAAATGCAAAAGGACTTGTGGCATATAACGGCGGCTGGGTAACTAACAGCGGAGTCATTATTAATAATTCGGAAAGAGTAAAACCCATAGGTTCTAATGATGCAGGGGCTGTAGGAATGTCAGTATTAGGCTCTGCCAGTCAGGGAACGAACTCTTCCGCTGGAAAGCTCCTGCTCCAAAATACTTCCACGAATCTGTCAGCAGGGGTATATAATGAGGGGACGTTTGTTAATGCAGGAGAAATAGAGGTTTACGGGGATAAAGGAATCGGGGTATATTCTAAAGGAGCTGCAACGAATACGACTCTTTCCAATAAATTAACTGTAAGCGGAGATAATTCAATAGCACTTTTTTCCGATGGTGTGGTAAGTTCAAATTTTAAAATCGGGGGACTGGTTTTAAATGTAAGCGGAACTGATGCATATGCATTTTATTCAAAGAACGGCGGCGGTTATAGTATTACCGGGAATACAGCAGTAAATGTCGGGGCGGGCAGTATTGGATTTCAATATGTAGGAAGCGGATTAAATGCTCCTATAAATCCTGCAGATATAACTAATATGTTTAATTCCGCCGGGGGAACTCTTACATTTAATCTAAATCCGAATTCATATGCAATGGTAATTCAAAATGCAAAAATAAATATTTCGGATCTGGGAACTTTTACTTCAATAATGTCGGCGCATGTTGTCATGTCAGGATCAGATAAAGCAAAAGTCTATAAGGGCCATCTGGAAATTGATGAAGATTCAAGCATTGATTCTGGTGCGGTAACTAATGTCAAATACAGGGATTTGCTTGTTGCTTCTTCAAGAATAACACTTGGCAGCGGAAAAACATTAAGCGGGACAGAAGCAGGTCTTATAGGAATTGGTCAGGAAAATGACAGTATAGCCGGTATAACAAACACAGATATGAGTATGACAAATAACGGGACAATAGTACTTAACGGAGTAAATTCAACCGGAATGTACGCCAGCTACGGATCATTAAATAATGCTGCCGCCGGAATAATAAAAGTATCCGATAACGGGGTAGGCTTATATGGAACTAATGGGACAATAACAGAAAACTACGGAAAAATAGAATTCGGCGATAACGGAATTGGAGTGTACGGAACAAATATAACTCCGGGCTCGACACCAACTTACGGAACAAAAAATATATCAGTAACAAATTTCGACAGTATAAAATCTACTGGTATAAATAAAGCCTATGGAATAGTAGCAGATAATGACAACAGCGGAAGCTCGCATATAACACTGAATTCAGGTTCTATAATTGATTTAAGTTCTGTAACAAATGCTTTGGCAGGAGATCTTGTCGGAGTATATGCTAAAAATACCATACTGAATTCAGCGGGAGACATCACTGTGGGCAAAAACGGAATAGCCGTATATGCCGAGGACAGTAATGTAACATTAACAGGGGGAACTATAAATATAACAGGGGATAATGCACTTGGCTTTTATCTGAAAGGCTCAACGGATTTTAGTGCAGCAGCAGGGACAACAGTAAATGTATCAGGACAGGGAGTAACAATATTTAATTTAAATACAAATCCCGGAATGATATTTAATAATCTGATGACGATTAATACCAGCGGTTCCGGAACTTATACACTTGGAAGTATTGCAAACGGTACATATTATTATAATGATTCTGTGGCGCTCAGCGGGAACGGTGCTATGATATCAGCCAAAAATTCCATGGTATTATTTGACGGAGGTGCAAATGTAAGTACTACAGGCAATAATAATATCGGCATATATGTGGATGGTATTTATACACTTCCTGTACTGCCGGGATTTACAGCAGGAATAGAAGCTGAAAACAGAGGAACAATTACATTAAATAATTCATCAGCCGGCTTATATGCTATAGGGGGGACCAGTGCATATAATAACGGGGGTGTAATAAGTGTAGGAAATGATTCTACTGCAATATATGCCACAGGAAGTACATCAAATGCCCTAAATAGCGGAACTTTAATTATAGGATCAGACTCTCAGGGGATTTATCTAAAAGACGGCCAGACAGCAGATAACAGCGGAATGATACTTAGCAGGGGGAACAGAGCAGTGGGTATCTATACTGATAATGTAGTAAATCCGATAGTAAATAATAATTTGATAGATTTAAGCGGTAATAAGTCAATAGGTATTTATGCGGTAGGGCCGGCCAAAACATTGATAAATAACGGAACGGTAAAAATCGGGGACTCTTCTGATGTAAATGATCCGGGAATAGGTATTTATACAGCGGCTCCGGGTGATATTATAACGAACAACGGCATCATAGATACCGGAAACAAGTCGATAGGTATTTATGCAGAAGGTGCAGCAGTGAATCAGTCCGGGACTTTTGTAATAGGTGAAACAGGAACAGGAATTTATACAAAAGGCGGAATAGTTACTCTTGGAGCCGGAAGTACAATATCAGTAGGACAGAATGAAGCAATCGGGGTATATGGAACAAACGGGACTGCAATACATAATAACAGTGCAAATTTATCAGTAGGCAACGGCGGATATGGATTTGTACTGGAAACAAATTCTACCCTTAACAATAATAATATAATAAATCTTAACGGAAAAGGAACAGGAGTATATTCAGACGGTGCTAATACAGTTATAAGTGCTCCCGGTGCGGATATAAACATAACAGGAGATAATAATATAGCTTATTTCCTTGTAAACGGCGGAACTGTGACTAACAGTGCAGATATAAACGGAAGTTCCGGAAAATCGAATATCGGAATATATGCCAAAAATGGTATTATAAATAACAGCGGAATAATAAATACAGGAGATTCAGTACTTAGATATAATTCAGACGGTACAATAGATTATGATAACAGCGGATATGCAGTGGGAATATACGGAGACGGTTCTCAGATAAATAATACAGGAACTATAAACATAAAAGAAAACGGGATAGGAATATATACAAGAGATAATACTATACCTGTAGTGAATCAGGGAAATATAAACGGAACTGGCAAGGGTGCAACCGGATTGTTTGTAGATAACGGGGTAATAGAGAATGCATTAGGAATTACAATAACTATATCAGGTGATGATTCAATAGGAATGGCTGCCAATAAAAATGGAACAATAATAAATAACGGAAATATAATAATGTCTGGAAATAATGTAACCGGTATGTTTGCCAATATAAGCTCGAAAGCGGTAAATAACGGGCTGATTGATATGAGCGGGACAACTGGCAATAAAAGCACTGCATTTTTATTAGGGGCAGGTTCGACTTATGAGAATAACGGGACATTGATTCTAGGATCAAATGCAACAATATCGAGTGTTATAGGGATAAGCCACGAAATACCCAGTTTAATAAACGGCGGAATTATTCAGTCAGACGGTGTATTGGCAGCAGACGGGATATCTTTATCAATAAAAGTAAATCCTGAAAGTGTGGTTTATCAGACTTCTGTATCTTCAGGCCCTCAGTTTGTGGCAAACGGAGCTTCAATAGTAGCAGACACGCTGATAACAGATAAGCCGATAATAATACTTCCGGGATTTGCAGACGGGACAAATGCAAATGTATATAAGATAGAAAATGCAGTTATAGCATCCGGAGGAAATTATGAATTTATAAGCGGCTCGTTATTATGGGAAGCAACACCAGAAGCAACAGGAACCGGAGCAAATGTATATATGGCAAGAAAAGCATTTACGGATTTTACAGACGGATTATGGTTTGAAGATTTTGGAACTGCCCTTGAAGAAAATTTTCTGGGAGCTTCCGGAGATGCAATGCAGATTTATAATAAAACAGCATACATAAAGACTGAGGAAGAATTCCGACAGATAATGTCGAGTCTGGCAGGAGAGGTATACGCTAATATAAATCAGAGAGAATATGATATAGCAAAGGCATTTGAAGACTCGCTGCATTTACTTCAGGATTCCTCAAATAATACAAAAGAAAATGTAAAAATAAGTGTAATAGCAGGAAAAGGTAAAAATAAAGAGGAAACAGACGGAGTAACAGGTTATGATTATACAACTACGGGAGTACTGGCTTTACGTGAAGTAGAAAGAACCTATAGACATACATTCGGATATTCACTTGGATATTTACACACAGGCTTTGAATTCAAGGACGGAAATGAGAGTGAAGAATGGGTCGATACAATCCAGCTCGGGGTACATAATAAATATGCAGCAAATGGATGGCAGCTGAGAAATGACCTTACGGGAAGGGCAAGTATTCATAATATAGACAGAAATATAGACTGGCCGTCGCCGCTAGGCAGATCGGAAATGAACGGAACATATGAAACATACAGTATCACAAGTGATAATATACTTGGAAAGGCATTTGGTCTAGGCAAGAATGCGAGTATAATGCCGTATGGAGCATTCAGGGCAATGTATGTGACAAGACCTGCATTTAATGAAAACGGACTGGAAGCTCTTGAGGTAGAAGGCAATGATGCATGGAGTGCGAAACCAAGAGCTGGAGTAGAATTGAAAGGAATGATGCCTTTAGGAAACAGAACAGCGTGGCAGCTAAAAGGAACCCTTGATTTTGCTTATGAATATGAGCTTTCAGATCTGAATGAAAGGGAAAAAGCAAGACTGACAGCTATAGAGGACGGATATCATAAGCTTGCAAAACCGCAGGACGAAAAGGGAACATTCAGAACAAAAGCGGCAATAGGAGTAGAGGCGGAAGACAGATACGGAATATTCCTGACAGGAGAATACTCAACAGGAAATGATAAGGAAAATGATTACAGAGCAGGAGTAATATTAAAGGCAGTATTTTGATTAACTAAAATAGAAATCAGGAATTTTTCCGGGAAAGCTGTGGTATGTTCAAACCTGAAAAACTCCTTCTTTCTTCCTGAAAGGTAATCAGAATTGCTGGGATAATATAAAAAATTACAGACGGATATGAATTTCATATCCGTTTTATATTGCCTGCCTGCATTGAATCTGTTATAATAATATCAGGTAAAAATACAAAGGAGGAGTAGAATATGAGAATATATTTTACGAAAGAATACTGGAAGGTGTTTGGGATCGCTGCAGCGGTACTGGTTTTGATTATTATCGGGATAACAGCATTTGGTGCTTTTAATAACAGAAACGGGGAGTATATCAAATACGAAAATGAATATGGCGGCATGACACTGAGGGTAAGCAAGGAAAAAGGCGGTTTTCCGATGCCGGATGAGTTTCCTAAAGATATAATGGAAGTATATCCTAATATTAGACTCAGAGATGTATATATTATAAAAGATAAGAATAATGAGATAGTAGAATTACAGGTAGAAGGTTTTTCGGATGATGATGTGGAAACTGTAAAAAAATATTATGAAAATAAAGAGGAAAGACTGATAAATAAAAATTATGAGGCTGTCTTTAATATAAAAGAAGCTAATTCCCAGTTTCTTCCGGAAAATATGAAGGTAAGCGAAAAAACAAGCTTGTTTCTAAATGTGGAGAGAAAATAAATTACAGAGAAGTAATAAAATTTAAAATAAATCAATTGATTTTATGTTTAGTTTCTGTATATAATTAATGTGGAATATTTAACATATAGGAGGAATGATAAAATGGCAAATCCAAAAAAGGTACTTACAATAGCAGGATCTGATACAAGCGGAGGAGCGGGAATACAGGCAGATCTGAAAACATTTCAGGAAAGATCAGTATACGGGATGAGCGTACTTACTGTTATAGTAGCTATGGATCCTGATAATAACTGGGCTCATCAGGTATTTCCAATAGATATGGAAACAATAAAAGCACAGGCAAAGACAGCATTGGAGGGTATAGGGGTAGATGCACTGAAAACCGGAATGCTTCCTACAGTGGAAATAATAGAATATGTAGGAAAAACTTTGAAAAAAGTAAATTCACCGATAGTTGTAATAGATCCTGTTATGGTATGTAAAGGGACAGATCAGGCATTATTTCCGGAAAATACAGTAGCTATGCAGAAGTATCTGCTTCCTAATGCCACTGTAGTAACGCCTAATTTGTTCGAGGCAGCACAGCTTGCAGGAACAGCTCCGATAACTACACTGGATGAATTAAAAGAAGCAGCAAAAAAAATATATGAATACGAACCTAAATATGTGCTTATAAAAGGTGGGAAATCATTTAGCCCTGATAAAGCAATAGATGTTCTTTATGATGGTAAAGAATTCAAAGTATTTGAATCTGAAAAAATAGATACTACATATACTCATGGTGCGGGATGCAGCTTTGCAGCATGTCTGACTGCGGAACTGGCAAAGGGAGAAAGTATGGAAAATGCTGTTAATACAACAAAAGGATATATTACAGAAGCACTAAAAGAGTCTTTTCCGCTGAATAAATTCGTAGGACCGCTTTATCACAAGGCTCTTGCAGAAAAATAAAGAAAATAAAAAAATTAAGCATTATTATGACTGCTTAATTTTTTTTATTGATTAGTTATTTTTGCTATTTACCATGGATAAAAAGGCTTTGACATTAATTTCCGTTTTTTATGATCATTCAAGTATGACATTTTCCAGCATATCAGATCTCATAATATCAAACGGCATTACCCAGCTGCCGCCGTCAGAATCCAGATCAATCTCTCTTCCAACAGTATTTCCGGCTTTTTTAAATACATCATATACAAACTGTGAACAATAAAGTCTTTTATCAAAATTTTTATCAAAAGTAATACCATATTTTTTATTAATGGTAAGATCGATCTCTTTCATAAGCTCGGTTTTGAGCTCATTATTCATTTCTTTTAGTCTGAAAACAGCAATTTTTCTTTCAAGATCAGCCCATGTATAAAGAGGGACTTCCTGATAGCCGGAAAAATATCCGGGAAATTCCACGACTTTTTTTTCGTCATTAAGAATAACGGAATGACCCCACATTTCCCTGAAACGGCTGCCTTTTGACAAAATAAGTATATCCCCGGGCCTAAGCTGATCTATTTTACTGATAACTTCTCTGGGAGTATACCATTGATAATTAGGATCTATACTTTCACAGGAAACTAACAACAGTACCATTAATAACA
The DNA here is from genome assembly GCF_000024405.1 of Sebaldella termitidis ATCC 33386. Taxonomy (NCBI): domain Bacteria; kingdom Fusobacteriati; phylum Fusobacteriota; class Fusobacteriia; order Fusobacteriales; family Leptotrichiaceae; genus Sebaldella; species Sebaldella termitidis. Next base: position 2,415,769 of record NC_013517.1, on the reverse strand, counting down.
TAATTATTTTTTTCATATAATCACCATATAAATTATAATAAAATTTTTGTGATATGTAAATAGTTAAAAAATTATATATTTTTGCAGCAGTGTAAAATATTCAGCAATATCAGATCAAAGATGAACAGTATATCAGATAAATAAAAAAAATCTGAGCAATATAAAATATTTTATTCTTGTGTTATAATGTTAATAGTTTTTCTTATGGAAAAATTTATGATGTTTATATTAAGGAGAGTAATAGGGATGAATATAGTAGCACCGGCAGGAAGTTATGAAAAAATGCAGGCAGCGGTAAAGGCAGGAGCAGATGAGGTTTATTTCGGACTGAGAGGTTTCGGAGCGAGAAGAAATAATAAGAATTTCGGTATACAGGAAATACTGGACGGGATAGATTATGCACACGCAAGGGGAGTAAAAACACTTCTTACATTAAATACAATAATGAAAAATATAGAGATAGAAAACACAATATATAATTTTTCAAGAATATATGAACATGGGATAGATGCTGTAATTGTTCAGGATTTGGGATTTCTGAAATTTCTGGCTGAAAATTTTCCGGATCTTACTTTACATGGAAGTACACAAATGACAGTGGCTAATCATGAAGAAGCTAATTTTTTACAGAAACTGGGGCTTTCAAGAGTAGTGCTTGCAAGAGAGCTCACATTTCAGGAGATAAAGAAAATAAGGGAGAATACTACTATAGAGCTGGAAGTTTTTGTATCTGGTGCTTTATGTATTGCTTATTCCGGAAACTGCTATATAAGCAGTTTTATAGGAGGTAGAAGCGGCAACAGAGGTCTTTGTGCATATACATGCAGGAAGAAATTTCAGGATGAAAATAAGGAAAGCGGATATTTTCTTAGTCCTAATGATCAGTTTCTGGAGGAAGAGGTAAAAAAACTTAAAGAAATAGGAATAGACGCGATAAAAGTAGAAGGAAGAAAGAAAACAGAACAGTACGTTTATGAGACTGTGAACTATTATAAGGATATTCTTGATAATAAAGAGAGAAAAAGCCAGTCTTATAAGCTTTTTAACAGAGGATATTCCAAAGGGTACTTTCACGGTGATGATAAGCTTATGAATTTTGATTATTCTGCCAATTTTGGGTATAAAGCCGGGACAGTAAGCAGGGCAGGAAAAGTTTTGCTGGATGATGATATCAGCCTTGGCGACGGAATACAGTTTGTGGGTGATGATTATGAGAAGCTTGGAGGAGTTTATGTAAATAAGATTCTTATAAACGATGTAAAAAAAGAAAAAGCCTATAAGGGAGATACTGTATATCTGGGAAGAATTCCTGAAAAAACAAAATATATCTACAAAAATTATTCAAAAGAATTACATGACAATATAAACCATGAAATGAAGATAAAGGAAAGAAAACTTAAAATAGACGGGGAATTTTCGGCAGCTCTGGGTAAAGAACCTGTACTGGTATTTACTGCGGAAAATCTAAAAAAAAGCAGGATAACAGCGGAATGCAAAATGGAAGTACTGAATGAAACAGCTAAAAAATCAATAGATGTAAAAACAATAAGTGAAAAGCTATCAGAGCTTGGAGATACTTCTTTTGAGATTGATAATGTTAAAGTAAGCTATGATAATACGGCTTTTATTTCATTCAGCGAGTTAAAGCAGATGAAAAGAGAATGTGCAGAAAGGCTGAAAGAAAATCTGACAGCTTCGTATAGAAGAGAAGGAAAGGCAGTAAATGTAAGAAATTTTGAAAATAATCATAATGACAGCCCTGTTATTTCTGCAATGGTGTCAAATAAGGTGCAGGAAGACGTGTGCAGAGCAAACGGGATAGAAAAAATATACTATAGACAGTTTGATGTGGCGAAAGAGAGCAAGCTGGATAAAATAGATCTGAATTCAAAGCTGGTTTCAAATCTTTATCAAATTTTGAAATCAAATGTCGATAAAAAAAGTGTGGACTGGAATTTGAATATATTTAATAATTATACTGTAGATTTATTTAGTGATTTTGAAGGGGTGGAAACTGTCTTTCTGTCACCTGAAATGAATTTTGAGCAATTGAAGGGGATCAAAAGTAAGAAGGTAAAGAAGGGAATGGTTATTTACGGTTATCTGAAAGGGATGTATATAGAGTATCCGATATTTGAAAAGGAATATAAGGAATTACACGGAGATCATAATGATATGTACAGGGTAGTCAGAAATGATCTGGATAATATAGAGCTCTATATGGATAGTCCCATGAATCTTATACCCAAACTAGAAGAAATAAAGAGTCTGGGACTTGATGAATTAAGACTGGATTTCACTTTTGAAAATTCTGATGAAGTAATTGAAATAATTAAAAGTCTGAATACCGGAAAGGGAAAATACAATCCTTATTGTTTTGAAAGAGGAATTTTTTAAAAACATATTATAACTTCACATTGATTTCATATTGGTATGGAATAATAAGTATATAAAATAAATATTTCAGGAGGAGTTATGATTAAGATAAATTTTAGAAAAATATTATTATTTGCTGTTTTGTTATTTGTATTTGTGGGATGTGATCTGAAAAAAGCCGAGGAAGCTTATGAGAAGGGTGATTATGTAACAGCTGTCAAGTATAGTGCAAAATATCTTGATGGGAAAAAAACATTTCCTAATAATAAAGAAAGCAAACAAATATTGGAAAAGTTTGATACAATAATAAAATATTATGAAAAAAATATTGCAGAAGCACCTACTATTGACAGTAAAATTAAGTATATGTCTGAATTCTGGGAGATAAGAACTCTGCTGGATAAAAAGTCTTATGACAAGCAGATATCATTTTTTACAGGAAAATATACAGTTGACGAGCTGGGGAAAAATGTAGCAGAGCAGTACTATATAAAGGGAGACAATATAAAAGCAGTAAGAACTGACGATTATTTGAGCAAGGCAGAGGCGTATGAAGCGGGCCTTACTTATTACAGCTATAAGGATATAAAACAGAAAGCAGAAGACTACAGATTCAAATATTCTGAGTTAAAAGCTGGTGAATACTATAACAGCGGTGTTTCTGACGAAAAAAACGGACGTTACAGAAGTGCCGAAGAGAATTTTCTTGCTGCATATAATATCTATAAAAATTATGGAAGCTACAAGGACTCGCAAAAGCGTTACCAGCTTAACAACGAGAAAGCAGACAGGGCAGAAGCCGAAAAGCTGTATAAGAAAGCAAAATCACAGGAAGCAGCAAAAAATTACTGTGATGCAGCCGAAACTTTCGCAGAAGCAGATGATGCGTATGAGAAACACGGGAATTATAAAGACAGCAGTGAATTAGGCGAAAAAAATGATAAATTATGCAGACAGGAAGCTGCGGATAAATATTATCAGGAGGCCAGAAGCAAGGAATACAGTGCAAGGACAAAGCGTGAATACCGAGACATAGCTCAGATATATAACAGTGCATACACTGCTTACCAAAGATACGGAGAATATAAAGATTCGTACAGAAAATATCAGGATCTGGAAGAAAAGGGGAAAGTAAAGGTTTATATTGCAGGTGATATGGATAATATAGTGAAAGATTCTCTGAAAAGTGATTTTATAGTATTAACTAATTCATATTCATCAGCAGATGTGAGAATCAGAATTGTTGTTGATGATAACGGATATAAACAGCATCCAGAACCACAGCTGAGAAGCAGAATGAGCTATGAAGTCAGCGGTTATATGAATGATGAAAAAAAATACAGTTACACTGAGCATAATGACAGTAAAGATAATCTGTACAGGAAAGTAAGAGACAGAATGAAAGAGGATGTAAGATGGGAAACAGGAAAGCTGATTGATTCACTTTCAAGAATGTAAATTATATATTTTAAGAGCTGTTCTACGCTGAACAGCTTTTTTAATACAGTTATTTCAAGAAAAAATCCGATGTCAGAAAAATATATATAAATCATAAAATTTAAGCCTAAAATAAATTATAATATTCTTTGAAATATAGTATAATGAAAGCAGTTTTATTAAAAGGACAAAATTATGAAAGAAAAAATATTTGCCGGGATAGATCTCGCCTGGACAGAAAACAATGAAACAGGAATATGTTTAATAAACGGAAACGGGGAAATTATATTTTCTCAGTCAGGTGTATACAGTAATAATGATATAGTCAGACTGTTTCTTAATTCTGAAATAACAGACAAAAAAGAAGTATGTATAGGAATAGACGCACCGCTGATTTTTCCTGAAGATTCTCAAGAATACAGAAATGCTGAAAGAGATTTAAAGAGGACAAAAATAAACGGGTTTCATATATCGAGCTTTCAGGTTTCTAAGGAATATATGAAAAGAGCGTATAAAGGAAGCCGCGGAGAAGATATCGCCGGATATCTTGTAAAAAAACATAAAAAATTCAGTTATACAGATAGAATATTTACACACAGTCATGAAGTAGTGGAAACATTTCCCACTGGGATAACTGCCGGTATTTTTCCGGAAATATTTCCTGCAGGGTATAAATTAAAAGGGAAAATATCAGACAGTCTGAAGGGCTATGCTGTATTATATGAAAAAATAAAGATTTTTGAAGAAAAAAAAATAATAAGCGGGTTTGCAAAGAATTTTGAGCTGCCGGAAAATAATTTGAAAAGAAAGGAATATAAGAAATTTGAAGATAAAATTGATGCTTTTCTTTGTGCTTTCGGACTTTTTCTGGTTTATAAAAATCTGGCTTCGGAGCTTTATTTTGGAGATACAAAAAAAGGCTTGATTTTTTTACCGTTAAAACAGTAAAAAATATTATTTTATAGAAAGAGGTGTGCGTTCATGCAGGCTGGAAAAAGTTTAAAAAAGATAAATGCAAAGTTTTCCATGATTCAGTGTTCATTTATGATGTCGTTTAGCGCAATAGTAGGGTTTTCTGTAGTATTGCTCCAGTCAAGGAATTTTAAGAGTTCCGAAATAGGTATAATACTTGCCGTAGAGTGTGTGGCCTCTGTTATTTCACAGACTTTTCTGGGAAGTTTTGCAGATAAGCATAAAAAAATACCCCTGAAAAGGATTCTTCTTGTGATTATGATCCTAAGCTTTATTATAAACATGATTCTTATGGTTATACCTTCCGAATTCTTCATTACCATGTTTATTTTTATTATGATAGGAATGACGGAATATTCAGCAACGGGACTGATAAATTCACTGGCAATACAGTTTGTAAATATTGGAATTCCTGTAAACTTCGGTCTGGCAAGAGGGCTTGGCTCTCTGGCGTATGCAGCAGGCGGTTTTATCATAGGAAAAGTAGTTACACAGTCAGGGCCTGAAAGTATACTTGTGATTCATGCTGTTTTTTTGATAATAATGATAATATCTGTATTTATTTTTGATAAGCCGGATTCTGAAACAGCAGTTCAGGAAAGTGTGAATATAGAACAGCCTGAAAATAATGACAGTGTATGGCATATGCTTGCAGCTAACAAGAAGCTTCTATACTTTCTTGCAGCTATGATATTAACCTTTATAAGCCATGGAATGCTTGCTAATTTTCTTCCCCAGATAGTAGAGCACGTAGGCGGAAACAGCGGAGATTACGGCACGGCAATGTCACTCGCAGCACTAAGTGAAATTCCTACAATGGTATGTTTCAGCTTTTTTATGAAAAAAACTACAAGCGGAAAACTGGTAATGCTTTCCTTCTTATTTTTCTTTGTTAAGAGTGTTTTATTTATATTTTCAAATAATATATATTTTATTTTCGCATTTCAAATGTTGCAGATATTAGGCTACGGTCTTTTTGTGCCGGCTTCTGTATATTATGTGAATGAAATAGTAGATAAAAATGAAAAAATAAGAGGACAGTCATTGGTAACAGTAGCATCGATGGGAATCGGAATAACAATAGGCAACCTGCTAGGCGGAGTAATTCTGGATTCAAAAGGAGTGCCGGCAATGCTGATCGTAAGTACTGTTTTCTCATTTTTAGGATTTGTAATAGTTTTTTTGAGTATCGGCAGAAAGAATAAGAATAATATTTAATAATATAAATTTTGTAATATAAAAACGGGTATATACCCGTTTTTATTATATGAAGCCAAATATTCTAAAAAGCAGAAAAACCAGTTTTTTCAATTATTTTGTACAGGAAATTATTTAGCCCTGATTCTTTATTTGCCATATCGTAATCAAGGGTAAAATCCCCGTCTTTATTAGTCCATAATCTGTCAAAATAAGTGAGTACTTCATTTGAAAATTCAGAGTCATAAGGTGCGATAACTTTTAGTTCAGACTCCAGATTAAAATCACGGAGATTACGTCTTGTAAAGTTTCCTGAACCGCCGAATGCTACAAGATAATCAGATTTTTTTACAAGCATAAGCTTGGTATGAAACTGTTCCTCTCCGTTATTATACCATCGGAGAGTAATAATTCCGGGATTTTTGCTGCTTTTTTTCATGATTTCATCAGCAGCAGTTTTATTTGGAATACCGCCAGACTGATTGGAAGTGATGCTGTTGTTTAAGATAATATCAAAATTCACACCTCTTTTGGTAGCATTTAAAATCTCACGGACTACTATTCGGTCTGCCAGATAAAACTGTGCAATAAGTATTTTATCACCAAAAACAGCATTTTTAATTTCATCAGTTACACCTTTTCCTATTTTTCCTTCAGTGAGATATTGTACAGAGTAAATTCCGTTTTCAGCAGGAACTATCTTCAGCTCATGATCAGGGATAGTTTCTTTGGAGAATTTCGCAATATCCTGCTCTCCTTTGAAAATGTCCTGCATTATTTCTCCGCTTGTCTCAAAGGCGATATTAGAGTGTCTTGAGCCTTCTTTGTGAGGATTTGCCGAAGGAAGAAAAACGGTCTTTTCATTCATAATGACTTTTCTATGGTTGGCTTTCAGGTTTAAGGCCTTTAAAAGACTCCGAACAGTGACTTTCGGCGCACTTTCGGGATCAATCACATTTTTGATTTTTCCTCCGTTTTTTTTATTGCCGAAGGGTCTGATAAATGTACGCCATATGGGAGAATAAATCCATACAGGGTCATTAAGATGATCAAGGTCAATATAAATTATTTTGACTCCGAGATCGGTAAGAGGCTTATATAATTCATTATCAAAGGAACCGTAAAAATTATTATTAGGGTCAAGAATAATATAAACATCAAGATCCGGGTTCTTTTGTTTTTTTTCTACAATTTTATCCCTGAGCTTTTCAGCGAGAGAGTATAATTTATCTGAAGATTCTTTTTTCTGAACCCAGTCATTGAAAAGGAAAACATCTAAAATAAAAAAATCTTCTGATTCATCAAGAATCTCGTAAACTCTGGGCCATATATTACTTTCGTAAACAATTTCATCGTCTTTTTTATAAGTAAGGTCATAGTAAAATTTCACGTCATCTGATTTTCTCACTGGTGATTCTATGGAAGTGCCAGTGGGAACAGAGGAACATGAAATCAATATTAGAGTGAAAACCAGATAAAGTATTTTTTTCATATGCAGCTCCTTATTTTTTTATTACATTTTACTCTATTGGAGAAAATATTTCAAATTTTCTTAATTTGGGATGATGAAATATTGAAACAAAAAATCATAATAAAAAATATTATCGTTTGACTAACAAAATATATATGGTTTATAATATGATATCTGTTAAATAAAAATGCTTTACATAAAATAAGATTTTTAGAGGTGATTACGTGAAAAAAATAGGGATAATTATTTTGAGTATGTTATTAATTTTCGGCTGCGGAAATGGAGGAGTGCCTAAAGATGATAAAAACGCAGGTGAAGAAAAAATAACAGTAAAATTTATTTTTCCAGAAGGGCTTCCTGCACTTTCGGTATTAGGAATGTATTCTGAAAATAAACAGTTTGAGGATAATGTTAATATAGAATATGAAAAAGCAGCAACGGCAGAAACACTCACAGGCAGTCTTCTGACAGAAGATGATAATATAATTGCAATAGTGCCGTCCAGCCTTGCGGCCCAGCTTTATAATAAAAATATGGGATATAAAATACTGGGTACTGTCTCATGGGGTTCGTTATATCTGGTCAGCAGTGAAAATATAAGCGGACTTGAGGATTTGAAAAATAAGAAAACTGGAATAATAGGAAGAGGGCAGACTCCGGATATTGTTTTCAGGAATATATTAAACAAGAATAATATAGATGCCGAAAGTCTGGATCTGGAATATTTCAGTTCAGGAACAGAGCTGGCAAGTGCACTTGCTGCTGGAAAGATAAAAACAGCTGTATTGTCTGAGCCTGCGGCTTCGGTTCTTTTGAAGAAAAATACTGATGTAAAAATGATACTTTCTTTAAATGAAGAGTGGAAAAAATTATATTCAAATAAATACGGCTTTCCGCAGGCTACATTGATAGCTAAAGAGGGAGTGCTGAAAAAATATCCGGATATTGCAAAAAAGCTTGCGTTAGAGCTTGAAGAGCAGAATAAATGGCTTACAGGAGAGGGAAATAAGGAAGATTTTTTGAAAAAAGCTGAATTAAGCATACCGGCAGCATTTTTGCCAGAGATAATTAAAAATTCCAATATTAATTTTTTATCAATAAAAGAAACAGAAAATTATTATTTGGAATATTACAAAATATTATCGGACTTTGATGTGAAAACTATCGGGGGAAAAATTCCTGACAGCGGGATTTTTTATGAAAAATAAGTATCTGATCTTTTTTCTCTCAATACTGGGAACGGGTATAATATGGGAGTTAATATCAAAATATGTAGGAAATGATGTAATATTTCCCGGTCTGTCTTCCATTTTACGGGAAATAAAACTGATTATATTTCAGGATACATTTTTCAGGGAAATATACAGCACATTTATAAGAATTCTCTGTGCATTTCTGATTTCCATAATCAGTTCGCTGATTTTAGGTATTATATCGGCAAATTTCAAAGCTGTGCGTATATTTTTGAAACCGCAGATAAGCTTTATAAAATATGCACCGATTATTGCTATGATTGTACTTGTGCTTATCTGGTTTCCGAAGGAGATATCGCCTCTGGTAATAGGAACTGTGATTTCGTTTCCAATATTTTATGATAATATTGTAGGAAGTATAAATAATATTGATCCTGAAATCAAAAAACTAATAAAAGTATTTCACATAAATAGAAAAGATTCAATAATAAAGCTGTATTTTCCAGCTCTCCTGTATAATCTGACAAATATAGCAAGCTCTGTTTTTGGTTTGATTTTGAAAACTGTAATAGCAGGGGAAATATACAGTCAGCCGAAATACGGTGTAGGAAGCGGCATTCTAAATGAAAAATTAACGCTTAATACTCAGGGAATAATAGCATGGATAATAATAATAGTATTTTTTTCATTTATACTGGATTTTATCTTTCGTATTTTCCGCAATAAAGTGATGTTTTGGAGGGAAAATGGCTGATTATAGATTTGAGAATATAAATGTGAGCTTTGGTACTGATGTAATATACAAGAATTTCTCAATAGAATTTGAAAAAAACAGGATAACAACAATACTCGGCCGTTCAGGATGCGGGAAAACCACGCTTTTAAACTACATAATGAAAGATATTCTGAGATATAAAAATTTAAGCTGTGTTTTTCAGGAAGAAATTCTGGTAAAATGGCTTACTGTTTATGAGAACATTGAGCTTGTATTGAAAAATAAAGGTCTGTCAAAAACAGAAAAAAATGAAATAATTATAAAGAATCTGAGACTGGTCAATCTAAACGGATATGAAAAATATTATCCGTCCAGCTTAAGCGGCGGAATGAAGCAAAGGGTAAATATAGCCAGAGCAGCATCATATCCTGCAGACCTGCTCTTTATGGATGAACCGTTTAAATCAATAGATATTATTAATAAAGAAGAAATAATAGGAAAACTGAAACAGGAAATAAAAAGCCGCAATCAGACAGCTGTTATGGTTTCACATGATCTGGACGAAGCTATTGACTTCTCTGACAATATAATATGCATATCCGGTACAGAAGGAAAAAAAATAAAAAAATTTTCTGTAAATAAATATATTTCTAAGGAAATGCTGATAAAATATATCTGATAAGATATCAATAATGAAAGTGCAATTATCAGAAAAATTTTGATTTTTGGCATGTTAGAATGAATTTTGGAGAGAATAATGAAATTATATGAAATAATATTATCATATTTATTAATGATAAATATATTTACAATGTATACTTTTTTTCTGGATAAAAGTAAAGCCAAAAATAAAAAATGGAGAATAAAAGAAAGTACACTTTTTCTTTTATCAATCGCTGGCGGAAGCCTTGGAGCCCTGTTAGGCATGAAATTATTCAAGCATAAAACAAAACACTGGTATTTTAAATACGGTATTCCTTTTATACTGATAGTTCAGATAATCTTAACAGCATATGTGACAGTCAGATTTCGTGATTTATAAAAGGAGATAAAGATGATGAAAAAGTTTAAAAAAATAATAATATTAGCCAGCTTATCCGCTTTGGCAGTATCATATGAAAATATAAAATCTTCGGCTGTAGATACTGTAGATATTGATTTTGTAACTAATACACAGGCATTAGGAAAAATAACCGTAAAAAAATTATTTGGAATGAATGCTGACCAGCTGCGGCATCAGTTAAAAGGAACGAAGGACGTGTATGCAGTAAATGCATCCGGAAAAACACTTTCCGGTCTGAAAAAAAATGAAGACTGGTTTGGTCAGACTGTAGAAACTATTTATCATCTTGACGGTGAAAATAGGACGTTAAGCAGTATAGAATTGTATTATCCTCAAGGAAGCTATGATATAATTATATCAAATATGACAAAGCAGCTGGGGATACCAGTATCAGTAAAAACAATGGAAAAAAACATGCCTTCTGTTAAAGAAGCTGAATTTTGCAATAACGGATTAAATTTTACAGTAACAGATTTTAGCGGTTATATATCAGTTATAGTAACTCCTGAATAATTTTGGAGGTTAATCATGAAAAAAGTATTTATATTTATCTTATTTTTGACAGCCGGCTTATTTTTACAGGCTAAAACAGAAAAGTCACCATTGGTTAATTATAACTGTGATGACGGAAGAGGTTTTCAGATAAGAAAAATAAATGATAATGTAATGGAAATAAGAACAAAGTATGATATAGCAAGACTAAAAAAAGATGAAAATGCGAGCAGCGAGATATACAGCAACAGGAATTATGAACTGGGTTTATTGGAGGATGCCGCATATCTCAATATTTTTGGTTATTTTCCTTCATGGAACAGCGATTTTAATACATATGACAGAAATAACTGGGGAAATAATAATGTGTATATAAATGAACTGTACAGAGGATGCAAAATAAGCAAATAATTTGAAAGACTGAACAGGCAGTTTTATTGACAGACAACATATAATTCAAGCTTGAAAAATTAAAAAGTAAAAAATTATAAGTTAGAAAATATAACGGATTTACCGGATAAAACTAATAAAAAATCTTGAATTTATCTTGATTTTGTTGTATACTCGTCTAGTATAGTGACCGGTTCGCATTACCGGTACATTATAACAGTCGTTTTTATTAGAAATTAATTAAACATAGTGCGGTCAATAGATTTTGAAAAACTGAAATTACGAAACATATCAGTCAGAATATCAGACCTGGGGAATGTAAAGTTATATCTAAGGTACGGGTATTTTGGTTTTGAAATGTAATATTTCACCAAATTACCGGCATCTTAGATTAGAACAGTTTTTAATAAACTTAATAAATTGAGTCATAAGTACTCTGTTACTGTAATATTCAGATTTTTGATATTATTACCAGAGTACTGTAATTATGAAGGGAGAAAAAATGAAACAGGCAATGGAATTAAGACAGGGAAGTACATACAGAAAGGATAATGTACCTTATTTAATCCTGAAAGCAGACAGACACCAGTCGACATCCGGAAAAAAAGCAAGAGCAGCTGAGATGAAATTCAAAATAAAAGATCTTATTTCCGGTAAAGTACAGGAAATAACAGTATTATCAACTGAAATGATAGATGATATTATACTGGACAGAAACCAGATGCAGTTTTTATATGCTATGGATGAAGAATATTTTTTTATGGATCAGGAAACATTTGATCAGATAACACTTTCAAAAGATGATTTGGGAGATGCAGTAGATTTTCTTATAGAAGAAATGGTAATACAGGTGCTTATGTATGAAGGAACTCCGGTAGGAGTAGAGCTGCCAAATACAGTAGTAAGAGAAGTTACATATACTGAGCCCGGATTAAAAGGAGATACAATCGGAAAGGCCACTAAACCGGCAACAGTATCGACAGGGTATATTTTACAGGTTCCTCTGTTTATAAAAATCGGGGATAAAATAAAAATAGATACAAGAACCGGGGATTACATGGAAAGAGCAAATGATTAATAAATAAAACACAGGGGGTGTGTTATGAGGTATATTATTTTATTTTTTATTCTGTTTTCCTCATTGTTTCCGGAAAATACAGTGCTGATTGCGAGTTTTAATACCTTGAGACTGGGAAAAAATAAAAAAGATTATTATCAGGTTTCAAAAGTATTATCAAAATTTGACTTAGTCGGTTTACAGGAAGTAATGAATGAAAACGGTCTGAAAATATTAAAGGGGAATCTTGAGAAAATAACAGGGAAAAAATGGGAATATCATATATCTGAAAAACCCGCAGGCAGCGGAGAGTACAAAGAATATTTTGCATACATATGGCAGAAAGAAAAGGTAAGCTTGAAAGAGCCAGCAGGCTATTATCAGGAAGAGAAGCCGTCTGACTTTGAAAGAGAGCCTTACGGTGTATGGTTCAAAGCCGGGGAGTTTGACTTTGTATATGTGCTTGCCCATTCGGTCTATGGAAAAAAAGAAAGGGAACGTATTCTTGAAGCTTCAAGATATATTCTGGTTTATAATTTTTTTCGAAAAATGGTTCCTTTGGAAAAAGATGTGATAATAGCCGGAGACTTTAATCTCCCGGCAAATAACAGAGGGTTTAGGAAATTAACAGTACATCCGGAACAGATAGAATATGTTCTAAATCCGGACGAGGATCTGACAACTCTGGGTAAAAAATCACTGGTTAATTCATACGACAACTTTTTTATAAGCAGAAAACATACTAAGGAGTTTACAGGAAGATACGGAGTATATAATTATATAAAAATAATTATGAAGAGATAAAAACATATATATCGGATCATCTTCCAATTTATATAGAGATCAACACTTCTAAAAAGGGAATACTTCACTCATAAAATAAAAAAGATTTTGTAATGAAGTAGTTTTTATTTTATGAAATATTTATATATAAAATTATTTTAGCAAAAGGAAAGTATTAATATTCTTTTTTTAATAACAAGTTTATGATACAATATGATACAGAATATAAACGAGAGGTAATAAATGAAGAAAAGCAGTAGCATACTAATAACAGTATTATGTTTATTATTTCTATCATGCAGTACCATTAAAACACCGCCTCCGGGAGTGGATTTCGAAAGCAAGGAATATCACAGTGAGATAGCAGAGTTTAAATATGATTTGTCATATCTTACCAAGGACGGAGATGCTGCACATGAGACACACATCTTTAATAAAGTATATAAAAATATAGATGAAGCCGAGGAGTTTCTGATAATAGATATATTTTTGTATAATCAGATATATGACAGGAATTTTGGAAAATTTCCTGAATTTACCGAACAGTTTTCACAAAAGCTGATAGACAAAAAAAGAGAAAACGAGGATTTCAAAATATATCTGCTTACTGATGAAAATAACCGCTTGTACGGCTCTTATGATAATCCTGTATTTAAGAAGCTGGAACAAAACGGAATTGATGTGACAATGGTAGAAATATACAAGCTTAAGGATATATATCCATGGTATTCTCCTATCTGGAGAACTTTTATAGAACCGCAGGGCAATCCTATAGAGAAGGGCTGGATACCGAATTTTTACGGTAAGCAGTATCCGGATATGGCAATAAGAAATATATTACGGGCAGTGAACGTAAAAGCAGACCACAGAAAAATTTTTACTACTGAAAAATCATTAATATTAACTTCGGCTAATATTCATGATGCGAGTTACTATAACAGCAACACTTCTTTTGAAGTAAACGGGAATATTATCAACGAGTCTATAAAAAATGCGAAATTAGTGGGGGAATTTTCAAATAAAGATATAGATGTAGAGCCTGATTATGAATACTCTGATTATGAGGATTCCAGATATAAGGTAAAGATGATAACAGAGCTGAAAGTAGGAGAGGCACTGGACAGAGATATAAAAGCTACAAGGGCGGGGGATAAAATTCAGATAGGAATGTATTTTTTATCTGATAAAGAAGTAATAAAGCATCTGATAGATGCTGCAAACAGGGGAGTAGAAATAAGAATGATCCTTGACAGGAATAAAGATGCTTTTGGAATGGACACAAACGGACTTCCAAATAAACCTGTAGCCAAGGAAATAATGAAGAAAACAAAAAATAAAGTACAAATAAAATGGTATTTTACAAATGGAGAACAATTTCACACTAAATATATGAAAATAGAGAAGAAAAACGGAACAGTAATTATAAACGGCGGTTCTTCGAATTTTATAAGAAAGAACATCAGAGGGTTTATAATGGATGCCAACCTGAGAATAATAACTGATGCAGAGGCTCCTATTAACTTAGAAATGAACGATTACTTTGAAAGATTATGGAATAATGAAGACGGGATATTTACATTAAACTATGAAGACGAACCGACAACAGGAATTTTTAGGGATACTTTATTTCATATAGAAAGATTTACAGAAATTGGGTCATTTTAAATATTTTGATTAAAAAGAGGTAGATGGTAAGTATGAAAAGAATTTTAATATTGTTTTCTTTATTATTAGTACTTTCTTGCGGCGAAAAGAAAAATAAAGATAATACAGAACAGAAAAAAGATGCAGCAGCAACGGAAAATATTAATAATGGAAATGAAATAACAGCACTTGGACAAAGTATGATTGATGACGGGAAAATGGATTCCGAACAGAATGTAGATCAGGCTAAGATAGAACAAGCCAAGGAAGCTGCGAAAAACGGTGATGTTCAGGCAATGTTGGCTCTTTCGGCATTTTACTATCAGAGTAATGAAAAAGAAGAGTCTAAAAAATGGCTGGAAATGGCTGCAGAAAAAGGAAATAATGATGCAATAAGAAACCTTGCTATAATTAACAGGGAAATGGGTAATGAAAAAGAATACCTGAAGTGGTCGGAAAAATATGCACTGAATACAAATGATAAAAACATGCTGGCAGCAATAGGCGGAACATATATGAACAATAAGAATTTATCAGAGGCTAAAAGATGGTTTGAAAGAGCTTATAATGCCGGTGAAAAAAGGGTAGATATAAATATAGCCCAGATAAATGCAAATCAGAATAATATGTCAGAAGCACTTAAATGGTACAAAAGAGCGGCGGCACGTGGTGAAAAAGATGCAAACAGAGGAATAGGACTTATCTATTTTAATCAGAACAGAAATACCGAAGCGAGAGAATATCTGAAAAAAGCTTACAATTCCGGTATGAAAGAGCTTTCTATGCCTATAGCAATAACATATCATAAACAGAATAATATGGAAGAGGCTAAGAAGTGGTATGCCATAGCTGCTGCAAACGGGGATAAAGATGCTAAGAAGAATCTGGCAATATTAAATTCAGCCGGTTCTGCGAAAACAAATGCAAGCAATGATCCGTTATTTAATTCACCTATTGACAAGGCTCCGTCTTTGACAGGAGGAACACCAAATAAGACTAAAACACCAACAGATGATACTAACAGTACAAATATTGTCAAGAATGGAAATAATCAAAATCAGGGGGTTACTGTGGACTACACACCGCAGGATAAAAAAAGCGGAAATTCAGATCCTAATGATATGTTTAACGTAGATACAAATTAATTAACAGAAAATGAAGGAGGGACAAATGAAAAAATATTTTTTGATAGCTATGTGTTTTTTATTTACTATGACTTATTCTAAGCAATTTTTAACTGTGGAAGATGTGAGGGCAGAATACGAACTTATACAAAAAGATATGCCTAAATATGAGAAGGTAGCCGTTCCTGATAATGGAAACAGTACAGAAGGCGGAGAAGCAGTTTATTATTATGAAAATAAAAGACTAAAGGTAATTGTGGCAGGCTATTTTGGTGAAACGGGAAAAATGCATGAAGAAATCTATTTTGGAGATAATTATCCAATATTTGTATATAAGGAAAGACATACTTATAATGCTCCGATAACAGATAAGAAATTCAACGAGAAAAGAACAAAGATTCATAAGGAAAGATACTATTTTGATTCAAATAAAAATCTTATAAGATACATAGATGAAAAAGGTAAAATAATAGTGAGCGGAGACAAGCTGCAAAATGAATCAATAAATATAAAAAATGAAATAGTAAGATTATTAAGATTACGTAATACAAAAAAATAAAAAATGAACTGCTTCATATAAGATTGGGGCAGTTCATTTTTTATTTACAATATAATTATTTCTTAGATGCTCTTATTTTATTTGGCAGTGAAAAAAGCTTTATAAATCCTTCAGCATCTTTATGGCTGTAAAGCTCGCCGCTGTCCCCGAAAGATGAGATTTTTTCACTGTAAAGTGCATAATCTGAATATCTTCCTGCTACTTTTATATTTCCTTTATATAATTTTAATTTTATAGTTCCTGTCGCATTTTCATGTACTTTATCTACAAAAGCATCAAGAGCTTCTCTTAATGGTGTGAACCACTGACCTGAATAAGTAAGATCAGCATATTTTTGAGAAACCAGCTTTTTAAAATTAAGTGTGTCTTTATCAAAAATTATGCATTCAAGCTCATTCAGAGCTTCCATCAGAAGAGTTCCGCCCGGAGTTTCATATATTCCACGCGATTTCATACCAACAATTCTGTTTTCTACGATGTCTGTAATTCCTACACCGTTTTCTCCTGCAATTTTATTAAGTGTTTCCAATAATTCTACAGGAGCAAGAGCTTTTCCGTCTACTTTAACCGGCCAGCCCTTTTCAAATGAAATTTCTACATAAGTAGGATCATTTTTTGCTTTTTCCGGAGAAGTAGTCATCAGATATAAAATATCTTCCTGATGTTCTGTAGTAAGGTCTTCTATATCTCCGCCTTCATGTGAAATATGCCATAAATTCTGATCTCTCGAGTATATTTTTTCCTTGGTAACAGGTACGCTTATACCATGCTTGTTAGCGTAATCAATAGCATCTTCACGTGAACTTATATCCCACATTCTCCATGGGGCGATTATTTTTAATTCAGGATCAAAAGAAGCAATCCCAGTTTCAAATCTTACCTGGTCATTTCCTTTTCCTGTGGCACCATGGCATATATATTTTGCATCTTCTTTATGAGCAACATCTACAAGTGTTTTAGCAATAAGCGGACGGGCAAAAGCAGTCCCTAAAAGATATTTATGTTCATAAACAGCACCGGCTTTCAGTCCTCTAAAAGCATAGTCCCTTACGAATTCTTCCCTTTTGTCTTCTACGTAAACTTTGGTAGCTCCCGATTCTACAGCCTTTTTTCTTACTTCTTCCATATCATCTTCCTGACCGACATTTACACAGCAGGCTATTACTTCCAAATCATAGTTTTCTTTTAACCACGGGATAATAATAGATGTGTCGAGTCCTCCTGAATAAGCCAGTACTACCTTATCTTTTGACATTTTAACCTCCTAAAATTTTTTAAAAATAAAAATCAATGGGTACCCATTGACTGAATTAATACTATTAAATTAAAACTAACAGAAATATAATGAAAAAACAGTAATAGGAATTTATTGAATAAAATTGTGTGAAAACATTATCCTAAAATTATTTCTCATTATCTCTCCTCCTAATAACATATTTATAAATAGAATTTACCATAATTTTATAATAATGTCAATAACCTAAGTATATAATTAAATTCAAAAAAAATATATAAAATATATACTTAAGTTGTTTGTGACATACTGTAGTAAATAAATTAAGATATTAATGAATTTAGAAAATCATTACCGTTTTTAATCTGCATAAGAACATTATCCTTTGAAGTACCTCCGAAAGATTTTCTTTCATTTACACAATTTTCAGTTTTTATGATCTCTGTTATATCTGACTCAAATACAGGTGAAAAATTCTTAAAATCTTCAAGAGTCATATCATCAATTGCTATTTTTTTATCTTCACAGCTGCTTACGATCTCACCGACAATTTTATGGGCATTTCTAAAAGGGATTCCTTTTTTGGCAAGATAATCAGCCACATCAGTAGCATTTAGAAAGCCGTATTTCATGGATTTCAGTATTTCGCCGTCGTTAATAGTGATCGTAGCAAGCATTTCATTAAAAATTTCAAGGGAAATCTCTATATTATCTATAGAATCAAAAATTCCTTCTTTGTCTTCCTGCATATCTTTGTTATATGCAAGAGGGAGAGCCTTCATAGTAGTCAGTATTCCCATAAGATTTCCATATATTCTCCCAGTTTTTCCACGAATAAGCTCTGGGATATCAGGGTTTTTTTTCTGCGGCATAATAGACGAACCTGTAGAAAATGCATCATCCAGCTTCAAAAAATTGAACTCTGAAGTGCACCAGATTATTATTTCCTCGGAAAATCTTGATAAGTGCATGGAAATAATAGAAATAGCAGAAGAAAGCTCTATGATAAAATCTCTGTCACTAACAGAATCAAGACTATTTTGCGTAACAGCAGAAAAACCAAGTTCCTGTGCTACATAATGTCTGTCTATATTAAAAGTAGTACCTGCCAAAGCACCGGCACCAAGCGGCATTTCATCACTTCTTTCAAGATAATCGGAAAGTCTGGTGATGTCCCGTCTGAACATTTGAAAATAAGCCATCAGATGATGGGAAAATAATATGGGCTGGGCTCTTTGGAGATGAGTATAACCCGGTATTATTATATCTATATTTTTTTCAGCAAGATTAATAAGTGTTTTTTCAAGAGAAATAAGAAGCTCTGTAATATAGTGAGCTTTGTTACGCGTATACATTCTTATGTCTAAAGCAACCTGATCATTTCTGCTTCTTGCGGTATGAAGTTTTCCGGCAACAGGACCGATTAATTCAGTAAGCCGTTTTTCGACAGCCATATGTATATCTTCATCTTCAATCTTGAATTCAAAATTTTCATTTTGAATTTCTTCTTTTATTTTAAGCAGACCGGTTTCTATTTCTTTTTGTTCTTCAACAGAAATTATATTCTGCTTTGCAAGCATTCTGGAATGTATGATACTTCCGTTTATATCTTCAGCATACATTCTGCAGTCAAATAAAATAGACGCATTAAATTTTTCAAGCAGTTTGTTGGTTTCTTTTTTGAAACGACCTTCCCAGAGTTTCTTCATCTTTCCTCCTAAATTTATTATTTAATTTATTATAGTATATAATCGGGTAAATTGGAACAAATATAAAAGATTTTTCTGTTACATAATTTCTCAAAGCAAAAACAAAGGATATTCAAATAAAAAAATAAGTAGACAGTGATAATTTGTAAGTGTTTTTATAAGAAACTTTGTTTTCTTCATTAAAAACCCCCTTAAGTGCTAGGCTCATGATGTGAGTCTAGTTTTTTTATATATTTGTAACTAATAAAGGGGCGAAATTAGAATAAAAAAATAAATTATATAAACGTGGTATTATTATAAAAAACAGGATAAAATCATTATAGTGTCATATATTGTTTTATAATCAGTCAAATGACACTGTCTGTTTTACCGTCTGCCAGCTATTTTCAGTCAGTATAAACGGAATCAGTTTAATAATTTTATCCATGTTCACTATTTTTTTTCAGTTATTTTATTTCTGACATAATCAGAAATTTTATTTTTGTTTATAATAACAGAAAATCTTAATGGAAGAGTTTTTAGTTCTTCCAGCTGCTTTGGAAGGTTAATTCCGCATACAGCTGATAAATCATCCAGCATCTCATACGGATTTTCTTTTTCGGATAAATTAAGTGCTGATGCTGCAGCATACGGAAATTTATACGGGTGTGCAGTGGAAATAATAACAGAATGAGTCTTATCTCCGCTTTCTTTCAGATATTTTTCCAGAACTGCATAACCTACAGCAGTATGAGGATCCATTAAATAAGAAAATTTTGAATAAACTTTTTTTATAGAATCCACAGTTTCATTTTCAGTGGCAAAATCTCCGTAGAATTCTTTCTGTATTTCTGTCAGCTCATCTTCAGTTACTGAAAGAGTGTTATTTTTCATAAGATTTTCCATTAATTCAGATATACGTGAAGAATTTTCCCCGGTAACATAATACAGGTATCTTTCAAAATTAGATGAAAGCAGGATATCCATTGAAGGAGAATTTGTAGTGTAAAACGGACGTTCTTTATTATAAGTACCGGTTTTGAAAAAATCAGCAAGAACATTATTTTCATTTGAAGCTGAAATAAGCTTATCTATAGGTATACCCATCTTTTTTGCTATAAATGCAGCTAATATATTACCGAAGTTTCCTGTGGGAACTACTACGTTGAATTTTTCGTTTTCTGTAATAATTCCTTTATTTCTGAGATTTACATAAGTCGTAACATAATAAACTATTTGTGGAAAAAGACGCCCGATGTTAATAGAATTTGCACTTGAGAAAGTCGTATTATTTTCCTGACATAAATTTTTAAATTCCTGACTGGAAAAAATATCTTTTACGGCAGACTGTGCATCATCAAAATTTCCTTCAATAGCAACAATATCTACATTACCGCCGAGTTGTTTTCTCATTTGATCTTCCTGCATAGGACTTACACCGTTTTTAGGATAAAATACAATGATTTTGATGCCGGGAACATCACGGAATCCTTCGAGAGCAGCTTTTCCAGTATCACCGGAAGTGGCAGTAAGTATAAGTATATCATTTTTTTCATTCTCTGCTTTTTTAGAAGCTGTAAGCAGATAAGGAAACAGTGAAAGAGCAAGATCCTTAAATGCCAGTGTTCTTCCATGAAAAAGCTCCGTAAGGCTTATATTTTGATCAAGTTTAGCTACCGGAGCTATTTCCGGCGTATTGAAGGTATCAGTGTTATAAGCGTTATTTATTGATTTCTTCAGCTCCTCATCACCCAAATCCGGAAAAAATTCCTTTAAAACATAAAAAGCGGTCTCCTGATAAGACATATCTTTTAGAATGTCATAATTCAGATCAACTGAAGGAAGATTTTCGGGAATATAAAGCCCGCCGTCTCCGGCAAGTCCGTGAAGGACTGCATAGCTGGAATTCACAGTTTTTTCATTATTTCTTGTACTTTTGTAATTCATAGGCACCTCACAATTTCTTTTTATTTTATAATAACATATACAATTATTAAGTACAAGTAGTCACAAAATATATATAATATATAAATTAAAAAGTAATAATAATAATAATTTTCATAATAAATGGTGTATAATATAACTATTATTACAAAAAAATATAGCAGGAGAGGGCGAAAAAATGATGGAAAGTGTGGAATTGGTAATATTTGATATGGACGGACTGATGTTTGATACAGAAATGATGTACCTGAAATTTGCTCCGGGTGCTGCAAAAGATCTGGGGTACAATGTAAAAGAAGATATTTTGAGAAAAACTGTGGGAACTAATCACAAATGGGCTTTAGAAATTTTTAAGGCAGAGGGTTATGAAAATTTTCCGTTTGCCGAATTTTGGAAAATATTGGACAAAAAATACTCGGATTATTTTGATGAAACAGGAGTTCCAGTAAAAAAAGGATTGTTCAAAATGCTTGATTTTCTAAAAAGCATTAACATGAAAATGGCAGTAGCAACATCAAGCCGTCGTGTAAAAGCCGAGAGACTTTTAAACGAATCAGGTGCAATGAAATATTTTGACCTGACAATGTACGGAGATGAAGTTCTTAATGGAAAACCTGATCCGGAAATATTTTTGAAAACAGCCGATAATCTTAAAACAGAATACGGAAAATGCCTTGTATTTGAAGATTCAATAAACGGGATAAAAGCCGCACACAGCGCCGGGATGATTCCAGTAATGATTCCGGATACAATAGAGCCTACAGAAGAAGTTAATAAAATTATATACAAAACATACAGCAGCCTTGAAGATGCAATTCAAATTTTTAATAAGGAATAGGTGAAAAAATGCAAAAAATAGAATTGGTAATATTTGATATGGACGGTTTGATTCTGGATACTGAAAAATTATATCTGGAGTTTGGTCTGGAGGTATTCAGGGATTTTGGACATAACATAACAGAAGAAGCAATTCTGGGAACTGTGGGACTGAATGATGAATCTACAAAAGCTTATTATACTGAATATCTTGGAAAACCTGTCAATTTTGAAGAAGTATTTCAGGAAATAGACAAGAAACTGCTGTCTGCATCAATAAATAAGGAAATAGGAATAAAAAACGGTTTTTTTGAGCTGGCAGATTATCTTGAAAAAAATAATATAAAAAAAGTAGTAGCAACATCTTCAAAAAGGGAAAAAGCTGAATACATGCTGAAAAATGCAGGAATATTTGACAGATTTGACTTTTTAGTCTGTGGGGATGAAGTTCTTAACGGGAAACCCGATCCGGAAATATTTCTGAAAGCAGCGGAAAAACTAAAAGCCGATGTTAAGAATACTATGGTTCTTGAAGATTCGTATAACGGTCTTAGAGCAGCCAAAAGTGCAGGGATGATACCGGTTATGATACCGGATCTGCTCAAAGCAAATGAAGAAATAACAAAAATAATATATAGGGAAACAAAGGATTTGAACGGGGTAGTAAAAATTCTGAAATCTTATGAAAATTAGCACACACAGTCTTCATAACTTTTTATGTTAATGAAGTACTGTCTTTCCTGAATTTGTTGACATATTTTGAAAAGATATCACATCAGTATTTTGAACTATTTATATACAGTTAAATAGTTTTGTATATTTAATCACTGCTTGTGTCATTACCAGTTGGTGCCTTATGTGCCGCACCTTCTTTTTTTCATATTGTATGTGTCAGAAATGCGGATATGCAGGTCAGGATATCAGATTAGGAGGGAAAAATGGAGTTTAATAGATTTTATAGAATAATAAGAGATAAATATATCACATATGCTGCAGCTGTTGAAGATTTTGAATTATTAGAAGAATTGGACTCAATTTCTCACGAACAGGCTAATTATTTATTTAGAACCTTATTAATTACTGAAAATTTTAAAAAAGCAATTATCAAAAAAATAGAAGACGAATAAAGAAAATATATGATTTTATAATGCTGCCAAATGTAAATGAAAAGAAAATTTTTATAAAAGCATTACATTTTTGGGAAGTTTATTATTTTAGTTAGCGTTTCAAATAATATGACCGTAAATTTTTTAGTGAGTAGAAGGTTAATTTTTCCTTGACTTTACTGGCGAAAAGGTATATTGTTTTATATATAATTGTATATAAAATGGAGGTAGGGACATGAAACTAAAAGGAACTAAAACAGCAGAAAATTTATTAAAATCATTTGCCGGAGAATCACAGGCAAACAGAAGATACACATACTATGCAAAAGTAGCAAGAAAACAAGGATATATCCAGATAGCAGATATTTTTGAAGAAACAGCTGATCAGGAAAGCATGCATGCTAAGCGTTTTTTCTCATTTTTGAATGAAGATAAAGAACTGCAGGGAGAAATGCTTGGAATAACAGCTGAATATCCTGTAGCATTATATGAAGAAACACTTGATAATCTTAAAGCAGCAGCAGCAGGAGAAAATGAAGAATGGACAGATTTATATCCTGAATTTGCAAAAGTGGCACGTGAAGAAGGATTCGGTGCTATTGCAGCAGCTTATGACAAAATTGCCGAGGTAGAAGCAAGACATGAAAAACGTTACAGAAAATTGATTGAGAATATAGAAACTAATACTGTATTCCAAAAATCTGAAGTAGTAGAGTGGAAATGTACTAAATGCGGATATGTTCATACAGGAGATAAAGCACCTGTTAAGTGTCCAGCATGTTTACATGACCAAGGATATTTTGAGTTAAATAATACTAATTATTAATATTATATTTGAAACTTAAAAAAATTCATAATTAAGTTAAGCAGTTTTATTCTGCCGGCTTATTATGAATTTTTTTATTTGAAAATAAAAATAAAGAAAGTAATTTTTATAATTCTTGAACTATTAAATAAAATATCGTAAAATACTTAGTGGAAAAGGAGGTAATAATGTTGATAAAAAGTAAAAGATTTTCATGGGTGTTATTTGGACTGATACTGAATATTTTTTTATTTTCGCTGTTAAGGGCTGATGTAGAGCTGAAAACTGATAAAAACGGGTATACATATGAAACAGTTAAAGAAAATGAAAATTTGGGACGTTTATATACACTACCTAACGGGCTAAAGGTTTATATGGCACAAAATAAACTAAAACCGGTTATAGAGACAAGAATAGTCGTAGGTACCGGATCAAAATATGATCCCAGTGATAACACAGGTTTAGCACACTATCTGGAGCATATGATGTTCAAAGGAAATGAGATAATAGGGACTGTAAACTGGGAAGCTGAAAAGCCTTATATTGAGGAAATAACTAATCTGTACGAAGAACATAAAAAAGCAAAAACACAGAAAGAGAAGAATGCTGTATATGCCAGAATAGACAAGCTTTCATATGAAGCAGCAAAGTACGCGGCTCCTAATGAGCTGGATATAATTGTAAAAAGTATAGGCGGGAAAAAATATAACGCATTTACCAATAATGACGAAACGGTCTATGTGCTGGAAATTCCTTCAAATGAGCTGGAAAGATGGTTAGAGCTGGAAAGAACAAGATTTGGAGGATTGGTTTTGAGGCTGTTTCATACAGAGCTGGAAACTGTATATGAAGAATTTAACCAAAATCAGGATAATGACTTTTTCTGGGTAATAAATGATATAAATAAAAGACTTTACAGTGGACACCCATATGGTGAAAAGACAACCATAGGCCGTGCAGAGGACCTGAAAAATCCTTCTATGACTGCAATCATGGATTTTTATAATAAATATTACGTAGCTAATAATATGGCAATTATTTTGTCCGGGGATATTGATTATGATAATACTATAAAACTGCTGACAAAATACTGGGGAGATTTTAGAAAAAATGATAAGCTGGAGTTCAAGGAATACACTGCAAAAGATTTTACTAAAATAGCTGTAGATACAGTGGAGGGAAGACAGACTGATTTTGTGGCTGTAGCTTACAGATTTGACGGAGAAATCAATCAGTCTGAAAGTGTAAAACTAGGTCTTCTGGCAGAAATGATTCAGAATGATAAGGCCGGACTTATAGATCTTAATGTACTTCAAAAGCAGAAAGTACTGTCTTTGGAAAAAGTGATCCTGTCAAGCAGAGACTATACTACATTCATGCTTGTGGGTATTCCTAAAGCCGGACAAAGTCTGGAAGACGTCAAAAATATTATTCTGGAAGAGATTAATAATCTAAAAACGGGAAATTATAATGATGATTTGATACAGTCAGTAAAAAATAACGTGGAACTGGGACGTGAACAGGCAAAGGATAATAACGGCTATCTTGTAGACAGATTCAAAAATCTGTTTATAAATAATAAAAATATGGATTCAATGCTTGCTGCCGAAACAGAATTTGACTCACTTACTAAAGATGACATGGTAAAATTTTCAAACGACAGATTTAAAGATAACTATGTGGTGGTCTATAAAAAGACTGGAGAAAATAAGCTGAAAGTTTCTGTGGAAAAACCAAAAATAACTCCGCTGGATCTAAATAATACTAACAGATCTGAGTTTGCAAAAGAGCTTATGAATGAAAAAACCAAAAATATTTCGCCGAAATTTCTTGATTTTAAAAAAGATATGCAGAGTTTCAAGCTTCCGAATAAAAATGATGTTTATTATATAAAAAATACGACCTCGGACATATTTAAGCTGGCATATGTTATTGACAGAGGGTCATATAATGACAGGGAATTGAAAATAGCACTGAATTATTCAGATTATCTTGGAACTGAAAATTATACACCAGAAGAATTTGGAGAAATGTTATATAAAAATGCTTTAAACATATCTATAGATATGAACTCGGAAAATGTAATAATAGTACTTAGCGGTCTTGATAAGTCATTTGAAAAAGGGCTTGAAATTCTTCAGGATTATGTACTTAATATCAAAGCAGACAGTGAAATTTATAAAAATTATACAGATGATCTGATCACAGGAAAAAATGAAGTAAAGAAAAATAAAAACGTAGCAATAAACGGTATCAGCAATTATATAATGTACGGTTCCAAGAATCCGTTTAATGATGTTCCGTCAAATGAAGAAATAAAAAACATGGATCCTGATGAACTTGTAAAAAAAATAAAAGATCTGTTTAATTATAAACATGAGGTTTTTTATTTTGGTCCGAGAGATATAAGTACGCTGAAATTACCATTAAACAATAATCTCGAGGTGAAAAATCCAAAAACGGAGAAAGCACCTGATAAATATAAGGAACAGAAAATAACAGAAAATAAAATTTATTATGCCAATTACGACAGTATTCAAAATGATATTATGATTTTGAGTAAAGAAGGAAAATTTACACTGGAAATGCTGCCGTATTCTATGTTATACAGTACATTATATTCAGAGGGGCTTTCATCTATACCGTTTCAGAAGCTGAGAGAGGGAAAAGCACTTGCTTACAGTGCTTATTCGTATATAAAGTCACCTGACAAAAGAGGTAATTCTTTTTATCTGATATCTTATATCGGCACGCAGTCTGATAAAACAGATGATGCCATAAGTTCTTTTAAAGGGCTTCTTGATGAGTTTATAGTAACAGAAGACCAGTTTATCAAGGCTAAGGAGCTTATTCTTAAAAATATAGAAAATCAGAGAATAATAAAGGATGACATATATCAGGCTTATCTTGGAAACAGAAGGCTGGGGCTTAAAGATGATCCGAGAAAGTATGTGTATAATAAAGTAAAAAGTATGACTTATGGGGAATTCAAAGCTTTTTTTGAAGAGAATATATCGAATCAAAAGTATAATATGATAATCATAGGAAAAAAAGAAAATATTCTGAAAGCGGATCTCGAAAAATACGGCACATTAAAAGAATTAAAACTTGAGGAAATATTTGGATACTAAATATAGATGAGTTATTCTTATCAGTATTTGAAATAACCAATATATTAATAAAAAAGTGAATATATAAAAAACAGACTGTATTTCAAGAGTTAAATCCTCGGGATACAGTCTTTATTTTTTCATAAAATTTTTTATAAATTAAAATAACAGAAGATTTTTCAGAATAAAAATATCCGATTTTATATTTAAGCTGTAAAAGCGGCAGGCTCTCCATTTGGAGATTGAATTTTATAAATCGTTTCGGCGGTATTTTATAAAAGTGTTGACAATTAATCCTTTTTAGGTTTAAATGATAAGAAGAATATGAATCTTGAAATATTTGTCTTGAAAGGGGAAAAGTATGAAAAACTTTATTTTGGGACTGCAATGGATGCTTTTTATAATAGCAGCATCAATAGCAGTTCCAATTTCAGTATCTGACTTATATATGCTGAATCCGCAGGAAACACTGATATTAATGCAAAATACACTTTTTATTCTGGGGATAGCAGGGTGTATACAGGGGTTTTTCGGGCATAAAATGCCGATATCTGAAAGTCCGGCTGGTCTGTGGTGGAGTGTTCTAAGCATATACAGTGGGATGATAGCAGCGGGTTATGCCACTAATATAGAGGTTTTGCAGATATTTTCCGGCGGAATGATATTAAGCGGAATATTATTTATAATTCTTTCCGTTACAGGCCTGATGGATAAAATCTCTGTTTTTTTCAGTCCTGTAATAACTATTATTTACCTTCTTTTACTTACATTACAGTTAAGCGGAACATTTATAAAAGGCATTATTGGAATAAATGCACAGAATCAGGTAATAGAGCCTGTAACTGCAGTTTTAAGCATAGGAGTGATTATACTTACTTTTTGCCTTGGAAGTTCAAAGAATAAGAGAATAAGACAGTTTTCCATTTTATTAAGCATAGGAGCAGGGTGGCTTATCTTTATGATGTTTAATAAAACCGGAAAAATAATATTTACAGATAAAATAATAAACTTCCCCAGACCTTTGGCGTTCGGTATGCCGAAATTCGATCCGGGCATGGCTTCCACAGCTTTTTTCATAACTTTTTTGTTAATAATGAATATGCTGGCTTCGATAAGTATAATGGGAAGCATAACGGGAGACAATGAAGAAAAATTAGTAGAAAAGTATAAGAATTCCGGCCTTGTATCGGGTATAAACCAGATTTTGGGCGGTACATTTAATACAGTAGGGACAGTACCTGTTTCCAGCTCGGCAGGTTTTGTAGCACAGATTGGTGAAAAATCTATGGTTCCTTATCTGGCAGGCTGTATATTGGTAAGCATCGTTTCACTGTTTCCAAAGTTTATAAACATAATGGCATCTCTGCCGGCTGCAATCGGGTATTCTGTGACCTTTGTACTTTTTTCAAAAATGATAAGCATGGCTTTATTTGAATTGAAAAAGGTCATTGATGAGGAAAATTCATATACAATAATAGGTATTTCCATACTGGCAGGCGTGGGAATATCATTTTTGCCGCAATCGGCATTAAACGGGCTTCCGTCAATAATTTCAGCATTCGCAGGAAATGGTTTAATAACCGGATCACTTCTGGGAGTGATCTTGGAACAGATATTTTTATTAAAAAAACGAAGAGCAGGAAAAAAAGCCGCATAATATTCTTATACGAATTATATAATTTGAAAATTTCAGGAAGAAATTTTAAATATAAGAAAAGGAGATCAGTTATGAAAAATATAATTTTTTTTGATGTTGACGGAACACTTTTAGACCATTCCATAGGAATGGATAATGTTCCGGATCAGACAAAAAAAGCGATAGAGCTTTTGGATAAAACAGGGAATTACTGTATAGTTGCTACTGCAAGAACAAATCTTACAGAAGAACTAAAAAGCCTGCCTTTTTCAGGTATGGTGCTGTCAAACGGAAACTATATTGAATTTCAGGGAAATGAAATACATAATAAAGTTTTTTCTGCAGATCAGCTTACTAATATGATGACAGTACTGAAAAAATTTAACGGAGCATATATAATGGGAGGATACCATGATATATTAATCAGTGAAGCGGATAATTTTCTTATAAACGAACATGACAAAATATACGGAAAACCGGATTACAGACTGGGTATTCCTGTTGATGAAAAGATAAATGCGGTAACAGCATTATTTCATAATAAAAATGATATGTATAATGCTATAGAAAATCTTCCTTCAGAATGGATTTATCATATTTATGAAAGTCCAAATACGCATATGGATATTTATCTCTCAGGATTTTCCAAAGGAACGGCTGTAAAGTATCTGTATGAATACTTAAAAATACCGTATGAGAATACATATGCATTCGGAGACGGAAAGAATGACAGAGAAATGATGGAACTGGTAAAATACAGTACGGCTATGGGAAATGCAGTGGCAGAAATCAAAGATATCGCCTATATGACAACTGATAATGTCAGCAATAACGGTATTTATAATGCTCTGAAAAAATACAGACTCATTTAAAAAAAGAAAAGGAAGCATTTCTGCTTCCATATATAGTAGTGTAATGTCTTATTTATAACTTAGATATTACACTAATATTATTTTTCAATAAACTGTATTTTTATCTCTCTGTTTGACCGCGGACCATCAAATTCACAAAAATAAATTCCCTGCCATCGTCCCAGAACTGGAGTTCCGTTTACGACCTGTACCGTGAGATCAGAGCCTATAAGGGAGGCTTTCAGATGTGAATCGCTGTTTCCTTCCGTATGATAATATCTGATGTCCGGAACTAAATCATTCAGGGCATTAATAAGATCGGTTTTTACATCATCGTCTGCATTTTCATTTATTGTAAGTGCGGCAGTCGTATGAAGCACATTCAAAAAAAGTATACCGTTTCTCCATTTATTTTCCTGTATGGTATTTTTCACCATAGCTGTTACTTCGATAAATTCATTTTTTGCTGAAGAATTAATTTTTAAGATCATTTAATATCACCTCTTATAATATATTATAATACATTTTTTTCAAAAGAGAAGAAAAAAATATAAAACATGGAAAAATATCTTAAAGTATGGTATCTTATTTACACGAGGTGATAAAATATGAAAGAAATTATACTTGCAGGCGGATGTTTTTGGGGTGTTGAAGCATATTTCCAAAGACTTAACGGAGTTATAAAAACAGAAGTAGGGTATACAGACGGTGTCAGTGAGAATCCTACGTATAAGGAAGTATGCAGCGGAACTACAAATCATGCTGAAGCTTGTAAAATAATTTATGATGAAAATATAATTACACTGAAAAAAATTCTGGAACATCTTTTCAGAATAATAGATCCTACATCTCTGAACAGACAGGGCTATGACATAGGGACACAGTACAGAACGGGGATATACTATAAAACAGCTGAAGATAAAGAAATTGCAGAAAATTTTATTAAGGATGAGGCTGGAAAATATAATAAACCAATAGTGGTTGATATAAAAAAAGAGAGCAGATTCTGGAATGCCGAAGAGTACCATCAAAATTATCTTATAAAAAATCCCAAAGGCTATTGTCATGTGGATTTGAATCTAATAAAAGACGAGGAGATAAAACCGCATCTGGATTTGGAAAAAATACTGGCAAGTAATTAGAATTAGGAGAGAAAATGAAAAAAGGAGAACACCTTACAATAGAAGTAGTTGATGTAAAGTTCCCAAATAAACCATATGGTTTTTTTGAACAAAGGAAAGTTTACCCGAAACTAAACTGCATACCGGGTCAAACCGTAACAGGCAGAATAAAGAAAATGAAGAAAGATAAAATAGAGCTTGGAAATGTAGAGGTAATAAAAAAAGCGGAAAATCAGATAGAACCGGCCTGTATTCATTTTGATCTGTGCGGAGGCTGTACTTATCAGCATTTATCATATAATGATCAGCTTGAGCTGAAAACCGGGCAAATAAGAGAGCTTTTTGGCGGGAAGCAGATTGATTTCGAAAACTTTTTGGGAATAGTTCCGGCAAAGCAGCAGTTTGGCTACAGAAATAAAATGGAGCTTACATTCGGCAATGCGGAAAAAGACGGACCGCTTACTCTCGGGCTTCATAAGAGAGGAAGTTTTTATGATATAATAACCATTAGAGATTGTAAATTAATGGATGAGGATTTTAATAAAATAACTAATTTTACTATTGATTTTTTTAAAAAGGAAAATTTAAGCTTTTATCATAAAATGAAACATACAGGTTTTCTTAGAAATCTTGTGATAAGAAAAGGAGAATTTACAGGAGAACTGCTTATAAATCTGATAACAACATCACAGTCAGACTATGACATGAATGAATGGAGGAACGGAATTTTAAGTTTGGAACTTAGCAAAAAGATTATCGGACTTTTATGGACGATTAATGACAATATCTCAGATGCTGTCAACTCTGAAAGTGAAAAAATACTGTATGGAGAGAAGGATTTTCATGAAAAGCTTCTCGGACATGACTTTAAAATAAGTCCGTATTCATTTTTTCAGACTAATTCGTCAGGTGCTGAATTACTGTATTCGAAGGTTCTGGAATTTTTGCCGGATACCGAGGATAAAATAATCTTTGACCTTTTCAGCGGAACCGGGACAATAGGACAGATAGTATCTAAAAATGCCAGATATGTTTATGGAATAGAGCTGGTAGAGGAAGCAGTAGAAAAAGCAAATGAAAATGCAGAGCTTAATAATATAAAAAACTGTAAATTTATTGCCGGAGATGTATTCAAAAAAGCAGAGGAGCTGAGAGAAGCGGATATCAGACCTGATATAGTTATATTTGATCCTCCGAGAGCCGGGGTGGGACAGAAGGCTCTTGAAAAAATACTGGAATTTGATATGAATGAGATAATTTATGTATCATGTAATCCAAAAACATTTATTCAGGATGTAGAGATACTAAAAAAATCTGGGTTTGAGCTGGTAAAGAGTGTGTGTGTGGATATGTTCCCGAATACGCCTCATGTAGAAGTAGTGTCGCTGCTGGAAAAAAATGTCTGAGTACTATATTTTAGAATGAACTATCAATTTTGTAAGGAAATGATAATAATTTTCTTCACAAATTGTGTATTATTATCATGGAATTTTTGTTAATATATACTTGACTTAGAAGAGAGAGTATTTTTCTTAATGTTTTGTGTGTTCGTGGAGGTTTTTACCTCCCTTATATTTCTAAAACTACCTTAAGTATATATAAAATAGATTTGGAACTGTGTATTAACAAAAAAATTATATATGTGTAGATCCCTGACAGCCTCTGCGACGATATATAATTTTATGTTATCAGCAGTTCCTTTTATATTTTGCGGATAAAAAACCGGGAAATACTTTCCCGGTTTGTGTGTGGATTTATAATAAATACAATGAATTCTTATTCTTTAATCTGTGATGCAATCCCTGATTTGGTATTCTTTATAGCATCAATGATTTTTGAATCCAGTGTTTCATAAAGCATACTCCTAAAAATTGAATTTCTGAAAATACACTTTCTTCCACTCCCTTTAAACTCAATCATTTTTATTTCATTACAGTCTAAATTTTTAATATTATTCATAATCGTACCTTTCTACCACACACTATAATTATACCATATTTAACAATAGAATTTAAAATATTCATTTTCATATAGAAATTTTTATATAAATGAAAAAAATATAAAAATTAATTGATTTTTACTGGGAAAATTAGTACACTAAGAGTAAAGAAAGCGAGGAGAAAAATGAAAAAAGGAATATTTTTATTAGCATTGATTACAGGAGCAGCAGCTTTTTCCAATTGTGATGCAAAGGCTGAAAAATTACTAAATACAGTAATAAAAGATAAGCTTATTGTCTCAAAAAACGATAATTTGAAATATTACAGCCCTGAAAAGGACGGACCCGGATATTATAAATATCAGATATTTGAGGATCATGATACACATACTGTAAACAGAGCGTATATCGAACTGGATATGAAGACAGGTACTGCCTATAAAATGAATATAGCAGACGATAAACTGGAAAAAATATATCAGGACAAATCAAGTGTATGCAAATAAAAAATGATAGTATTGATTCTGTAAAGACAAGGGTTTTATAACATTACAGCCGGTTGTCTGTGTGTGAAACTCATCTTGACATAATACTTTAAATTCTTTATAATTATATTTAAGTCGAAATAATTTTAACCAAAGAGGTGTTTTATGAAAAGGGTACAGTTTGTACTGGTAGCTGTGATACTTTCATTAGGTTTGATAATATCTAGTGCAATAGTATCAAATACCATAGAGTCTTTGAAAAAGAAAGACGATGTTGTTACCGTAAAAGGGGTAGCAGATAAAAAAGTAAAGTCCGATAAAGGAATTTTGGCTATAGTTGTTAAATCAAGCGATAAGGATATAAATACAGCTGTGGAGCATTTGAAAACAAATACACAAAATATAGCGGATCAGATAAAAGCAGAGGGTTTCGAGGATTCTGAAATTAAACTTGAAAATATAGTTTCAGAGCCGGTATATTATTTTAATGACAGAGGTAATCAGACAACAAGGATATTATCATATAATGCTACTCAGATGATAGTGATAACTACTGATAAAGTGGATAAGCTTGATCCTTTGGCATTAAAATTATCAGAAAATATTGAACTTGCAGTTTCTGAACCACAGTATTTTGTCACTAATATTGAAAAGCTGAAAATAGACTTACTCGGAGAAGCAACTAAAAATGCCAGACTCAGAGCAAATGAACTATTGAAAAATAACGGAAGAAGTATAGGCGGAGTAAAAACTGTAAATCAGGGTGTTTTTCAGATAACAGGGGACAATACATCTGAAACTTCGGATACTGGTTATTATGACACATATTCTATTGAAAAAACTGTAAGAGCAGTAATATCTATTGAATACAGAATAGAATAAAAGAAAAACGGACTTGGAATTTTGCTTAACCGGTAAAGTGTACAAGTCTTTTTATATATTACGGGAGGAATAATGAGAAAAAAGAAATTTACATTACTATTAATAATAGTCATATTTTTGATTTCCTGCGGCAAGTCGGGAAAAGCTGACAATATACAGGAAAGCAGAAATACAGGTACAGCAGTTGAAATAAAGTCTATAGTCATACCGGACGGAATGACGGTGGATAAAAGATATAATCTTCCGGAAGGATATGCAAGAATGACATTTCCGGAAGATAGTTTTGCCCATTATCTTCAGACATTTCCGGTGAAAAAATACGGAGAAAATGTGTATTATTTTGACGGGAGAGAAAAACCGAATAAAGTGCATGACAGTATACTGGATATAGATGTGGGAACACAGGATTTACAGCAGTGTGCAGATGCTATAATGCGGCTTCGGGCAGAGTATCTGTACAAAAACAAACGTTACAAAGAGATAAGCTTTAACTTTGTAAACGGATTTGATGCCAACTTTGATAAATGGGCAAGCGGATATAAAATTTCCAACAGCTCAAATAAAAGCACATGGGTGAAAAGCGGAAAAGAAGATTATGGTTATGAAAATTTCAGAAAATATCTGATAATGGTTTTTTCTTATGCAAATACTTATTCATTGGATAAACAGATGAAAAGTAAAGATATAAAAGATATGATTCCCGGAGATGTATTTATAAAACCCGGTTTTCCTGGACATGCTATAATAGTTATGGATGTAGGACAGAACAAGGAAGGAAATAAAGTATTTCTTCTGGCACAGAGTTATATGCCAGCTCAGGATATGCATATACTAAAGAATTTTAACAGTAAAATTTCACCGTGGTATTCACTGGACGAAATAAAACAGACGCTGAATACTCCGGAGTGGACTTTTACTTCTGATCAGTTTAAAACTTTTTAATAATATAAAAATAATAAGGAGATGAACAAATTGCTGGATATACTATTAGTTCGACACGGGCAGACAAAATGGAATGTAGAAATGAGATTACAGGGGACATTAGATTCAGATTTGACGGAAACTGGGATTTTTCAGGCAAAAAAGCTGAGTGAAAGATTGGCAGATATTGAGTTTTCAAAAGTTTATGCTTCTCCAAGCGGAAGAACAATGAAAACTGCAGAATTAGTACTGGGAAACAGAGTAAGCCCTATAGTTACGGACGAAAGATTAAAGGAAATGAATTTTGGCGTTCTTGAAGGAAAAAAGATAGAAACACTGAACGAAAGATTTAAAGGGGAAATAACTATTATGCATGAAGATCCGGAAATATATAATCCTTCAGAATATAACGGCGAGACATATAAAGAGCTGATCAGCAGAACCTCTAATTTTTTAGATGATATTATCACTAAGGAAGATGGGAAAATACTTGTAGTAGCTCACGGAATGTCACTTATGGCGATAATCTCCGCAATAAATAATCTGGAAGTAAAGGATTTTTGGAGCAGAGGTTTAAAGCCCAATGTTTCTTTGACAATGTATAATTATAATAATGGTTTATTCGGTGAAGAACTGTTTTATGATACTTCACATTATGAATAATAAGTATTATAAAAATGCAGGAGGTGAAGAATGTTAAGATATTACAGGCTGAACGGTCATGTAAAGGAAATAAAAAATTCTGCCGAGTATAAAGATGCTAATTTAATAAAAATGGTAGATCCTCAGTATGAAGATATTTATAAAATTTCCAAAAAAGAAAGGATAATCCATGAATATCTAAAGGATTCACTTGATAAGAATGAAATACCGCGTTTGGAAAATTATAAAAATCAGCTGTTTTTACTGATAAGAGTTCCGACAGAAGATGATAATAAGCCGGGGAATCTTACTTTCAAGACAACACCGATGGGAATAATACTGACTCCGGAAAAACTTATTCTTATTGCTTCCGAAGATATGAATATTATAGATGTGGTAATAAATAATTACGGGAAAAAATTTGAAAGTATAAGAAGCTTTGTAATGATGGTACTTCTTGCCACTACAAAAAGATATCTGAAATATCTGAAGACATTAAATATAAATATAATCAGAGCAGAAGCAAGACTGAGAAAAACACAGTCAAATCAGGAACTGATAAATCTTATGGAAATAGAAAAAAGTCTGGTCTATTTTACTACTTCGCTAAAAGGAAACCAGATGGTAATGGAAAGACTTTTGAGCGGAAAGCTTTCGGAAAATGACGAGGAGAAAGAATTCATCAGGGATGTAATAATAGAAAATAATCAGGCGCTGGAGATGAGCCAGCTGTACAATAACATAGTGGACAGTCTGACAAGTGCTTTTTCTTCAATTATATCCAATAATTTGAATATTGTAATGAAAGCACTGGCAGCACTTACGATTATACTCAATTTTCCGATGCTGGTATCCAGTGTATACGGAATGAATGTTCCGCTGCCTTTTCAAAATCAAAAATATGCTTTTATAATAGTAATAGCAATTTCAATTGTACTGACCATGCTCAGCACATGGTATCTGATAAAAAGAAAATGGTTTTAATTTTTTAGTGCGTGTCAAGCAGCTTTTACCGCCTATTTAAAACAATCTGTTATACCAGCTCTTGATTTTGAATTAAAAATATGATATAAACATTAAAGGAGATTTATTATTATTTTGAAACGGTAAAACTAGGATAGGATGATATAGTACAATGAGAAAACTTATTTTATTATCATTAGTGACATTTACACTTTCGATGGTATCATTTTCTTCAGAATATTTTGAAGATATGTTTAAAATAATTGACAATAACAGCAGCAGCTTAAGATCGAGCATGAATATTTTTGACCCAAGTAATGAGGGAATAAGAGAGGAATATATGACACTCGGCCTTGATAAAAAACTAGATTTTGAAGTTTTTAAGCAGGCTGTGGACGGATTCAAAAAAGTGAAAAAAAAGAAGAGAAATGTCCTTACAATAATAGATTTCAGCAGTTCTTCATCAGAAAAGAGATTTTACGTAATAGATTTTGATAAAAATACAGTGTTATATGATACTTATGTGGCACATGGGAAAAATTCCGGAAACAATTACGCCACAGAATTTTCTAACAGCATAGATTCTAATATGAGCAGTCTCGGATTTTATTTAACAGGATATACTTATGAGGGTTCAAACGGTTATTCGTTAAAATTATACGGACTCGAAAGTGATATAAATGACAATGCTGAAGCAAGATCAATTGTAATTCACGGAGCTGACTATGCAAGTCCGGAATTTTTGAGATCAAACGGTCATTTGGGAAGAAGTCTCGGGTGTCCTGCACTGCCTTTAGAGGAATATGCACAGATAATTGACGAGCTGAAAGGCGGGAGTGTAGTATTCATTTATGCAAAAGATAAAAGTTATCAGGAAAATTCAAAATATGTAGAAAACGAAGCGTAAAAAATATAATTTTAACTGGGTATTACATGATATCGCAGAATATCTGCAGTCATATAATACCTTTATTTTATTTTTAGAAAAATTATGGTAAAATATGTACAGCTTTTTATAAAAAACATTTTTATGAGAAGTAAAAGCAACGATAAATTTAGGAGTAAATAAATGTCATATGAATTTGCAAGGCTGGAAATGCTTATAGGAGAAAATGGTATACAAAAATTAAAAGGATCATCAGTGGCAATTTTTGGAATTGGAGGTGTAGGATCATATTCCGCAGAGACACTGGCGAGATCAGCTGTCGGAAAAATTATACTTGTTGATTTTGATAAAATTTCTGAATCGAATATAAACAGACAGATACATTCTCTCAAAAGTACTGTAGGTCTTAATAAAGCTGAGGTAATGGGAGAAAGAATAAAGGATATAAATCCTGAATGTGAAGTAATAAAAGAAATAAATCTTCTTAAAGAAAATAATATTAAGGAATTTTTTGAAAAATACAATCCGGATTTTGTTATTGATGCCATAGATATGGTCAAGACAAAAGCAATGCTCATAGAATACTGCAGTCAAAATAATATTAATATTATTTCTTCAATGGGATTCGGAAATAAAATGTTTCCGGAAATGATTGAAATATGTGATATCTATGATACTCTGGTGTGTCCGCTTGCCAGAACGCTGAGAAAGCTTTTGAAAAAAAAAGGAATAAAAAAGCTTCCGGTTGTTTTTTCCAGAGAAATACCTATGGTACCTGATAAAAGTTCAAGATATAAAGACGAAGGAAAAACAGAATATTTTATGGGTGAAGAAGTTCCCTGGAAAATAACTCCGGGAAGTAACAGTTTCGTGCCGTCGGCAGCAGGAATAACAGCAGCCTCATATGTAATAAGAAAAATTCTGAATATAGACAGGAGTGTAAAATGATGAAGTTATCAGAAGGAAATAAGGAAAAATTATTAAAAATAATAGTTATTCTGGGGATTATACTTTCAGTATTCGGTGTATTATCAAAAATATTTGAAATAACAATTTTTGATTTTTTAAAAAATGAATCTGAAGAGTATATGAGAAATTCGTATAATCAGTCAAAAACTTTGTTTCTGACTCTTTCAGTGATAAAGGGAACAATGGGAGTGATAGAAGGCAGTACTCTGAATGCCAATGCAGTAATAGGGATAAATCTGGAATTAGGGGATATAATAGAACCAGTCTATGAAATGATAAATATTTTATGGAAAACTTCCTTGTTAAGTGTAGTAATATTAAAAATAGAAACTTTATATTTTGGTTTTTTTACAATGAAGCTCAGTACATTTTTACTGTCAGTATCAATGATTTTTATTGCCCCGTGGGTGTTTATAAAAAATAAATTCACGGAAATATTATCAAAAATTTCCAAATATTTCTTTTATTCATTTTTGTTTATATATTTACTGATACCGTCTGTATTGTTTATGACTTCAAAAGTAGTAAATGTAATGGAAACAGAATATAAAGAACCGGCTATAAAAAGAATAGAACAAAATGTAGGAAATCTTAATTCTTCAGCAGAAGCACTTTTTAGACCGGCAGAAAATACCAGTATTTTTAATATTAAAGGACAGGTTGACACTTATAAGGATAAAATAGACAGCTTCAAGACTGAAGCCGGAAATGTCACTGAGAGTATTTCAGAAGATGTTCCGCTTATCATAGGGGTAACAATATTCGGATATATAATTCTGCCGTTATTGCTGACAATATTTTTATATAAGCTCGCAAAAAGTCTGGTTATGTCAAAGTTTTCAAAGTAACAGTCTGTTTAAAATATGGGGGAAAAGAATACTGTTATTGTAAAATCTGAGTTTCGCACTGTGAGAATGATTGGGAATCTGATTTTATATGTATAATAATTGTTAATTTTGAAAAATACGATAATTATGGTATAATATAATTACTACTTGGAGGTGAGAAGTTATGAGAAAAGTAGTTAGTATTTTATTATTTCTAGTAATAGGTTTTTTTTCTTTGGCTGCAATGAAAGACGGTTCTTATTCGGTTGATGGGAGAACTTCCGGAGGATGGCAGGCATTTATGAAGATGACTGTAAAAAATGAAAAAATAATAAATGTGCAGTATGATAGGAAAAATTCACAGGGACAGCTTCTTTCAATGAGCGATAAAGATTTCAGAGACGGATCTTTTGCCTTGTCAAGAAGTTTGAAGAGTACACAAAATGTGAGTACAATTGAAAATATAAGTAATTCGGAATTAACCAATGAATTTAAAACAATGGCAAATTTTTTGATAAACAAGGCTAATTCAGGACAAACAGGGGATTTTACGCTTAATTAGCGTGTTATGACCGCCGTTTTTTGCGGCGGTTTTTTAGTACTATTTTTTATGATTAGTTATATAATTAAAAAATCGGTTCTCCCGAACAGGAAAAACCGATTTTTCATTTTAAAAATAATTTACAGTTACAAGGTTTCCGTTTTTGTCATAAAAAAACCATTCACCAGTTGCACTGTAATCATAGAATTGTCCTTTGGCTTTTACGATTCCGTTGTCATAATACTGAACAAAATCACCATTTCCGTTTACTAAAGAAATGTTTCTTTCGACACTGCCGTCAGGGAAAAAACCTTTTATATCTCCAAGAACCTTACCGCTTACATAAGTTTCTTCCAGTTTTAGTTCACCGTCCGGGTGGTACCAGAGCCATTTTCCGTCTCTGTAATCATTTTTAAAAGTACCAGATGATTTCTTTTTACCATTCGCATAAAATGACTGCGCTTCACCTTCAAGCTTATTGTTAGCATAAAATTCTTTCTCAATGACGATACCATCAGAAAATTTATAAGCTTCACCATTTTTAGCACCATATTTATAAGTGAAAACTGTCTTTAGAAGTCCTGTGTCGTCATAATTATATTCCAGCCCGTTTTGTACACCATTCACATATTCACGGTATGCTTTCGGAGATCCGTTATCGTAATATTCTGTTTCACTGCCTGTTTTGCTTCCGTTTTTATAAGAAGCAATTTTCTCAAGAGTTCCAGCGGAAGAGTAGAAAAACGAGTCTCCTTCAAGCTTTCCATTTTTAAAATTCTTGATTGCTTTAACAGAACCGCTTGAATAATAGTCTACATAGTAACCTGAATAAGATGAATTGTCACCTAAATTCACAGCCTGGTTATTATAATCAACACTGACATTCGCACTTGTGCTAAAATCAGTATTATAAACCTCTGCGATCATATCGTAAGTTTCGTATACATTTTTGGGTTTAAAGTTTTTATTAACTTCAGAAAAACTTGTGAAAAAAATCAAACCAAAAACAAATAATAAGTTAAGTTTTTTCATTTATTTCTCCTTTCATCCAGACATTATATCATTTATTAATAAAAATTTCAAATTCAAAATCCTGTTTTCAAAATAAAGAAAAAAATTATGAAATAGTGATTTTTTTTAATTAAAACTAGAGAATTTGTTTTGAAAATGTGATATAATATTTCAAAAGAGGTGAAGTATGAAAAAAATACACACACTTATATTTTTTATTTTTATGACGGGTACATTGTTCGCAAAAACACATACTTATTATTACAACAGGGAATGGAGCAGGGCAAACCCTGAAAATGCTGTTTATTACAGGGAAATAAGTGATACAAGAAATTTCAGAGGTTATGCATATACTGATTTTTTTATGAACGGCAGACCCAAGAGTTCAGGATATATGAAAAAGTTTAATAATAAAAATACTATAAACGGTCCTGTTATAATATATGATTTTGACGGGAAAACAGCAGAAAAAAGCTCTTATCTTTCCGGAAAGAAGCACGGGAAGGAAATAAAATATTACAGAAACGGAGCTATAAGAAGTATTACCGGCTATAAAAACGGGATGAAGCACGGAAAAGAAATAAAGTATTTTGAAAATGAAACAATATCATATGAAGCAAACTATAAAAATGATCTTTTACACGGTACTGAAACTTTTTATAAATTTAATGGTGACATAATCACAAAAATAGAGTATAAATATAATAAATATGATGGGAAATATATTGTTTATAACGAAAATTTTCCCATTTTGGAAATTACATATAAAAAAGGCGTAAAAGACGGAAGCTATAATGAATATTTTGAAACGGGAATGCTCAAAGAAAGTGCTGTATATAAAAGGGGGAAGATAGAAAATATAAAAAAAGAATATTATGAGTCCGGAACTTTGAGAAGTGAAATAAATTATAATGACGGAGTGGTAGACGGACTTGGCAGATATTACTATGAAGACGGGAAGCTTCTTGCAGAGGGTCTATTTTCGAATGGTATAAGAATAGGCAGCTGGAAAACATATAACGAGAATTCCAAAATAAGTTTTATAGAAAATTATTCCAATAATCAGGAAGATATAGAAAGAATCGAATACTCCCTAAACGAAATACTGGAGGCAAAGAAATATTTTTCAAAAGGTATTCCGACAGGAGTATGGGAATTTTTTGACGAAAAAGGCAATAAAGTAATAGAAGCTGAATTCAGAGACGGGGAAAGGCTTGCATTCAGGCTCTTAGACCTGAGCGGACGGGTTCTTGAAGAAGTGGTATATAATTAAGTTATTATTTTCTTCACTTTTTCTTTGAAAAATTTGTTAATTTAAGTTATAATTAAGAGCAAAAATGTACTCAGGAGGTTTAATGGAGAAATTCATATCAGGGCCGGGAAGAAAATCCTTGACAATAGAAGATGCTTTTAACTGGTCTTTTGAAATACTGAAGCTGAATATTAAAACATTATTTCCTTCTTTGGTTATACTGATGATTTTGAAACTGGGATCCAGAATGTTTTTTAATAAGGAAGATACATTCTTCTGGAATATGCTGATATTATCTTACAGCGGACTTAGCTCTTTTATTTCCCTGATTATATACAGCGGTCTCAGAGTGGAAATATCGGATTATATTGAAAACGGAAAAAAGATAGAATCACCGTTTGCTTCAGGAAAAAAATTATGGCAGAGAATAATATTCATAGCTCTCCTGTATTTCACATTTTTATTTGTAGCAGGAGTATCAATGGGTATTTTTATATTGTTTCTCACAATGATAGGTCATATAAGTATATTACTGGCTGTGTATACAGGCTTGGCAGCATGTGTTGCCGGAGCTGCGGCATGCATTTTCCTAAAAGTGAGACTGGCTTTTTTTCAGAATATATATTATGTAAGAAAATTAGGTGTTGTAAAATCGCTTTTATATTCTTTGCATATAACGAAAAATTATTTTACCAAAATTTTTTTAACAGACATCATATTTTGGTTTTTGATATTTATACTGGAAATAATACTGACATTTAGTAATTTTATTAATTTTTTTTCAAAGAATTTATTACTGGTAATTATTATAGTAATTACACAAAGTATTATCAGTTTTATGATTTCATTTCTCTTTTGTGTAAAAACCGGTGTAATTTCTTTGTTTTATCTGAATGCAGAATACAAAGACCTGCAGCCGGAAGAAGAAAATAATAAAACTACTTAGACAGGACTGATGATATTATGACAGATTTCAAAATATCCGATTTGGTAAAAATAATAGAAGACTTTAGAAAGTCACGGGGATGGCTGGAAAATGACAACCCCAAAAATGTAGCTATGGGGATTTCAGTAGAGGCAGGAGAGCTCATGGAGCATTTTGTCTGGTCAGATATATCTGACTCATGGGAGATTTCCAAAAAACAGGAAGTTTCTGATGAAATAGCTGATGTATTCATAGGTCTGATTTCAATGACAAATATGTTAGATTTAGATATATATGGAATTGTAAGTAAAAAATTAAAAGATTTGGAAGAAAGATACCCTGAAATAGATAGGTAGGAATCAAAAGGAGGATAACAATATGTTTAAGAAAATCAAAAATCTTTTCGCTAAGGAGGAAAAGCCCGTCCAGAGAGAGCAGTATGATGTTCCTGCACCGGTGGAAACAGTTACATTAATTTCACCAAATGGTCTAAAAAACGAAATTACAAAAGATGAATGGGTGGAGAAATTTTTGAAGCCTTCATTGGAAAAAAACTGGAACAATTTTGAAAATTTATATAAAATAATTTTGGATGCATTTCATAATAATGTAATAAATGAGGTAAAGGAAGCATGTTTCAGATTATATAACAATGATCCGATCAGAGAAAGAGGAACTAATATACTGGGAGTTTTCTACGGTCAGAATAAGATGTACGATAGTGCAGTGAAGGTATATGAGAAATATA
Source organism: Sebaldella termitidis ATCC 33386 (assembly GCF_000024405.1). Lineage (NCBI taxonomy): Bacteria > Fusobacteriati > Fusobacteriota > Fusobacteriia > Fusobacteriales > Leptotrichiaceae > Sebaldella > Sebaldella termitidis. The sequence continues at coordinate 2,371,994 of NC_013517.1, read as the reverse complement.
TAGAAACTGAAAAAGAATCACCGTTAATATATTCTAACTATGCCCTTATGCTTGATGAAATGGGTGAAAAAGACAGAGCAAATAATTATTATAAGGAATCATTGAAGCTGGATCCGAATATATCGAATGTATTGTCAATTTTACTGGAAAAAGCACAGGTAGAAAAAGAAAATAAAAAGTATGTAGAAATATTTGAAGAAATATCAGAATTACCGAACAGCTGGAGAGCAAAGCTGTATTTGGGAAGCATAAAGCTGAAGGAACGTAATGTACCAAAGGCAAATGCTTTATTTACAAGAGCTTTGGAGGAGTCAGGACAAAATGATGAAGCTGTATCATTCGTTTCCGGTGCTTATGTAAAAGAAGAATATTATGATGAAGTAAAAAAAATAGTTCTTCCGGTGTTTAACCCGGAAACACACGGTCCGTATGCGACAATGAATATACTTCAGATGTTTTATAAAACACATGATTATATAAATGGTCTGAATTTGTTGAAATTTATAAGCGCTTTTAAATGGGAAAATTTTGGAGACAGCTTCATAAAATATGAAAATCTTTTAAATGGAGTAAGACTTGAGATAGAAAACAGAAAGGATCTGAAATTAAAAAACAGGTCATTCCTGATAAAGTCACCGATATGGTATTATAACCTAAAAATGCCGAACTGGTATTTCAAAAATAAAAAGAAGCAGCCGCCGAGTATTTTGATTCTTCCTCTGGCCAATCTAATGGGTGATCAGAAAGATGACAGCCCGGAAGAAAAGCTTCTGCTCGGGATACCTCTTTATATAAATGAGGTATTAATGATGAATACAGGCATTGATAATCATATGGTAATTAACTATACAGATCAGGATCTGATAATATTTAATGATCACATAAGTATGGAATATATCAAAAAAATTAAAGAACTGAATAATATGCTTGATTACATAATGTATGGTGAGATAATTTCCAAGAGCGGCAATAATAATGGAAAATCATATAATATAAAAATGTATCTTGCCGACTGCCAGACTTTTGAAAAATATGAATTATTTTCGGGAGAAGTAAACAGAGAAAACTTGAATGAAGTAATAAGCAGAACTTTTGTAAATTTAAATGCATACTTTAACAGATTTATCAGAATTCCGGACATTAAAAAAGATGACATGGAATATCTGCTGTCTCAGGGAGAAAAATTTAGAATATCTCTAAATCTTAATGATACAAATCATTTTATTCCATGGACATTTGAAAGATTATTCTATAATCAGTTTAATCTCATAATGAATAATCCGACAAATATAAGTTATAAATTTGACTTAGTATCGATATTATATAACATTGCAAAATTCCAGCCTCAGCTTTTGAAAAAAGTAGAGGAGCTGGTGTACCTTCTGATTAACAGAAAAGTATTTTCTGATCCGGCAGCGTTTAAAATACTTCCTGTAATATTAAATATTTACAGAGATGATGAAAACTACAGACAGATCATGGATGCACTGACAGAAGAGCCTGCGGAATATATAGACTGGTTAAACAGTTTTATTGATTATACCGGAACATTTTAATTTATAACGGGAGTTGCCATAAGAGCAACTCCTTTTTATATACAGGGAAATAATGAAAGAAATTTAAAATTCTATTCTTTCTGCCATTTTTCTGTCAACATAGAATATTTCCCTGTATGGTTCACCATCAGCAGATGAATATTTCCAGTAAGAAACTTTTTTTGGTGTAATTTTGAAAACAACCTGGCCGTCTAAGTCACCGTATCTGTTATATGAAGACAGATGCTTAGATTTATATAACTCCATTATGTCTTTATTTTTTTCATCTTTCCAGCTGCCGATCTCCTGTGCAGTTCCCTCAATGGAAATATTGCCTGTGCAAAGAGTAACATTAGGATTTTTAGTCATTTGTATGTATTTTGTATATTTTTTATTGGTCTGGAAATAAATATCCATTCCCATATGTACAATACTCATGCTTCTGGAAGTTATTTTGTCGATAAATGAAGTGGAAAGAACCCAGATTTTATTATTTTCCAGCATTTCCACAGTTTCCTGTTCTAGTTTCTGATAATCAATAATCATATTTTCCTCCTGTAAATTTATTTTAATATATTCAATAATATAGTTATTATTTTGGGATACTTGCGGCTTTTTACATCATCGCTGAAATATACATGTCCGATCCATGCTAATATAATAAGAAATGAACCCTGAAGTATCAGTTTCAATAATTCTCCAATAAACATATTTTTACCTCCGCTGGTTTTATTATGTATTAATTTTATCAGTAAATGTGAATAATTTCGATTTTGCTCTGACATGAATACAAGAGATTTGAAAAGTTATATATATCGTATTTTCGGCATTTAAAACAATATTTTTCATTTTTCATAGTTTTTCTACATTTTTTATCGAAGTATAGAATTCTGATTTATCAGTAAAAAAACTTAAGAATTGCATTTTACATTTCATTTAGTTATAATATTAATAAAAACAAAAGAGAGTGTGATATGAAAAAACTAACAGGAATTCTTATAGCAATATTTTTAATTATAGCGAATTTAGCTTATTTAAAGATTAACACACATGATTTTACAGTAAAAAGACTTATTTTTTTGAACATGGGAATACTTATATCAGATCTGGCTTTTTGGATTTTTTTATATCTGAATTTGAAAAAAAGAAATTTCGTAATATTTCTTTTTTTAATTTTTTTAGTTCTGGTAGATCTGGACAGAATGAATGTACAGGTATTTCTTGAGTATAACGACATGGTTACAGGAGGGATTATTTTCCCTACTGTTATAGGAGCAGTCAGATTAGCATATTTATTTGTAAGTGTATATTTTTTCTTTTTTTTATCAGACTTTAAAAACTTTCTGCTAAGAATAGCAGGTATATTAAATATAATAGTAGCAGTTCTAGTTTTTATAGAATTTGATAATTCGTTTGCTCCTTATCTGAAAATTATTACAGCGGCAGTATATATTCTTTATATATTTTTCTTTTTAGGGAAAATAAAGGAAGAAAAAACGGAAAAAAAGGAGGAGAAAAATGAGAATAATACTGAAAAGAATAATCTTACTATTTAACATTTTTCTGATACTGGCCGGATGTACATCTATAACAGAAAAGGGCAGCAGGGTAATAAATACAAGATCAGGAAGTGAACGTGTAGACGGGCTGACTTATAATTCCAAAGGTCAGAATTTCAGACAAAGATTCATAATACTTCATTATACAGTTTCCGACAGGGAAAGATCAATAGATCTTCTTACAAATAAAGACGTAAGCTCGCATTATCTGATTACTGACAGAGAGAATGAACCCATATATTATCTTGTGGATGAAAATAAAAGAGCATGGCATGCAGGAGTCAGCAGCTGGGGAAATTTTACTAATCTGAATGACAATTCCATAGGAATAGAAATAGTGAATAAAGGTTTTATTCTGAAAGACGGAAAAATGGAATTTTACCGGTATCCTTCATGGCAGATACATAAAACTGCTGTTTTAGTACAGGATTTAATAAAACGGTATGAAGTGGAACCACAGAATATACTGGGGCATTCTGATATTGCACCGCAGAGAAAGCAGGATCCGGGACCGCTTTTTCCTTGGGAGGAGCTGTACAGAGATTATGGAATAGGAATGTGGTATGATGAAACAGATAAAGAAAAATATAAAGATGCTTTTGATAACAGGATAACTCCTGAAGAAGTCCAGAAAGAATTAAGAAAATTCGGATATGGGATAGCGGTAAGCAAAGTATATGACGAACAGACAAAGAATGTAATAACAGCGTTTCAGTTTCATTTCAGACAGAATAAATATGATGGAATTATGGATGCCGAGACATTTGCTGTTTTGAAAGCACTTAATGAAAAATACAAAAAGTAAAATTTTTATCAATAGCAGGAAATACTTCTTGCTATTTTTCTGTTTAAGAGATAAAATGTAATATAATATTTAAATGTTTAGGAGGATAAAATGAAGTTTTCGCAAAGAATATTAAGTATGCAGTACTCTCCGATAAGAAAACTGGTTCCTTATGCAGACGAAGCTATGAAAAGCGGTGTAAAGGTATATCAACTGCATATAGGACAGCCGGATGTCCAGACTCCGGATTCCTTTTTCGAAGGACTACATAATTATAAAGAAAAAATAATAAAATATGCCAATTCCAGAGGAATAAACGAATTATTGGAAACTTTTTCAAAATCATATCATAAAATGGGGATAAATCTGGATCCTGAGGATATGCTTATTACTCACGGCGGAAGTGAAGCGCTTATGTTTACGCTGGCCAGTATTTGTAATCCCGGGGAAGAAGTTTTGGTTCCGGAACCTTATTATTCGAATTATGAGAGTTTTCTGAGATCAGCAGATGCAAAGCTGGTTCCTATAGAAACTAAGCTGGAAAATAACTATCACCTTCCTGCAAAAGAAGAGATAGAAAAGCTCATAACACCCAGAACAAAGGCAATAATGTTTTCTAACCCGAGTAACCCCACAGGAACAGTACTTACCCTGAAGGAAATGGAAATGATAGTGGAAATTGCGCAGAAGCATGATTTATTTATAATATCTGACGAAGTTTACAGACAGTTTATTTATGATGATATAGAATATAAATCATTTCTAAATATGGAAGGCGTAGAGGACAGGGTAATATTGATAGACAGTATTTCAAAGCATTACAGTGCCTGCGGTGCAAGAATCGGTGTTATAGCATCCAAAAATAAAGATTTTATAAATCTGGCACTGAAATTGTGTCAGGCAAGGCTTTCTGTTTCTACTATAGAACAGTTTGCAAGTGCGAATTTGATTAATACCATTGATACATATCTAAGTGAAGTAAAACTGGAATATAAAGTAAGAAGGGATCTTTTATATAATCACCTGAATGAAATAGAGGGAGTGACATGTTATAAGCCTGACAGTGCTTTTTACATATTTGCGGAGCTTCCTGTGGATAATATAGAAGATTTTGTAATATGGCTTCTCACAGAATTTAGATATGAAAACCAGACTTTAATGTTTGCTCCGGGACCGGGATTTTATTCAACACCAAATAAAGGACTCAGGGAAGGAAGATTTTCATTCTGTACACATAATCTGACAGAAATAGAAAATGGAATGAAAGTACTGAAAGAAGCATTGAAGGTATATAAAAAATAAAATAAAGTAGCTGTTATTCAGCTACTCTATTTTTTATATTAATTAAACTACTAGTGTTTTGTTTGTTTTACATATGAAATAATTATGGAATAATGTCAAAACACTCACACTTACTTTAAAATTCCGGATATAAATAAACCGGAATATTAGAATGTATCAGCGCTGCAATTGGCATTATTAATATTACCTTCTCCGTATTGATAGTTACAGTTTTTGTTATATCCTCTGTTATAGTCAGCCTGGTCAGTCTTATCAGTAGCAACAGAACTGCAAGATGCTAAAACTGCTAATAAAGATGTAATCAAGATTATCTTTTTCATATTTATTCCTCCCGCAAATATTTATATTTTGTCTAATTTATTATAACGTAAATCATCATTAATGTAAAGTGACAAGTTTCTATTGTTTTGATATGTTTATTTTTATCTGGGCTTTGCTCCTTATTTTACGTCTGGCATGTTAGCAGCAGACGATAGAGTCAGCATCAGCAGCATGTAACTTAAAATAAATAATACCAAATAAATACCTGTATAAGATAAAACAAAGATAAAAAAAACCTTCAATAAAGACAGCGGAAATATAATTAAGTAAAACAAGAGGAGGAATAGAACATGAAAAAGATCTTATTGCTGCTGGGAATTTTATTTGTTTCTGTAACAGGCTTTTCAGAAACTTTAACAGGAAATTTCGTACCTAAAATTCATCAGATAAATGGCAGTATAACAGCTGATACAAATGAAAAAGAAATAATTATAAATAATTTTACATATGACGGAAAAGGGAAAGATGTTTATGTGGTTCTGAGCAAAGGCGGAGATTTTAAAGATATGAAAGTAATATCCAAAGAACTGAAAAAAGCTTATGTAAATGAAGAATTAAAATTAAAAGTAAATAATCTTGCTAAATTAGTAGATCAAGGCTATACAACAATTTCTGTTTATACTAAGAAATATAAATCAAGCTTTGGAGATGCCACTTTAGCAGAATAAATAGTTATTAATAGGCTGTTTTAAAAATGAAATAGTGTATTTAAAATAGTTTTTTTATAAAAAAAATTTGGGGAGAATAACATGAAAGAAACTATAGTTGCAAGAATCAGAGGTTTAAAGGAAAGCAATCCTGAGCTTTTTAAAGATAAAGTAGAATTTCTGATGGTAGAAGATGAGGAACTTCTTCGAACTTATCAGACGTCAAAAGAAATTATTATTTTGACTACAAAGAGAATAATTTTTGTAGAAATCCTGGGTATGACTGGGAAGACACAGGAATACAGATCTATAAGCTATTCTAGGATTAATTCGTTTTCTGTGGAAACAGCCGGAACATTTGATTTTGAAAGTAAGGTCAGATTATGGATTTTTGATTCCGGTGTTTATGAACTGGAATTTGCTAAAAATACGGATATAAAGCCGTTATTAAGAATAATAGGGAGAAATTCTCTATAATGGTTAATAGATAGGAGGAAAGATGTTAAAAAGAGTAATAGGAATCTTAATTTCAGCATATGCCATTTTTCTGGGAGCTGTAAATTACACTGTTATTTCATCAAGCTTAATGGTAAATGGAGATACTCCGGGCAGAAGTTTTTATCCCGGTTCCGTACTGATCTTTAAAATATGCTTGTTTTTTTCAGCAGTAATGCTGATTACAGGAATACTCTTATTTTTTAAGATAAAGTTTAGTGTGGAAATGTATTTTGTATTAATGCTTTCTTTTATTACAACTATGATATATATGGAGCCAAGTGCCGGGATTTTTCAAATATTTTCAATACCTGCAGCACTGGGACTGATATTACTGATATTTAACAGAAAAAAAGCATATGTATATAATGAAACTTCTGATCACAGAAAATAAATTTTCATAAAAAAAGATGGAGAATATAATCCATCTTTTTTGATTGTAAAATAAAAAGACGACCCTAATGGGAGGTAAGGTCGTCTGCCAAATGAGAATATAAAATGTGTTCAGTGTAATTTCCAAAATTTTCACTAAAACATAAACTATATAAAATTTTATAGTGCAGTAATGAAAAAATCAATAAAAATAAAATAAATTTAAAAAAATGGAATGTATTTAGATGACCTTTAGATATGAAACAGAGCGGATAAATCAATTATTTTTGCTAATCGAAGAAAAGATGAAAGAGATTTGCATTACACAACATAATAAAATATCAATAGATTATGTATATAGCAATATTATTTTACCACATGACAGAAAAAAGTCAATATTTTATTCAAAAAATTAGTATAAAAAATACTAAATGAAATAATGACTTCGAAAGTAATATTTCAAAGTCATTATTTTAAAAATTTATTCCTGAATATCATTAGAAAGCTCTCTATATTCTTCCTCGGAAATCTTTCCGCTGGTAAATTTTTGGTTTAATTCTGCAAGTTTTCTGTATTTTTCTCTGTCAGAACCGTTCAAAGCAATATTAACATTACAAATAGGGCAGACAAGAAAATGCTTAGAGCTGCCTAAAGGGAAAATAGGAATCCAGAATAGTGTGAACCATAATCCTGTTTTCAAATAATGCCAGAATTCAGTATTATGACAATGCGGACATTCTATTTTATTAGTTACTCCGTAATTCTTCGTAATATTTTTTGTTCCGAATATAATTATCATTTTACTCTCCTTTTTTCTTAAATATTCTAAAAATTATAACATGTAAATATATATTAGTAAACTTAAATTTTAAAATATAATTATATATTTGATTAATATTTTCACTGTTTAACAGAAATATATAGTATTTAAACATTGTATGGGGACAAATTTTTTATTTTAATATTAAAATATGGATCAAATATAAAATTATAGGAAATATAAAAATATTATGATAATAAAAGAAAAAAATAATAATAAACTAAGAAAACATTGATATCATTAATCTATAAAAGAACTCATTTTATGGTATGACTACGGGGTTAGTGGAAAAATTTTAATGTTCATAGATGTAATATTAATAGGAATGAGTCTTATAAAAGAGCGTAAAAGCTCTTTTTTTTATAGAAAAAAACGGTCATGTAAGACCGTTTGCCAAAGGAGTATTGCAATATGTATAAGTGTAACTTCTATTTTTACTACATTGAGAATTATAGCACAAAAAACAAAAATTGTGAACAAAAAAAATAAAAAAAATAAAATTTATTTCATTAAATAAACAAAAAAGCAGTTGAAGAATAAATATTCTAATTTTGAAATTTTTAACTGCTTTGTTCACATATAGTTCATATAAACATATTATAATAAGATATAAAATAAATATTTAGGAGGTAATTATGAAAAAAGTATTAGCAGGTATTTTTTTAGCGGCATCTTTAGTGTCATTTTCTGATGAATTGGTAATCAGAGGAGGTTTCGATTTCGTAAGTGATTATAGCGGAATGTCAGATTTTATAACGGGTGATTCTGGAGATGACAGTCTTGGATATGAGCTAGGTGTTGAATATCTAAAAAATGTAAGCCCAAATTTTTTAATAGGTGCCGGAGTAGGGTATCAGGGACATTCCAAGGCGGAAGGAAAAAGAGTAACAGTAGGCAGCTGGTATGATTCTTACGGAGATTATTATGAACATACCTACGGATATGAAGATCAGGTTTACTATAACAGTGTACCGATTTATCTGACTGCAAAATATGAGTTTGATACCCCGAATAAGGATATAAAACCATATGTAAAAGCAAATATTGGTTATTCGTTCAATATTCATGAAAATGATCTTACTCTAAGTGATACAGTAACACAGTATGTTTATGACTGGTATGATGATGATTATGATGAATACACTCATACCTACGCTTCAAAATCTTATGATACAGATATAACAAACGGATTATATTACGGAATTGGCGGAGGAGTACAGATAAGCGGATTTACGGTAGACCTTATGTATCAGGCAAATTACGCAAAAGCTAAAATTGATAACGGTGACGGTACAAGACAGGAACACAATCTAAACGTACACAGATTAACATTAGGTCTGGGTTATGCTTTCAATTTTTAATAAAAATAAAGAAATCTGAGATGTTCAGGTTTCTTTTTTTAGATAAAACACAAAAACTGTTTTCTTTTCCATATACAAATGAATTTATATTTGATAAAATGGATTATATAATGCAGGAGGTAGAAATGATGATTTATAAGCTATCAGATATCTTGTTTAAAATAATACTGAGATTCATAATAATGGCAAATATGATATTTATTTTAAATAAAGAAAATAATGAACATGTTTATAAACTAGCAGTATTGTATATTTCATTTATTGTAATAATTCTAAATATAAATCATAAAAACAGGGAAAAAATTCTTGCCCAGAGTTTTTTTGTGATAATATTAGGGACATTTGTATATTTACTGAGGGATTCTGCTTTTTTTATAAAAGTTATAGTGGAATTCTCTTTATCTGTGTTCTTAACTGAACTATTTATTACAACATTAAAATTATCAGAGATTCTCAAGCTTTTCAAACTTTCTTTTAAGGAATTTCAGGAAGATTTTGAGTTTCAGAAATTAATAAAAAAAGCAGCAGTAAAAATAAAAAAGAAATAATAATATAAAAAGACTCCGGATCGATTTCGCAGAGTCTTTTTATATTAGTGTATAAAAGCCGTAATGTCATTGCCTGTAACCAGACAATAAATACCAATACCAAGAATAATTACAAAAGCTACAAGATTTTTTAACTTATACGTAAAAGATTTTTTAGTGACAATCATGTATATGAATGTCACTATATAACAAATACTTACAAAAACTAATATATAAGCAATATTAGGAATAATAAATTTAGTTATAAAATCCATATAAATCCTCCTTTCTTAATTTTTTTATATATGAATAAACTTATTTGTGTTCTTAATATAAAGTGGATGAAATCATTTTTTGAACATTTTTCATCCTGACAATGATGTGTTATTATAGCATATAGAAATATTTTGTACCAGAGAGAAAATACTGAATAATAAAAAAATGATCTTAATTTTTTATTTCAAGATCATTTTTATAAAAATTAAAAATTTATGATGATTTCTGTATCATATTCCGGATTAGAAGGCTTGCACGTATTGACATAAGCTGTTTTGCCGTTATCAGCCCATTTTACACAGACAGGCGGGGTTCCAGTATCCTCATGACGAATACTCATCAAAGATGTGTTATTATCTCTGTATAGAAAATTATTTATAGCAGGTTTGGCTTCTATATCATAAATCTGATCAAAAATATAACTGGTAAGGACAATAATTTTATTCTTTCCGTCAGGAGAAGTATAAATGGTATTTTTGACCGGATTTATAAATAAAAATAATAATATCAGAATAAGTAAACCGGAAATAGAAAAAGAAAATAAGTAAAGTATGAATTTTATAATTTTATAATTCAGATATTTATTAATTAAGAAAAGCAGAAATTTACTTAATAAAATAACAGAAATAATAAAAATAAAAATAGCAGTCTTAAAAAAAATAGTTCTGATATTAGAAAAATAGTATAAAAATGAGAAAAACCAAAATGGAAGTGCAGTAAAAATTAACATTTTAAATTTATTTTTACAGTTCAATAATTCAAAAATTTTCATTATTAACTTCCTTTCGCATGTATTTATATTGTTATTATATCATATGGCGGTGAAATACTGGTAAATATAAAACATAAAATAATAATAAATAATGACAGTACTGAATAATCATTCTTGTATAAGAAAGATTAATATGCTATGATTTTTATAATAATGCTTTCACAGATGAAAAGATTCAAAGACAGGAGGGAATTTTATGTTATCAATTGATCATATTCAGGTAACGGTAAAGGATATGAGTATAGCGGAACCATTTTACGATAAACTGATGCCTATTTTGGGGTTTGATCTTGAAAAGAAGGTCAGCGCTGTAATAGAAGAGCATGATCTTTATGTCGTAGAGTATCTTTCTCCGCAGTATGATTTTGGAATATGCTCACCCAGAACAGCTTTTACAGATAATACGATACACCGAAGAAAGCCGGGAGCATTGCATCACCTTGCTTTTAGGGCAAAATCCCGCACAGAAGTAGATGAACTGTATCTAAAGATCAAGGATATCGGAGCGGAAATAGTCCATGCTCCCAGAATTTTTCCTGAACATGGAGAGAATTACTATGCTCTTTTCTTTAAAGATCCGGAAGGTATAAAGTATGAAATAGTATATAACAGTATATAGTAAGAGAGTAGAGAGTATCGAATGGAAACGGAGGTTAATATATGTTATTGGAAATAAATGATAAAAAAGGTTTGAGAATAGTTCCAACCGAGAATATAATGCTGGTGACAGAAAACATAGAGAATAAAAACATAATTTTACTGCTTCTTAACGGTTATGAAGTAAAACTAAAATATGATGATATAGAAGAACTGAAAAAAGATTTTAAAAATATAAAGATAAATTGGTATAAAGATTATGTATCACTAAAAAATAAAGATTTTTTTATGGATTAATTATATTAAAGACAGAATTTTTGAAAACCAGATTCAAATATATTATTAAATTAAGACACTTTATTTTTAGTGTCTTTTTTATATGATTTTTGAAAACCAAATTATTGTCTGAATAATAAAAGGAAATTGCGAAAGAAAAAAACTTTATGTTTAATTTTTCACTTAATTTTATCTTTTTATGCTGAAAATAGGATGGTTTGATGATAATAATAAAATAATAATAAAATAAGTTACAACAAAGATAGTTATGATATACATTAGGTATGAAGTATATGGTAAAATATAAATTTTAGAGAGAGGTGGATTCATGAGAAAAAAACAGAAAGCTTTTTTGTTTATCTTAGGAGCTTTATTCCTTGTTTCATGCGGAAAAACTGAACAAAAAGAAACAGCAGCAGAGAAAACAGAAGTAACACAGGAAGTTAAAACTGAACAAACTGCCGAAATATCTAAACCAGCGGAAAATCCATATTTAGCAGCGCCTACTTATGCGATAACGCATTTTGACTCAAGTCAGTCAGATGCATTTCCTTATGCTGTAAAAACCGGAGATTTTCATATTGATCTAAAACAGGAAAAAGAGGTAACGGGTAATCCGATAAATATAATGACTCTTGCATCTACATCACCGGATTACATGTGGGGTGTATCAGGACGCGGACCTTCATACATAAATGTAGCAAATAAAGAATTTAAAGAGGTAGCAAGAATTGATCTGCCGTACGAAAAAATTATAACTAAAGAAATACATGAAGAAGTATTGAGAAATGATTTCAAAAGTGTAGAAGATATAGAAAAAGCTGCAAAGGGTAAATATATCAGTTTGGAAAGTACTGATGCAGTAGCACTTGCACCAAGTGCTACATACAGCTTAGTGGATTCGGATAATACATTATATACTAACTATGGAACTTTTATACAGGCATTTGCTCTTATAGATAAAAATGATCCGACTAAAGGAATACAGGAAATAAGAAAATTTGATACAAAGAAAATTTTTGGGGAAAAGTCAATTTTAACAGGATTAAGCCTGACATATGACGGAAATCTTATAATTCTGGCTAATAATGCAATAGCAGTCGTAGACCGTGAATTTAAGAATACCCCTTCTATTATAAAATTCGGAACAGATGAAAGTATTTCAAATTCAATAGCTGTAGATGAGAAAAGCGGAATTTACGTAGCTTCAAATAAATTTATGAGAAAAGTAGTGTGGACAGGAGAGAAATTATCAGAAGATGAAAAAGACGGTGCATGGAAAACAGAATATGATACAGGACAGCAGCCTCCTTCAGTAAAATTCGGAACAGGAACTGGTTCTACACCGACACTTATGGGATTTGGAAATGATGAAGATAAGCTTGTTGTTATAACTGACGGAGCTGACAGAATGAATATAGTAGCATTTTGGAGAGATGAAATACCAGCTGATTTTAAACAACAGGAAGGAACTAAATCAAATCGTATAGCCGGGCAGATGCCTATTACTGCCGGACTTCCTGCAGATACTAAATGGATTCAAAGTGAACAGTCTGTGGTAGTAAATGGTTACGGGGCATTTGTAGTTAATAATATTGTTAATGAAGCTCCTAAAGACAGAATGGTAGGGGTAATAGCTTTAGGACCTGTAATAAAGCCTCCTACAGGTGTAGAAAGAGTGGAATGGGATCCTAAGGCAAATGCTTGGAAATCAGTATGGACCAGAGCAGATGTATCATCTATAAGTATGGTTCCGTCAATGAGCAGAGTTTCTAACATAGTATTTGTAAATGGGTATACAGATAAGGACGGATGGGAAATAACAGGAATGGATTGGAATACAGGAAAAACAGTTCATAGAACTATATTTGGGAAAGATAACTTTGGAAATGGAGCATATGCAACCATTGAATTCTTCCCTGACGGTGATCTGTTATTTAATAGTATAGCCGGACCGTTCAGAGTAGTTTATAAATAAATTTAAATAAAAAAAAACGACCTCGAAATTTAAATTTTAAGGTCGTTTTTTATTTGTTTAAGAAAAAATATTCAAGTGTTCACATATATTTCACATAAATATTATATTATATAAAAGGAATATTATGAAAAAATTCAAATTTTTCTAGGGAATAGAATATAGTTAAAATAAATTAAAATGAAAAGGAGTTTTTTTAATGAAAAAAGTAATATTTATTTTGTTAAGTACAATTATTTTCAGTGGCAGTACTAAATTAGGGGAAACAAAAAGAATAGAGCCGGATTTTAAAAGTTATGAGAAAATAAGCGGCAGTTATTATAAAGACAGTAATTATATTTATTATAACGGGGACATACAATATTTAATTGATCTAAATAGTTTTGAGCTATTGAACGGTTTGTATTCTAAAGATAAAAATGGTATTTATATTCCCCGGGGACAAATAAAGGAAAGAAAAACCGTAATTTATTATTTATCCAGACTAAATAATATAGATGTTCAGACTTTTATAACTCATGAAAGCAATAAAGAAATTAATAGAATAATTTATGATGCAGAAGATAAAAATTACTATTATTACCGCGGAAATATAGTAAATAAGAAATAATCTGTAAAAGCTGGTTATGGGAATCTAAATATAAAAAAATAGCCTTAGAATAGAAATTTCGAGGTCATTTTTATTTGACTAATAAAAAAATATATGTTATATTAGAGTTCATTTATAACATATCATGACATAGCAATTCTATATTCATTTCAGACCTGTCCAGTAAATAATCCAAATTAAAAGTTTGTATTTTAGGAGGTGCGATGGTATCTAAAAAAATATTATTGAATTTATTGAAAATATTTGAAAATTCGAAATTTGATGATCTGGAACCAATTTTTTATGATGGAAATTTTGAGGAAATTAGAAAAATATATTCAGATATTAATGGAAAACTTTCAAAATTTCAAAAAAAGAAAAAGAAAGCAGATAAATTTAATGTAGAGGAATATTTTAAAATTTTAAAATTACGTATTATTTTCGGAGAAAATTGGTATAAGAAAAAAGGGATAAAACTTGAAAAAGTCATTTATAAAACTATAAATGAAAAACTAGAAATCACAGAAATAAAAATAACTGATTTTATCGATAATAAAGACAAAATTAGAAAAAAATATATGATATAATATGATAATTTTATAGAACCTGTCTAATAATCAGGTTCTTTTTATGTAAAATAATATAAAAATTTATTTTGCAGGAGCAGAAAAAATTAGTTAAATATAATAGGATTTATTGAAGAAATAAATCAGAGATGTTATAATGGCACAAAAGGTAAATAGAAGAAAGGTGATATTTTATGGAAAAAGAAGCAGAAGTGAAGGAATTAATAAAAAAGCATCTTCCGGCGGATAGAGCAAAAGAAGGATTATTCTATTTAAAAGAGTACAGCAATTTAATAGCTTCTAATATAAATTCTGAAGATGAAAAAATAATTTTACGGAATTCATTGATAAATACAGGTATTAATATCAGGGAATTTCAAAAGGAAATGGTCAGGTTAAAAATCTCCTATTCAGAGGTGTATCATGGATGTTTAGAGCTGGAAACAGAAATATAAAAGTTAATATGCAGTTATAACAGAAGCTGCAGGGAGGAAATTTTATACAATATAGAATTAGCAGAAAATTATAAAAAATGACCTTAAATGAAAATTTTGGGTCATTTTTATAGCTTTATAAATCTAAAGATTTTTTTATATATTCAATAGGATGACAAGTTTTTTCAGATATTTCATCAATAGTCATTCCAAGATTATAGAGATTTTTAAAAATAGTATCCATACTTTCTCCAATTTCAATAATATGAAAATCCGGATCATAAAAACGTATAACTCTTTGAAGCCAAGGATATGTTTTCGTTTTATGAATAAAATGAATATCAGAAAATTTTTCCAAATGTTTTAGAAGCTCGTCAAAGTCATTTTCTTCAAAATAAAGCTCATGATCATTAGAATTAAAAGAAATATGGAAATTATCTGCATCGACTAAATCAGCATAATCAGCTTGAATAGCAAATTTATCACTAAAAGTTATGTTAGAACCTAAATCTAAAGTGATGTTTTGTCTAAGAACCTCTTCATAAAATTTCTTTGATTTTTGAATATCTTTTACAACAATAATAGGAAGTATAAATTTCATATTAATCATTCCTTTCAATTCACACATATAGTAAGGAAATTATAGCAAAACTATCAGAAAAAGTACAGGTAAGATGCTTAAACCAGAGGAACAGATTACTAAACATCAGAAGAATAGTATATAGAAAAATAAAAAATAACCTTAAAATCGAAATTTCGTGGTCATTTTTTATTAGTAATCTATTTTGTCACGTTCATAAATTTTTCCATAAGTTTCGAGATAATGTTTGTAGTAATTATCTTTATAAAATTGAAAATCTTCCTCAGTCCATTTATCTATACCATTTTCCCAATAAGTCCAAGCATAAAATTTAATATTATTTGGAAGTAAACATTTATCAAGCTTTTCAGGAATAAAAGTTCCTCCGTTTGTTTCACAAAATTTAACCACAGGATTGTTTTTATCTATTAATGGAGGCAACGGAGTTAATTTAGACGTATTATAACCTGCAATAGGTTTAGAATACACATAATCTGAAAATGAAAACAGAAAGATAAAAAAATAAATATATTTCATATGTAAGCCTCCAGAGAAAATATTTGAGTTAAGAGTAGCAGCTGAATTTAATATAAAACATTATAACAAAAAGGATAAGAATACTCAAGTGTAAAAGAAAATGATCTTAAAATAAAAATATAAGGAGTATTTTTTTATTAGATAGAAATTTGACGAAGTAGTATAATATATGATTTAATGTAAGAATAAAAACAAAAAAGGAGTTATTAAATGAAGAAATTAATATACTGCATATTTGGACTTACAATGTTAGGAAGTTCGTCGTTAGCGTGTTCTTCTCAAAAATTTAGTGAAGAGTATGTAATCTACGAAATTATAAATGAAAAAATATACTATGTAGAGAATGGTTCTCATGAAATAAAAGGAGCAGACCCTGAAACATTTGAAGTTTTGGTTAATATGTACAGTAAAGATAAAAACTATGTATATTATATGGATAATATTATAGAAGATGCTGACATAAAAACTTTTGAATATATGGCGTATGGGTATGGAAAAGACAAAAATAATGTTTATTCCGGAAGACAAAAAGTACTTGGTGCTGATATAGAAAGTTTTATCCCAATGAGCACATTTTTTGCTAAAGATAAGAATAATGTATATTCATCTGGTACTAAGCTGGAGGATTTAGAGGTAAAAACTTTTGAAGTACTGGATGGTATTTATGGAAAAGATGATAATAATGTTTATTTTATAGATGAAAAATTAATAAATGCAGATGCAAAGACTTTTGAAATTGTAAATGGTTTGTATTCTAGAGATAAAAATAGCGTATATTACTTAAAATATAAATTACCCGGATCTAATCCGCATACATTTAAAGCATATAACGAAACATTAGATAAAGATGGTTTTTACTATGAGGCAGAAGATGACAATAATTATTATTATCAAGAAAAAGTATTAAAAAAGAAACAGAAGAATTAAAATATAATATATATTTTTTTAAAAAAATTAATATTAAAAAGCCCGGAAACTATAAATTCAAGAATAAAAAGATAGGGCTGTCTTTATATTGTATGCTATAATTAAGTTATTGGAAGTGTTCGACTAACAGCTAAAATCTTACTTCGCGGCTAAAGTGCTTATAATAATAGTTAGCTTAGTAGAGCAATATTAAATTCAGAGGAGATTGGAATGCTGATAACGCACATATATTTTAATGGAAATTGTAAAGAGGCGATAGAGCTGTATAAGGATGCACTGTATGCAGAAGTTAAAACACTCATTGAAGACTCTGATTCAGGTCTTATTATTCATGCAGAAATGATAATTCATGGTGAGCTGCTTATGCTTAATGATTTTGGTAATAATGACGGCATTTCTAAGTCCGGAGGATATCAGTTATGCCTCCAGTTTGAAAATGAAGATGAGTTAAAAAGTGCTTATTCAAAAATGGAATTTGAAAGTATTACAATTAATCCAATACAATTTACAGATTACAGTCCATGTACTGTAAGGTTTGAAGATAGATTTGGTGTAAATTGGGCTTTTTGGGTATAGCTGATTGTATATTGAGAGCATTGGTATTTAGACAAATGTAGAAATTTTATTCTGGAGTAACAAGATAAATAAAAAAAAGAACAACCTTAAAATCAAAATATGAAGGTTGTTTTTTATCACTAGCAAAAGTATATAAATATAGAAGAGAAATATTATCGATTATACGTTATTAGAAAGGAAATAATATGGAAATTCAAATTAAAAATGAGACAGAAAAAGATTATAGGGAAGTAGAAGAACTAACAAGAGAAGCTTTTTGGAATTTATATGTCCCCGGAGCTGATGAACATTTTATAGTACACAATCTGAGAAAAAGTAAAAATTTCATAAAACATTTAGATTTAGTTGCTGTTCATCAAGATAAGATAGTAGGAAGCATAATTTATACGCTTTCTTATATTGAAGATGAATTTAACCAAAAGCATGAAGTAATAACATTTGGACCGGTAAGTATTCTGCCAGAATTTCAAAATAAAGGAATAGGCAGAAAGTTAATAGAATATTCTATAAAAAAAGCTAGGGATTTATCCTATAAAGCAATTATAATTTATGGATATCCAGATTATTACAGTAAATATGGGTTTAAAAGTGGTAAGAATTATAATATATGTACGCCAGAAGGTACTTATATGAAAGCATTACAAGTTTTAGAATTACAGGAGAATGCTCTAAAAGGAATTCATGGAAAATTTTTTCAGGATAATGCATTTCATTATGATGAATCAGAAAAAGAAAAATTTGATAAAACATTTTCAGAAAAAGAAAAATTAATTACAGAATCACAAAAGAAATTTGAGGAAATGTTAAATATGTTTGAATAAACAGGTAAAAAAAGAGAACATGGTGATAATATGAAAAAAGAACATGAAGGCTCTTTTTTTTCAATTCAAATAAGAGTATAATAGAAGAGAATTACGAAGAATTTCATCCTGTAGAAGCAGAAAAAGAAACTGACATGTAAGATTCAAATATAAAAAAAGAATGACCTTAAAATTGAAATATGGGGGCCATTAAAGATAAATTTGACTAAATAAGGAAAAAGATATCTTATTAAAGAATATCATTGTACTTTTATGTGAATTATGATATTCTTATTATAGTAAGAAAGAATAAAATTAATATTTGGTTTTATTTAATAAAAAAGGAGATTTAAACATGAAAAAAGTATTTTTATTATTAGTATTAATTAATATCATAAGTTATTCAAAATGTGAACTGAAGGTTAAAAAGCTTATTGAAAGTGCTACAATAATAGAAGAATATCATAGTTATTTAGAACCGGAATATAAAGGGAATAATGTCTATGAGACAACAATTTTTGATGAGAACGGCAATATATTAGATGTTCTAGCAATAAAAGTTTCAACAGGAACAGTATATACAATATATGATTTTTACAATCCAAAGAATACTAAGCGGATTAAGTTATATCAAGATGAAGTATATAAATGTATAGAGAAATAAAAGCTTATACATTTGATCTAAATAGAAAAGAGCTTAATAGCTCTTTTTATTATGCTGTGTTGTAATAAGGAAAATATAAAATTTTATAGTAAAGAGTTGTTTTAATGAAACAATAAGAAAACAGAGAAATTAAGACAGATTATGTAAAATTTTATTCTGTAGCTACAGAATGAGAAACAAGCATGATAGAAATATAATAAAAAATTTAGGAGGAATATATGAAAAAAATTTATTTGATTATTTTAATATTTTGGTGTCTATTAATATCTTGTTCAAAGATGTCCACTGGAGAAAAAGGAGAACAATATTATGAAAAAGGAGATTTTAAAAAAGCAGAAGAATATTTTTTAAAAGCAGTTGAGAAAAATAAAAATAATACAGCAATGAATTACTTAGGTTCACTATATGCAAAACAAGAGAAATATGAATTAGCAGAAAAATATTGGAAAATGGCAATAGATAACAATAATCGAGAAGCATATTTTAATTTAGGCAATTTGTATATAGAATTAAAAAAATATGATTTAGCAGAGCAATATTACAAATTAATAGAAGAAAATAATAAAATTGAAACATTACATGAATTAGGAGTTGTTCTTCATAACTTGGGAGTTATAAATGAGAAAAAAGGAGATTATATACAAGCTAAAGAATATTATAAAAAGGCTTTTGAAAATGGTTATGCTGAGTCAAAACAATCTTTGAGAGATATAGAAGGTATGGGATATTAAAAAGAAAAAGACATGAACTCCTTCATGAGGCGTTATGCCTCATAAGAAAAGAACAAGGTGATAATTCAAGGTAGTTTTGTGAAGAAAGGGGTAATGGTTCTTTTTTTCTATATTGGAATATAATAGAAGAGAATTATAAAGAATTTTGTTCTGTAGCAGCAGAAAAAGAAACGAGCATGTAAGAATTCAAAAATAAAAAAAGAACGACCTTAAAATCAAAGTATGGAGGTCATTTTTTACAGGAAGATATAAATTTGACAAAAAGTATACATTATAGTTAAAATATAAGAACAAAAATAAAAAGGAGTTATTAATGAAAAAATTAAAGTTATTAATATTTTTAAGTATATTATTTGGTGTAATTTTTATTGCTTATCTTAAGATAGAACCTAAAATAAAAAAGTCAATGCTTATTAAAGCATATGAACAAAAAAATTACAAAATTTATTATAGGGAAATAGAAGTAAAAGATGCAGATTATAATAGTTTTGAGGAAATAGACATATATTATGGGAAAGATAAAAATTATGTTTATTACATGGGTGAAAAAATAGATGAAATAGATTCAAATACGTTTAAAAATTTTAGTTTTCCATTTTATATAATGGATAAAAATGGCATTTATTATCAAGAAAATTTTAATAAATATAAAAAAATAGAAAATATTGATATATCTAGCTTTGAAATATTAGATAGTCATTATTCAAAAGACAAAGATACAGTTTATTGTAAGGATATAATATTAAAAGAAGCAGATGTAAAAAGTTTTAAAATAATAGAAAATAATTTTACATTTGATGCAGAAGATAAAAACAATTATTATCAAGTTGGTAAAATGGTAAAAAAGAAATAGGTATATAAGAAATTCAAATATAAAAAAGAACGATCTTAAAACGAAAATTTTGTGGTCATTTTTTATATGGAGTAGAATTTGACAAAAAGTATACATTATGGTTAAAATATAAGAACAAAAATAAAAAGGAGTTATTAAATGAAGAAAGTAATATTATTTGTATTGTTAAGTATATTATTTAGTAGTTGTGATCAAAAAATAGAAGTTTTTAAATGTAAAACTAATGAAGACATGTTTAAGGATCATTATAATATAATTGTATTAGAAAAAGATGTTGATAGTTCAACTTTTACATGTTTAGGTGGTGGGTATGCAAAAGATAAAAAACGTGTGTATTTTGTTCCAGATTATTATGTAGAAAAAGTTGATCCGCAAACTTTTGAGGTTATAGAAACTATGTATGGGAAAGATAAAAGAAATGTTTATTATATGAAAGCTAAAATTAAAGAAGCTGATTTGCAAACTTTTAAAACTATGGATTTTCCATATAGTAGAGATAAAAATAATGTTTATAGTGGTAGAATTAAAATAAAGGAAGCTGATTTAAATACATTCATAAGTTATTATGGAAATCAAACTTTAGAAGGAATAAATTATAATGCTGAAGATAAAAATAGTTATTATAAAGATGGAGAAGTAGTAAAGAAAAAATAAATAAAATGACCTAAATTAAAAGGTCATTTTTTATTACAATTTTATAAACAGTATTTATTTTTTCGAAAAATATACATAACATATATTATCGGACGTAACTAAAAAGTAAAATATAATAACTAATTCTCTACCTATATTAGTTATAAATACAAAACGTGTCTTTTCTTTTCTATAAGACACGTTTCCATATCAAAAAAAATCTATATCAATCAGATCAAATCCTGTCTCATCTGTACATCTGGGATCTTTTCCACGGCAGTCTAACTTCGACTGTGCACATGAAGCTGTTAATAATAATAATAAGATAATAAAAAAACATTTTTTCATATGTATCTCCTTTTATAAAATTATTATATAAAAAATCCTATTATTGCAAGAACACCAATGAAAAAAAGTAAAATAAGAATAATATAGAAATATTCCTTCTGCTTATACATCAGTCTCTTATTTTCAGTTTCCAGTTCGACGATTTTCTCGGAAAATTTTTCATATTTATCTTCAATTATATTGCTGATAACTACATTATTTTTTTCAATTTCAATTATTATTTCTGTTTCTTTTGCTTTATCTTCAGTGAATTTTTCCAAAAGCTCCAGATCCTCCAGGATTTTATTTAGTATAGAAATGGAATCTTTGTCTTTTACCATTCCGGAATTTTTTACATTCAGAAATTCTTCCTTTAAATTAACTATTCTTTTTTCTAAAAACAATAAGTTACTTAAATGAATTTTTCTGGAATTCTCAGAATTGTTAACCCCAAAGTTATTTACAAAATTAACACAAAATGTTCCGCTTTTTAAAACAGATGTTTCAAATTCATCACACATAATTTTTATAAAAGTATCAAGTTTATCTTTCTTTTCTGTAAAAACGGTCATAAGACCAGTATTTCTTTTAAAATTTTCTAAAAATTGATTATCTATACGTCTTGCCATATTTTCCTCCATAAATTTCCGTAGCAGAGCCAAAGCTGTGATTAAATGTTTTGTGCTTTATTTATTTTCTATTTTTTCTCTCATTTTATATAAAAATATTCCAGATGCAACACTTACGTTTAGGGAATCTACATCACCATAAATAGGAATAATAGCCTTTATATCAGTACTTTCTATAAAAATATCAGAAATACCGTGTCCTTCATTTCCAAATATGTAGGCATTTTTTTCTTTTAACTCCACATCACGGTAATCAATAGAATTCTTATCAAGTAATGTAGAAATAACCTGATAATTATTATCCTTTAGGAATTCTGTTATTCTTTCCGGTGTTTCATATATAATATTTGATTTAAATATACCGCCCATAGTTGCCCTGACTGTCTTAGGGTTATATACATCGACACTTCCTTTGGTAAGTATCAGATTTTTGAAACCTGAAGCTTCCATAGTACGAATGATAGTTCCGATATTTCCGGGATCCTGTACATCATCCAGAATAACAACATCTCCGTCTATTTCCTCAATTGAAGTAAGCAGTTTAGAATATAAAACAATAACACCCTGACTGTTTTCCTGTTCTGAAATTTCATCAAAAAGATCATCTTTTAAAATTGTCAGATTATTAAATTGTGTAATTTTATACTTATTTTCAAGATATTCATATTTCGATTCTTTTATTATTATTTTTGTGAAATTTATCTTTTCCTTGAGAAATTTCTCACCTTCAGCTTTGAAAATATTATTTTTATCTCTGTATTTTTTCTTGTCCAGTTTTCTTAATATCTTATAGAATTTATTGTCAGGACTTGCTATTGTAGTTTTCACTTTTACTCCTTGCTAATTTAGACCGACTGGTCGTAAAAATCATTTATTTGAATTTAAAACTCCGATTTTTTCACCGCCAAGTATATGATAATGAATGTGAAAAACCTCCTGGCCACCGTCTTTATTCACATTTAGTATAACTCTGTAACCATCGTCAGCTATTCCTTCATCTTTGGCAATTTTGGCGATTAATATCTGAAGCTTTCCGAGCATAAGAGCATCTTCATCTGAAGCTTCATTAAGATTAACTATTTCTTTCTTCGGAATAACAAGAATGTGTACCTTTGCCTGAGGGTTAATATCTCTGAAAGCAACGAAATCATTATCTTCATATACGATATTTGCCGGTATTTCTTTATCTATAATTTTTTTAAATATAGTAGACATTATTTTCTCCTTTTTCAAAATTTTAGCATTCTTCTATCTTATCTACTCTTCTGGCATGTCTTCCGCCTTCAAAGTCTGTAGTCAGATACGCATCTACAATATCGAGTGCCAGCTCATCTCCGATTACTCTCGCACCTAAAGATAAAACATTAGAATTATTATGAAGTCTGCTTAATTTCGCAGTAAACGAATTATGGCACAATGCACATCTTATCCCTGGTACTTTATTGGCAGCAATTGATATTCCTATACCGGTACCGCATATAACTATACCAAATTCACACTCTTTATCATTGACAAGTTTAGCTACTTTTCTTGCAATATCAGGATAATCTACAGATTCTTTAGTATCTGTTCCCACATTTTCGACCTCGTATCCTTTACCTTTTAAAAAATCTGCTACTTTTTCTTTAAGATCAACACCTGCATGGTCATTACCAATTGCTATTTTCATTTCTACCTCCATCAGTCTAATTTTCTTTTGTAAACATAATATATATTTTTGTCCTTTAAATACTCATTATTGTTAACAGAATATGCCGTAAGAATAAATCTTATTTTTTTGATATTTTTATAAAAAGACACTACAACAAAGAAATTGATATTATCTATTTTTTTCTGATAAAAATGCTCTTTCTTTGATCTTGATTTTTTAGTAACAATATCCGGATTTTTTAGTGTATTTTCTATTATCTCCAAAGTTATTTCCGGATGTTTTTTTTGAATATGCTCGGCATATTGTTCTTTTGTCAGCAAAATCTTCTCGTGTAATCTTCCTTCAAATTCAAAAACACCAACCTTTTTTCCAGTTTTGGTGTAACGTATTTTTTCCTGCATAACACCTCGATTATTTTTTATTATAAACAATTACTTTAATTATATATTATTTATAAATATTTAACAAGTTTGTTTTTTTAAATTTCTTTATTCGCACAGTGCGAATTTGATTAAGTTCTAATTTAAGATATTCAATATGAAATGTCCCTCCAGAAGATCAATTTCAGAAGTAAGTATATACTCCTTATTAAAATATTCCAGTATTTTTAAAAGTAAAAAAGTTCCGGAAGTTATTACATCAGCTCTTTTGGCATTTATAGAAGGAAGCTTCATGATCTCTTCCACAGACATTTTACTTAGTTTGTGAAAATTATCTCTTATCATATCAAGAGTAAGTTTTTTATTATGAGATTTTGCTGGATCATAGGGCTCATCATAATACAGGGCAATCTGACCTGTAATTGATGCAGCTACTCCAAGCAGCTCAAAATCACTGGTAATAAAATCAATTTTAGACAGTTCATTATTAATATGATTTTCTAATTCCTGATAAGTAGTCCCCTCTTCAAGCATTTCTTTGAATCTTACAGCTCCCAAATCAAAGCTTTTTACATGTTTGGGAATTTTTTTAGGAGCTCCGTATGAAAATTCAGTACTGCCGCCGCCGATATCAACAAGAAGAACTTTTGAATAATGAGAATCAAGAAAGCTGGTTCCGCCCACAAAAGCAGCCTTTCCTTCTTCAATTCCGCTGATACAGTTTATTATAATCCCGCATTCTCTTTTTACAAGTTCCAAAAATTCTTCTCTGTTTGAAGAATCTCTAACTGCACTTGTAGCAAAGGCTAATATTTTTTCAGAATTATAGGAATCACTGATTTTTTTATATTCTTTTAAGACCTTTAATGTCCGGTTAACAGCTTCTGTAGCCAGCATTTTTGTCTTATTTACCCCTTCTCCGAGTCTGGTAAATTCGACTTTTTTAATAAGTGGATTTACAGTATTGTTTTTACTGTCTGCAATCATTAATCTGCAAGAATTAGTACCGATATCTATAATAGATGCAATCATTCTTTATTCTCTCCGTTCTTTGAATTTGAAAAATGAAGACTTAATTTATATTTTATAGCCACAAGTCTTACAAAAAGTAAAATTATAAATAAAAATGGGACAACTGTATTATAGGCAATTCCCATTTTAACAATACAGATATAATATATAATGCCCCCTGCAAAAGATAATGTAGCATAAATATCTTCTTTCAGGACAAACGGGATTTCATTTACAAGAAGGTCTCTGATAATTCCGCCTCCGACCCCTGTAATAGTCGCCATAACGGCGACACTAAGTATTCCAAGACCGCTTTTGACAGCAATACTGGCACCAATAATAGTAAATAATGCCAGACCAAGTGCATCTGAAAGCTTTACCAGTCTCATAAATATTTTTGAATTATCTATAGTTTTCATATTTAGACGCTTTTCCTGAATTTTTACAGTAAAATATATTATAAACGAAGTAAAAATTGCAAGATATACATCATGTGGTTTGGCAATAGCTACAGGCATTCTGTTGAGTAAAATATCTCTGATGATTCCGCCTCCGCAGGCGGTAATGATTCCTAAAACAGTGATACCAAAAATATCAAAATTATACTTTAAACCCTTGAAAACTCCCGAACAGGCAAAGGCAATAATTCCTACTGAATTGACAATAGTGTTTAACATTTGTTGACTCCTTTAATTCTTAAAAATACTTTATCAAACTGTAAAATCAATAAACAGCTCGTTTGGAACGGGATAATGAAGCTTCCATAACATATACATAGGCTTGTCACCATGACTGCTGAAATATTCAGACTCTCCCAGATATGTAAAAGGTGCCGCTGTCCCGTTTTCCAAAACAGGTTCCTTTCGTATAAAAATATGAACTTTCATATTCATCTCTTTATGTTTTACATACATCTGTCCTATTTTAGAATCATGCCTTGTTTTGCTCTGACTTATCCACTGAACAATGTCCTGTCTGTGAAAATAATTATCATACTTCAGCTCTTCCTTCTGTACAAGAGATTTATTTAGTGTAATAAACAGACATACATGTTCTCTAGACACTGAGTAACCGGCACGCCATGATCCTTTTTGTGCATTAGAATCAAGCAGTATCTGCAGTTCTACTCTGGAATACTCTTTGTATTTTACTAGGATGTTATTATTGAATTCATTTATATCAATTTCTTTTTTAAATTTCAAAATAAAAAGCTCAATTAGACCAATCAGTCGTTTTTTATAAAATGCAGTAAAATCAATATTTTTTAAAGAAATTATGTTAGTTTCCGGATTAAAAATAAATAAATCATTTTCACTTAGCTCTTTCATTGCTCTTATAATAAGATTATACTGTATTCTTTCATTTATTTTGACAAAAAATACAGATTCAAATTTTTCTATGACATCACTGACAGAAACTCTGTCAAGACTGTGCAAAAGCCAGATAATAAGTGTTTCATAAGGATAATTTATACTAAGATTTTTTTCTAAAATTTCAAAGATTTTCTCCTCTTCATCACTAAAATAATAATCCAGTTTTTCGATTAATTTTTGTGTTTTAACAAAAGAGCCGAACTTATTTTTCAGTCTTAGGAATAATTCTGTATTATCTTTAAAATCAATAATGTCTATTTCTCTTCCAATTTCATTTTTAAAATCCAGATATTCAGAAACAATATTGTCTCTGCTCAAACTATTATAATTCTCTATCTTAGATATTATTCTATCCTGGCATATTCTGTCAAGCTCAATATAAGATGCTCCGGGAATATCAGAAAATTGATTTCTGACTTCATTCAGGAGTCTGTCTTTTTCATTAAGAGTATTCTCTGAAAAAGCCTGAGTAATTATGTAGTCCTTTTTATGATTCCCTATAAAATCCAAAATAGTTACAAAATCTTTATTCTTAACTTTTCTGAGACCGCGTCCCAGCTGCTGTATAAATATTGTAGATGACATAGTAGGCCTTAGAAATAATAAAAGATTAACATCAGGTATATCAATACCCTCGTTAAAAATATCCACAACACACAAAATTTCGATTTCCCCTGTTTGAAAAGCATTTATTACTTCTTTTCTTTTCAGCTGACTGTCTTTCGCAGTGATTGATTCTGTCGTATAACCTTTCAGTCTGAACTGCTCTTTCATGAACTCTGCGTGTTTTATATTCGCACAAAAAGCAATAGATTTTACCCTGTCTCCGTCAAAACCTATTTTCTCTATTTTATTATGAATAAAGTCTACCCTTTTTGGTATGCTTAATTTTTCACCAAGTATTTTATCATCATATTTTCCGTTACTAAAAGGGATCTGCTCATAATCCACAGTATCGTCAATTACTCCAAAATAATGAAAAGGAGAGAGTAAGTCATATTCAAGAGCTTCACGAAGACCCATCTCTCCAATCAGATTATAATCACACAGTTCCAAAATATCTTTCCCGTCCATTCTTTCAGGTGTTGCAGTAAGCCCTAACATAAAAAAAGGATTAAAATAATTGATTACAGCTTCATAAGTGGAAGCTTTTGAATGATGAAACTCATCTATAATAATGTAATCGAAAGCATCTTTTGAAAAATATTCCGTATTTTTATACAAAGATTGAATTGTAGAAAACATAAATCTTTTATTATAATTTTTTTCACTGCCTGTAAGAAAGCCATATTCATTTTTATCATAAGGAAGAATTTTCGAGAAAACATTAAAAGCATTATTTATAAGCTCTTCCCTGTGTGCTATAAATAAAAATGACTTGGGATTCATTTTTAGAATATCCATAGCAGCGAGATAAGTTTTACCAGTCCCCGTAGCAGCTACAATCAATCCTTTTTTATTTCCGAATTCTCTTGTGAGTTTTAATTTCTCAAGAAGCTCTGACTGCATTTTATTAGGCATAAATATTTCTTTTTCAGTTTCTTCTTTTTTAAAATCGAATGTTTCAATATTTCCGCTTTTGTTTCTGAAATTTTCATACATATCAATAAATTTTGAATTCAATTCTATTGCTTCATTACTATCCCATATTTTTTCAAACTGCTCATACGACTGATCAAAAATTTCCAGATAGTTATCTTTTACCAGTCGTACATTCCATTCCTCACCGGAATATAAAGCAGACTGACTTAGATTTGAAGAGCCTATAATACATGAGCTGTATTCTTTTCTGTGAAATAAATAAGCTTTTGTATGAAAACTCTCCCGTGTATTGTTATAAATCTTTATTTCCAAATTATCATATTCTGCAAGCTTTCTCAGAGCTTTTGGATCTGTTATGTTCAAATATACCGAAGTGACTATTTTCCCTTTTATTCCTCTATTTTTTAATTCGTCAAGTGTATTTATAAGAAGCTGTATACCTGAAAATTTTATAAAACTCACGATAAAACAAAAAGAATCACAGCTGTTCAGCTCCTCCTTCAAATATGTAAAAAAGTTTTTAAATTTTGTTTTTTGATTAACAATAAGAAAATTGCTATTATTACAATTACTCCGGTTAAACTGCAAAGGCAGTTCAAACTTTGTATTTAAAACTGATTCAGTCATATTTACAGCATTATCATAATCATTCAAAGAAATTTTTTCATCAAGAACTTGGGAGAAAAATGCTAGAATTTCGTACTTTAGCATACTGGAATATTGATCATAAGGTACTGTGATTCCAGTTTTTTCTCCTTTTTTTGCTAATACAGACATTTTGTATTCTCCATAAATTAATTTTTACTTAAAGAGTATAAGAATTCTAGCTCTTTTTTCCATATTGTGTCGTCTATAGTTTCCAGTATTATAGGTATGTCATCAAGTCTTTTATCATTCATAATAAGACGAAAACACTCCTCGCCAAGTTTTCCCTTCAAAAGACTTTCATGCCTGTCCTTTTTCAGCCCAAGATCATACATGGAATCATTCAGATGAATTCCTTTCAGATACTTAAAGCCTACTATACTCTCAAAAGCATCCATAGTATTCTTATATGCTTTTTCAGTTCTTAAATCATATCCGGCTGCAAAAGCATGACAGGTATCGATACATACTCCTACTCTGCTTTGATCTTTTACAAGCGATATTATATCTCTCAGATGTTCAAATTTATAACCCATGTTGCTTCCCATTCCGGCAGTATTTTCCAAAACAATGTTTATAAAATCAGTAGCAGCATGTACATTATTGATAGAATCAGCAATGAGTTCTATGCATTCTTCTTCGGTAATAGCTTTCAAATGACTTCCCGGATGTACATTAATCAAAGTCAGACCGAGCTGCTCGCATCTGCCGGCTTCATCAATCATGGAATTATAAGATTTTTCTCTTTTTTCGATTTCCGGATTTCCGAGATTAATAAGATATCCGGCATGTGGAAGGATATGCTCTGCATTATATCCAAATTCATTTATTTCATTTTTAAATTTTTCGATTTCTGAGCTTTCCAGCGGCTTTGCCTCCCACCTTTTCTGGTTTTTGACAAAAAGTCCGAAAGCTTTGGCATTTATATTTTTAGCATTTATTGGTGCCTGTGAGACTCCTCCCGATGCACTGACATGAGCGCCGATGTATTTCATTTTTACCTCCGTATTTTATAGTACAGTTTTTTTCAGTATAGGATATATAATCAGGAATGTAAGTACAGATGATACTATAAATGAAAGCAGATAAACGATCTTTGAAGGATCATTTCCTGTTCTTGTATCAATCCGCAGCATAAAACCTATAAGTTTGAATGATAAATAATTTACAGTAAGAAAAACAAATATTAACACCAATATTCCATAGCCCAAAATAGGTGCCTCATAGGGCATATGATCTAATGAAAAATCACCAACTCCCATATTTTCAGCCTCCTTTGCAATTTAGAATTTTCTATTTATTTTAATTCATTTGATAACATATCATTTGCTTTTTTCAAAATTTTCTTTTGAAGTCTGTAGGTTATTAATTTAGCAGCTTCATCATAAGTGGCCCATCTGTATTCTGCTACCTCGTCTGTCTGAATTTTTACATTATCTGTAACTGCTTCTGCAAGAAAATATATTACTGTTTTAAATATAAATGGTGCGGGAAAATATTGTATAGTTTCTCGGAAATCATCATGAAATTTTACATTTAGACCTGTTTCCTCAAAAATTTCACGCACTGCAGTCTCTTTCTCTGTTTCTTCACCTTCAAAGTGCCCTTTAGGAAATCCCCAGTTACCTCTTATAAGCATAATCAGAAGATACTTGATTTCATTTCCCTCAACTTTATAGACAATAGCCCCTGAAGATTTTGTTTCCTGAAGTTCTTCATTTATTCCTTTTGTATTCATAATGTAATTTACAATATCTTTTTTATTATTTTCAAGATTTCCGTCCAAAACTTTTTCATAAATTTCATTTTTAATTTTACTGATCTGCTTTTGCTGAATTTTTAATGCCAGCATATCATTACCATTGATCTCTAAGTCCTGCTTTTCAATATTTTCGTTTTTATCAATGATTTCATCTACTTTAGATTTTAAAGAATCTATCAAGGAATAATCAACAGGCGGTTTTTTTGAGCTCATATCAGCATAAAAATGATCAAATATTTTATCTAAATTTTCAATTCCTACTTTGCAAATAAATTTTTTTATTGCTTTAGCTCCCGGTTTTTCAAAAATTATCATATGATTTCGAATTAAGACGTCCACATCTCTAATAAAGTCATTCGGAAATTTCAATCTTCTAAGAGCAGCCGAAGCAATCTCTGCACTGTTATTCTCATGCCCGTAATAGTGTGAAATTCCGTTTTTATCAATTGAGTGCGTATTAGGCTTGCCTATGTCGTGAAAAAGAGCTGTGATGCGTGTAAGAAGATCTTTTTGCGTATTTTTTACTACTGACACGGTATGGGCAAAAACATCCTTATGGTGATGAGGATTATTCTGATTAAATTCATAGAGCATTTCAATTTCGGGTATTATTATTTCCAGAATTCCCAGTTCTTTCATCAGCAGCAGTCCTTTATCCACATAATCTGAAAGCAGGATTTTTGAAAATTCCTCTCTTATACGCTCTTTTGAAATTTTTTTCAGCTGCAATTTATTTTTAAGTATAGCTTTTTTTGTCTCTGTTTCCAAATCAAATCCTAAAGCAGAAACAAATCTTACAGCACGTAATATTCGTAATGCGTCCTCTTTTATTCTGAGGCCGGGATCTCCAACAAAGCGTATCAGTTTATTTTTTATATCACTGCTTCCGTTATATAAATCAATAAGTCCGTTTTTACGGCTGTAGGCCATAGCATTTATTGTAAAATCTCTTCTTTTGAGATCTTCGGCAATTTCATCAACAAATTTTACACTTTCAGGATGTCTGCCGTTAAGTATTCCGATATCTTTTCTAAATTTTGCTATTTCATAATGAATACCATTTATTTTTATCATCAGTATACCAAAATGTTTACCTATTTCTTTGGGATTATAATCTTTAAAAAGCTCTTTTAACGTCGAATAAGCGATATTTGTAGTAAAATCATAGTCTTTAGGCGAAACTCCAAGAAGTATATCCCTTACTGAACCGCCCACTATATAACCTTCACCGTTTTTGTTCAGAATATCCAAAATAAATTCGACATCATTATTAAGTTCAAATATCATTTTTCCCCTTCTTTCTAAATTTTGCTATGTAGAAGCCGTCCAGATATTTATTTCTGTAATCAATAAAGCTGCCACCGAACTCATCTTTAGAAATAAATACATTATCAGGGAAAATAACATTTTCAATAACCAAATCAGGATATTTTTCTGTAAAGTATTTTATGTTGTTGGTATTCTCTTCACGGGTAAAGGTACATGTACTGTAGATAATTACCCCATTTTCTTTTAGTGAATGATATGCACTGTCAAAAATTGCTTTCTGTATTTTTTTTAATTTTTTAATATCACTGTTTTCCAGTGTATAGATTTTTTCAGGCTTTTTTCGTAACACACCTAGACCGCTGCAAGGAACATCCAGTAAAATTTTGTCAAATTTCTCGTTTAACTCTCCTATTTCTCTGGCATCATTCAATACAATTTTTAAATTAGTGAAATTATTTTTTTTCTTTATTTCTTTCAGCATTCCTATTTTATGTTCATGTATATCTGAAGCTACTACTAAATCAGGGTTGTATTCCTGAAGAATTGCAGACATTTTTCCGCCCGGAGCACTGCAGGCATCCAGAACAATGTCATCATCCTGTACGTCCAGAGCCTTGACTGCAAGATATGAAGATGCATCCTGCACAGAAAAACAGTTTTCTTTAAATTCTTTTGTATCAAGTAAAGCAGAGTTAGACATATAAAATACATTTTCTATTTCAAATAATATTTTACTTTCATGCTTTCCGGCCAGCTTAATGAAATCTTCTCTTGAAAATTTTCTTGGGTTAATTCTGAAAGATAAATAGCTTTTTGTCTTATAAGATTGTAGTATTCTTACATAATTTTCTGGGTAATCAGAAGCTATTTTGTTAATAATCCATTGCGGATAAGAAAGTTCCACAGAATATTTTTTTGTCGGCGGAATTTCTGAGACCAGCTGGTCGTATTTTTGAAAAATATTTCGTAATATTACATTTACAAAACCAGTTTGATGTTTATTTATAATTTTTGCAGTTTCTACAGCTTCAAAAACTATTCCTGAATAATCGCTCTCTTTATTTAATAAAAATTGTGCAACAGAGATTCTGAGTAATTGTTTTATTTTTCTCTTTTTTATGTTTGAAGCGTTTTTCTCTATTAAATAATCTATAAAAATAAGATTTTTTAATGTCGTATGTATTATATTTGTTATGAACGATTTTTCTTTTTTATTATAACCTTTAGTTGAAAAGTAATAGTTAAGCTGAAGATTGCTGTATTTTCCTCCTGCAATTATTTCATCCAATAAATTTGTTAAATCTAATTTTATATTATTCACTTTGTCTCCTTAAAATTTCTATATGTTTGAGATCTGGGAGTTTACCTCCTAATATATTATAGCACATAATCTGCGATTATTGTAGAAAACAAAGTATTTTATAAACATTTTTTAGATAAAAAAATATTGAAAATATATTTTATATTTCATTAAATGATTTGTCGTGTTTTAATGAGTGATAATTTTACAAAAAATATATTTTATTTATCAGGGAGAAAAGATTTTTCAAATGAAGAGAATGGTAAAAAAATCTTACACTATAATAAGTGTTTTTATTTTATAAAGTGCATAAAATGAGATTAACAGTAAATATGATCTCTCAGATAAAAAAATCACATTATATTATGATATATGTGAAAAGCTCTTTGAAGTAAGTAATTTTATGAAATTAATTTTCATTTTTTCTAATTTTTTCTCTACTGTAGTCTGAATCACTTTTCAGAATATATTTTCAATTAATACAACATTTTTTTAGAAAAAAAACTCTCAGATAATACTTTCAGTTTATAATTTTAGTTTCAAATCATTTTTGACTTTGATGCTATAATGTCCATGTATAATAAAAAATTTCTTTTTTATACGATATACACCGCATAAATAAAATTAATATTACAGCTTAATTCCTGTATCTTCCAATAATTTAAACAACAATATATAAAAATTCTAAATACTGTTCACTGCTTTTATGAAATGTTCTGTAGAAATGCTCTAACTATAATTTATATTATTAAACCTAATCATTTTTTTAAATAATCTCTATAATAAAAGCCCGGTTTAATTTTAACTCAGAAAAAGCTACATAATTCTGAAAAAATTATCCGGGCAATTTATATTAATTTATCTACCAATGTTTACTTAGTGTACAGCCTAACCCTGAAAGGATTACCATACAGTCCCTTTCAATGTCAGAAATTTTATTGCCGACATATTGTACTATATTATGTCTATCGACAATACATGCCAGTTTACTATCTAAAATATCATTCTTACTGTCAACATAAATAACATTATTAGAAATTTGCTCTTTAACTGATGAATTAAAAATAATTATTTTTACAAGATCATTATACTCCAGAGTATCTGAGAGATATTTTATTTCCTCCGGAGTAAAAACTTCAGAACCCAAAATTATTTTTACACTTCTTCCATAAGTATCAAGTGTGATGGTTTTTCCATTTGCTGTTCCTATAAAATCAGGATATATTTGATCCAGAATCGGTATCATTTTAATCACCTGCCGTTTATATTTTATATTAAAAAAAGTTTTTCAATAATTCATTTAACTTGCTATGGGCAATATTTACAGCTTCGTTATATTCTCTTGAGCTAAGATCATTTTTTCTAATGACTGCTATATTATAATCTTTATATACCTCATTAATCATTCTAATGATTTTGTTGGTTTCAAAATCTTTACTCTGTAATCCTGAATTTGAAATATAATATAAATAATAAAAATTTTCCATATATTCATCTATTGATATTTTGTCCTCCATGAATTCTTTTGACAAAATTTCCAGGAATGTTAATCCTGCATTTTCATATGTGATTTCTGACAGATGAAATTCATTTATAAATTCACTATAATTTTTATCAAAATTTTTGATATCTTTATTTCCGCCTATATCTGATAACTTTATTAAAGACTTTGATTTATATCCTGAATGTATTAAATCCTTAGCATATTTGCAAATATCGTGATAATCATCTATATACTCACACATATAGCTAATATGTAGATCTTTAGGAGTCTGAATCTTTCTTTTTTTCATTCCAAAAAACCTCCTTGAAAGTAAAAATACAAACTAAATTTTTGATTATACTGTCAGACGCGTCTGACGATATAATTCATCATCAATTTGTTTTAAGTTTTCTTCTATTTCCTTTATTTCTTCTGCTAATTTATCGATAAGATTTTGTTTTCTTTCTTTTTCTTTTAAGAGAAATTCTCTTAAATTAGACTTATCAGATAACTTTTCTTCTTCCTTTGTTTCTTTTATTCTCTTCAAAATTTCAGTAGGATTTTCTGCTTCTAGTACTTCTAATACCTCTGCTTCATCGAAACTCTCTTTTTTTATACCTGTAAATTCTTTTATGATTCTAACTGGAAGCTCAAGAATTCTTTCAGGTTCACGAAGAGTCCCCTGCATTTCCAGATAAAATTGATATCTTCTCACAGCAGTATTGGCTGTATCACGGCTTATGCCCAATAACTCTGTCCACTTTCCGAATGATCCGGATTTATTATTGGCAAATACCTCATTTGCTTCAAATATTGCTTTTGAAAATTTGAAAAGATGTTCTTTTGTTTTTTCTTCATGAAATTTCACATCATTTTCAATACGAATTAATTTGTCAATATCTTCCTGACTTACTACTCCAAGTTCGGAATAATTAATATCCCGCAGACTTTTTATTTCCATGAGAGTGTTATCAGTCGGATTTGAACTTCTAATGTTTAAGTTTAGTTTTTTTAGTTTACTCATTTTAAATTCCCTCTTTTTTCAAAATCTCTCTTCCTAAGCTGATATAATCATTTGCGCCATTTGAATTTGGTGCGTAATCAAATATTGATTTATGTTCAAGAATACTTTCCGATAACATAACATTTTTTCTGACAATAGAATTTAACAAAAGTTCTCCGTAAGCCTCTTCCAGATCAGTTTTAACTTTTTCTGACAAAGCTGTTTTTTCCATTCTGGTCAAAATAATTCCGCTGACTTCTTTCTTGAGCTTCTTACTAAAATTAATTGTAGTATTAAGACCATTTATTTCATTTTGTCCGGGAATTAAAATGGAATAAACGTTGGAAGCATATATTGCACTTGTAGTATACGGATTAAAAGCCGGAGCTGTGTCAATAACAGCAATTTCATATAATTCATCTAATTGCGATAAAAATTCATTTAGAATTTCAAAATATAGCGGAGACTCAGAAGTCAAAAGCTGCATGTCATTTTCGGCATTCCCGGCAGGAATCAGGTGTAAATTATCGTTAATAACAATTGGTTCATAATCGTCGGTTCTTCCGAGCAAATAATCTCCAATGGTTGTTTTTTTTTCGTCCATTCCAAAATTTCTTACCATATTTTGCTGAGGATCAAGATCTATAGCTAAAGTTTTGTATCCTGCTTTTG
Organism: Sebaldella termitidis ATCC 33386; assembly: GCF_000024405.1. Lineage (NCBI taxonomy): Bacteria > Fusobacteriati > Fusobacteriota > Fusobacteriia > Fusobacteriales > Leptotrichiaceae > Sebaldella > Sebaldella termitidis. The sequence continues at coordinate 2,335,438 of NC_013517.1, read as the reverse complement.
AAAAAAAATGTGCCAGATTAAAAGCTGTAGTTGTTTTCCCAACTCCTCCCTTATTATTTATTATAGATATCTTCTTCATTTTAATTCTCTCCTTTTAATAAAAAATTTCACAGATATGTTTTTGAATAAAAATCCATATAATAGAAGTTTACATTATTTTAGCAAATTAATGAAGCAAAATTTTTTCAAAAATAAAAAAATGCTGTTTTCTTTCAGTAAAATCAGCATTTTTATTTTAAAAATATTATCTATATTTTTATGTTGAAATTTCAGGAATTGATTTTTCAAAAAAGGGTAAATATTTATAATTTAAATATAAATTTTCAAGTTCTACTATGAGTAAATAAAGTTATTCATAAGTAGACTTAGATTTTACAGCTTATTTTTATCATTTGCTGTATGATTGTCTGCTGGCCGGCATTTATTTTATTTTCTGTCCTGCCGGCAACTAAATATTCAGGTTTATTTTAGATGTTATGTCATCTAAAAAATATTTTTTCCGGATCAATTTTGTAATATCGTACTAAAAGATTATATAGTTCTGGGTGCTCTGCTTTCATAAGAGCCGGCTTTTCAAAAAAAGTTTCGGTAGATACAGCAAAGAATTCTGCTTTATTTGTAGTTCCATAAAAATCTATGCTGTCATATTCGGCATTTTCCATTTCTTTAATAAGATTATTATATTCTTTATCAAAAGTGTTTTTCCATGTATAGTAATCAGTATTTAAATTTGCCGGAATTCCGTCAGCCTGTCCTGATTGCTGATCAAGCTGATGAGCGAATTCATGAAGAGCTCCATTGTGTCCGTCAGAAAAATTTTGAGCTCCATTTACTACATCGCACCATGATAATACCACTACCCCAAAATTCCATGATTCTCCTAAATTTACACTTTTGTTTTGTCCTTTTTGATCAGAAATATACATCTTCGGATATACAACTACAGAAGTGAGATTAGGAAAATAATTAGGATTTTCATCTCCTAAGATCAATAGACCGGCCAGTCCAAAAATAGTATATTTTATTTCATCAGTAATTTTAATTCCTATACTGTCTATATCAATAAGCTCTGATAAAATATAAGAATCTGTAATAAGCTTTTCTTTAAAGGTATTATTTAAATGCTCATAGAACAGGAAGTTCTTATGAAATACTGATTCTATGATACCCTTTCTTTCGGATTTACTGAGCTTCATTTTTATATACTGTATTTTGACGGATCTTCTTTTAACAAAGATACCAATCAAAATAAATAAAATTATCAAGACAATTATAAGAAAAAATATGTCCATAAAATTCCTCCGTTAATATATGGTTTTGAAAAAGCCTGTTCTGACAATGATAATATTTTTCCAGAACAGGCAATATATTTTATTTGTTTAATTTTAGTACTGATAAAAAAGCTTCCTGTGGAATTTCTACATTTCCTATAGCTTTCATACGTTTCTTTCCTTCTTTTTGCTTTTCAAGGAGTTTTTTCTTACGTGAAATATCTCCTCCGTAACATTTTGCAAGGACATTTTTTCTTAATGCTCTTATAGTTTCTCTTGCTATTATTTTGCTTCCAAGAGCGGCCTGAAGCGGTATTTCGAACTGCTGTCGTGGAATTACTTCTTTAAGTCTCTCCACTATACTTCTTCCACGGTTGAAGGCATGATCTTTATGTGCAATAAAAGAAAAAGCATCCACAACATTGCCGCTTACAAGTATATCTACTTTAACCAGATCAGATTCCTTATATCCGATCATTTCATATTCAAATGAGGCATAACCTCTTGTTCTTGATTTCAACTTATCATAAAAGTCTATTACTACGTCTGCCAAAGGAAGATCATATCTTAGCATGGTTCTTGTTTCATCAAGATAAGACATGTCAATATAAGTTCCTCTTTTTTCCTGGCATAATTCCATAACATTTCCTACATAATCTCTTGGAACAATTATAGTCCCTTTTATATACGGTTCTTCGATACTTTTTTTCCCGGCTGGAAATTCTGCCGGATTGTCTATTATCAAATGCTCTCCTGTTTCTGTAGTTACGTGATATTCTACAGACGGTGCTGTAGAAATAAGATCAATATCAAATTCACGTCTTAGTCTTTCGACTATGATTTCCATATGAAGTAATCCCAGAAAACCGCATCTGAAACCAAATCCCAAAGCAATGGAAGTTTCGGGAACATATGTAAGTGATGCATCATTCAGCTGTAATTTTTCCAGTGCCTCACGCAAATCTTCATAATCATCAGTAGATATAGGATAGATTCCCGCGAAAACCATACTTTGAGCCGGTCTGTATCCCTCCAGTGGTTTTTCGGCAGGATTCTTAACATGAGTTATAGTATCCCCTACCTGAGTATCTTTTATAGATTTTACTCCGGTAATTATGTAGCCGACACTTCCTACGGAAAGCTCGTTTTTTTCTGTCATTTTAGGAGAAAATATACCTGTTTCCAAAACTTCAAATTCTTTATTGGTAGACATAATTTTTATTTTGTCCCCTTTTTTTATTACACCGTCAATGACTCTGACATAGGTAATAACTCCTCTGAAATCATCATAATGAGAATCGAATATAAGTGCTTTCAGCGGAGAAGACATGCCTCCTTTAGGCTCAGGTATGTATTTTACTATTGCTTCCAGAAGTTCATCAATACCAAGACCTGTTTTTCCTGAAACCAGAACAGCATTGTCAGTAGGCAGACCGATAATATCTTCTATTTCCAGCTTTACTTTTTCCGGATCAGCTGAAGGCAGATCTATCTTATTAATAACAGGAAGTATTTCAAGATCGTGCTCCAAAGCCAGATATACATTGGCTAGTGTCTGTGCTTCTATTCCCTGAGCGGCATCTACGACTAAAAGAGCTCCGTCACATGCTGCAAGTGATCTCGATACTTCATATATAAAGTCTACGTGTCCCGGTGTATCTATTAAATTCAGTTCATATTTATTGCCGTCAGCAGCTGTATAATTTAAAGTAACAGCCTGGGCTTTTATTGTAATTCCCTTTTCTCTTTCCAAATCCATACTATCCAATAACTGTTCCTTCATTTCTCTTTCTGTAACTGTTCCGGTCATTTCCAGCAGTCTGTCAGCAATTGTAGATTTACCATGGTCAATGTGAGCAATTATTGAAAAGTTCCTTTTGAGATTTTGCATCTTTATTTTCCTCCATTTTATATTTCTATATCATTATATATTATAGCGGGAGATATTTCAATAAATAAAATTTTGCTTTCCCCTGTCTCAGGTATTTTTAGCTAAAACACTTCTAACTGAATAATATAGAAAATAAACATAAAAATATTTATATTATCGTATCAAATATAATAAAAATGATTTTTCATTCTATTGAAAATATGATATAATTATTAAGAATAATTGTTCTAATAATATTTTATTATCTTATAAATGTTGTTTTTATTTTTGAAATTTATCCATCTTAAGGAGGTAAAATGTTTAAAGAATTCAAGGAATTTATCTCAAAAGGCAATGTAATCGATCTAGCTGTAGGGGTTATTATAGGCGGTGCTTTTGGTAAAATAGTCACTTCACTGGTAGATAGCATAATCATGCCTGTTTTGGGTCTGATTCTCGGCAAAATAAATTTTCAGGAGCTCAAACTGGTCTTAAAGCAATCAGACGGTGTAAATCCGGAGCTTGCTATATCATACGGTCTATTTATTCAAAATGTAATAAATTTTTTATTGATAGGATTTGTTTTGTTCCTGATGGTAAAATCTATTAATAAGTTTAGAAAAAAAGAAGAAGCTTTGGAAGCTGAAGAAAAACCAACTCTTGATCAGGAGCTTTTGAGGGAAATCAGAGATATTCTAAAAAAATAGAAAATATTATTATTAAATTTAGTACCTTATCTAAGCATTTTTCAGATGAGGCACTAGTGTTTTTACTGACATGAATAATACTGAGTCAGACAAAGCACCGGTGGCTTTAAGGAAAGGAAATAAAGTGAATTACAGGAAACTGAAAATCTTTTATTCGGTGTCTGAGACACTGAATATGACAAAAACCTCAAAAAAAATGTATATAAGTCAGAGTGCTGTCAGCCAGATAATTAAAGAGCTCGAAGAAGACTTGGGAGTTATTTTGTTTGAGCGGATTTACAAAAAGTTATATTTAACAGAAGAAGGCATGCTCTTTAAAGAATATACAAGAAGAATTTTAAATATGTGGGATGATATGAATGAACATATGCAGAGTAAAAAGAAAAATATACTAATCAAAGTCGGAGGAAGTACCATAAGCGGAATTTATCTATTACCCTATCTTTGTAAAAACTTTTCTACTATCTATAATAATGTAAATTTCAATATTCAGATTGATAATACTACTAAGATAATAAAAAAAGTTCTTGAGAACGATATCGATATAGGAATAATAGATGGAATTATGCCTAATAATAATGAAATAATTTCAATAGAAATGCAAAAGGATTATTTAAAAGTAGTTACACCAAACATAGAAAAATTCAAAAATAAAGAAAAATTTGCTATAGAAGACTTTAAGCATGAGAATATGATCTTAAGGGAAGAAGGCTCAGGAACCAGAAAGACTGTAGATGAATATATTGAAAGATTGAAAATAAAGACTGAAAATAAAATGGTCATAGGAAATAACGAAGCAATAAAAAAGATGGTGGAAATTGGCTTGGGAATAACCATAATATCCACTCTGGCAATAGAAAATGAGATACTTGAAGAAAAACTTCTTGCTTTTAATGTAACAGATACAGAAATAAGCAGAAATTTTCATATAATCATACATAAAGATAAATATATCTCATCAATGCTGAATAATTTTATTGATTTATTAAAAAGAGGTTTTTAAGATAATACTCTTATATTTAACATACACCACAAGCATACTAATGGAAAACAAATTTTAAACTAAGAATAAAAGTTTGATTTTTTCTAAATTTAAAGTTATAATAACACTATAATTAAACTAGGAGGAGAAAAAATGACAGGAACATACTCAGAAGAAATATTAAATAATCTAAAAAAACATGACTTTAATGTGGAATTTTCAGTTTTAAAGCATGACTATACTATTCCGGTATTTTACACAAAGGTAAAGCTTATTGATAAAGCTGGAAGAGCTGTGGAAGGAATTGGATTCAGCGATGTGGAACCAATTAAAGCTGAAGAGAATGCAATAGAAAATGCTATTCACATATATGAAAATTATTCTGATATTACTGTAGAATCAAATCTTTTGTATCTGGATCAGGTTCAGATTATTATTTCTACAAATGTAACGAAAAATGATAAATATGCTAAAAATGTATTAACAGTTATTAAGCCAAGTGATGATACAGAAATTATAGACATATTAAAAACTGCATTATTAGATGGATTAGAAAAAGGATTAAGCCTATTATAAAAAGCGACTGCACTTAGCAGTCTTTTTTTATACTTCATTTTAGACCAATCGGTCTTATTTTTTTTGTAAAAAATATAAAATAATATAAAAAGTTAAAATAATATTTAATATAACTGACAAATTTCTTCTGCTATTCAGATGCTTCATACCAGTAATCCGGTATCATCATTTCAAACTACTCTTTTACATATTCAAAATAAAAAAATAAATCATGAATTGCTATACTTATATTTTTATCTAAAATGTATCACATAAATTTTCAGAAGTCTTCAAAGCTATAAATTTTTAAAAACTAATAAAACTATTTATTTCTGTTTCAGTATATTTTTTTTAATTTAATCTTACTGCTGCAGGATCAATAATAAAAATTTTCATAGAAAAGTCATATGAGATTCTATTATTTAAACAAATCTTACATATGACAGATAAAGTTTCGTAATTATAATATAGCTTTCCATTGCAGCTGATTTATTAAATCAGTTATTTTTAAGTTAAATAATTTCTTTGGAACCAAAATATTATCCTAAATAACATCAGAAAAAGCAATCACAACTACTTAAACCACTCCCCCTACCTAAAAATAAAAAAAGTTTTCCACATCTGGGAGTTTAAAAGTCCTGTTTTTTAACATTTCCACGCTGTACTAAAAATTAGAACCCCTAAAATCAATGTTCAGAAAAAATAAACCAACTAAAACTTTTCCACATTTCTACATCATATTTTTTAAACCATTTTATAGTTTTATGATAAACCTAAAATTAGTTTAACGTTTTTATACTCTCGTGATCCCATTGCTTTTTATCAAGAGGTGTTGCAAAATAGCAATGTCTTGTTTCGTGATAATATGACAAAAATTATTTAAATGCCCTATTCTATTAGCCTATTATTGTTTATACACTAATTTTATAAAAAAAATACCCCTGATATTTAATCAGAAGTATTTTAATGATTTAGTTTATCCAAACATGTTTATTTTTTGTTTTATTATTTTTGGAGACCACAGTAATAGATAAACCACTGCGAATATTATTAATTTTATAACTATAGATATCCTAAAGTCTCCTATTTCCGGTATAAATGATGAAACTATATATGCTATTCCCGATATGATCAATGTAATAACTATAAATTTAATATATTTCAGAAAGTCTAATTTTATATAGTTTTTATTCAGTGAGAGTAAAAGTATAAGATAATTCACCATTGCAGCTGTTGAAGTAGCAAATGTCAGCCCCATGTGTTTATATTGTTTGTAAAGAAGAAAATCCAAAGCTATATTTATCCCTATTCCTACAAATGACGATATAACCGGTCTTTTTCTGTCCTTAAATACATAATGACTCCTTGTAAGCAGATGTATTGTTGAAAAAAACAGTAATCCTACTGAATAGAATGTCAGAGCCTGAGATGTCACCACTATCATATCTTCACTGAAAGCTCCCCTTTTATATATTAGCGATACTATTTCTTTTGAATAAAATATTAGTACTATCTGTGATGGAATGACGAAAAATGCCAGCATATTCAGTCCACGTTCGATTTGACTCTTTACTACATTCATCTGCTTCTTAACAGCAGCTTGTGATAAATTTGGAAATATTACGACCGATAATGATATTGCAAATACCCCTATAGGCAGTAAATATAATCTGCTTGAATAATTCAAAGCACTGACTGTTCCTGCTGTTAATGCCGCCGCAAACCGTGTATCTATCATTTCATTAATCTGATATCCAAAAATTCCTATAAGAGTGGGAATCATCAGTAGAAACATTTCTCTAATATACTTATCCTTTATATCGAAAATAAGTTTATATCTTTTTACTATCATAAAAAACTGCGGCAGCTGCATTAATAATTGAAACAGCCCGGATAAAAGAACTGAAACTCCTAAACCATAAATCCCGTATTTTTTCCCGAACAATAATACTCCGCATATAATTGTAAGGTTAAAAACAAGTGCTGTTGATGTAGAAATTACAAATTTTTTAAAATTATTTAAAACTGCTGATACTATTCCGGATAATGATATAAATAAAAAGTAAAAAGCCATTATCTTTAATAAATTATTCGCTACATTGAACCGAGCTTCATCTTTAAAGCCTACAAATATTTTCAGCATATATTCCGAAAAAAATATCATAAATATTGATACTGTGGTGGAAAAGGCAAATACCAGATTTAAAACTGAGAATATAAGGTCATCGGCTTTGTCTTTCCCTTCGAGCTCCCTTTTTTCATTATATAAAGGAATAAATACCGAGCCTAATGCCCCCTCTCCTAAAAGCTGTGTAAAAAAATTGGATATTTTGAATGCTCCGAAATATGCATCTGTCATTCCTGTTGCTCCAAAAAAACTTCCTATAAGTATTTCCCTAACCAGACCCAGGATCCTGCTCAGCATATTTATAATCATAACTAACAAACTGGACTTAAACATAATTCAACCTCATAACATAAAATTCATTTTCTTCAAACTGTATATCAATTACTCCGTCTTTAAAGAGATCCAGTATACATAAAAATAGTGATACTATACGCAAACGTGTGTATTTATTCTTTAGTAACATATTAAAATTAACCCTTTCTTTAGTATTTATCATCTCGTAGACCTCTTTATAAGCTTCTTCAATTGTATATTCTTCTTCAAGCTCTACTTTTATAGTAATTTTTACTTCTTCTTTCAGGAGATTTTTGAAATGAGAAAACAAATTATTTATGCTCAAAGCTGACAGATCGTATTCTATCTCAGATGGAACAACACTTTGCAGCCCGGATCTTTTATAGGCAATATTATATTCATTTTCATATTCTGCCATTTTTTCTGAAATTTCTTTAAATAATTTATATTCTATAATTCGTTTTTCCAGATCTTCTTCCCTTTCCTCTTTCTTTCCTTTATTTAATATGGAATAGGCTTTAATTTCTATTAATTCGGTAGCCATTACAAGAAATTCAACTTTTACTTTAAGATTCAGCTCCTGTGCTTCCTTTATATACATTAAATAATCTTCTATAATCTGAAATATATCTATTTTTGTAATATCCATTTTATTTTTTTCGACTAAATGTATTAAAAGATCAAGAGGACCTTCAAAATTTTCGAGTTTTATCTGTATTGCCATACTCATCTTTCACTTTCTTTTTCCAGTATTTTACATCATTGCCTATCTTTTCGACCAGTTGGTCTATTCCGTTGAATTTTATCTCATCACTGATTTTTTCAAGAACATAAATTATAATTTTTTCTCCATAAATAAATTTGTCAAAATTAAGAATATGTACTTCTACACTCAGTTCTCCGGGTTTTAATGTAGGGTTTTTCCCAAGATTCATTACTCCGTTATAAATGTTATTGTCGCCTTCTATTTTTACATACACACCATACACTCCAAATGGCGGGTAAACTTTATTTTCAAATATAAGATTAGCTGTTGGAAATCCCATCTGACGAGCCATCTTTTTTCCGTGTACTACTTCTCCCGCTATAATCGGATAATGTCCCAGAAGTTTTGTCGCTTCTGAAAGATTACCGTCTTCTATATATTTTCTTACACGGGTGCTGCTTATTACCTCTCCGCTTTCATCTTTCACAGAGTCTATGACTACGACTTTTACGTTTTTTTCCTGTCCAAGTTTTTTTAATAAATCTGTATTACCTGACTTATTTTTTGAAAATGTAAAGTCAAATCCACATATAACTTTATCTGAATGAAGTCTGTCTATTATTATTTTCTGAATAAACTCTTCAGGTGATAAATTTTTTACCTCATCAAATTCTTCAAAATAGACATAATCCAGATTAAATTTTTTGAGTAATAAAATCTTCTCTTCATTATTAGTCAAAAGTTTTATATTTTGATTGGTATGTGTTTTGAAAGTATAGAGTACAGTCTTATATTCCGTATCTTCAGAACATTCAATTCCTCTTTTTATTAGTTCCTGGTGACCAAGATGTATCCCGTCAAAATTTCCGAGTATTATGATATTTTTTTGTTTTTTCAGCTCTGAAATATTGTTTTTATCAATTATTTTCATTTTATTATCCTCCATCAAACTCCTTATATTATAGTATATTCTAATTGTAGAAAGCAAGACGTTATTATTTTTTTTATTTGATATGAAATAAATTATCTGTTATTATTATAAATATATATAACAAAAGGAATGAAAAATATGAAAAATGATCTTTTAAATCTGCTAACAGACTGGCAAAAGCTGAAATCAAGAAAACATAACCTTTTATTGATATTTTACAGTTTATTAACAGGTACACTTTCAGGAGCTGTAGTTATTTTATACAGGCTCGGACTTGATAAAATCGGAATTTTGAGAGAAAAGCTTTTTGAGAATCTATCTGTTTGGAATTTTTGTACAGGTATTTTTATATTTATACTCATTGGAGTTATTCTACAGTTTCTTGTTATGAAATTCCCTCTTATTTCAGGAAGCGGAATACCTCAGGTAAAAGCACTGCTCATGCAGAAAATACATTTTCGCTGGCTCCCTGAACTTATTTTAAAGTTTTTTGGCGGGCTTTTGAGTATTGGTGTAGGTCTGTCCCTTGGAAGAGAAGGTCCGTCAATACATCTTGGTGCTCTCGTAGGTGAAGGGATAAATGAAGTAACAGGGCGTTCTGAAATGGAAAAGAAATATTTTATTACCTGTGGTGCCAGTGCAGGACTTGCTGCTGCTTTTAATGCCCCGCTTGCAGGAGTTATATTTGCTCTTGAAGAATTGCATAAGTTTTTTTCACCTCTTTTATTAATTTGTACTTTAATAGCAAGTATTACAGCAGATTTTCTGACAAGAATTTTTTTGGGATACCACCCAGTCTTTAATTTTGAGGTAACTGCCCCTACTGAATTTAATTCTCTGATGGAAATTTTTCTTATCCTCATATTTGGAATAATAATGTCTTTTATGGGAAAACTCTTTAGTGATAATCTGATAAAATTTCAGAAAGTATATAAAAAAATAGATCTGAATCCTTATTTCAAAGCGGCTGGCTTAATGCTCATAGCTTTTTTTACAGCTTTTCTTTTTAAAGATATTACAGGAGGCGGACATAATCTTATAGAAAAAATAACTCAGTATCCTACTCCGGTACTTATATTATTTTTACTTCTTGCAGGAAAATTTTTATATACTCTTATATCTTACAGCAGCGGCTTTCCCGGAGGTATATTTCTCCCTATGCTTGTTATAGGAGCTTTATTAGGGAAAATTTATGGAATATTTATAGTAAATTTATTTGGTGTTTCTGATATTTATATTACACATTATATAATTTTGGGAATGGCTGCTTATTTTACAGCTGTAGTAAGAGCACCGATTACCGGAATAATTTTGATTCTGGAGATGACAGGAAATTTTTCACATTTATTTGCTCTGACATTTATATCGGCTGTATCATATATTATAACTGAATTTATTAATCTGGAACCTGTTTATGATGTTTTGTTTAATAATATGTCTTTTGCTTCTAATAAGGATATTAATAAAGAAAAAAAGATAATTACAGTTACGATACCGGTAATAGCAGATTCTAAACTTTCAAATAAAATGGTGAGAGATTTGAAGTGGCCTGCTGATACACTTCTTGCCGGCATAAGACGGGACGGAAATGAATTTATACCAAACGGAAATACAATATTGAAGAACGGGGATCTTCTAGTCATTCTGACTGATAAGGAAAAAGCTTCTGTTATTGCATATTATCTCTATGAAATGGGTACTATAGTAAAATTTTCAAAAAAAAATAGAACCAAAAAAGGAGTGACTCTGTTTATAAGAGTCACTCCTCTTCTTTATATTAAAAATTCCTTGCCATACTCTGCCGCTTTTTCAAATCCAAGTCTGCTGTAAAATGCTGTATGACCTAAAACTATTATGCTCTTTTCTTTCATCTCTTTCAAATATTTCAGGCTTTCTTTTATCAGTCTGTACCTATGCAGTCTTCTGATATTCCGTAAGCACACACATCGGAGCTAAAGCAGTTGAATTCCTATCATCTGTTTTTATTCTGCTGTACATAATATGTCCGATTATTTTCCCATTATCTTCTGCTATAAGTGAAAGTATAAAACTTTTTCGCTTTCTGATGTTATTTATCAGCTTGCTTTCATAATCTCCGTTAATGCAGGTATTATTTATATGCCGAATATCATCAAGATCTTTTTTTTCTTCTTTCCTTATTAGCATTAGAATCTCTTCCTTTATTTATATAAACTTCATTTATTTTCCCGTTTTTATCAAAACGAATTCCTTCCTGCTCAAGCATTTCACGCTGAAATTGTCCTGCTTCCCCTGACAGGCTTATTTTTCCCTGAGAATTTATAACCCTGTGCCACGGCAGTCCGTATTTTTCACTGCAGCTGTGCAGAATCCGTGATACCTCTCTGGCTCCTCTGTTTTTTCCGGCTGTTTTGGCTATGTCCCCATATGACATTGTTTTACCGCTAGGAATAGATTTTATTATTTTTATAACTTTTTTTGTATAATCATTCATATTTTCCCTCAGAAATAATATTTTTTTATATAAAAACAGCAGATAACAAAATACCTGCTGCTATTCTTTTTATTTTTATTACTTTATTAAGTTTAATGAAAATGGGAATTTATAATGTTCTCCATCTTTAGCTTTTACTAATGCCATTATTTCAAAAACTAATGCACATATACCTAGAACAAATGATAAAAAGATTCCTATTAAAACGATCCATAATATTCCTGCTATAACATAAGCAATTAAAAGTGTCAATTGAAAATTTAAGTCATTTTTTGCTTCTTGTTTTAAAAATTCTGAGTTATCGCTAACTGCAAAATAGAATATTAATGGTGAAATAAATCCTAACATTGAAAACCCAAGTATTATAGACAAAATATGCATAATAACCGCTTTATTCTTATCATCAGCTGTTACTTCCATTACATCTGCCATTGTCTGATCGAAACCTGATTTTACCTGTTCCTTTACTTCAGAAAATTTCTCTTTGGCAGCTTCACCTGTCTGCTTCACATCTTCTCCTGCTTCATGTGCATATTCCTTTACGTCATCTACCGTCTTATCTAATTTTATTTTAGCATTATCTGCTTTTTCCTCTACATTATCTTTAACATCTTCCAACTTATCTTTCATATCACTCATTGTTATTCCTCCAGTCATATTGTTATATTATTTCATGATTATTATATCATAAAGTAGTTATGAAACTCAAATAAGAAAAATAATTTATTCTGTAATTTTTTCTATAAAATATTTATGGACTCTGGTATCCTTTGTCAATTCAGGATGAAATGCAGTAACAAGAATATTTTTTTCTTCTGCAGCAATTATTTTTCCTTTCACTTCCGATAATATTTTTACATTATTTCCTATTGATTTTATATATGGTGCTCTTATAAAAACCATAGGTATTTTTCCTATCCCTTGAAATTCTTCTTCGGTGACAAAGCTTCCCAGCTGTCTGCCGTAGGCATTTCTTTGAACTTCAATATTCATACATCCAAGATGAATTCTTTTATCATTTTCAATTTTTTTGGCTAACAATATCAGACCGGCACAAGTACCAAACACAGGAATTCCATTTTCGATCATATTTTTTAGTTCTTCCATCATATCCAGATCATTTAGGAGCTTGCCAATTACTGTACTTTCACCGCCGGGAATAATTAGACCGTCTGGTCGTTTTTTAAGATCTGATTTTTTTCTTATCTCATAAGAATCCGCTTCAAGTTTATCCAAAATATCTTTATGTTCTTTAAAAGCTCCCTGAAGTGCCAAAATTCCAATATTCATTTTACTTTCCTCTTTCAGCCATTAATATTTGAATTTCATTTTCATTAATACCCACCATCGCTTCACCAAGATCTTCAGATATTTCTGCCAGAATTTTCGGATCATTATAATTTGTTACGGCTTTTATAATTGCCTGTGCTCTCTTTTTGGGATTTCCAGATTTAAAAATTCCAGATCCGACAAACACTCCTTCTGCACCAAGCTGCATCATTAATGCTGCATCTGCCGGAGTCGCCACACCGCCGGCTGCAAAGTTTACGACAGGGAGTTTCCCATTTTTATGTACAAAATTAATAATATCATATGACACCTGAAGCTCTTTTGCAGCAAAATATAATTCGTCTTCATTCATATTTTGTACTTTTTTGATTTCACTCATCATTGCACGCATGTGTCTTACTGCTTGAACAATATCGCCTGTTCCGGGTTCTCCCTTTGTTCTTATCATAGAAGCCCCTTCCTGAATTCTTCTGAGTGCTTCGCCCAAATCCTTTGCACCGCATACAAAAGGTACCTTGAATTTAGTTTTATTTATATGATATTTATCATCTGCCGGTGATAAAACTTCACTTTCATCTATATAATCTATCTCAAGAGCTTCCAGAATCTGAGCCTCTACAAAATGTCCGATTCTTGCTTTTGCCATTACAGGAATACTAACTGCCTCCTGTATTCCTTTTATCATTTTAGGATCGCTCATTCTTGAAACTCCCCCGGCTGCTCTTATATCAGCCGGAATTCTTTCCAGAGCCATTACAGCTGCCGCTCCGGCTTCCTCTGCTATTTTTGCCTGTTCAGGATTGGAAACATCCATTATTACACCGCCCTTTAACATTTGAGCCAAGTTTTTGTTAAGTTCATATCTTTCATTTTCCATTTTTTTACTACTCTCCTTTTCATAAAATATATATAATAAAATTACATACTCTTATATCAAAATTTTTCAGGATATTATTTTACTTCAATATCCTGAAATTCTGATTTTTTTAAAATTTTTATTTTCTTAAATCCTGTTTCTTTTATTACTTCCATTGATTCATCAAAATAATAATCCAGGTTTTCTACTGAATGAACATCAGAATTCAATGTAATAGGAATATTTTTTTCCAGAATAAGCTTTAGAATAAATTTCGACGGATATGGAAAATTTGTCCATCCTCTTGACATTGCTCCGGTATTTACTTCTATTATCGAATTACTGCTTTTTATTTTATCCAGTGCTTCATCAATCAGGCTTATGTACCATTCCTCAGTTTCATCAAAATATCTGTTATCAGAATTGAATTTTTTTACCAGATCAATATGACCTATAATATCAGGTTCCTGCTCTTCAATCATTTCTAACAGGGTTTCATAGTATTTTTTTATATAATTTCTTACACCGCCAAAAGCTTTTATACCTTCTTCGGTTATTTCCGGAGAACTGTCAATACTGTAATATTCCCCGGTAGTATCATTTTTTATCAAATGGACAGACCCCAGAGTATAATCCAAAGATAATTTTTCCTTTATATCTTTTTTATAACCGGAATAATAATCTGTTTCCAGGCCAATATAAACTTCAATATCACCTTTATATTTTTCTCTTAAACCTTTTAATTCTTTTATATATTCCAGAGTTCCCTCCTCACTCATTCCCCAGTCTTCGCCAAGAGTACCCGGAATATAAGAATGTCCTGAAAATCCTATACTTATAAATCCAAGTTCTATTGCCCTTTTTATATACTCTTCAGCACTGTTATTACCATCACAGTAAAGTGTATGAGTGTGTAAATTTGATAAAAATTTCATACTGCCTCCTTTATTTCATTTTTTCCTGTTTTACCTTCTTATCTACAACCTGTCTTTTCTTTAATTCTTCCTTTATATCAGCGAGAGTAATATCTTTCTCTATCATAAGCACCATTGAATGATATACAAGATCTGCAAGCTCATAAACTAATTCTTCATTTCCCTTATTTTTAGCGCCTATTATTACTTCTGTACACTCTTCTCCTATTTTTTTCAGTATTTTATCCAGACCTTTTTCAAATAAATAAGATGTGTAAGAATTCTCAGTATTATTTGTCTTTCTCTCTTTTATCAGATCATATAACTTCTGAATAGAAAAATTTTCTTCCCGGGTTTTGAAAATCAAGTTGTTAAAACATGATTCGGCACCTGTGTGACACGCCGGACCGTCCTTTATTACTTCAATTACAAGTGAATCATTATCGCAGTCAGACTTTATACTTACCACATGCTGATAATTTCCGGAAGTCTCGCCTTTTCTCCATAATTCATTTCTGCTTCTGCTGTAAAAACATGTTTTTCCTTCATTTATTGTTATTTTCAAGCTTTCAGAATTCATATATGCCACAGTCAGTACTTCTTTGGTATAATAATCCTGAATTACTGCCGGGATAAGACCATTGCTGTCAAACTTCAATTCTTTTATGTTATTATATAATACCATATTTCCTCCTATATTCTTACTACTATATTATTTTTTTCCAAATATCTTTTCAAATCCATTATATCTATTTCTTTAAAGTGAAATATAGAAGCAGCAAGTCCCGCATCTACCCCCTCAAGCATAAAAACATCCTTGAAGTGTTCCATATTGCCTGCACCGCCTGAAGCTACTACAGGGATACTCAGATTTTTACTTATATCTTTTAGTAGTTCCAGATCAAAACCATTTCTTACCCCATCTGTATCAATACTGTTCACTACAAGTTCTCCAGCACCGTTTTTTTCACCCAGCTCTGCCCATTCTATCGCATCTATTCCAGTATTTATTCTGCCGCCATTGGAAAAAACACAGTATTTTCCATCTACTCTTTTTATATCTATTGATAAAACCACACACTGGTTACCATATTTTTCAGCAGCCACTTTTATCAGTCCGGGATTTTTTATTGCCCCTGAATTTACACTTACTTTGTCAGCACCGGCTTTTAATACAGCATCAAAGTCTTCCACGCTATTTATCCCGCCTCCGACTGTAAGGGGAATAAATACTTCTCTTGCCACATTTTTTAGTACATCTATAAAGATTCCCCTCTTTTCGTAGGAAGCAGTTATATCATAAAATACCAGCTCATCTGCACCAGATTCATTATAAAATTTTGCAAGCTCCACAGGATTATCTACATCCTGAATACCTTTAAAATTTTTTCCTTTTACTACTCTCCCGTCCCTTACATCAAGACAGGGAACTATTCTTTTTGTTATCATTAAATTTTCCTCCTGAATTTTATTCGGCTGTTTTTATAATCTCTTCCAGATTCAGAGTATTCTCATATATAGCCTTACCTACTATTGCTCCGTATATATTTAATGATTTAAGCTCGATTATCTCATCCTTATATGTAATTCCGCCTGATGCAGTTATCTTTGACTTTATTACTTTACTTAATCTTCTGTATATTTCTATGTTAGTTCCGCTCATTTTACCGTCTTTTGAGATATCAGTATATATAATATTATCTACTCCAATGTCCGATAATGTTTTGCAAAATTCAAAAGAATCTATGGATTTTACTTCTTTCCAGCCGTTTACTGCTACTTTTTGATCGTGTGCATCTACAGAAACTGCCACCTTATCCTTATATTTATGCACCATTTCTACAAGAAATTCCGGATTTTCTATTGCGGCCGTTCCCAGTATGACTCTATTTACTCCAAGCTCCAGATATTTTTTTATTCTTTCTTCATTTCTTATACCGCCGCCTACCTGAATAAATAAGTCACTATTTTCTACAAGCATTTTTATAGTTTCAAAATTTTCCGTTTTCCCGCTGCTGGCACCGTCAAGATCCACTATATGAAGATATTGACTGTTATTTTTTTTAAAAAATTCAAGAACCTCAGCAGGATTTTTAAAATATACTTTTACCTGATTATAGTCCCCTTGTGTTAATCTTACTGCTTCTCCGTTTTTCAAATCTATTGCCGGAAATATTATCATTTATATCATCTCCCCGAAAGCTTTTAATATATTTAATCCTGTTTTCCCGCTTTTTTCAGGATGAAACTGTATTCCGTAAATATTATTATTTTTTACTATTCCCGGAATTTTTATGTCATAATCTGAACAGGCTATTACAGAATCATTACAGTTTTCTGCATAATATGAATGCACATAATATACATATTCACCTGCATTTATATATTTCAGAATTTTATCCTCTTTTAGAAATTCAAGACTGTTCCATCCCATATGAGGTACTTTTAATTTTTTATTTTTCAAATTATCTTTCATAGAAACTATATCCCCGTTTATAAGTCCAAGTCCTTTATATTCTCCGTATTCATAGCTTTTATCAAATAAAAGCTGCATTCCCAGACATATTCCCAGTATCTTTTTCCCATTTTCTGCTTCTTCCTTTACAATAGTACCCAAACCTGTCTTATTAAGAATGTCTATTGCATCTCTGAATGCTCCTACTCCCGGAAGTATCAAGGCATCTGCCTTTCTTATTTCACTTTCACTGTTTGTAAATATATTTTCCAGTCCTGTATAGTCAAGTGATGATTTCAGTGAAAATAAATTGCCTACACCATAATCTATCACTGCTATCATGCTAACACTCCTTTAGTAGACAGTATTTCATCCTTAAATTTTTCATCTATTTCCACTGCCTGCGCAATAGCTCTGGCAAATCCTTTGAAAACAGACTCTATTATGTGATGTGAATTCTCTCCGTAGAAAGTTTTTATATGTATTGTAGCTTCTATTCCTCTTGTAAATCCAAGAAAAAATTCTTTTACCAGCTCTGTATCAAAGCTTCCTACTTTTTGTGTAGGAATATCAACATCAAACTTTAAATATGACCGTCCGCATATATCTACAGCAACAAGTGTTAATGCTTCATCCATAGGCATATAAAAGTTGCCGTATCTGTTTATTCCTCTCACATCTCCGAGTATATCCGCAAAGCATTTTCCGATTACTATTCCTATATCCTCTACTGAGTGATGATAATCTACATCAATATCTCCGTTACAGATTACCTCCATATCAAATCTCCCGTGTTTCGTAAACAGATCGAGCATATGATTAAGAAATCCTATTTTTGTATCATTTTTATATTTTCCGGTTCCGTCCAGATTAAGCTTCACTCTTATATCCGTTTCATTGGTTTTTCTTTCTATTATTGTTTCTCTCAAGATTATTCCTCCTAATATTTCATCTGATTTAGATTCAAAATAATTAATATGATATTATCAAAGCTTATTTATTCTGTTTTAAAATTTCTTTTATTTTCTCCTCAAATATTTCCATTTCTTTTTCTGTACCTATTGTTATTCTTATAAAATTATCTATTCCCGGCTTTTTGAAATATCTCACGAGAATTCCGCTGTCTTTTAATTTCAGATATAATTCCTCACCAGAGATTCTGCTGTGACTCACAAATAAAAAATTTGCTTTGGAATCCGGTACAAAAAAGCCGTATTCTTTTAAGACTTTTTTTGTTTTCTCTCTTGTTTTTATAAGTGCCTCTACAGTTTTTAGAAAATATTCCGAATCTTTTACTGCGGCAGTACCTGCTTTTATAGATAATCTGTTAATTGTATAGGAATTAAAAGAAAATTTCACTTTATCCAGACCGTCTATAAGCTCTTTATTTCCTGCTGCAAAGCCTAAACGCATCCCTGCAAGAGCTCTTGATTTTGAGAATGTCTGAATTACCAGAAGATTATCATATTTTTTTGTTAATTCCAATACAGATTCACCGCCGAAATCTATATATGCTTCATCTATAATTACTATATTATCTTTATTGGCAGCTATTATTTCTTCAATTTGATCTCTTCCCAGTGCAATACTTGTGGGTGCATTGGGATTAGCCAGAATTATTCCACTGTCCAGATTTTTATAATCATCAGTTTCTATTTCAAAATTTTTATTCAGAGGAATTGTTTCAGGCTTTAGATCAAATAAATCTGAATACACCGGATAAAAGCTGTATGTTATATTTGGATAATATATCTTATCTCCGCTGTTAAAATAGGTCATAAAGGCAAAAGCCAAAATCTCGTCAGAACCGTTTCCTATAAATATGTTCTCAGTATTTAGACCGTAAAAAGAAGCAATTTCATTTTTCAGCTCTGATACATCAGGATCAGGATAAAGCCGCAAATCTTCAAAATCATAATTTTTTATTATATCCTCTACCATAGGCGAGGGTGAATAAGGAAACTCGTTTGTATTTAGTTTTATATATTTTTTATCCTTCGGCTGTTCTCCCGGAGTGTATGGAACCAGCTCCTTTACTTTATTATTCCAGAATCTGCTCATTTTTTACCACCTTCAAATCTTATTCTCACTGACTCTGCATGTGCATTAAGTCCTTCCTTTTCCGCAAAGCATATTATCTTATCCTTTACTTTTTCCAGTGCTTCTTTAGTGTAATAAATTACCGAAGATTTTTTTATAAAATCATCCACTGAAAGCGGCGAAGAAAATTTTGCAGTTCCGCTTGTCGGCAGTGTATGATTCGGGCCGGCAAAATAATCTCCCAGTGCTTCCGGAGTATTATTACCCAGAAATATCGATCCAGCATTTTTTATTTTTCCAAGAATGGAAAACGGATCATTTACACATAATTCCAAATGCTCCGGTGCTATTTCATTGCTGATTTTCACTGCCTCATCTATTGTTTCCGTTATTATTATTCTTCCGTTATTTTTTAGAGATTCCTTTGCTGTCTCTTCTCTTGGAAGCCTTTCAAGCTGTTTTACCAGTTCATTTTTTACTTTTTCAGCTATTTCCTCACTCGTTGTAACCAATACACTTGCTGCAAGCCTGTCATGCTCTGCCTGTGATAAAAGATCAGCTGCTACATTTTCCGGAACGGCATTTTCATCTGCTATTACAAGAATTTCGCTTGGACCTGCCACCATATCTATATCTACCTCGCCGTAAACCATTTTCTTTGCCATAGCGACATATATATTTCCGGGACCGGTTATTTTATATACTTTAGGAATAGTCTCCGTCCCGTAGCTCAAGGCTGCTATTGACTGTGCTCCCCCGATTTTGAAAATTCTGTCTGCTCCGGCTATTTTAGCAGCAGCGAGAATAGAATCTTCTATACTCCCCTCTTTGTTAGGAGGGCTTACAAGTATGATTTCTTCCACTCCGGCAATCTTGGCAGGAATTACATTCATTAATACCGTAGAAGGGTAAGAAGCTGTTCCTCCGGGGATATAAATTCCGGCTTTCTCTATAGGATTTATTATTTGTCCCAGCAAAACTCCATCTTTTCCATTTGTAAAAAAATTATTTCTGACCTGTTTTTCATGAAATTTTCTTATATTACCCGCAGCAGCAAGCAGTACTTCCTTGAATTCTTCATCGATTCTGTCATATGCTTCTTCTATCTCTTCACTGCTTACAGTTAAGCTTTCCAGTTTTACATCAAACATCTCGCTGTATTTGTAAAGTGCTTTATCGCCATTAGCTTTTACATCTTCTATTATTTCTCTTACCTTTTTGTTAATATCCTCATATTCAAACTGGCTTCTGGGAAATATCTCATCCAGTGCTGTATTTTTGTTATACCTTATTGTCTTTATCATATTACCTCCCTAAGTTTTTTTTCTATATTTTTTATCTCTTCATTTTTAAATTTGTAGCTCGTTTTGTTGGCAATAAATCTTGCACTTATCTCTTCTATGTCATTTATTACCTTTAGATTATTTTCTTTTAATGTATTACCGGTTTCCACTATATCCACTATTACGTCGGAAAGTCCCAGAATAGGAGCCAGCTCTATAGATCCGTTTAATTTTATTATATCTGTCTCTCTGTTCAAAGATGAATAATACTTTTTTGCTGTATTTACGTACTTGGTAGCTACTCTCAGCTTTCTTTCAGTATCTTCTTTATACCCTGAAAGAGCTGCAACTGATATTTTACATATTCCCAGATTCAGATCCAGAAGCTCATAAATATCATAAACATTCTCCAGTAATATATCCTTTCCTACCACACCTATATCTGCTGCACCTTTCTCTACATATATTCCTACATCTGACGGCTTTACAAGCAGATATCTGATATTTTTTTCCTTATTTTCAAAAATCAGTTTTCTGCTGTCCTCAGTCAGTTCATCACACTTATACCCTATTTTTTCAAATAAGCTGTATGTCTTATCTCCGAGCCTTCCTTTAGGCAATGCTATATTTAACACATTTACTCCTTCCCAACAAGTCTGTCATCTTCAAAAATGTATTTTTCTTTATACTTAAAATTTGTATTAAAGTCTTCCCTGTATTTTTCTGTTCGTATTGTAAGTCCCTGATCTATATATTTTTTCACGATATTCAGAAGCTTTGCATTATCTCCGTTTTTATATAATATCAAAATATCAAAATCATATTCTTTTTCTATTTTATATTTTCCGGAAAGTTCATCAAGATAAATTGCAAAACCTGTTGCACCTTTATTCTTATCGTATTTTTCAATCAGCTTATCGTAATTTCCGCCGGACAGTATAATTTTGGGATTATTTTCTATATATCCGTGAAATATAAGCCCGTTATAATAATCAAGGCTGTTTACTATAGAAAAATCCAGCAATATTTTTCCGTTTTTTATCATTTTCGGGAAAGCCTGTCCCAGCATTTTCAGTTCATCAAGCGCTTTCTGCATCTTTTCGTTCAAAACCAGCTTTTCTGCTTCTGTTATTACATTATGAAATTTACCTGATAAATCCGGAATTTTTATTAGAATTTCTTTATATTTAGATTCTACATTCTCTTTTGTAAGAATTTTTTCCAGATCATGAACATTTTTATGCTGTATATTCATTAACACTTCTTCTTCCAAAGTATATCCCAAATTCATTTCTTCAAATAATCCAGATAAGTAATTAATATTGGAAATATCCAGAATAAAATTTTTATTTATCAGTTCCATACTTTCTGCTGCAAGATTTATAATTTCAAAATCTGAATATCCGTCAGATTCTCCGAGTATCTCTACGCCGATCTGGTTTAATTCCTTATACTCCATATCCTCTTTGGAAAGTCTGTAGATATTTTCTATATAATACAGCTTTTCCATCTCTTTCTTTTTATCTCTGGCATACTTTTTTACTATGGATAAGGTTACATCCGGTCTTAGTGTCTGCAGCTTTCCTGTTGGTGCCATAAATGTAATAATATTTTCGATTTTTATAAAGTCGGCATTTTCATTATATAAATCGTAACTTTCAAATTTACTGAGTTTTATTTTCTTATATCCATACTGCTCATAATGTTTTCTAAGCTTCAGTATTATTTTTTCCTCTTCCTTCAGACTGCTTATAAATTTTTTCATTTTCTGTCTCCTTCCGATTATCTGCCTTAAAAAAAAATCCGGACATTTCTGCCCAGATTTCCTATATATTCATAAACTGGCACAGACTATTTTGAATTGTAAGTTCAAAAAGAGTCTGCTCCCAATAATTACTTCAGGTTCAAACTCTGCCAATATGATGATGTTTTCTTATTTTATTTATAGAATTATTATTTATAGTTATTAAAGTCATCATTTTCACTCCCGTTATTTTATAATTTATTATAGTACATTAATATTCATAAGTAAAATAGAAATAAAATATAGTTTTAATATATATGATATATGTAATAAAAAAAGACACTATATAAATGTCTTTTAACAAACTAGTTTAGCAGGCATCCTGCTTCTGTTATAAGAGATTACGGCAGTCTGTAAAGTCCCTCTTTAAAAGTTTTGGTAATAACAAGCTTCCCATTCACGAAAATCTCTCTTTTCATAATATAATCATTTTTAAGATAATCTATTGATCTAGGTTTTTCGTTTTTATCATAGTCTATCCATTTTCCATCAGCTATTCCGTTTTTAAATCCGGATTCAGATAATAATCTGCTGCTCTCTTTGTCATAGATATAAATTTTTCCATGAAATTTTGATTTTTTAATTGTAAGATATGTTATCGTATTATTATCAACAACCTTATATTTACCGTCTTCTGCTGTCTCTAATATACCGTTCGCCTCATCTGACGTATAAAGACCGTTAGTTTCATAAATTAATACATACTCCGGTTCAGATACTTCAATATAGCCGCTGAATTTTTCCGCATTAATGCAAAAACTGAAAACTATAAATATAAGAAAAAATATTTTCTTCAAATTTTCCAACTCCTCTTTTTCACTAATTATACCACAGCTAAATGATTTATAAAATAATTAAAAGCTTTCAAGCCAGTTGGAATAAAATATCCTTGAAAATTTTTCCCAGGAAAAAGCCGGTGAATTTTCCGGTTTATTATCCAAAAAATAATTATCAGGTATATTTATCTCCAGATTATTATTTATATCTCTGACATATTCATCTCTTAAATTATATTTATCATACTCCATGTGTCCTGATATATATATTTTATTTTTATCCTTTACTATAACAGGCTCATTATTTTCATCTGAAAGAAGTATTTCAAGACTGCTTTTTTTCTTTATATCTTCTCTTTTTATGTAAGTATATCTTGAATGCGGTATTTTGAAATCTTCATTATCAAGACTGTCAAACAGCTTCGATTTGTTTTCGCAGTTATGTTTAAATACACCAAACTTTTTACGTTTATAATCATATTTTGGTATATTATGAAAATAATATAATGCTGCCTGTGAACCCCAGCATATAAAAATAGAGGATTTCAGATTATTAATAAATTCAAATATTCCCTTAAGCTCTTCCCAGTATGCGACTTCTTCAAATTTTATTTTTTCAAGCGGTGCTCCTGTTATTATAGCTGCTTCAATATCCAGATTTTTTATCTCTTCTAATGATACATAAAATTCATTAAGATATTCGACATCTATATTTTTATATTTATGTGTATCAAGCTTCAAAAAAAACGGTTCTATCTCTTCATCCGGTTTCTTTGTGTTCAGGAGTCTCAGAATATGATACTCTGTTTTTACTTTATTGGGCATCAGGTTCAATACCAGAATTTTCTTGGATTTTTTGGAAACATTAAGCTTTCCGTTCTTTGTCTTTATATCGATCATTCCTTTCAGCTCCTCTATTACAGGCATATTTTTATTTAATATCAACATAAAAATCCTCCTCTCTGTTATTTATTCATAATATTTTCTTATGCTGCTTATATTTTCCAGAATCTCTTTTACTGCATTTGTCTTATTCATTGTATAAATATGTATTCCTTTTATGCCGGCAGAAAGCAGTTCTATTATCTGTTCTGTAGCATATGCTATTCCTGCCTGATACATTGCTTCATTATTATCCTCATAAGCATTTAGTATTCTTTCCAGCTTTTTCGGAATTTTACAGTTACATAAAGAAGTTATTCTTTTAATCTGTTTCGCATTAGTTACAGGAATTATTCCGGCAGCTAAAGGTACATTTATCCCTACTTTTTCAGCTTTATCACGAAAATCAAGAAAGCTTTCATTGTCAAAAAATATCTGTGATACCAGAAAATCAGTTCCGGAATCTACCTTTTTCTTCAAATTAAACAGATCTATAAGATCATTATTTTCATGATGAACCTCAGGATAAAAGGCTCCTCCCACAGAAAATCTCTTTGTAGCCCTGACCGCCTTTATCAGATCAGAGGCATACAGAAAGTCTCCTCTGTCATATATACTTTCATCCTGATCCTTTGGAATATCACCTCTCAGAGCAAGAATATTTTCTATATTATTCCTTTCCAGCTCATTCAGGAAATTTTCTATTTCGTCTTTCCTGCTTCCCACACATGTAAGATGCGTTACTGCTTCTATATTTAATTTATTTTTTATATACGAGGCCATCTCTATGGTGCCGCCCTTTGTAGTTCCGCCGGCACCATATGTAACACTTATAAAATCCGGCTTCTGTATACTCAGCTCGTCTATTACCCCGTACAGCTTTTCACTTGAAAAATTTTCATTAGGAGGAAATATTTCGAATGAGAATACTGCTTTTTTATTTTGATATATATCCTTTATTTTCATTTTTATCCTTTCTGTTTTTAGATTTTATCCAAAGCCTGCTTCAGATCATCTATTATATCATCAATATGCTCCAGACCTATAGATATTCTTATTATTCCCGGAGTTATATTACAGGCTGTCAGTTCTTCCTCTGTAAGCTGGCTGTGTGTTGTACTTGCCGGATGTATTATAAGAGATTTTGCATCTGCAACATTTGCCAGATGAGAAAACAGCTTTAATGAATCAATAAATTTTTTTCCTGCTTCCAGACCACCTGTCAGTTCAAAGGTAAATATAGAGCCTCCGCCCTTTGGAAGATATTTTTCCTGCAGTTTTTTATAAGGGCTGCTGCTTAATCCGGGATAATTTACAGCTTTTACTTTAGGGTGCTTTTCCAGATATTCTGCTGTTTTTACAGCATTCTCCACGTGTCTGTCTATTCTCAGCGAGAGTGTTTCTATCCCTTGTAATATCAGAAAAGAATTAAAAGGTGAAAGACATGCACCTGTATCTCTGAGAAGCCTCACTCTTAATTTTGCTATATATGCAGCTTCTCCTAAATCTGAATATTTTAGATTGTGATATCCGGGATCCGGTTCGTTAAAGCTTTTGAATCTTTCATTCTTCCAGTCAAATTTTCCGGAATCTACTACCAGTCCTGCTATTGTTGTCCCGTGTCCGCCAAGAAATTTTGTTGCCGAGTACACTATTACATCTGCTCCATGCTGGAAAGGCTTGCACAGATATGGAGAAAACGTATTGTCTATTATCAGGGGAAGTCCGTATTTATGAGCTATTTCAGCAGTTTTTTCTATATCTGTAATATCCGCATTGGGGTTTCCTATACTTTCTATAAATACTGCCTTTGATTTTTCATTTATTAATTTCTCGATATCTTCCGGTCTTCCGGGATCAAAAAACTTTGTAGTTATTCCAAAATCCTTTATTGTATTCGCCAGAAGATTATATGTTCCCCCATAAAGATTCTTTGATGATATAACTTCATCTCCGGATACTGCCAGATTCAAAATTGCATATGTTACTGCGGCACTTCCTGAGCTTACTGCTACTGCCCCGACTCCGCCGTCAAGTGCCGTTATTCTTTTTTCCAGAATATCCGTAGTAGGATTCATCATTCTGCTGTATATATTTCCTTCTTCTTTCAGCGAAAAGAGATTAGCTGCATGCTCCACACTGTTAAAAACATAAGATGTGGTTTGGTAAATTGGTACTGCTCTTGAATTCGTTGACTTATCCGCCTCTTCCTGACCAGCATGAAGCTGTAATGTTTCAAATTTGTATTCTGACATTATTGTCACCATCCTTTATATATATTTGATTATTTGTTATATAATTAAATTTTGTAAAAAAAAATCCGGACACAGCCGTGTCCGGAACATCTATCTATGGGCACAGCTCTTTTTAGATTAAAAACTTCAAAAAGAGTCTGTGCTTTTTATATTTTATAAAAAGGTCAAACTCTATACCGCATATACATCATCATATTGTCATTTATATATTTATAATTAATCATCTCTACTCCACCTTTAATAATTTATAACTTAGTTTAGTATATTTTTATCTATATGTAAAATTCATATTTTTTATTCCATCAATATATTTGATATATGATAATAAAAAAATGTCACCTAGAAAAGAACATCCCTACTTTTCTAAATGACACTGTTTTACACTCCCTCTACGAGTGAGTACATATGCTAGACAAAATTACAATAATTCTTCATAATTAGAATCATGCACTCTAACTCATTATAATTATACACTCTTTTTTTATATTTTCAAATATTATTTTCTGATCGTTATAATAAGGATTTACTTATTAAAAAAATAATTTTTTAAAAAAATTCTGTTATAAGATTATTTTTTATCAGATTTGTTTATCCATCTCAAGCAATGTCTCAAACATCGTTAAAGTTCCCATTTCTATATCGCTCTCAGAAGTAAACTCCATTTTATTATGACTGATTCCATTCTCACTTGGTACGAATATCATGACTGCCGGCTTATCCTCAGGCACGCACATAGCATCGTGACCGGCTCCGCTTGATAGCTCCATATATGAAATATTATTTTTAATACATACTTTTTCAATAATATTTCTTATATTTTCATCAAGTACATATGGATATTTTTCTAGTACATGAATAAATTCTGTTTCAGTATCTTTATATCTTTTGGAAAATTCTTTTATATCGGCAATAAAAGAATATATATTTTCTCTTTTCATATCTCTTATTTCAACAAAAAGCTCTGCATATTCCGGAATGACATTATAACAAGCCGGAGAAATCTTAATATCCCCTATTGTAAAAACAAAAGGATGAGGATATTTTTCACAGAGGCTGTACATATATGTAATCAGTTCGCCAGCCGTCTTCACTGCATCTTTACGTGACTCCATTGATGTAGTCCCGCCATGATTTGATTCTCCGTTTATTTTTATTCTGTATCTTTCTATCCCTACAATACCATTTACTATTCCTATTGTTTTTCCCTTTTTAAAAAGCTGATCTCCCTGTTCTATATGGAGTTCCAGATAAGCTCCTATTTTATTTTCCTCCCACTTGGAATTTCTGATATTTTCCATAGTAAGTCCGACCTCCGGAAGCTCTTCCAGATTGTTCTCTTTTTCTATATTACCCGTTCCGAATACTGCAATACTGCCGAAGGTTCCTCCCAGCCTCAGCCCCTCTTCTGCATTAAAAGCAGCTATTCTTATTGTATGATCAGTAACTGTTTCATTTTCTGCCAGAAGCTCCATACATTCAAGAGCACACATAACACCAAGATTACCGTCATATAAACCGCCGTTTTTCACTGTATCCAGATGAGAACCAATTATTATATAAGGCAGCTCAGGATATCGGCCGGCTTTTTCACCTATCACATTTCCCACTTCATCTATCCATGCCTTAAGCCCAAGCTTTTTCAGTTTATCTAAAAAAGTTTCCGCAGCTCTAAAATATTCCCTGCTGAATTCTATTCTGTTATATCCTTCTTCAGTTTTGCCGATCTCGCCTATTTCATGAAGATTAGACATTAAACGCTTCATATTTATTTTCATTTCTGCTATTTTTCACTTTCTAATAATTCTTCATAAATCTCAAAATTTTCATCATCAAGACATACAAAAACTACTTCCCTTATTGTAGTATCCGGTGTCTGGATAAAATATTTTTTTACTTCGTCAAGAGCAGCTCTACCGGCTGTTTCTTTTGGAAAACCGTAAGTACCTGTACTTATATTGGAAAATGCAATACTTTCCAGCTGCTTATCCTCTGCTATTTTCAAAGAATTTCTGTAACATTTTCTCAATTTCTCTTCTTCATTATTCTTGCCGTAGCTCCATACAGGACCTACAGTATGAATAACAAATTTAGCCGGAAGTTTTCCGCCTGTTGTAATAACTGCTTCTCCTACCGGACAGCTTCCCTGTCTGTCTACTATTTTTCTGCATTCATCTAAAATCAAAGGACCGCCTGTTCTGTGAATTGCTCCGTCTACTCCCCCTCCACCGAGTAAACTACTATTTGCTGCATTTACTATTACATCTGTTTTTACCTTTGTAATATCACCATTTTCACATCTTAATTCAGTATTTTTTATCCTCATATTTTATACCTCTTTTTATATATGATTTTTTTATAACAATTTCATCTATAGTGCTAAAAACATATTAATTTTCTGCCTTCCGCAAAATAAACAAAACTGCTATACAATATATAAATGAATTATAATATATTTTAGTTATTATTTGAAGTATTATTTAGCATATATATTTTTAATAGTATATACATTTTTTTATTTTTTTTACTTCAAATAAATGCTATAATCAAGGAAAAAACTATTATAATGTATTGTTTATTTTTATTCATAATACATTACACTGAAAGGACAAATTATGAAAATAATTTCTTTAAATACCGGAAAAAAGAAAACATATAACTTTGATAATAAAGTTGTAGAAACAGCTATCGCAAAAACTCCTGTTAATACTGATGTTTATTTGGGAAAGCTTGGTTTTTCCGGTGATGAACAGGCTAATCTGGAATTACACGGAGGTCCTGATAAAGCCGTGTGTTTTTATCCTTTTGAACATTATAAATATTTTGAGCAAAAAATAAAGAAACTTCCTCTGGGTGCTTTTGGAGAAAACCTGACTGTACTTAATATGCCTGAAATTTCTGTATGTATTGGCGATATTTTTCAGATTGGAGAAGCAGTATTGCAGATTTCACAGCCAAGACAGCCTTGCTTTAAGCTTAGTCTTATAAATAATATTCCAAAAATGCCTCATATGCTCCAGGAGACTGGTTTTACCGGATATTATGCCCGTGTCCTTACAGAAGGAAATATTAATACAGACAGCAAAATTACTCTTTTGGAAAAACATCCGGAAAATATATCCATAGACTTCATTAACAAAATTTATTTTCATAATGCGGGTGATCTTGAAACAATGGAAAAAATACTTAAAATACCAGAAATTTCTGATGAAGTAAGAGATGTTCTTGGAAGACTGTCAGGAAAAATAAAATAAATATATTCAGTCAATATTATTTTAAAGGCATATCCCGTTTTTATACAGTATGCCTTTTTGTGTCTTTATTAGTACGAAATTCTCTTTTTTAACTCTATATACATTTTTCTATCGCACACGTGCGAAACACAGTAAAACAAAAGTAAAATTATATAATATTAAAGAAATAATACAGCAAATAACAGAAACTTTTGAAGATATTATTTTATTACTATAAAATGCTTTATAATTATTTTTATTCTTATATATACTTTTCTATCTGAAAAAAAGTATTTTCTTTTCTGTTAAAATAAATTTCCCGTTAGTCTGATAAATTAGTTATGTACGCATTATACTCTGCTGTACTATAAATTTTAAAATTTTTAGTTATATAAAAATTATGCTTTATTTAGTAATAAAAAGTAAATTTCATTTTGTTTTAAAAACTATTATTTTTATTATCGAATTATTTGAAAATGATTGCCTTCCTTTTTAAAGAATGATATAATAATATAAAATTTAGAAGTATTTTATAAAATATCTGAATTTATAGAAAAACAGGAGGAAGTGTAATATATATGATTAATAAAGATGTAATATCGCTTAGTACAAAAGAATTTTTAGGTAATCTAAAGAATTTTTTTGACAAATATTTTGGTGATGATGCGCAAAAAAAAATAGATTTAATGGAGTATCTGCCAGAGGATAAGTGGCTGGAAATAAAAAAACAAGGTCTGCTCGCGCCGTTTCTGCCGGCAGAATACGGAGGAAGAACCCCTAGTCAGAAAGAGCTTCTGGAAGTCCTTAGACTTGCAGGACATTACGGTGTCCCTGTTACATTAAGAACAGGAATTGAAGGTGCTCTTGTTATACAGCCTTTGACTAAGTATGCCAAAAAAGAACTTATTGAAAAAGTTCTGCCCTTTATTTTTGAAGGTGAAGGCGGGGGACTTGCTATTACGGAACCAGACAGCTCAGGATCAGCTATAGCCAAAGAAATGCTTTCTTATTATGAATTTCTTGAAAACGGCAATATTTATATAAAAGCAAAAAAATATTGGCAGGGGAATTCACAGAGTGATTTTCTTCTGGTAGCTGCTAAAGAAAAAAAAGGTGAAAAAATGGAGAAAAGTATAAATCTTCTTTTTGTTCCCAGAAAAAATATAAAATTTACCCCTATAAAATCCGAAGGATTAAAAGCGGTAAGATATGCAGTAAATGAAATAGAAGGTGAAATACCTGCCGAAAATCTTATTCTGCTTTCTGAAGTTCCCAGAAAAAATCTTCGTGAATTTCAAGATTTGTTTATAAGAAGTCGTCTTCAGTTTATTGGTATGACACATGGAATTATTGAAAATGTTCATAATAACGTAACTAAATATATTAGAAACAAGATTGATTTCATTATGCATGAACTTCATGAAATAGATAGCAGAAGAGCTGTTTCAAAGGTTCTTTACGATTTTGTATGTAAAACTGTATCACCTGATAAACCTGTTAATGATAAACTTATGGAAGCAAATATAGTAAAAGCCGTTGCTTCAGAATATGCTTACGAAGCTGCCAGAATTGCACAGAAACTAATGGGTGCCAAAGGCTATGAATCAGGTCATCCGATTAGTAATATCGTCCTTGATATTAGACCTTTTACTATATTTGAAGGGCCTAATGATATGCTTTTTGCAGAGGTATTTGATCAGTTTTCCAAAACAAGCATTGAGGAAAAAAATAACGGTATTACTTTGAATAAAGGCATGACTATATATGAAAGATTCATAAGCGACAGCAGATTCGTATTTGAGAACGGTAAGGAAAGTCTGAAAGCTGTTTCCGAAAATATTTATAATTTCATAAATATATATAAGCTAAGTGATATAAATCCGGTAAAAAAAGTATTCGCCGGAAAAATTCTTTCTAAATTATTTGTACTCGGAAGAATTCACAATGATGCATATACAGAAAAGTTTTTAGTCAGAGAAATAAATAAAGATATTTTAGATTTCAATTACTAATAATATTATAAAATAAAAATAAGGAGCCCCAAATACGGTATAACTCCTTATTTTTTTATATTAAGTGTACGGCTAATAATATCAAAACCAATGGAACGCTTACGACTAATGCCAGAATAATTTCCCATATTTCTAATTTACTTCCTTTTCCTGATTTTTTCTTTAAAAAAGTAAAGAGAAAAGTAAATATAAACCATACTACTAATATTGTTACTATCATTTTCCCGGAAAACATTGATATCACCATCCTTGGTATATTAATAATTTAGTATTATCTGATTTTTATTTATAATTAACATTTTTAATTATGATGTACTATACTCTTCTGCTATTAATTATACCATAATTCTGTAAAATATTATTAATATTTTTTTCTGACACTGCCGCTATACTGTTGTTTTCCTTTTTATTTTCATATACAATTTATTTATTATATGATATAATTATTACATAGGAAGAGGTGATTATTATGTTTGAAAAATCTCTGGAAAAAGCTAAAAAGTTTACTCTGCTGGATTATTCATTATTAAAAATAGTTCTTCTGTTATTCGGTATTATCATCGGTACTCTTGCCAGCGGTTTTTTTGAAGGTATTCTTTGGTTTTTAATAGTACTGTTTGTGATTTTATACGTTATACTAATGTTTAGATATTTAAAAAAATAATTCAGATATATAAAAATCTGCCTCTAAAAAAGGCAGATTTTATTTTAAATATAATTTATTCGGCAAAAACTATTTTTTTACAATGAAGCCAATAAATTTCAATGGTTCTTTTCCGGTATTTATCATACCGTGAGACTCTCCGCTTTTAGTATATATAACATCGCCCTTCTCTATGGGAACTTCTTTTCCGTTATCAAGAATAATTCCGTTTCCTTCAAGCACATAATATATCTCTTCTTCGCCTTCATGCATATGATAACCTATTTCCCCTGACGGCTCCAGTTCATTTACATAAAATCCCTGAAGATTATTATCCAGCTCATGTGAATCCAGATATCTGTTATTAATTATAATTCCCTTACCGCCTCTTGGCTTTTCCGAAACCATTTTTTCAGCTTTTTCAGATTTTATAACCATTTCTATTACTCCTCATTATCAGATAATTTTTTTAGTTTATGCATAATTTCTTCCTCTGTAATTACTTTTATTCCGTTTAGCTTCAAAAGAGCTGCTGTAATACCATCTCTATTTACTATTTTTTTTGAAAATGTCCCGTCATATATCTGACTGCATCCGCATGACGGACTTCTCGCTTTTAATATAGCAGTTGTTATTTTATTTTCCTTTGCTACTTTTAGTGCTTTTCCTGCCCCTATAATAAATGCCTCTGTTACATCCTTGCCTGAGACAGTTTTCACAGTAAGTTTCTCTTGAAAAGTAAGGACTTCCGCTGCTTCTCTCGGAGTTTTCAGTCCGCCCAGTACCTCAGGACAAACCAATATTGCATCCCCTTTTAGATACAGCTCCTTCAGCTTTTTAACTACATTGGCCTCACCTTTATAATTACATTTTTTTCCTGCCAGACAGGCGGAAATCAGATATTTCATAATAAATTCTCCCTTAAGCTTATTGCTTTAAATAAAAATAAATATAGAAAAAATTCCGTTAAATAAAAATAATAATCCTGTTGCTATACTTACTATCCTGTATTTTCTAAAAAGAATTTTTATATTGATTCCTGATAAATATGCCAAAAAGCCCAAATCAAATATCAGATAACATACACTAAAAATAATAAAAAAATTCTTTACATGAAAATAGGTTTCTCCTGCTGCTCCTATTAGTATAAATGATGGTGCAGTCAGCGGGATTAATCTGCTGTAAAAGATATAAATAAATGAAAGTATCTCTATAATGAGTATCATTATCACTAATTTTTCTTTATTTTTCAGATATTTTGATGTCAGATAACTGTATCCGGTAAGAATTTTATAAAAATTAAATATAATTAAAAATATAATATATACTGTATCAATCATAATTTCACACTCTCAAAATTTATATATTATAAAATATACCACATCTTAAGATATTTTTCTACTATATAATAATAAAACATTGAATAAATCCTTTAAATATGGTATAGTAACATAATATTTTACACTAAACTGGAGGGATTTTTTATGGAACCGGACCCCGGAACTTTAAAATACAAAATAATTCTAATTCTCATATTAACACTTATAAACGCCTTTTTTTCAGCTGCTGAAATGGCAGTTGTCTCTGCTAACAAAAATAAAATAAAAATATTAGTTGACAACGGCAACAAAAAAGCTGCTCTATTGTATGATCTATTACAGGAGCCCAGCAATTTTCTTTCCGCTATACAGATTGGAATCACATTTGCAGGTTTTTTTGCAAGTGCACTTGCTGCTACAGGACTGACAGACGGATTAAATGATCTTTTTACTATGCTGCACATACCTAATAGTTATAATATTTCTTTATTTATAATAACTATTCTTTTGTCATACCTGACTCTGGTATTCGGAGAGCTTGTTCCAAAGCGTATTGCCCTGACAAACCCCGAATCTATTGCATTGTTCTCTATTGTTCCTATTACCTATGTATCGAAATTCTTTTATATCTTCATTAAGATTCTTTCATGGTCTACTGCATTTGTTCTGAAGATATTCAGATTTGACAGCAGTATAATTAATGATAATATGTCAAAAGAAGAAATAAAAGCAATAATAGAGTCTACAACTGATGACAGTATTATTAACAAAGATATGCTGAGCAGTTTTTTTACTTTTGACGATAAAACTGCAAAAGAAGTCATGACACCAAGAACCGATGCCTTTATAATTAATGTAGACACTCCGATAAATAACATACTTGAAAATATTATAGAAGAAAAATATTCCAGAATACCCGTGTATGAAAATGACATTGATAATATTATAGGAATTCTTTATATAAAAGATCTTATTATAGAGGCCTACAAAAAAGGCTTTGATAAAATCAACATAAAAAAACTCCTTCATCAGGCTTACTTTATACCTGAGACTAAAAATATCAACGAATTATTTCACGAGTTAAAAGCCAAAAAGAATCATATGGCCGTACTTATAGATGAATACGGAGGGTTTTCCGGTATTATAACAATTGAAGATCTTATTGAAGAGATAATGGGTGATATTGACGATGAATATGACGAATTTGATCCTGATATCCTGAAAACTGGGGAAAATACCTATCTACTAAAAGGCTCTACTCCGATAAATGAAATAAATGAAACTCTGAAACTAGAGCTCCCTACAGATTCAGACACCATAAGCGGATTTCTTATCTCTCTTCTCGGATACTTTCCGGAAGAATTTGAAGAATTAACACTTAATTACAAAAATTTGGAATTCTATATTACTTCAATTAAAGAGAAAAGAATTATAGAAACAGCACTTACTGTTAAAACTGAGAATAAAAAAGGAGACAGAAATGAATAGTGAGATTGAAAAGCTGAAAAATATTATTCTTAATAGTAATAATATTGTATTTTTTGGCGGTGCTGGTGTTTCTACAGAAAGCGGAATCCCAGATTTCCGAAGTGCTGACGGTCTTTATCAAAATAACCCTGAGACAATACTGTCACATAGTTTTTTTCTTAAAAATCCTGAAATTTTCTTTGAATTTTATAAAAAAAATCTGATTTTCACTGAGGCGAAACCTAACGCTGCACACAATATACTTGCAAAAATGGAAAAAGATAAAAAATTAAAAGGTATTATTACACAAAATATAGATGCTCTGCATCAAAAGGCCGGAAGCAGCAATGTATTTGAGCTTCATGGCAGTATATCGAGAAATTTCTGTATGAAATGCAGAAAATATTATTCTCTTGATGATTTACTAGATATCAAGACTCTGGTTCCGCTGTGCAGCTGCGGCGGCATAATAAAGCCTGATGTCGTTTTATATGAGGAAGAACTTGATTATGATGTGATTAACGGAGCTGTAAAGCTGCTGAAAAATGCGGATGTTCTCATTGTAGGCGGAACTTCACTTATGGTTAATCCTGCTGCTTCGCTTATCAATTATTTTTCGGGAAGCTGTCTTGCTTTGATCAATATAAGCTCTACTCCCTATGATTCACAGGCAGATATCATAATAAGAGAAAAAATCGGGGAAACTTTTACTGAAATTTATAAATAAATACATCTTAAGGAGAGAAAATGAAACTTACATTAAAGATATTGAGTGCAGTAATGATATTGTACAGCATATTTCTTCTGGTTATCGGAATAAGAAATTTCGGACCATTTTTATTAATTATATTTGCTGCTCTGCTTCTTTTTTCAGTTTATACACAAAATTCCGTCATAAAGAATATGATTTATATTTTCTTTATTTTATATATAATCTTTATTTTATTTTTTGCATTTATTTTATATAGGAATGTAAAATATGATAATCCTTCCGGTGCCCAAAAATCAGATTTTGTTGTGGTTCTTGGAAGCGGTTTGAGGTATGGAACTTATCTTTCTCCGGAAGGAAAAAGAAGATCTGATAAAGCTATAGAATATCTGAAGGAATATCCACATTTAAACGTATTTCTTACAGGCGGTCAGGGAATTGATGAAAAAGTACCGGAATCCGTAATTATGAAAGAATACTTTCTTGAGAACGGAATTGATGAAAACAGAATATTTCTTGAGGATAAATCTACAAATACCAATGAAAATATAAAATTCTATATTGATGCCCTAAAGGATACAGATATGGAATATCATAATATACTTCTTGTCACTAGTGATTTTCATATGCCCCGGGCAGGAGTTATAGCCCGCCACTATAATCTCACTGTTTATCCTCTCTGTTCCAAAACTAGGAATATCAGCTTTATTCCAAATATTATGAGAGAGGAACTGGCTTTTATAAAAACACTTATTTTAGATCTGAAATAAAATGAAAAAGGACTGCATCTCTTTAGTACAGTCCTTTTTTGCTGTAGTTGAAATTATTTATATACTTCGGACAGCGATTCAAAAAATTACTTTCTCTGCCCCTCCTCCATAAATGTATGAGATAAATTCTCTATAATATTTTTCATAATTTTATCTCTCAGTCTCTTTATTAAATTTTTAGAATTCATTCTTTCTTTATAACAAGTAAAATCATTCAAACTGATTAATTTTTTCATTCTTTAAAATGCTTATTCTATTTACCTAGATGTTTTTTTATTTTTCTTAACACACTAAGTCCGATAATATATTAGCAAATTAAAAAAACATTCTCTATCTTTCTATGTTAAATACCAATATATTAAAATAAAATTTATTTGAAAACAGAATGAACTAATATAACTTTATTTCTTAATATATATTTTTCATAAAATTATTTACTTTCCTGTTTTATTTATCAGATATTTTCAATATCTGCATTTCATTATTTATAATTTCTACTAATTTAAATTCTCTGTCTACGTATTCATACTTAAAAATACAGCAATTCCCAATACCGCCTTTATTATTTTCTATTTTTAATTTAGATTCGCAATTATGATCCCAATATTTTCTAAATTGCCCGCAAAAGGCTCCGTGACTTACTGCTAAAACTATTCTTCCCTGTTCATTTTCCATAAAATCAATACATGTTTCAACCGCTCGTTTTTGAAATTCTTTTTCTTCTTCTCCCCCATAATTTACAAAAAAATCTTTATACGGAAGAGGCGGATTCAAATCTTCACTCTCGCCTTCAAAAGTCCCAAAATTCCACTCTTTCAGACCTTTTAATCTTTTATACGGAATATCTGTTACTAATTCAAGTGTATCGCATGCTCGTTCTGAAGTGGAACTATAAGCCTTATCAAAAATGATTTTAGATTTTTTAAAATATTCTCCGGAAGTTTTAGCCTGTTCTATTCCCAGCGAAGTCAGCGGCGCATCACACCAGCCCTGAACTTTTCTTCTTTTATTAAATAATGTCTGCCCATGACGCATCAAATATAATTCTTTTTTCATTATTACCTCCTGATTATTTACATTGTAAAAATTATAACACTTTGAGTTCACTCCAAGTCAAGAGTTTTGTTTTTTACATGAAAATAGACCGGCATATATCCAGTCTGTTTTCATATAAGAATATTTTCAGCTTTTATTTCTAAAATATTAGTATTTTTCTATTTCATTAATTGTACTCCCAATATATTTTTATACAATACTAACAATATATATTTATTTAAATAAATATATAAGGAGCTTACGCCCCTTATACATTATTATATTCTGTTATTCTTAATTTAAAAATATCAAATAGTTTTCTTCGAAACCATTATAATAAATTTCCATCTGCATCTATTGCTTTATATGCAGGACGAATAATTTTTTTATCAAAAACCAGCTGTTCGATTCTGTGAGCATTCCAGCTTGCTATTCTTGAAGTGGCAAACAATGGTGTAAACATTATTTCCGGTATATTTAAAAGCTTATATACAAAACCGGAATAAAAATCTACATTTGCACATATTTCAAAATCATTTCCCCTGATTTCCTTGAATAACTCCTTTGAAATTTCCTCTATATTTTTATACAGATTAAATTCATCAGTCTTATTCTTTGAAAGTGCCAGTTCTTCTGCCTTTACCTTAAGAAGCTCTGCTCTCGGATCGGAAAGAGTATATATCGCATGACCCATTCCGTATATAAGTCCTGATTTGTCAAATACCTCATTGTTAAGCATTTTTCTCAGATATTCCCTTAATTTTTCTCTGTCCGAATAATCTACATTTTCTTTTATATTATTAATCATTTTTGAAACCATGGAATTCGCACCGCCGTGTTTTGGCCCCTTAAGCGATCCTATTGCAGCAGATATAGCTGAATATGTATCAGTTCCCGTCGAAGAAACAACATGTGAAGTAAATGTAGAATTATTTCCCCCTCCGTGCTCTGCATGAATAACAAGAAGCAGATCAAGAGTTGTAGACTCTATACGTGAAAAATCATTATTGTGCCTGAACATATACAGTATATTTTCTGCTATGCTCAAATCAGGTCTGGGATTATGTATCACAAGGCTGTCATTAAAATGCTTGTGTCTGTAAGCATTATAACTATATGTCAAAATGCTCGGAAATTTTCCTATTATACTTAGTGCCTGTCTTATAAGGTTATTTAATGATGTATCGTCAGGATTATCGTCTATCGTATAAAGACATAAAACTGCTCTTTGCAGCTGATTCATGAGATCAATACTAGGTTTTCTCAAAAGAAAATTTTCCGTAAATTCTTCCGGAAGATTCTGAAATCCGTTCAGACTGGATATAAAAAGATTTAATTCGGCAGAAGTAGGTACTTCTCCAAATAGTAACAAAAACATTGTTTTTTCAAATGAAAACCTGTCTTCTACTTTTAGTATAGAAGCCAGTTTTTTTATCTCATAATCTCTGTAATAAAGTCTTCCTTCCTCGGGAATTTTTTTATTGTCTTCTATTTTATAACCATGGACAGAACCTATTTTCGTAAGTCCCACAAGAACTCCGGTGCCGTTTTTGTGTCTAAGTCCCCGCTTTACATCATATCTATCATATAGTTCAGGCTCTATGACATTATTTTGTTTTATAATTTTTGAAAGAGAATCTAAAAATTTGTCATCCATTCAATCACTCCCGACTATAGATTTTTTATTATTTCTGCTGTAAGTTCTTCTGTTGTGGCACTGCCACCTAAGTCTGCCGTTAATACTTCCCCTTTTTCAAGAATTCTTAAAACAGCTTTCTCTATTTGCTCAGCTTTTTCATTTTCTTTAAGATATTTCAGCATATCTATAGATGTAAATAAAAGTGCCAGAGGATTAGCCTTATTCTGACCGGCTATATCAGGTGCTGATCCGTGTACTGCTTCAAAAACAGCAATATCTTCCCCGATATTTGCGCCCGGAGCCAGCCCTAGACCGCCTACAAGACCGGCACAAAGATCTGAAAGAATATCGCCGTACAGATTCATAGTTACTATTACCTGATATTTTTCAGGGTTCATAACCAGCTGCATGCACATATTGTCTATTATTACTTCCTCAACAGTTATTCCCGGATAATCTTTTGCTATTTCTCTTGCCGTATCCAGAAACAATCCGTCAGTTATTTTAAGTATATTCGCTTTATGAACCACGGTTACTTTATTAAGATTATTGGCTTTTGCATATTCAAAAGCTGCTTTTATTATTCTGAAGCTTCCTTTTTTTGTAATTCTCTTTATTGCTATTGCTGATGTCTGTTCTTCGTTTTCAAATTTTTCCTCGCCAATATAAAGTCCCTCGGTATTTTCCCTGAATATAACCAGATCAATATTTTCATATCTTGTTTTGATTCCCGGAAGAGTTTTTATCGGTCTTATATTAGAATATAAATCATATTTTTTTCTAAGATATACGTTTATACTTCTGAATCCTTTACCTATCGGTGTTGTTATCGGCCCTTTCAAAGCAACTTTATTTTTTTCTATACTTTTATATAATGATTCGGGTATAAGCTCCCCTGTTTCATTATAGACTTTTTCTCCGGCGTTTTCTATTTCAAATTCTACTTCTACACCGGCTGCTTCAAATATATCCGTTACACTTTTTGATATTTCCGGACCGATTCCATCTCCCGGAATGAGAGTTACTTTTCTCATAATTCCTCCTTTTTTGTATGTATTAAAATTCAGAACTTGTGGCAAAGTTCAGATATCCGCCATATTCCAATATTTTCTTTTCTCTTTCGGAACCTGTAAATCCGGCTTCAAATTCTATATTTTTTGTTTTGTTCAGTATTTTAAATACTCCAGTTTCCAAAGATGATTTTGTATCCTTGAATTCCAGTTCATCATATTCGTCAATCTTATCATAGTCCTCGGCATTAATAAATTCTAAAGGTATAATTCCTGCATTTACAAGATTAGCCTTATGTATTCTGGCGAAAGATTTAGCAATTACTGCTTTTATTCCTAAATACAGCGGAAGTAAAGCTGCATGTTCCCTGCTCGAGCCCTGACCATAGTTATCTCCGCCTACTACAATACCGCCGTCATTATTTTCTGCTCTCTCTTTAAAATCAGGTATTATTGTATTAAAGCAATACTCAGATAATTTTGGTATATTTGATCTAAAAGGCAGAAGCTTTGCATTAGAAGGACAAATATCATCTGTTGTTATGTTATCCTTTGTTTTTAATATTACTTTTCTGATAAATTCATCCTCAAGAGGTTTATTTATCGGAAACGGCTTTATATTCGGCCCCATTATTATCTCTGTCTTTCTTCTGTCTTCGTCTGATTCGGGCGGATATATATAGTAATTGTCATATAATGCATATTTTTCAGGGAACTCCACCTTAATGTCAGCACCAAAAGTTCTTGGATCAGTAAAATACCCAGTTATCGATGACACTGCTGCTGTTTCCGTACTTACAAGATAAACCTCGGCATTCATAGTTCCGCATCTTCCTTTAAAGTTTCTGTTAAAAGTTCTTAACGAGATTCCTTCGGATTTTGGTGCCTGCCCCATACCTATACACGGACCGCATGATGCCTCCAGCACTCTTGCTCCGGCAGCTATCAAAGTAGCTAATGCTCCGTTTTCAGATATCATATTCATTATATTGCTTGATCCCGGAGATAAAACAAGACTCACATCAGGATGTACCTTTTTTCCCTCCAGTATTTTTGCAAGTTTCATAAAATCTGAATATGATGAATTCGTACAAGAGCCTATTGCTATCTGATCAACTTTTATTTTTTCACTTTCCGGTATTTCATGAACATTGTCCGGGCTATGTGGAAATGCTGCAAGCGGTACAAGCTCATCAAGATTTACCACTAATTTTTCATCATATTCTGCGTCCGGATCTGCTGAAAGAGGTATGTAATCCTCCTCACGTCCCTGCTTCTTTAAGAAATCCAATGTTTCTTCATTGCTTTCAAATATCGATGTAGTTGCTCCCAGCTCTGCACCCATATTTGTGATAGTTGCTCTGTCATCTACAGACAGATATTTTACACCCTCGCCTGTATACTCTATTACATAGCCTACTCCGCCTTTTACAGTAAGCTCTCTTAATACATGAAGTATTATATCCTTGGCAGAAACCCAAGGCTGCAGTTTTCCTCTTAATTCCACATTATAAACTTTTGGAGCTTTCAAATAGTATAAACCTCTTGCCATACCAATAGCTACATCAAGCCCTCCAGCTCCCATGGCTATCATGCCCAGTCCCCCACCTGTAGGAGTATGACTGTCTGAGCCTATTAATATTTTTCCGGGTTTTCCGAATTTTTCCAGATGCAGTCTGTGACATATTCCGTTGCCGGGTTTGGAAAAGATTATTCCGTGTTTGGCTGCCGAAGTTTTTATAAACTCATGATCATCGGCATTCTCAAAACTTGCCTGAAGCATATTAT
The DNA here is from genome assembly GCF_000024405.1 of Sebaldella termitidis ATCC 33386. Lineage (NCBI taxonomy): Bacteria > Fusobacteriati > Fusobacteriota > Fusobacteriia > Fusobacteriales > Leptotrichiaceae > Sebaldella > Sebaldella termitidis. The sequence continues at coordinate 2,293,344 of NC_013517.1, read as the reverse complement.
GATCAATATATGCTACTGATACTTCTGTCTTTACCTTATCTGCATTCATAGCATTCAGCTGCAGATAGGCCATAGTTCCTGTAGAATCCTGAGTCAGAGTCTGATGGACCTTCACACAGATTTCTTCTCCCGGTCTCAATTCACCTTTTAACAAATTTTGACCTAGTATTTTGTAAGTTAAACTTAGTCCCATTCTTATTTTATCCTCCAAAAATTTATTTTATTAATATTTATATAAATATAAACTTAAAATTATTCACTCTATATAAACATCAAAACAGTCTAAATATAAGCTTTATTATATTTTTCCAAACATAAATATAAAATATTTAACTATATACATTTTTTATAATTATCACAGTCAAGTATATATATAAATGATATATAAGATTATAAGGTTAAAAAGGCAGTTTGTCAAGTGGTAATAAGAAAATAATATTATCATTTGCTATGTTTATACATAGTCTGCTAAATCATTTTATAATACATTTTTCTTAGATCCAATCCCTGCTGTTCCTTACCTGATAATTATCTCACAATTACATGATAACAGTAATATTTCAAACTTGTCAAGAAAAAAGCATACTTAAAATTTCTCGGTTTCTAAGTATTTTTTATGATGTATTACAGTAAATTAAAAAGCCGGGTATCAATATTTCCAAAAACCGGCTTTTTTCATATTTAATTCTTATTATTAATTATAAGCTTTACATTATTCAAATCATTAATCATAAAATATCCGTCCATTATTTCTAAATCAGGATACTTCAAATTTTTTTCCGCATTATTTTTTATATGCTCGTATCTCTCTTTATCTATTTCATATTCAATAGCTTCAAGTCCTGTACTTGTATTATCCCCTGGTTTTGAAATTCTGGAATCCCAGTGGTTAAATGCAAAATGATGGTGATAACCGTCATATGACATAAAAACTGCATTTGGCATAACAGCTGTCTTATTTAAAAGCAATATATCCTCATAAAATTTTCTTATTTCCGGAATATTTACTCCCTGCATATGAACATGCCCTACTCTTGAGCCGTCCGGCATTCTGAAATTTGAATTACTGCTGAGATAATAAAGCTCGTCAGCATTCAATGAAAGAGTATCCATTACTACATCACCATTATTAGTATAACTCCATCCTTCCTTATTTCTGTCTGTATATATCTCTATCCCGTTATTTTCAGGGTCATTTAGATAAATAGCTTCACTTACCAGATGATCAGCAGCTCCTAACCCGTCAAAGCCTATATCCATAATATGTCTTAGAAAGACTGCAAGATCAGTCCGTTCCGGAAGTAAATATGCTATATGATATAAATTTGCTGTTTCTGGTTTTCTGTATTTTAATTTTTCATTTGTTTTTAGGATAAGCAGAGTATCTTTATCTGTCCCGAGTTCTGTTCTCTCACTATCCCGCTTTCTTACTTTCATTCCTAAAACTTTCTCATAAAAAGCAGTCATTTTATCTATATCCTTAACCTTCAATATTACATTATCTATTTTCATCATAATTAATACCTCTTATATTTGTATAAGCAATTATAACTTATTTTAAAATAATTGTCAAATTAAAAAAGTGCCTGATAATGTTATATTGTCCATTCATTATGAACTACTGCTACAAGATAGTATTTCCCTCTGTATATCTCATATAAAAGTCTCAGACTCTTCCAGTCCATATATGCATACTCTTCTGTGCCCGGAGTATAATACTCCACAGATCTTGCATAAGGAAAAACACTATTCATATTTTCAATACTATTGCCGGTTCCCATTATACTGTCATAATTCGGCTCATACTCTATAAAATCTTCATCATATATAAATCGGTCAAAATAATTATCAAATGTAAGAAGAATACGGACTCCTGTTCCGTCATACTCTCCCCATACCAGTTCTTCATTTTTCTCATAAATTTTTACCAGTTCTTTTTTTTCAATTATCTGATTATCATTATTTTTCAAATCAGAATAAGGTGAAAACATAATCCCTTTTTTAGGATGTGCATATTTAGATAAAGCGCTTATATCTCGTTTTTTTATTAATTTTATTACTATCTGATTGATTTTCTTCAGTTCATAAAAATTATCTGATGAAGTTTCCGGTTTGGATTTTGAAAAGGTTAAAATTGATATTGTTAATGCGAAGATTAATATAAAAAGTGTCCTCAGCTTATACATATTCCCTCCTAGTTATTTTGACAGCTGAAAGTCCAATATTTTCAAACTTTCAGCTGCATTATTTTTTTATACTTTCAGATCAGAATCAATCTTTTTTATCAAATGATTATATCTTACTAATATAGGTTCCACTTCTTCATTTATGAATACTTCTGTCTGTTCAGCCGCAAATCCTGTAAATTTCCCCGGTTCCAGTATACTATCCAGCTTTTCCGGATTTACTTTGATTCTTCCGTCTTTTTTAATTCTTTCTATAAGGTCATTCGAAAGTCCTTCCAGTTTTACCCTTTTAGTAGTTTCCATTGATAATTCCCTGATAATCTCATGTACTTCCTGTCTGTCCTGACCGTTTTTCACAGCTTCCATAATTATATTTTCAGATGCCATAAACGGAAGCTCTTTCATAATATTAGCTTCTATTACCTTAGGATAAACTACTATTCCATCCAGTATATTCAGCCATATTATAAGAATGGCATCCACTGCAAGAAATGCCTGCGGAATAGACAGACGCTTATCTGCCGAATCATCAAGTGTTCTTTCGAACCATTGTGTCGAATATACCAAAGCTCCGTTCATTGACAATGACATGACAAACTTAGCAAGTGATGAAATTCTTTCACTTCTCATCGGGTTTCTTTTATACGCCATAGCTGACGACCCTATTTGATTTTTTTCAAAAGGCTCTTCCAGCTCTTTCAAATGCTGCAGCAATCTCATATCATTAGTAAATTTATGTGCCGACTGTGCGATATTTGAAAGAAGCTCCAAAGTATGGCTGTCAATTTTTCTGTCATAAGTCTGACCGGTTACACCCTGTAATTTATTAAATCCTGCTTTTTTTGTAACCATTTTATCCAGTTCTCTTACTGCTTCAAAATCACCGTTAAATAACTCTTTGAAGCTTGCCTGTGTTCCAGTTGTTCCTTTTACTCCTCTGAATCTTAAATTTTCAATACGAAATTCCAGTTCTTCGAAATCCAGAAGCAGAGACTGCAGCCATAACGTTGCCCTTTTCCCTACAGTAGTAAGCTGTGCTGCCTGAAAATGAGTGAATCCCAGCGTTGGAATATCTTTATTATTATGTGCAAAATCTTTCAGACTTTTTATCAAATTTACCATTTTTTCTTTTATAATTTCCAGTCCGTCTCTTATCTGAATCAGATCTGTATTATCCCCTACGAAAGCACTTGTAGCTCCTAAATGAATTATCCCCCTTGCATTTACTGCCTGTTCACCATATGCATGGACATGCGACATTACATCATGTCTCAATTTTTTTTCGTATTCTTTTGCTGTTTCAAAATTTATATCATTCTCAAATTTTTTCAGCTCCTGTATCTGTGCATCACTTATTATATCAAGTCCCATTTCTTTTTCACATTCAGCCAGAATTACCCATAATTTTCTCCATGTTCCGAATTTCTTTTCAGGTGAAAAATTATAAAGCATCTCTTTACTGCTGTATCTTTCTATAAGCGGATTATCATACACATCTTTTTTCATATTACTTCCTTTCAGTATATATTAAATTTTCAAAAATTATAAATCTTTTAAGTATATATTCTGTGTTCTTTCCGGACCTACAGAAACCATTGATACCGGACACCCTAAAAATTCCTCTATAAACTTGATATACTTTTTACAATTTTCAGGAAGCTCGTCATAATTCTTTATTTTGCTTATATCTTCCTTCCAGCCGTCAAACTCTTCATATATTACCTTTATTTCTTTTGATTTTCTCAAATTCGGCGGATAGTTCACATATCTTTTTCCGTCTATTTCATAAGCTACTGCTATTTTTACTTTATCAAAACCGTCTAATACATCCAGCTTAGTCAGTACTATATCTGTCAGACCGTTTATCATTACTCCGTATTTTCCTATTACCAGATCAAGCCATCCGCATCTTCTCGGTCTTCCAGTATTTGATCCGTATTCTCCGCCGGTTTTTCTAAGAATTTCTCCTGTTTCATTATCCTCTTCAGTAGGAAACGGACCTTCTCCCACTCTTGTCGTATAGGCTTTCATTACTCCTAATACTCTTTCTATTTTTCTCGGGGATACTCCTGCCCCCACAGCAGCTCCTCCTGCAGTTGGTGAAGAAGAAGTTACATATGGATATGTTCCGTAATCTATATCCAGCATTAATGCCTGTGCTCCTTCAAAGAGAACTGTTTTATTATTGTCTACTGCTTCATTTACTTCACTTACTGCATCTATAATTCTGTGCTTTATTTTTTGTGCCAGATCTACATATTTTTCATATAAGGCTTCCAGCTCAAATGTTTCTTTTCCATATCTTTGCAGCATGTCATTTTTATCTTTTATATTCCATTCCAGCTTATCCTTAAATCTGTCCATCTCCAGCAGATCTCCGGTTCTTATGCCGTTTCTTGCTATTTTATCAATATAACATGGTCCTATTCCTCTCTGTGTCGTTCCTATTTTATTTTCTCCCCTTGCCTCTTCTCTTGCTTTATCTATTTCTATATGATAAGGCATTATCAGATGAGCCCTTTCATCTATAAATAAATTATCAAGATTCTTTCCTCTTTTTTCCAATTCATTTATCTCTTTCAAAAGCACCTCGATATCTACAACCACTCCCGGTCCTATTATACATTTTCCTTTTGAATTGATTATTCCGGAAGGAAGAAGCTGCAATATAAACTTTTCATCATTTACCACCACAGTATGTCCTGCGTTATTACCGCCCTGAAATCTGACAATATAATCAGCCTTCGGTGCCAGTACATCAATTATTTTCCCTTTTCCCTCGTCTCCCCACTGTGTTCCCACTACTACATAAGTATTCATATTCTTATCCTCCTATTTTCTTTACAATCCCCACATAAGGCAGGTTTCTATGTTTTTGCGCATAATCTATACCATATCCGACTACAAATTCATCAGGAATCTTAAACCCGATATAGTCTACATTAATATCTACTTCTCTTCTTTCAGGCTTGTCAAGCAGAGTACATATTTTCATGACTTTTGGATTTCTTATTTTTAGTGTTTCTTCTACTTTTTTTAGTGTATATCCTGTATCAATGATATCTTCCACTATTATTACGTTTCTTCCTTCTATCAGTTCCTCCAGATCCTTTTTTATACGTACTTCCCTTGAACTTTCCATGCTGTTTCCATAGCTCGATACAGTCATAAAGTCAATTTTAGCATCCAGAGTAATCTCTCTTGCAAGATCAGACAAAAAAATTACAGAGCCTCTCAAAAGACCTATTAAGACTATTTCTTCCCCGTCAAAGTCTTTGTTTATAGTTTCGGCAAGCTCTTTAACTTTTTTATTTATCTCCTCTCTCGAAATCAAAACATCTACATCATATTCCATTACCATACTCCTTTTTTATTTTTTCAAAATTTATTTCATAAAAAAACTCTAGTATGCACTTATAGCTCTAGAGTTATATGAAGTTATTTATTTGTTTATACCTTAAAACTATCTCAGGTTTTGAGACATTATCAAAAAATATACTTTTATACATCTTTGATTTTTCAGCCATTCTTCTCACCATTCTTATTAATAGTTTACAATATATATTAACAAATTAATTATTCATTTGTCAAGGAAATAATTAGTAATCTAAATATGCTGCTATATTTGATTTTTCTATAGTAACGGGGGCCGGATACTCCGGTAATTCTAAAATTATTGTATTTTTCTGCTAAATTCTTTTACATAATAGCATTTTTTTACTCTTCCTTCGCACTTCAAATCTCTGAGATTACTAATCATGATATCTGCATATTTTTTATTAAATGATCTCAAAAATACTCTTTCATTTACTATCTGAAGCTCTCTTACATAAAATTTGTCCATAAATTTGAAAATGCAGACCTCATTATGCAGCTTAAAAATATTGTCAGGCACGTCTGACTCCACTACAAGATAAGAACCATCCGGTATATTTCTATTCTCGAGACCCTGCATGCTCTGATCCTTCATTTTTATTACATATGTATCGTTTTCTCTTTGGTTGTACAGCTCAGTTGCATCATAGAGCTCCTGAATATCATTAAACTGAACATATTCAAAAGAAGATACGCCTATCATTTTATAATCAATAAAATGAACCCTCTCTATTTCGTAGTTCTTATCCAGAAAATCAGCCATTTTAAAAAGCTCCACGGCATTAAGTCCGTAAATTTCCGCTAAAGTATGCAGAACTCTTGGCGATATTGATCTTATCTTGCCATCCTCCAATTTTTTCAATGATGTAAAATTATATTTCACCCCCTTATGATTCAGATACATTTCTACTTGTCTGAAAGAATACTCCTTTTCCAGTCTTGCTTCTTTCAAAATCATAACAAGTTTTTCAAAATTATCCATATCCCCTCCTCAGTTTTATTTTACTACATTTTAAGTAATTTTTTTATATTTTTTATAAAAAACGTTGACCTTAATCTACTTTTATGCTATAAATTAATTACAAAATAATCAAAAGGGGGACGAATTAAATGTCTAAAGACGGACTATTTTCACTTTATCTGATTAACAAGCTTCTTGAAGAAGGTCTTATATGTATTGCTTCTGAAGAAGACGACTTAAAGACTGAAAAATTCTATCTTGAACTAGGTATCATTATACAGGATATCCTGGAAAATTTCAAGCTTGTTTAATGAATCTGATCCTGAATTATCAGGATCATTTTTTTTAATATTTCCACTTATTTTTATTTTATTATTAATATTTTTTCATTATTTTTTAGTTTGATATTCTATAATTTTGCAAAATATCAAAGAAATAAAGTCCGATAATGTTTTGTCAAATTAAAAAGAAAATCATTCTTGATTATCTGCATAAAAAAAAGACTGCCTTAAAATATCAACCTGTTAATTCTTACTATAATAGTATTTATTTAACAGGCTCCTGTTTTAAGGCAATCCATATATTTTATTTCTCGGCGAGGTCTGCTTTCAGCACCTTGTCTCCTTTAGCTATCCAGTAAAGTTTCTCATATTCCCTTGCAGATCTTATCCATGAAAAATCCAGATTCATATTTCTTTCTATAAGCTTATCCCATACTCCTTTATCATTAAAATAATATCTTTCGGCACGTCTTAATGTGTAGAGCATGTCATCTGCGTTAAAATTGGCAAATGTAAATCCATTTCCTTCTCCGGTATATTTATTATAGGATGTAACTGTATCTTTCAGTCCTCCGGTTTCCCTCACTATTGGTATTGTTCCGAATTTCATTGCTATCATCTGGCTCAAACCGCACGGTTCATATCTGGAGGGCATCAGGAACATGTCACTTCCTGCATAAATTTTATTTGCAAGCACAGGATCATATCCGAGTTTTATTTTGAATTTTGATGGATATTTTTTTTCCAGATTCCAGAAAAATTCCTCGTACTGCTTATCTCCGCTTCCCAGAATTATTATCTGTACAGGATCTTTCAGCAGTTCTTCAATATTGTATCTGACAAGATCCATTCCTTTTCCTTCTACAAGCCTTGTAATCATGGAAATCACAGGTGTTTCAGCTGTTTCCGGAAGCTTCATTTCCTGCTGCAGAAACATTTTATTTTTTGCCTTGTCTTTTCTGGTGTAAATATTATAATTCACATATATGCTGCTGTTTCTTTCAGGATTAAAATAAATGACATCAATTCCGTTCAAAACACCATATATTTTTTTTGATGTAGTCATATCTTCCAGCCCTTCACTAAAGTAAGGGTATTTTATTTCTTCAGCATAAGTTTTACTCACAGTTGTGACTATATCAGCATATTCCATACCAATTCTCATAAAGTTCAAACCGTCGCCCTCTACATCGTAACCTAACCTGTGAAGCGAGGTTTTGGAAAATTTCCCCTGATACATCAAATTATGTATTGTAAAAACTGTTTTCATATTAGCAAAAAATTCATCACTCAAAATATAACGTTTTTTCAAAAAGAAAGGCAATAATCCTGTCTGCCAGTCATTACAATGTATTATATCAGCTTTAAGCTGTATTTTTCTTAAAAATTTTAATACTATTTCGCAAAATACACTAAACTGTATATCTTCATCATCGCATCCGTATACCTGAGAACGTTCGAATAATTCTTTATTTTCCACAAAATAATAGATTACATATCCCTCTACTATCTTATAAATATTAAATACTCTTCCGCTATACTCAACTGAAATTACATGTTCCATTTTTCTCGTATAAATTTGTGAAATCTGTGAATACTTCGGCATGATTACACTTACATCATGTCCAATTCTGCTCATTTTTCTTGGAAGCGAATACATTACATCCGCTAATCCTCCTGTTTTGAAAAATGGGAACACTTCTGACGCCACATAAACTACATTCATAAAATTATCTCCTTAATGTTTCTCCACTTTTAATCAATTTGTTCTTATCATCTATTTTTGCCCTTGTACAAATACGTACATTTCTTTCCACCACTGCTCCTTCAGGGATAATTGTACTTCTGCCTATTACTGATATTCCGTTTTCCAATAATTCGGGCTTTTCCTTATTTGGTGTCAGATCATCACCATGTCCGATCAGACAGTTTTTTCCTATATAAACTTTCTTGTCTATTATTACAGTGTCCAGATGAGAATTCTCATCTATATAAGTATTATTAAAAATAATGCTGTTTTTTACTGTTGCTCCTTTTCTGACTGTTACTCCGGGACTCAGTACTGAATTTTCTACACGCCCTTCTATCTTACATCCGTTACATACAAGACTGTTCAGCACGCTTCCGGTAGCACCTATTCTCACAGGTGCGAGATCCTCACTTCTTGTGTATATTTTCCAGTCCTGATCATAAAGATTTATTCCTACCTCTTCTGATTTCTTTATTAAGTCCAGATTTGCCTCAAGATAAGAATCATAAGTTCCTACATCCATCCAGTAGCTGTCATATGTATGCGTGAATACCTTTCTTTCGTCTTCTATCATCTTTGGAATCACATGCTTTCCGAAATCAAGGTCTTCCTCCAGCATATCTTCCAGATATTTTATCAAAACATCTGTGTTAAATATATATATACCCATTGATGCTAAATCAGATTTTGCCTCTTTTGGTTTCTCTTCAAAGGAAATTATTTTTGAATCTTCATTTACTTCAAAAATTCCAAATCTGCTTGTTTCTTCCATTGGTACTCTTTTTACTGCTACTGTCAGCTCTGCATTATTATTTTTATGATCATTAAGCATCCAGTTGTAATTCATCTTGTAAATATGATCACCTGAAAGAATAAGGACATATTTTGGTTCTTTCCTTTTTATAAATTCGATATTATCCTTAATGGCATCTGCTGTTCCCATATACCATTTTGAATGTCCGTCCGGTTTTTCATGAGGCTGAAGCAGTGTTATGCTGGTGTCTCTTCTGTCAAAATCCCACGGTCTTCCTGAACCAATATGTTCGTTTAACGAAAACGGCATATATTGTGTAAGCAGTGCTATATTATAGATATGCGAATTTGAGCAATTACTAAGTGTAAAATCTATTATCCTGAATTTTCCCGCGAACGGAACACTGGGCTTCACACGTTTTTCAGACAGAATATCCAGCCTTGAACCTCTTCCTCCTGCCAAAATCATAGCTAATATTTCCATATACTATCCCTCCTTAAATTTTATGCCTCTCATGCAGTATCACATTCAATATTTACGGACAATACTGCACTAATATATTATACCCTACTTTTATCACATTTCATAAAGTATTATAGATTTTCTTGCAAAAAAATGTTAATATGTTAGTAATAACTTTATTTTTGAGGTACGAAATTATGAAAAAAAATGTTAATTTATGGTCGTTGTTCCTGATATTTTTCAAAATAGGCTTTTTTACTTTTGGAGGCGGCTACGCTATGATCCCTATATTTCAGAGGGAAATTTCAACTAAAAGAAAGTGGATCAGTCCTGATGAAATTATAGATCTATTTACTATAGCACAGTCTATACCCGGAGCAATTGCTGTTAATACTTCTATCCTTATAGGATATAAACTAAAGAAAAATATCGGAGCATTTGTCACTACTATGGGAATTGTTCTCCCGTCATACATTACGATTACTGTTATCGCTTACTTCTTTGACTCTGTTGAAAAAAATATTTATGTCCAGACAGCTCTGAGAGGAATTAATGCAGCGGTAGTGGCACTTATTGTTGTTGCCTGCATTTCAGCATATAAATCCGGCATCAAAGATAAGCTCGGAATTATACTGCTGGCTGTATCAGTTATAACAGTAAAATTTCTTGGATTAAATCCGATTTATGTGATTTTATTTGGTATTTTACTTGGTATATTTATATATTTTTTCTTTAACAGTAAAATGAGAGAAAAATTTGATGATAAAAAAGTATCAGATAAGGAGGAGCATAATGAGTAAAATAATTCAACTTTTTATATCATTTTTCAAAATTGGTTTAGTTAGTTTCGGAGGCGGTTATGTTATTATTCCTATGATTGAAAAGGAAATAATATATAAGCATAACTGGATAGACAGCTCTACCTTTGCCAATATAGTAGGAATAGCTGCTGTTACTCCCGGACCTATTTCGCTGAATACCGCTACATTTGTAGGAAATAAAATGTTCGGCATATTCGGGGGAATGGTAAGTACTGCCGGGGTTGTGCTGCCGTCATTTATCATAACGCTTTTTATATCCGGCTTTTATTTCAAAAACAGTGATCAGCTTATACAGAAAACTATCTTCTATGTTTTAAAACCTTTGATTGTCGGTATGATCTTCATAGCAGCACTGAATCTTTCCGTCCCGGCTTTTATTCATCTTAATAAGTCTGTTGACTATGTTTCTGTAATTTTATTCATTTTTTCATTTTTACTGTTATTAAAGACTAAAATAAATCCTATATTAATTATTTTTATTTCGGCTTCATTAAGCCTGTTGATAAATTCAATAATATGGTTACTCTGATAAAATAAAAAATTTATTTCTAAATTTTTATTTTACACAATATTATATCATAAAAATGCATAAAAGGTCTATTTAATATATTCAAAATTATTTTTATCTTTGTATCCCCGGATAAGCCCAAATTCCAGATACTCTGAATAAATCCCTGAAAATAACCAAAGTTTCAGTTTCCTCTACTTTCATTGCATCATTTAGTGTCTTGTAATCCAAATAAACCAGATTATCCAGTGTAATTTTTAATCCTGCATTATCTGCCGCTTCCTGCAGTAATGCCGTTCCTCTTCTTATATGACTTGCACTTGTTATTAGTATAACTCTTTTTGGGTTATATTTTTTTAATATTTCTGTTGAATAGATAGCATTTTCTACAGTATCTCTTGCTTTATCCTCTATTATAACTCTGTCTGCAGCAATTCCTTTTTCTACAAGCCAGTTTTTCATAAGATATGATTCTGTAAGCCCGCCTTTTTGTACGCCTCCTGTGACTATTATATTGGCATTAGGATTAAGTCTCGCAGCTTCATATGTCTGTTCAAGCCTTTTTATGAGAACCTCATTCATAGTCCCGTCGTTATTAAGAGCGTATCCCAGTGTTACTATAAAGTCAGCATTTTTATTTTCTGCCTTTACATTTAGCCTCATTTTACTTACATTTTCTATGTTTTTAAATTTTTTCAGATAAGCTTCTGTTTTTTGAGGATAAATTTTCTTTAATGCGGCAATATCATTATTATAAACAGTTAGATTATTAGTAGCTTTTGCATATCCCGCATGCAGGATACCGGCTTCAAAATTTTTAGGATCCAGTTTCAAGATTTCTTCATAAGTAGCAAGTGCTTCCGGCACTTTTTTCTGAATGATCTGTGTAGAAGCTACTGAAAATTTCAGGTTTAGTCTTTCAGGATCAAGTATACTTGCTTTCTTGAAAGACTCTTCTACTACATCATATTTTCCTTTGAGAGTTATTCCCTTAAAGAATTCCTCCTCTACCTTTTTCAGATCCCCGCCGTTCCAGTAGTAATAAATACCGGTCTGGGCAAGTTCATCAATCATTTTTTGATTTTCAAAATTTGTAACACATGGTTCTGCAAAATAAATACTAAATAACAGTAAAAAACCTATCAATCTTTTCATAAATCACCTCTATCATTATATTTTTTTTAATCTGAATTTCTGCCATGGCTGTATCTGGTCGATAAATCTGAAGTTACTGCTGCTTACTCTTCCTATTACATTGGTATTTCCTTCATTCTCAAAATCTTTCAGGGCTATATGAAGCTCTCCCTTGTATCTTGAATAATTGGAATTTTCTATAAGAACATCTCCTTTTTTTACACTTCTCGTATTATTCGGCTTAATTTCATACTCTTTATATTTTACTCTTGGAAGTGTCGAACGAACTGTATATTCACTTACATCTCCCCTGAAAAAATGAAGCTCTTCAAAGGCAATTTTTTCTTCTGTTTCGCTTATTTCAGTTTCCAGCTCCACATCCAGAACCATAAGCGCTTTATTTATTTCACTTAATTTTTTTAATTCCTCTTCGCTTGCAAAACAGTTTGCGATTATTACATCATCTACAAGATTGGTATTGAAAAGGTCTTTAGCCTGTACATCTACAGGAAGAAATCTGTGTTCCTCCAGTGAGCATAACCCCTCTGATACCGGCCACGGTCCGAAGCTAGCTGAATGCGAACTAATAAATGCCGCTACTCTTATTCCGTATTTCTTAAACTGCTCAGATCCTCTTATGAACTGCTTCCTTGAAAGTCCGGATCTTTTTTTAGGATAAAAATTATGGCATCCCAAAAGCATATGTTTATCGGGATGATAAGAAATAATATTATCCAGATACCCTGTTACCTGACTCGCATTTAATTCAATCATAAGATTATAAGGATTAAAAGTCATAAGTGATTCTTCATTACCGCTGAATCCTTCATCAAGCCTGATTCCATCTACACCCATTTCATGAAAAAAGCTCAAATCACCATATGATATTCCAAATTCATGAAATATATTCGGTACTACGTCTGCAATTACTTCAAAATTATATTTTTTGGCATGTAAAATCATATCTTTAAAATCCTGCTTTATTTTCTCCTTATCACCTTCTGCGGACAGCAGGCATGTAAATATCCTGCTAAAGCCGTATTTTGCTGCTAATTCTATATATTTCTTATTTTCTTCCAGTTCGGCATGCTCTGGATATACGGATATTCCCAGTTTTCTCATATACTTCTCCTTTCATTATATTTTTTTATAATGCTGGTACATTTCTATTATAATATATTTTCAAAAAAACTTCTTCCCATATTTTTATCATGAGAAGAAGTCCGGGTTTTTATCTATGTATTCAGGTTACTGACTAATATTTTATCTGTCAGATATTTAATGACTTTTAAAGCAAAATACTGATTTTATTGAGCTGCTTCCTGTTTATTAAGTATATCTGCATATGCTTTCAGGAAAGGCAGATATAATATTGTTGATAATACTACAAGGAATGCACTTAATACAAAAGCCATTACATTAAAGTTCGTAGCAAGCAATGCTGCTATTGGTGACGGAGTAGTCCATGGAACCAGTGTTACTATTCTTCCTACAAGTCCTGTTTTCAGACATATCCATGCTATTGTTGCATTTATCATAGGTACGAACAGGAACGGAATGAACAATACCGGATTCATGACTATCGGAGCACCGAAAATTACCGGTTCATTTATATTGAAGATTCCCGGAACCACTGAGAGTCTTCCTATTGATTTCATATGGGCATTCTTTGAAAGTGCCATTGCTATTGCCAGACCTATTGTTGCTCCAGAACCGCCGAGATATACGAATGCATCAAGAAAACCACCTGCGAATATTCTTGGTATCTGCTGCCCGGCCTGCAATGCCGCCTGATTTTCCGCAAGATTGCTTAAAATAATCGGATTTATAACTGCTACCACGACGTTTACACCGTGAAGTCCGCAGAACCACAATAAATGTACTATTAATAGTATAAACAATACTGCCGGCAGAGTATCAGAAGCTTTTATTATCGGTCTTACAATTCCCATAAGTAATTCAGGTATCATTACATTTGCCTTACTTTGTACAAAGATACTAAGCGGCTGGAATATAATTATTACCACAACTATAGGCATTAACAATTCAAATGATCTTGCTATTGCCGGCGGAACTGACTCCGGAAGCTTAATTACAAATCCTTTTTTTAACATAAATCTGTATATTTCCACTGCTATAAAGCCTCCGATTATTGCCGTAAATAATCCGTTTGCATCCAGATACCGTCCGTCCATCACAGGCATCCATCCGCCTTCTGCTATGTGAAATAATGCAGGTCCTCCTGTTGCTTCACCAATTGGCAACCAGTCAAATTTAGCACCCATTATAAGGAAGGTAAATAATGATAGAAATCCTCCTGTAATGGCATTAAGCTGATACTGCTGTGATAGGCTGTATCCTATTCCGAAAGCTACAAATATAGACATTATTCCCATACTTACATAAAACGGCTGAACTAAAGATGCCTTATGCAGCGCCATAAAGTCTCCATACCACTTCACATACATAGGGTTCTTTACACCTTCTGAAAGTTCGGGTGCTCCTATTGGCAGATTTACCAAAAGAAGGACTACTGACCCTACTATCAAAAACGGCATAGTATAAACAAATGAATCTTTTAAGGCTGTTAAGTATTTGTTTGTTGCTAATTTTGTTGCAATCGGCATAAGATGTTTTTCCAAAAACGCAGTAAATTTTTCCATATTATTTTCTCCTTTTCTTATCTATATATATTTAATTCCCATATATTAATAAAGTTAATTAATTTATTGAATATAGACTTTGAAGAGAAATTTTTCTCACTTTTCTCTTCAAAGTTATAACCTGTATGACCGCTCTATATATTAATAAAGTTAATTAATTTATTAGACATAATCTTAACCAAGAAATATATATTCTTCCTAATTTTAAATATTAAAATGCGTAACTTAGCTGTCCTGTCCACCACCACATATTGATATCTTTTCCATCAGAAGTATTACCCGGTGTCACAAGTTTTCTATCCTGTACATCATAAGCAAGTCCTAAGAAAAGACTCATTTTGTCTGTTATCTTAACATTTCCAAGCAATTCGTATCTGATTCTTTCAGCAAAATCAATATCATATCCTGTTTCTGTATTTGGCTTGTTTCTTAGGTTTTTATCAAGTGTCATTCTTATTCTCGGCATGATTTCCACTCTGTCATTAACCTTGAAAGTAGCCATTAATCTGAACTGCTCTTCTGTCATTCTGTAGCTATCATAGTATTCTCCAGTTGTATAAATAGTTGGTCTTAAAGATATTCTGTCTGTTAATTTAAATGTAGGTCCGAAGTCACCTTCCCAGTAATTACCATGATCTCTTCCAGATCCGTTTACATATCCTGTAAGAGGGTCTACCTTGTCAAATTTATCTTCATCGTGTCCTCCCACAAGCCATCCTGAGAAATACCCGCCGAAGAAATCAAAATCTGTCCCTAATTCTACCCTGTCTCTTGTCGAAGAATTATACCAAGTTGATTTTCCATAATCTCTGTCTCTGTTTTCTGATCTGTACTTAAAATGGACACCTAATTGAGGAATAACCTGATATCTGATTTTGTAATCCACTCTCATCGTATCGTAATCTGGAGAATCCCAATCTCCGCCCCATCTTCTTTCTGCTGCTAAATCAAAATTCCACTTTCCAAGTCCGGCATTAAATCCTACTCCCCAGAATAAGCCGTCTTCGTATGAGCCGTTGATAAGCGGTGATCCGTTATCAAAATCCTCTCTTTCCACATAAGTTCTTACTAAAAATTTCCATTCAGGCTGACCGGGAACCAGAATCTGTTTAAGATCGTCATCACTCACTCCACGATCATCCCCATTTGCAGCATATGACACACCGCATGTCACCGCAAGAACTCCTAATAAAAATAATAATTTTTTCATGTGATATTACCTCCTAGAATAATATATAATTATAAAATATAACTAATCAAATAAATATTACCAAGCTGTTTCTCATGCTAAAAGTTATTTTCATTTCTTCACTGCTCCATTTTTTACACGGAAAAAGAGACCCTGGTCAATATATCACAATATTTAATTCAAATAATATTTTTAGTAATAATTATCTGTAAAAATTTGTTAATAATACTGTATCCAAGAGTCTCTTTCCCAAAATATATGTAATTTAAGTTACTTTAGTTTTCTTAATTCGTCAGCCATTTTTTCAGCCTTTTGTCCTAACACTATCTGTACTGCGTCTTTTGATGGTCTGATTACACCTTTTGCTCCAAGTGCTTTTAATTTCGCATCACTTATGTTGCTTGAATCATTTACTGTAAGTCTTAGTCTAGTTATACATGAATCTATTGATTTTATATTATCTATACCGCCTAACAGTTCTACATATTTTGCTGTTTCTTCTGTTATTCCAAGATCAGGAGCTGTCATTGCAGCTACATCTTCATCTTCTCTTCCCGGTGTTTTAAGATTGAATGTTTTTATCATGAAATAGAATATCACAAAGTACAAGAAGAAATATACTACCCCGAATAAAGCTATACCCAAAGGTTTCGTTGCTATTCCGAAATTCAGAAAATAGTCAATTGCCCCGGCCGAGAATGAGAAACCGTCTCTCATACCCATTGCATATGTTAACGCCATAGATGACCCTGTTAAGACAGCATGAATTAGATATAATACTGGTGATAAGAACATAAACAGAAATTCAAACGGTTCAGTTATTCCAGTCAAAAATGCTGTTAAAGCCACTGATATAAGCATTCCGCCTACTTCAGATCTTCTTTCTTTTTTAGCAGTAAGATACATTGCTAATGCAGCACCGGCTACACCAAACATCATTACCGGGAAAAATCCTGTCATAAACTGACCAGCATTAGGATCTCCTGCAAAGAATCTGTTCAAATCCCCTGTTTTTTCATTGTAAGTTCCAAATACAAACCATACGAAACTGTTTAATATGTGATGTAATCCTGTCGGGATTAATAATCTGTTAAGCAGTCCGAATACAAATGATCCTATTGGTCCTGAATTTACAATCCATGTACCAGTTTTTGTAAAGAAAAGATCAAATATCGGATAAATAAGTCCTAGAATTGCACCTTCCGCAAGTGCGAATAAACCTGTAATAATAGGAACAAAACGTCTTCCGCCAAAGAAACCCAAAAATTCCGGAACTTTTATATCATGGAATCTATTATAAAGTAGACCTGCAGTAATACCTCCGATTATCCCTGTAAGTACACCCACACTGAATTTCAGATCAGGATATCTTGCTGCCACTATTGTTGTTGCTGTTGCCAATAATATAAAATGGGCTATTGCCCCTGCTAATCCTGCAGCACCGTCATTGTTTTTTGCCAGTCCAACTGCTATACCTATACCAAATAATACTGCCAGGTTATCAAATATTGCTCCGCCGGCACTTGCTATAAAAGGCATATTCAAAACATCCGGCTGTCCTATTCTTAAAAGTATACCAGCTATTGGAAGTACTGCGATCGGAAGCATCAATGCTTTCCCTAGTTTTTGTAATTTTGCTAACATTAAAACCACACCTCTCAAAATTAATTGTTCTTTTTTATCAAATATTTTTTATTAATATTTTAGTAGCTTTACAGCGTTATCGCTGTTTGTAATTATTTCCTTATACTTGGAAAAATCTGTTTTTAAGATATTTATAAAAATCATATCAATAATTGTAAACTGTGTTATTCTGGATGTAGTGGCATCTAGCCGGAGATTAATATCAAAGCTTGCAGTTTTCAGAATAAAATCAGAGTAAGCATGAAGCTTGTTTTTAGTAAACTTTGTTATCGAAATTATTCTTGTTTTATTTTGCTTTGCCAGCTTAGCAGCTTCGATTATTTCTCTCGTTTCTCCAGAATCAGATATCAGTATCAGTAAGTCATTTTTTCCGAGATTGGAAATCATGGAAAACTGTAAATGTGTGTCCAGATTGGTAAAGGCATTCATTCCCACTCTGGCAAGCTTATTTACAAAGTCTGTGGATACAATCGCAGAGTTGCCTATTCCCAAAACCACTATTCTTTCAGCTGCAATTATAGCCTCTATAACCTCTTCAAATACATAAACCGGATTCAGCTCAAGTGTCAGTTTTATGACATCTATATATTGATTGGCTATTTTTGTATTAGTTGTTGCTATATCATCTCCCAGACTAATATTTTTTTCCAGAATATCTTCCTGATCTAATTTATTGATTGAATTTATAAGTTCATTAAAACTACTATACCCCAGCTTTTTTGAGAATCTGATGACAGTTGCCTGCCCCACATTGACTTTTTTCGATATATCATATGAAGTCATTGTTTTTGTCTTCTCAAAATTTTTCATTATGAAATTAGCAATTTTTTTTTCTGATTTTGTTAAATCGTTATATACAGATTTTAATTTCACTTGAAACATTGCTATCACCAACTTATAATTCATTTTCCGAATCATTATCTGAATTCAAATTCACTATTATAATACCACGTTTTTTTCAAAAGTCAATAGGTTTAAAAAAAATATTTCTATTTTTTCAAAATATAATTTTTTATTGAAAAAAATTATTGAATTTTCATTTTTATAGACTTACATATAAATTTATATTGATTTTATTGGTAAAATTTAATTTTATAAATTTCAAATCAAATATTTTTAGCAATTATTGCTTTCTTAGAAATTCATATGATTTTTTCAAAAAAACACAATCTAACCCTTTGTTTACAATAAAAAAACCTAATTCAAAAATAGATTCACACTTATTCATATAAAATGAATTTTAATTTCTTTTTTACAGTTATTTTCTTATGGAAATACTAAAAATACTCTTTTTTTCATTTTTTTTATTTTAATTCAAAAAACCTTGATTTTTTAGACTTAATATAGTATAACTAATATAGATAGTAAAATTTATTTATTAAATATTATATAGAGAGGTGAATTTTTTATGAGACTTATCATTTTAAAAGACAAGGAAGATATCGGAAAGTGGGTAGCTTACCATACTGCAAAAAAAATACTGGAATTCAAACCAACAGAGGACAGACCATTCGTATTGGGACTGCCTACAGGCAGCACTCCTATGGAAACATATAAAAATCTGATCCAATTACATAAAGACGGAGTTGTATCATTCAAAAACGTTGTTACATTTAATATGGACGAATATATCGGACTGGCTCCTGATCATCCGCAAAGTTACCACTATTTTATGTATGATACTTTCTTTAAGCATGTAGATGCAAGAGAAGAAAATATAAACATCCTTGACGGATTAACTACTGATATCAAAAAAACATGTGAGGAGTACGAAGAAAAAATAAAATCTTACGGTGGAATAAAATTATTCTTAGGCGGTGTAGGTGAAGACGGTCACATTGCATTTAATGAGCCCGGTTCTTCGCTTGAATCAAGAACAAGAGACAAAGAACTGACT
The DNA here is from genome assembly GCF_000024405.1 of Sebaldella termitidis ATCC 33386. Classification (NCBI taxonomy): domain Bacteria; kingdom Fusobacteriati; phylum Fusobacteriota; class Fusobacteriia; order Fusobacteriales; family Leptotrichiaceae; genus Sebaldella; species Sebaldella termitidis. Next base: position 2,273,719 of record NC_013517.1, on the reverse strand, counting down.
TATGATACTATTCTTGCTAATTCAAGATTTTTTGACAATGATATTACCAAAGTACCAAAAGTAGCATTAACTGTAGGAGTAGGAACTCTGCTTGACTCTGAGGAAGTAGTAATAATGGCAGACGGGTATAAAAAAGCAAATGCTGTACATCAGGGAATAGAAAACGGAGTTAATCATCTTTGTACTCTTTCAGCACTGCAATTACACAGAAGAGCAATTGTTGTTGTTGATGAATCTGCAGCTGTAGAATTAAAAGTAAAAACATATAACTATTTTAAAGAAATAGAAGCTGAAAATCTTGATACAAACAAATTAAAAGAGGAATTATTAAAACTGAAATAGAGGTGCTGTTCCATGATATTAAAAAATTGTAGAATTTTTGACGGAAATTCATTTATTAATGATACTGCTGTTCTAATTGAAGATGACAAAATCATTAAAACTCTGCCGGAATCTGAACTGTCAGATTACACTGACAAAGAGACTATTGACCTTAATAATTCTGTTTTATCACCTGGCTTTATTGATCTGCAGCTGAACGGATGCGGCGGTGTTCTCTTTAATGATGATATTTCCCGTAAAACATTGGAAATAATGAATGAAACAAACCAGAAATATGGATGTACTTCATTTTTACCAACATTAATCACATCACCGGATGAAAAAATATTAAAATCTCTTGATTTAATTGATAATATGAATGATATGGAGCAGATAGGAGTTCTCGGACTTCATATTGAAGGCCCTAATATTAGTCTTGAAAAAAAAGGAATACATAATGCTGATTACATAAGAATACTTTCAGATGATATGGTAGACAGAATTGCTTCTTCCGGAAATAAAACAGTAAAAATTATTACTATGGCTCCGGAAAAAGCACAGCCTGCACATCTTGAGAAATTAAAGGGTGCCGGAATTCATGTTTCTATCGGCCATACTTTTGCAAAATATTCAGAATGCGAGTCTAAAAAAGATTACTTTAAAAATGCCACACATCTTTTTAATGCCATGACAGAATTTGGTTCACGAGAACCCGGAGTTGTAGGCTTCATCTTTGATAAGAAAGATATTTATGCAGGAGTTATTGCTGATGGCTTTCACAGTGACTTTGCAAGTATCAGAATAGCCCACGGAGTACTTCAGGATAAATTATATCTGGTAACTGATGCTGTAAGTCCAGCTGGTACTGACATGAAAGAATTTATCTTTGAAGGTAAGAGGGTTTTTCATGAAAATGGTAAATGCTTCGATGAAAACGGTACTCTTGGCGGTTCAGCCCTTGTTATGAATGCAGGAGTAAGAAATCTTGTCCATCATACAGGCCTGCCAAAAGAAGAAGCTTTGAGAATGGCTACTTCATACCCGGCCAAGGCAATATCTGTAGAAGACAGATATGGTTTTATAAAGCCCGGATATGTAGCTGACTTTGCTATTCTGAATGATAACTTTGATGTTTTGGGAATAGTTGCCAAAGGAAAATATAAAAAATTTAATTAATATAAGGCCGTGTCAATATATTTGACCGGCTTTTTTATTTTTTGTAAATTTAAAATTTTTTTACATAAAAAATGAGCCGTAAGGCTCATCTTCATTTTTATCATTTTAAAATACTGCTTTTAATGTTAATCCTGCTCTGTAATCATCCTGACTGTCATTCCCTTTAGCATATTCACCTGTAAGGAATATTCCGTATCTGTCTTCTACTTCCACACCAATAGAAGCTTTTGTTCTGAATGTTCCTTTTTCTTCCTCAGGATTTGACAGCTTATGATAATCATTTTCTACAGCTGCGAGTCTTGCCTTTTCCCGTTCATTCAAATCTGCAAGCTCGTACTCATAAGCTACATCCAGTGATCCTTTCAGCTGCCAGCTGTTCTTGTTTCCAAGCGGTACAGCTCCTTTCAGCTCTACTCCTGCTCTTGGTTTTGCACTCCATGCGTCATTTCCTTCTACTTCAAGTCTTTCAAGACCGCTTTCTTCAAATGAAGGTCTTGTTACGTACATTGCTCTGAAAGCACCGTACGGAGTTATGCTGACTTGTTTTCCTATTTCAAACTCTTTTCCCAGTATATTGTCTGAGGTTACAGAGTATGTTTCATATGATCCGTTCATTTCCGATCTTTTATTCGGAGAAGGCCAGTCTATATTTCTGTCTATATTATGGATACTTACTCTTCCTGTAAGATCATTTCTTACTTTCCATCCGCCGGCATTATATTTATTATGCACTCCGAGCTGAACCGTATCTACCCATTCTTCACTTTCATTTCCGTCACTGAACTCAAATCCTGTATGTAAATAACCCAGTGAATATCCAAATGTATGTCTGTAGGTTCTTTCTACTTCACGCAGGGCAAGTACACCTGTTGTTGTATAATCATATCCTACTACTCCGTCTGTACCGTCTTTATGTTTTCCTTTTCCGGCTATTACATTTATCTTTACATTTTCTTTTGTATTATTTACAGAATTTGACAATAGATCCAGTGAATTTTCAAAAGCTCTGGCAATATCTTCCTCTCTCTGATTGATATTCGCATACACATTTCCTGCAAGACTTGCCATTACATCTCTAAAATCTTTTTCTGTAGTTATATAGTCAATCTTATCATATATTTTCAGTCCGTCACCTGTAGAAGAAGCATAATTCTCATTTAGAACACGTCCAAAATCTTCATACCACAAACCATCTGTAAAATCAGTATAAGATTTTCTTGTCATTACCATGTTACTTCCCTGAGCTGTTGCATCCCATGTTAAGGATTGAGAGATATATTCTCCTCTTCCTGATTGTCCCATGAAGATATTTTCCAGTATATATCTGTCTGCTGATGTTCCCTGTGAAAAATCAGGAGTTATCTCAAATTTATCCGGTATTGTACCGCCAAATCCAACTTGATTTGATGAATTTGTAGTAGGTGTATTTGTAGAAGGGTCTACTTTTACTATTACCTTAACCCCGTCATAATTAAAGTTACTTCCCAATTCGATATTTATTACTCCCGAATTAATCAGTGTAGGCATTTCCGGAAGCTCGTAATATTTTGAAGTGGAACCTGTTGTTGTCCCGGTTGTATCATGAATGTTATTTATGTTTATATTTGGTGTATATCCGATTCCCAGTCCTGTTCCGCTTATTATTATATTTCCTTCATTTCTTACTACTGTGTTTTCTCCTGACATATAAATACCGTATACGTTATTTCCGTTTACTTTGATTGTCCCTTTGTTCAGAAGTTCTGCACCGTTTCTTACTGCTATACCTATGACATTTTCCCCTGTCATATCTATTGTCCCGTAGTTTTCTATTTTTGTATTATCTGCAAATATTCCTATTGAATTATCGCCAGTTCCTATGATATTTCCGTGATTTACCGAACTGCTTTGTGCATCTTTAACGTATATTCCTATTCCGTCTTTTCCTACTTTTACTGACGCAGAAGAGTCATTTTGTACACTTGATCCTTCCCCGTATATTCCTACAGAATATCCGCTCTTATATTTCTGTCCGTATTGATCAGTCAGCTCTATAAGATTTGAGTCACCCAGTAATATATCAGATGTGTTTCTTATGCTTCCTTCTGAAACCAGATTGCCAAGACTGTCATAAATACCCTTTCCAAATATTCCGATATTTGCTACTCCGGTATCGCCTTTTATCTGTGCATTATTTACTACTGCTCCGGCCTGTTCCACATAATAGGCCACATTATTTGACCCGTTCATTGTTATATTTGCATTGTTTGTTATCAGACCTCCGGTTTTGGAATAAACAAATACACTGTTACTATCCATAGCTGCAGCCGCATTATTTGTAAAATCGGGCGCAATAGTTCCTGTGAATACAAAACCATAAGCATTATTAGTGTCTGTACCGCTTCCCATATTAAAGACAGTATTATTTACTATTGGAGAAGTTAAATCAGAAGCGTATACTCCTATAGAACCATTTCCGCCGGTAGTTATCGTTCCGCCAGCCATATTTAAAGAACCGCCTCGTACATATATTGCAGTCCCGCCGCTGCCTGTGCTCATATTTCCGCTGTTTGTTACTGCTGCATCCTGTGAAAATATTCCGATTGTATTATCTCCGCCTGTTATTGTTCCTGCGTTAATTATAGTATCTCCCGCTGTCTGACTGAAAATTCCCACTCCCGGCTCATCTTGAGATACTGAATTCCCGATATTTATAATTCCTGTTCCGGAATTGGTAACAGTTTTTGCTGTTCCGCCGGATGTATAAATACCGATTGTACTGTTTCCTGATAAATTTATAAGCCCGTCATTTTCTATAGAAGAAGATATATTATTACCGAAAATTCCTATTGAAGATTCTCCGTCACTTTCTATTTTCCCTGTTAATGTATTGCTTATTTTATCTCCGTCTTTCATATATATTCCCTGAGACTTAGCACCCAGATTTATCTGCCCGCTGTTTACTGCTGTAGAACCAGCTCCTGATGTAGATATTGCCGCAGATCCTGTTCCCATTGTTATTGTACCTTTATTGCTTAATCTTGAACTATTTTTACCGTAAATACCTATGGAACTATCTCCCAAAGCTATTGTTCCGGCATTTTCCCCGTCTGTATTTAAAGACATTGTAGGGAAAGACACAGCACTTCCATACTGTCCGTCTAATGCCATCGCAGCTGTATTCACTGCTCCCGGAGCTGCTGTTATAACAGAACCGTTTAGATATATAGCAGAATTTATACCTGCCATCATAGTCCCGTTGTTACCCAATGTTGTATTTCCAGTATATTCTATTTCTCCACCAGTAATATTCCCGATAGAATAAGTAGAACCAGATGTAACTGTACCAAGCGTAAAATTATTAGTTATTGTTACACCGCTTGAAACTATGTTAAAAAGCACTGCATTTTGTCCGTCTATATTTATATTTCCAGTTCCTGTAAAGCTTGAAGGCGAATCCAGATATAATCCAAGTGCATTATCTCCAAACAGATTTATTGTCGTTCCATTCAAAGTAACATCACTGTCTTTGGCATAAAATGCAATTCCATTTTTCCCTACAGTTATCGTAGAAGCATTATCTGTAACAGTTCCTTTGTCAACATAAACACCTACTGCATTTTCAGAATCCTTCAAATTTATTACTCCGTTGTCCAGATCCAGCTTTATATCTGATTTAGCAGCTCCGGAATTATTACTAAGAAATATTCCCACAGCTCCTGACCCGGTTCCAGATTTTATTAATCCGCTGTTTTTGATATCAAGCTTTCCATCACCAAATGATTGTGCAGTTCCCTGTTTATATCCTTCAGCAAATATTCCTGTTCCGCTCTTTCCTATCGTAATCTCCGAACCGGCTTGATTTTCTACCTTTGCACCGTTTACAGCATATATTCCTATTGAATTATCACCGCTTGCAGTTATTTTAGCATTATTCTTATTGTATATTTCTCCAAAACTAGAATACATTCCGACAGAATTTGCTCCGCCAAGGCTTATAACACCTCCGTCATTTGTAAGAGTAACCATATTTCTTGCAAGAGGAGTTCCCGATGCATCCAGTCCATTTTCCTGTGCTATTGCTACATTGCCTGCTAAATTCCCTGTTATTGATTTTCCGTTATTTGTTATACTTGAAGTCGCAATCTCAAGGGCATTGTATGCATCAGAAGCAGAATCCAGATCTATATTCTGATCAATTCCCAATGAGCTTTTATACATCATATAAGTTTTATAATCAGTTGATGTGGGAGTAAAATTAATTCCCAAAGATCCTACCGCTCCGGCAGCAGAGCTCAGATCCACTGCTACATTATCCAGAATAAACAGTCTTGATCCGCTTTCCATATCAAGCGTCAGCTGTCCCTGTGTATTATTAAGCATATTTTTTATATAATTTTCAATTGCCGTAGCATTAATACTTCCGCCTGTTCCCTGATAATAGAATGCCGTCCCTCTGTCACCGGCATTTGTTCCGCCTTTTATACGGGCTGTTACATTATTCAAATCAAATTTACCGTTACTTTCACTATAAAATAATAATGATTTCTGTCCTGTTTCCAGAAAAGTATCAGTAAGTTTGATTGATGCAGTGCTTCCTTTTGAATATAAATTAAATGCTCCGTTGGAAGTCTTGATATTTCCGTTTGTTATATCAGCAATACCGTCATTTGTAAAAATAGCAGTAGATTCTTTATCAGCTACATCGACATTAAGAGTACTTCCTGTTCCTGAAGATTCAAATTTCGAATACTGTCCGTTTACTATTACTCCAACAGATCCTACTGTTTTATTAAGCACGCTGTCATAATAGCTTCCTCCTGAAACAGACATTTCACCGCTGTTAACAATTGATGCTCCTGTCGCAGAGCTCGTTCCTGCTTTATCTACAACTATACCTTTTGAAGCATCACCGCTGACATTAAGTTTTCCGGCAAATTCTATTTTTCCTCCGCCATTGCTCGGTGTAGTAGAAAAATCTCCTGCATAAATACCTGTCTGTCTTACACCGTTTAATGCATTTACAGTTATATCTCCGTCTGTTACCAGCTTTGCCGTTTTTCCTATTGCTGCTAAAAGTACGTTTTCTATTCCTCCGTCACTTTCTATAAGCTGGTTTTTACCTGAATTATTTATACTGTTACCGTCGCCTAATGTTAATGTCCCGTCCTCTACTCTTACAAGATAACTCTTTTTAGAGTAAGAATCTGCTTTTATAAGATAATCATCAAGCGTTACAAGTGTATTTGCGCCGCCTGCAGTTAATTTATAATATAATCCTGTTGATTCTTCTACCAATGAAGGGTCATATCCGATTCCTGCATTTCCGGAATATGAATTTCCTTCACCACCGATTTTCAGGTTTATTTTACTCTGGGCACCGTTTATTGGTCTTTCCAAATCTATACCTATAGACTGGTCACCCAGTATTTCTATTGGTGTGTCAAATACAATTCTCCCCGGTTTTGCCAAACCTGCAGACGGACTGTAACCGGTATATGCTCCGGCAGTATAAACACCCACATTTTTCAGACCGTACATTTTTATCGAACCTGAATTAAAAAAGCTGGCACTATGTACTCTGTCATAATTGCTTCCTATGTTATATACAATACTTTCAGGTGCTCTCAGTTCTATTTTACCGCTTGCAGTATTATCAAAAATCTGTTCTCTTCCCGGCGTATTCCCAGATTCCAAAAATGCAAATACGGTTTGTCTCATAGAAGTATAGCCGCTTGTTGTCAGATCATTTAACCCTGTTATTTCTCCTTTATTTGCAAAAACTGAAACAGGTGTATCGCCGGAATAAGTATGTCCCTGCTGATTTACCGCAAGTACGTCTCTTCCCACCAGATTCATTTTTCCTTCATTTACTACATATTGAAAAAACGTTGAATTTGTATTTGGAACATATTTTGTAAATTCAGTTTTTTCAGCTGCGCTTATTCTTCCATTTGTTTCAAGCCAATCAAGTGTCGAAGCCTGTTCTCCATGTGCATCATAATGAAGAATATGCTGCGATAATGAAAGTGCACTGTTATCTCCTTCAAGTGTGAATGTTACTCCGGCACCCAGTCTTACTACCGGTGCTCCTACTATTCTATAGAATCCCTGCATTGATACGCCTGATTGCGTTATCAATGAAGACGGAAGAGCTGCTGAAGTATACGCACCAGGAACCGTCGAGCTTCCGGGACTTAGTCTTTGTCCGGATAAACTTATTGTTCCCGTTGCATTGTTCATAGTATAGCTGTAATTTTGAAAAGCAGTGGCTCTTATATTAATATCTCCCGTTATCATATCCCACTGACTTATTACTGCGTGACTGGAACCGCCCTGATAAAAATAAGCTCCGTCCGAATTTCCTCCTCCTGCACCTTTTACTGTAATAACAGGTACTGAAGTAAGAGTCGGTGATTCTACTTCCGGTGTAATAGGCTGAAAAATCAGCGTATTTACAACAGGTACATTTGCACTCTGAGGTGGCGTCACATTAAAAATTCCCGGACTTACATTTATTTCAGCAGGAGCTACAGGATTCAGAGCTGAAGGATCTCTTGTAATCCCTTTTATCGGTATGGAAACACCCAGATCTATTTCTTTACCGGTTTGCAGCGGCTGATATGGTTTTCCGATCACACTCTGCTCTATACCTGTTACTACATACTCCCCGTCTGCATTATAGTAGCCTGACGTCCCGTATTCTACTTTAGAATGGTACCGGGCATTTTCACTAGTGTTATCATTATTTTCATTTTCATGATAGAACCCGCTGAAAAATATCTGCCATTCAAGATATTCCGGCTTTACTATATAGTCACTCTGAAGATACAGATCTTTTAATTCTTTATTTCTTTTATTCAATACTTTTTCTATAAGTTTATAATTATTATTGTTTGATTTTCCTGCTTTTATATTTTTTACCATATTGTTATACAATCTGTCATATTTTATACCAGATGCAGATTGTCCGGCATTTACATATGCCGGCAGCAATGCATTCATAGCTGCAAATGAAACTAATAATTTTTTATTTTTATTCATAATCTTTCTCCTGATAATTTTTTTCAATTATACTATCCTTTTATTTCTAAATACTTTAATTCTTTTCACACCTACTTTCTTATGTGTTTTAGATAATAATAGATATACCATATTTTACTAAACTTAAAGAAAAAAGTCAATGTTATATAAAAATTATTATATACTGATAAAATTTTCAATATTGTTAGTATTATAAAAAAATGTATCTCTATTTGTTAGAATTGTCTAACCTTTGAGATACACTTCATTTTATTTTTATTGTATTTTTATTTTCCTATTTGCAGCTGTCTGTAATTATATATAAAAGCTCTTGCCAGATCATATTCAAACGGGGAATTCATATCACCATATTTGAACTTTACCATTGCACGTGCATTTAGCCCTTGTGCTGTAGTCTTAGTTGGGAAAAATATATTTTTTTCTATTCCTATTTCATAAATTGTGCTGTCAAAAATTTCATTCTGTATTTCTCCGGAAACATAACCATCTACCAGCATTCCTACTCCATCTCTTACTGTTGTCGGCCCTGTAAGAGGTACTACCAGATAAGAACCCGGATTTACGCCGTATACTCCCAAAGTTTCTCCGAATGTTTCAGGATCATTTTTTAGTCCTGCATGTTTAGCAACATCAAATATTCCGCCGATACCTATTGTACTGTTTATAGCAAAACGCCCTATTGAATTTAGTGCTTTATCCGGTCTCAGCTGCAATATTGAATTAAATGTAGTCGTTATTTCTCCCAGATTTACAAAGAAATTATTTATTCCCACTCTGATAGGCTTCGGAACAAAGGCAGTATATACGCTGGTAATCGGTATATATACATAACGGTCTACTTCTGTATTAAAGGCGTACATTCTTCTGTTAAACGGTTCCAGACTGTCTTCTATATCTGTAAATTTGAATACCTTGTCCGCTATTATATAATCTTCATCAGGATATTTTATATTACTTGCCAGAATTCCGAAATCATCCTTTGGAATTACTACATAGTTTTCTATCTTTTCTACTTTTCCTTCATCAATGATCAAATCCGGTTCAGTTTCTTCATTAACAAAATATTTGTCGGAATTTGGAATTTCTATTTCATCTGTAAATTCTTCATATATATTATTCTTATTAAATTCTACCTCTATCTGATCAGTATGGCTGCTGGAAAAAGCAGTATTCAAACCCATTGCTGCTGATAAAAGACAGCCTACCAACATAAATTTCTTCATTACTACTCCTCCTTTAACTTTTCCAGTAATATTTTATCAACATCTTCATGCCATAATATTCCGGTATGTCCTCCATACGGAAAAAATACCCTGTTTTTAAAAGTTCTTCTTATATAAGCAATATCAGCTTGATCTATCAGTATATCATCCAGTGATGTAACAAAAATAATATCTTCATTATGTGTTCTTATGAACTCTTCACTGTTTTTCATGGAAAATGTCATGAGAAAATCATTGTAACTTCCGCTGAACTTTCCATTTTTTACTAAATACGGATATAATATCTCTGAAGCATATTCATCATATGATATTGATAAACCATCCAGAAAATAATTAGTTACACTGTCAAACCTTGCAGGAACTTTCCCCGGTTTTACCAATCTTCCTCCGCCGTTAAACACATCACCGGTAAATGTAAGATTGGCTGAATAAACTCTGAACAGAAGCCCTGTAAGTATTCCTAAATCTCTGTCAGATAAATCCAGACCTTTCATTAATTCAGGAAGATTGTTCATATCAAAATTAGCCAGCTTTATATCTTTACTCTTTAGCATTTTTTGAAATATAGAATCAAAATATTTCTCTATTCCTTCAGCATCATATATTCCGTTTTTCACAAGGTATCCGTCCAAAATCTGTGAAGCCTTAAATATGTCTGTAGGACTGCTTAACAGCAATGATTTTTTAATTCCTATTTTTTTCTGTTCACTGTCGTATTCATGAAGAAGCAAAGACTGAAAGCCTCCAAGACTGTATCCTGTAACATATACATCAGATACCTTCATAGTACCGGAATACTTTGAAATAATCCCCTGCAGTATGCTATATACATCCTTTATATCATCTTTAAGATAGCCCGAATAGTTATTCTGCCCCTGACTTACTATAAAAGGCAGCGTACTTGTAGAGCTTATGGCAATTACATTATATCCGTTGTCATTGAACATCATTCCCAGATACATCGACAGAGAGCTGTCATATGTAGATCCTGTTCCTGATATGATTATCATCAGAGGAGCTTCTTCTTTCTGTATCCAGATATTATAATCATAATTTGTCCATTTTCTCAATATTTCAGGCATATTCTCCCTTGTTGCTTTCACATGATCCTTTTTAGGCAGCTTTGTTTTATTAAATTTATACCAGTCTTTTGACGGTGTTCCAAAAACAGTTGCCATGAGAGGACTGTCTTTATATGGGTAATTCTTAGCTACTTCATATACATCATCATTTTCAGCACTGAATGAAATGACAGAAAATATAAACACCATTACTGTCAAAATCAGTTTTTTTAACTTCATACTCTAACTCCTTATATATCTATTTTTTATTTCCTGAAATTAATTTACATTATATCATTTTTTTTTATATTCTAAAATAAAAAATGATTAAACTATAAAATATTCTATATCTGTATCTTGGCGGCAGATAAATAATAAATATTTATATATCCACGCTTACTATTCTAGATTCCCCTATTTCCTTATTCATAGTTACTCCGTAAAGTCTGTGGGATCCTTTCATTGTTTCTTTATTATGTGTAATAAGAATAAACTGAGATTTATTTGTAAACTCATTAAGAAGTTTCACTATCTTTTTAGTATTAGCATCATCAAGTGCTGCTTCTATCTCATCAAAAAACGTAAACGGACTAGGCTTAAATATAAATATTGCCATAATGAATGAGACCGCAAGCATTGATTTTTCCCCGCCGGATAATAACAGCAAAGTCTGCTCCGGTTTATTTTTATATTTTACACTTAATTCCAGACCGGTTTCGAGCAGATTTTCCTCATCCAGAATTTTTATTTCCCCTTTGGCATTATTAAGTATTTCCTTACACATATAAACAAAGTTGCTGTTTATTTCTTTTAGAGCATATGAAAATTTTTCGGTTATCTCACCTTCTATATCCTTTATAAGCGTGAAGAGTGACTCCCTGCTTTTCAAAAGATCCTCTTTCTGTTCATATAATAATCTGTATCGTTCCTCTTCTTTTTCATATTCTTCTATAGAAGCTAGATTTACAGGTCCTATATCCATTCTTGACTTTTCATTAACCGACATTTTTCTTCTTGTAGCTGCCAGGATATTATCATCGGATATTTCCTCATACTCTTCATCATTAATTTCCTCTGACTGCATTTCTTCATATTCCTGCCCGAGATATTCCAGTTCCTTGGTTAATTTTGTAAAATTTTCTACATATTTTACGTGCTCGTTTTTATTCAGAATGATTTTTGTTTCTACATCCTTTACCTTACTTATCAACTCTTTTTCGCCTGATTCCAGTTTTCTTATTTCCAGCTCAAGCTCCTTTATCTCTTCAAGAAGCTTTGAATTCTCCTTATCTTTTTTATTAATAGTATCCAGTATCTCTTTATTTTTTACGCTCAACTCTTCTTTCAGATTTCTGTTTTCAGAAAAGAAAGAGTCCAGTTCCAGCTTCTCATTCTTCAGTCTTTCGTATTCACTGCTGATTTCTTCATATCGCGCCTTATAATTCATAAATTTTTCATTTAATATGGCACTTTCTATGGATATTTCATTAAGCTTAGCAGTAAGCTCCCCTGTATCTTTTATTTTTTCCTTTTTTTCAGCTGTTTCAATAATAAGCTTATTATTATTTTCAATATTAAGATCAATCTGTGAAATTATTTTTTTATTTTCTTCGATTTTCAAAATTTGTTTTTCTATAAACTCTTTATTATCATTTTCTTCAAAATTAACAGTGTCCAGTTCTCTCTTGCTTCTGCTGTATTCAGATTTTGCACTTTCAAATTCGTTGTTAAAATCTCTGTTGCTGCTTTCCAAATCCTGAAGAATAATTCTTTCTTCCTGTATATGTTCAGCTGTCTTTTTTTCAAGGATTTCTGCCTTTTCTATTTCTGCTGTACACAGCTCTGTTTCTTTTATTAAGCTTTCAAGTGAGCTGTTTATTTCTCCAAGTTCTTTTTTTCTTTCAAAAAGCTCGTCTTTACCTTTAGTTTTAAAACCGCCGCTTATTCTTCCCCTTGAAGTTATCAGTTCACCGTCTACAGTAATAATCCTGTCATTAAAACCATTTTTCAGTATTTTCAGTCCGCTGTCCAGATCCTTTACCAGAATAGCATTGCCAAATACAAAAAAAGCTGCCTTTTCTATCTTTTTATCATAACTGACTATATCTCTTACAAACCCGACTATATTTTCTCCGGCAGGAAGTTTGTCTATAAATCTTCCGGTTTTTATAGTTTCCAGCGGAAGAAAAGATGCCCTTCCTATTTTTTCATTCTTTAATATTTCTATACACTTTTTGGCAGTGCCGTCATTATCCGTAACTATATCCTGAAAATTACTTCCCGATAATATCTGCACAGCATAATGGTATTCTTCCGGTATTGTTATTAAATTGGCAAATGCACCCAAAACACCGTCAATTTTTTTATTTAATATCAGCTTTATTGATCTGCCGAATGTTTCATTATTTTCTATAATATTTTCTATGGCTCTTTTTTTAGTTGACAAATTTGTATTTTTATAATTCAGCTCATTAAGCTTTTTTAGTATAAGGTCCTTATTTTTTTGTATTTCCTGAAGCTTTTCACTGTTTATCTTAAGCTTTTGTTTTTTTTCTTCAAGATTTTCACTGTTTTTGGAAGAAGCTTCCTCATACTTTTTTATTGTTGCACTTATTTTATCAAAATCTTCAAGTATTTTTTCTTTTTCTTTTAAAATAGAGTTTACCCTTGCTTTGGCGAGATTTATCCTTTTTTCCAGATCTTCAAGCTCGCCATTCAGTTTTATCTTTTCTATTTCAGAATTTCTATTTTCACTGCTCAGGCTTTCAAGAGTTTTTTCAATTGCAAGGCTTTCTTCCTTTATAGATTCCAGTTCTTTCTCAAGGTTATTTTTATCGTTATTTTTTTCATCAAATACTTTTTTTATCTCATCAAGCTCTTTTTTACTATTTTCAAGTACCAGATTTTTTTCTTTTAATTCATTTTCTATATTGTCTTTTCTTTTACCTTTTTCCTGGAATTCCACCTCAAGATTAGATGACCTGTTATTAATTTCGGAAATCTTATTTTTCAATATTTCCAATTCTTTGAATATCTCCATATTAGCATCTTTTTTTTCCTGAAGCCTTGTATAAGAATTTTCCCTGTATTGGTTTATTTCTCTTAATTCCGCCTCTTTTACAGAAAATTCGTTTTCTACTTCTTTTATTTTTTCATTTAATGCTTCGATTTTATCTTTCATATCTTTTTTATCGATATTTTTCTGATTTATGTTATAGTTTACAGTCATCAGCTTCAAAGTATTTATCTTTCTTGTAAGTGCTTTATAAAGCTTTGCTTTATCACTCTGTTCCTTTAATATGCTTACTCTTGAGGCAAGATCATTTTCCACATATTCTATTTTCTCCACTTCACTCTGAATATCATTCAGCTTTTTTACGGATTCTTCTTTTTCTGTTTTGGCTCTTTTTACACCTGCTGCCTCTTCTATGAGCTCTTTTAATTCTTTGGGAGTGGAGCTGATAATCTTTTCTACTCTTCCCTGCCCTATGATGGAATAAGCCTGCTTTCCTATTCCGGTATCCATAAACAGATTATTTATATCTTTCAGACGAATTTTTCTGTTATTTATTAGATATTCATTTTCTCCGCTTCTATATATTCTTCTGGTAATTTTCAGATCTGTAAAATCTATATCGAGATATCTGTCGCTGTTATCTATGATAAGACTTACTTCCGCCACTGATTTGGCTTTCCTGTTTTTCCCGCCGGAAAATATAACATCTGAACTGTCCTTTGCCCTTATGCTCTTATAGCTCTGTTCCCCCAGCACCCAAAGAATTGCATCAAGAATATTACTCTTCCCGCTCCCGTTAGGTCCGACTATTGATGTAATACCGTTAGTAAAGTCTATTACAGTCTTTTCGGCAAATGATTTAAAACCGTTCAGCTCTAATGCTTTTAAATACATCTTTCCTCCGATTGTAGATTTATTATAATATTATATCATAAATATAGAAAATATATAAATAAAAATGAGCATAATCTATTATGCCCATATCTGTAATCCGTCTATTTCAGCAGAAGTTTGCCGATTATTCTGTTATCTGCAATAAAATCAAGATACTTCGGTTCCCCCTTTATTCTATAATTTAACTTCACTTCACGGCTTGTTCCGGCAGGGATAACCTCAATTTCATATGAATCCTTCATGGAACCTACTTCACCTGTAGCCAGATAATCCGTAGTATTTTTATAAAGCACGCCCTCCTCTGTTTCTACCTGCAAATGAGAAGGTTTGATATTTACTAAAGGATTTTCACCGCCATTTTTTATTTTCACAGTTAACAGATAAAATTTTTCGTCTTCATTAAGTCTGCTTTCCATCTCTTCCTTTACATAAGGATTACTCTCTTTGCTCTTTCTTTCTACTGCACTTATTACATATATTTCTTCTTCTTCAGTCTCCGATTTGAAAGTTATTGTTAATTCTCCGCCTTTTTCTGTGATTTCCGGCTCCTCTTTTTTTTCTTTTTCAGCTGATACAGTATTATCTGTCTCTCCCTTTTTAATAACTTCCTCTTTTTTGGGAAAATTATTTGTAGATTTGTTACAAGATATTAATAATGCTAATAAAACCAATATCAAAATATTTTTCATTTTATACTCCTCCATATTAAAATCTCAAATAAAAATACTGCATCAAAACATATTTATTTAAAAATACAAAATTATTGTTATTTTATCATAATTTCTGTTTATCAGCAGTATTATATTTTAGTATTTTTTTACATTACTATTACCAAAGTCGGCTCTTTAGGAGCTCTGTATCCGTTTTTATCCCCCGGAGTAGAATTCCCAAGCCAGTCATAAATAAATTTTATCTGATCATCATAGTGTCTTACACACTTGTGTGATTCTCTGTATGTTCCTATTTTTTTTGCAGTTGTTGCTTTTCTTGCATCTCTGTTTGGTCCGTAAGAAGCAGGAATCCCGTGAAGATATCCTCCTCCGCTGAATCTCACCGCATATGCAGCTTCTCCGTCTATTACCACATCTGTTCTCCCGGCAATCTTTTTACTATCCTCTACCTGCTCATTTGATCTGGCTCTTCTTGTATAAACCATCACAGGTTTTGAATATGCAACAAGAAAATCACCGTACGGCGTTGCATATGAAGAAGCTCCGTCATCCTTTCCTGTAGTAACAAAAGAGTAAGTTATTACATTCCACTTTCCGTCTGTTTTTTCCATTACTGCTTCATTTTCACTTTCGGAATCCACTATTATAAAACGGTTTATTTCAGCAGTAATATTGGCATTTTTCAGCTTTGTCTTATTGGAAGAGCTTATATAATACGGTCCTCCGTATGCCAATGTCTCCACCTTTATGAAGCCGCCGCTCTCATCAAGTATTTTTAGTATAGACCTGTCGGGAATATTTATGAATTCCTTTGAGTTAGGTGCTGTATAGCCTCTTATACTCTGATTTTCCCTGTTTCCGAATTTATCTTTAGGGGTATTTACATCTTTGCTTAGGGCTACATACTGATCTACCACGTATATATCCTTTTTTTCACTAAAGGCCTGATTCAGAAATTTATTTGTCTTATCTATTCTGTTTGCCATTTCATTCCAGTTAAATTCTCTTTTTAGTACACCGTCTGCATATACATATCCGATTCTTTTATCCGAAAGCTCTACCTCATACCAGTCATATTCGCTGTTAACACTGTTTCTGTCCAGTTTTCTCAGAACTTTTATTTTCTCGGGATATTTTGCATTAATAATAATTTCTGACTGATAATTTGGTGCCTTTCTTATTTTTACATCAGATTTTACAAAAACAAAATTATCCAGATCCTTAGGTGCATTTTTATTGTATTTTAGATTAAAGGTCATGTTATCAGGCTTTTTATCACTGTATTGTTCCAGTACCTTATATCCTGTTTCTCCGGGTGTTTCAGCTGTTTGTGTATTTTCAGGCTGTTTCTCCGGATTTTCTGCCGGGACTGTTTCCGGTTTTTTAGGTGTTTCTTCTGGTTTCTTTGTATTTTCTTCCGGTTTCTTTACAGTTTCCTCGGGTTTTTTCACTGGAGTCTGAGTGGCTGATGTTGTCTTCTTGCCAGCTTTATATTCAAAATAATTGGCGATAAAGTCATTTGTAAATTTACCAAATTCACTTCCAAATGTATCTGTAGGAAATACTTTTTCAGTTTGATAATCTTTTTTATATGTGTCATTTCCCTGATTTATATATGAAACATAATTGGTAACTACATTAGTAGATACTACTTTGTAATATATTAAAAGTATATCTGCCTGTCCGTCCTGATTTAAGTCAATTTTCTTTTCATTAAGGCTCCATCCGTCCAGTTCCATCTTAGAGCCGTTATATTTGTCCGGTACTTTCAGTAATTCTGAAAATATCATAAGAGAAAACAGCATAAAAAGAACAGCAATTTTTCTTTTCACGGTTATACCTCCTTACTTCTACCCTGTATCTGGATTTTCATAAGTCAGGGCAGTATTTTATAATACAATTACAACTGTAGGCGTAACTGGTTTTCTATGACCTCTTTCATCATTCGGAGAAGCATCTCCCAGCCAGTCATATACGAATTTTATCTGATCGTCGTAATGTCTTACGCATTTATGTGATTCCTTATAAGTTCCGATTTTTTGTCCTGTATAAGCTTTTTTGGCTGCTGTCCCGCCGCCGTACGTTGCAGGAATACCATGAAGATATCCTCCTCCGCTGAATCTTACCGCGTAGAGTGCTTCGCCTGATATTACAAGATCGTCTCTTGAAGCTACCTTTAAGTGTTTTGCTACTTCTGTCTCGTCTTTTTTTCTGTTTCTTGTATACTGCATTACAGGCTTGCTGTATGCCACCAAAAATGCACCATGCGGTGTTTCATAAGATGAGTATCCGTTATCTTTTCCCGTTGTAACAAAAGAATATGTTATTACATTCCACTTATCATCAGCTTTCTCCACTATAACTTCTGACTGGCTGTCAGGATCTATTACGATAAAATGCTTGATTATATCCTTAAGCTCTGTTTCCTCTGCTATAGTATTCGGGTTTGCCTTGATATAATAAGGACCGCCGTAAAACGGAGTTTCGATTTCATAAAAACCGTCTTTTTCAGAAATTATTCTGAATATTGTCCTGTCGGGTATATTAATATACTCTTTTGAATCCGGGCTGATAAATCCTTTTACACTTTGGTTGGGACGGTTATTAAATTTATCTTTTTCACCGTAGTAATCCCTCGAAAGAGGTGCATAAGCACTTATTGTATATAGCTTCTGTTCTTTTTTTAGTGTTTCGCTGATAAAATCATTTACTATATCCATTTTATCAACCATTGCACTCCATTTGAAATTTCTCTTCTCTACATTTTCCGAAACAGGAATGTATCCTTTTTTACCGTCAGCAAGTATTACTTCATACCATTCACCGTTGATATTTGATTTTATCAAAGATGTAGTTTTTATTTTCTGAGGATATTTTACTGTCTCGATAACCTCTGATGTAAGAACCGGTTCTGAATTAACATCGACTGTTTTCTTTATGAATAAGAAATCGTCAAATTTTGGTGCATTTTTATCATATTTCAGTTCAAACTTCATTTCTTCTGGCTTGTAAGTATCAAAGACCTCTATCTCCCTTGTCTCGTTTTCGGATAATCCGTCAGTATTGCCATTTACAGTAGCTGTCAGATTATTTTTATAAGTATCAAGCTCTTTAATAAAATCATAGCTGTATTTAAAGTTTTTTTCCGACTGTAATATGAGTTTATATTCGCTTCCTTTTTGTTCGTAAACATTGAAAAATGTATCCATACTGTTATCATCAGTATTTCTGTAATAAACTGCCATTTTAGCAGGCTTTCCGTCTTTCAGTGTTATATCGCTTTCCAGTAATTCATAACCATCTATTTTCATTTCTTTATTTTTGTATATTTGCGGTGCTTCGAACCCGTATGAAAATACCGAAATAATTAATGAACATAGTAATATTTTTAAGTTCTTCAAGTTATAAAACTCCCTTTCTATAAAATTTGCACCTATATTTTATCAAATTTTTCAGCAAAAATCAATGATCTCAAATTTAATAATTTGTACCTGAACTCAATTATTTGCATAATTTCCAAACGACAAAATATGTATATACAAAAAATATGAAATAAAGAAAGCCTCTTTTTTGAAGAGGCTTTCTGTTATCATAGTTCATTTATATAATCAGAATAAATGAACTTTAAAACATTAGAATGTCGGCATTACTGAACCTTGATATTTCTCCTCGACTATTTTCTTCATTTCATCACTATGAAGTACTTTTATTAATGTCTGTATTCTTTCATCATTTTCGTTTCCTTTTAATACTGCGATAATATTAACATATGGTGAATCTTTGCTTTCTACTGCTAGACTTTCTCTTGGATTAAGCCCGTTTTTCACTGCATAGTTTCCCGGAATTACTGCTGCACCCACTTCTTTTAATCTTATTGCTATCTGATCCGCTGTTATTGTTGTTATTTTCAGATTTTTAGGATTTTCCACTATATCCTCAAGTGTAGCTACAACATTATTTGGGTCCTTTAATTTTATAATACCGTTTTTATCCAGCAGTATCAATGATCTTGCCAGATTCGTAGGATCATTTGCTATCAAAATTTCTGCTCCGTCTTCCAGCTCGCCAAGAGCCTTATATTTGTCTGAATAGAGTGCAAGCGGCGCTGTATAGCTTCTTGCCACATCCACTATATCTGTTCCGTTTTTCTCATTATAGTTATCTAAAAACGGCTTATGCTGAAATATATTTGCATCAACGGATTTTTCCGTAAGAACCTTATTCGGCATTACATAATCATTAAAAATCTCCACTTTAAGCTCTATACCTTCTTTTGCCATAAGCGGTACTGCTTCTTTCAGTATTTCACCATGAGGCTCAGGCGTAGCTGCTACCGAAAGAACTTTTTCCCCTTCAGGTTTTGCCGCTGTATCCTCTTTGTTTCCGCATGAAAGCAAAAATGCCCCCATTAGTATTCCCAGTAATATCTTTTTCATTTTTTCCTCCTGTTATAAGTATTTCATTGTATAGAATATCTTTAAATCCTTTATCTTTAGTGCAGTGTCCTGCTCACAATTAGTAAAAAAACTTTGATTAATTTATCATTCTGCACGGCAGAAATCATATAAACCAGTAACAATGCCGTAATTATTAAACATTTAGCTGATTATGACCAGAACACTACACTAGATAAAAAGTTTTAAAAAAAATCAGATAAGAATTTGGAAAACCTCTTTCTGATTTTTTATTTTATTAAAATGCCGGTACTACAGATCCCTGATATTTTTCTTCAATAAATTTTTTAATTTTTTCACTTTGAAGTGCTTTTACCAATTTCTGTACTCTCTCGTCATTTTCATTTCCTTTTAGAACCGTAATCACATTTGCATAAGGTGAATCCTTATCTTCGATAAATATGCTGTCTGTAAGCGGATTCAGATTATTTTTCATTGCAAAATTACCATTAATTACTGCTGCCCCAACTTCACCAAGTCTTGTTGGAATCTGATCGGCATTTAATGCTGTAACTTTCAGTTTTTTAGGATTTTCAGCTATATCCTCAATTGTAGAGTCAAGTTTTTGGTTATCCTTTAATTTAATTATTCCGCTTTTATCCAGTAATATCAATGCTCTTCCTCTGTTAGTAGGATCGTTTGGAATTAATACATCTGCACCTTCAGGCAGTTCAGATAAATCCTTAACACTTTTAGAATATACAGCAAGCGGTTCCACATGTATTTTTGCTACTGCAACAAGCTCCATATTATTTTTCTGTGCAAATTCTTCCATATAAGGAACATGCTGAAAATAGTTCGCATCCAGCGTTTTTTCTCCAAGAAGTCTGTTTGGAAGTACATAGTCATCAAATATTTTTATTTCAAGATCTACTCCTTCTTTTTTCAGTTCTTCTTTTACCTGTTCTAGAATTTCTGCATGCGGTGTTGGTGTTGCCCCAATTACCAGTTTCTGTTCTTTTTGTGCTTCTGGATTTCCTGTATCAGCTGCAGGTGTTTCTTCTTTTTTTCCGCAAGAAAATATTACACCCAATGTCAGAATTCCTATTAAAAATTTTTTCATTTTGTTACCTCCTATTTCCCTCGTTTTTTATATATTTTTTTTACTATAAGGTTGCCAAAAAATTGTATTACCTGTACCAATAATATAATGATCAGTGTTGCTTTCCATATTATAGCAGGATTGCTGTTCTGAAAACCGGCTACTACCGCCTGGTTTCCAAGTCCTCCTCCGCCTACTATACCTGCCATTGCAGAATATCCTATGAGTGTTATAAGAGCAAGTACCATTCCGTGTATCAAAGACGGAAGTGCTTCCGGAAGCATCACCTTTGTTATTATGTGAAAATTAGTAGCTCCCAGTGATTTTGAAGCTTCTATCAGCCCCTTGTCTACCTCATTCAAAGCGCCCTCTATTACACGTGCAACAAACGGAGCCGAGCCAAGTGCCAGATAAACAATAAACGCTTCATTCCCGAATGATTTTCCTATAATGCCTCTTGCTATAGGAATCAATACTACCATTAATATAATAAAAGGAATTGATCTTGTAATATTAATAAGGATAATATCCAAAATTTTATTCAGACTTCTGTTAGGTGCAATATGATTTTCAGAGCTTGTTACAAGAAGGACTCCCAGAGGCATTCCTATAAGCAGTGCAAAAAACATAGATATTAAAACCATATATACGGTTTCCCAGAGGGGAATAAGCATATTTCCAAAATTAAAAAATTCAGCCCAGTCAAATTGCATTATACTTCCTCCACTTCTATCTTATTTTCTTTCAGCCAGTTTATCGCACTGTTTCTATCTGTGTCACTCCCGAGAATCTCTACCAAAAGATGGCCTACCTTGTCATCTGCAAGCTCATCTATAGTACCGCCGAGAATATTTACATCCAGTCCGTATTTTTTTACCATGTCTGATATATAAGGTTTCTCAGCCTGTTCTCCCTGAAAATTCAGTTTCAGCATTTGTTTTCCTGTTATTTTCATTTTTTCTTTTTTATTTTCTGTTTCAGGTGCTATATGTGATACGAATTCTCTTGTGAGCTCATTCTTGGGATTCAGGAATATTTCCTTTGTGCTTCCCTCTTCTATCAGTTTTCCGTCAGACAATATAGCAGTTCTGTTACATACCTTTCTTATTACTTCCATCTGGTGGGTTATCAGTACTATAGTCAGTCCCAGTTTTTTCTGAATATTTTTCAGCAGCTCCAGAATAGAGACTGTAGTTCTGGGATCCAGAGCACTTGTAGCTTCATCTGAAAGCAGAATTTCGGGATAATTTGCCAATGCCCGTGCAATTGCTACTCTCTGCTTCTGACCGCCTGACAGCTGGCTTGGATACACATTTCTTTTGTCTTCAAGCCCCACTAATTCAAGTAATTCATCTACCCTCGGTTCTATTTTATTCTTCGGCCATCCGGCCAGCTCAAGGGCAAAAGCCACATTTCCCTTTACATCCCTTGAGCTTAAAAGATTAAAATGCTGGAATATCATTCCTGTTTTTCTTCTATATTCCAACAGCCTTTTTTTGGGTAATTCTACTATGTTTTCTCCGTTTACATAGATTTCTCCGGAGCTTGGTTCCTCTAACCTGTTTAACATTCTGATAAAAGTTGACTTTCCTGCTCCGCTCAGTCCCATTATTCCATAAATGTCATTTTTATTGATTGACAGTGAAATATCGTCCACAGCTTTGAATTCTTTGTCCACATTTGTATATATTTTAGTCAGATTTTTTACTTCTATGTGTTTTGCCAACTTTTCCACCTCTCATTATTTTAAGACAATTCCGAACTTACATCTGAATATGATGATTCTGCTTTTTTGATTCTCATTTTTTTGTCACCTTCAAAATCTCCGCCTTCAGATATTGCAAATACTTCTGATATTATTGTACCGTTTACTTTTCCTCTTTCACCGATTTTTACTTTTGTAGCTTCTACTTTTCCCAGAAGAGTTCCGTTTATTACAGCTTCCTCTGAATAAATTTCACCGTTTACTATACCGTCTGTCCCTATAATTACAGAATCCTTAGAAACTACTTTCCCGTCTATTTTCCCCTCTATCTGTATTATTCCCTCAGTTACTATATCACCCTTCAGTTCTGTATTTTGTGATATTACTGTTATATTTGTTTCCGAAATCATATTATTTCCTTTAGAAAAGACTCCCATTCTATACTCCTCTCGTTTTTAAATAAATATTCAAAATCATCTTCGCTCCATTTTATAAAATTCATAGGATCAAGCTGCACCCCGTAGAATCTTATTTCATAATGCAGGTGCGGCCCGGTGCTGTTACCGGTATTTCCACTTTTGGCTACTACCTGCCCTTTTTTTACAAATTCCCTTGTTTTTACCGAATATGAATCCAAATGTGCATAAAAGCTCTGCAGCCCGAAGCTGTGATCGATTATTACCACATTTCCATATCCGTTTTGCTGTCCTGCAAAGCTTACTATACCATCAGCAGTAGAAAATATATCAGCATTCATTCCTGTTCCGAAATCAATCCCTTTATGATCTTTCTGCACACCTGCTATAGGGTGTATTCTTCCGCCGAACGGACTTGTTACTCTTGTATCCGGTTTTACAGGATATGAATTTGGTATCATTGTAAGCACTTTTCTTTTTTTTGTTTTTGATACCTCATTCAGATTGCTCATTGTAGCTTTTTTATTTTCTCTTTCCTGTTCCCTTTTCTGTTCCTCTTCATAATCATTCTTAAATTTTCTCAGTTCGCTGTTTTGGGATAAAATATCTATATTTTTTAGATAAGACCCTCCAAGAAATAATAAAGCAATTATAGAAATTAACAGATATATTGTTACGGAAATTCCCAGCATAGAGACTATCTTTTTTATTTTTTGACTGAATTTATAACTTTTGATTCCTTTTGAGTCAGTGATTGTAACTATAAAAGATTTCTTCATAATCTTGTTACATCTTTACTTTTTCAAAAATTCCCTTACTCTTTCAGAAGAAGAATTTTCAAAAACTTTTCCAGATGTTCCTTCCTCAAGTATTTTTCCTTTTTCCATAACTATTACTTTATCGGAAATTTCTTTTACAAATTTCATTTCATGGCTGACTATTAACATTGTAGTTTTTTCATCTCTCAGCTTCTTTATCAGATCAAGAACCTCTTTTACCAGTTCAGGATCAAGTGCCGAGGTCGGCTCGTCAAATAACATAATATCTGGATCAAGCGCCATAGCCCTCGCTATTGCAGCTCTCTGTTTCTGACCGCCTGACAGCTCATTTGGATAATTATCTATTTTATCTATAAGTCCCACTTTTGCCAGCATCTGTTTTGTTATTTCATCAGCTTCTTTAGCAGATGCTTTTTTTACTACCTTCAAGGTTCTTGCTATATTATTTCTTACAGTCATATGAGGAAAAAGATTAAAATTCTGAAATACCATGCCGGTTTTCAAAAGTATTTTTTTCTTTTCCTTCTTATCCATAGATTTTTCAGTTATATCGTAACCTTCTATAAGTATACTTCCGCTGTCTACTGTTTCAAGATCAGCTATACTTCTCAGCAGTGTCGACTTTCCGCTTCCCGAAGGTCCGATAATGGAAACTACTTCCCCTTTTGCCACTTTCAGTGAAATATCATTCAAAACCCTGTTTTCACCGTAACTTTTGTTTATATTTCTTATTTCTATAATGTCCATGGCTATACTCTCACCTTATTTCTTTTCTCCATATTTTTAAATATTCTGTCTATAAGGAAACTAAGTCCCAGATAAATCAGTCCGGCGTAAAAATACGGAGTTATTATGGAATATCTGCTGGCTATCTCTTTGGTTGTTTTTAATATTTCCGTTAATGAGATTATGTATATAAGTGCAGTATCCTTTACCAGTGTAATTGCCTCATTTCCAAGTGACGGCAGTACTCTTCTGATTGCCTGCGGCAGAAGAATATACCATATTTTTTTGAAATATGAATAACCAAGTACTTTGGCAGCCTCATCCTGACCTTTATCAATGCTTTCCAGTCCGCTTCTTATTATCTCTATAAGATATGCAGTATAATTTATTATGAATGTAATAAGTGCAGCCGGCATTCTGTCAAGGACTACTGCGTTATTAGTCAGCGTCGGCAGTCCGTAATATATAAAGAATAACTGAAGTATCAGAGGTGTTCCCCTGAATATCCATGTGTAAAATGATATACTTTTTTTTATGATCACAGAATTACCTGTATAGGCCAATGCTCCGATTATACCAAGCGGAAGCGATATCAAAGCCGTAACAGTGTAAACTATTATCACATTAGGCAATGAACTTAGAATTTGAATAAAAATAGATAATTCGCTCATTTTTTCTCCTATTCTGCACCAAACCATTTATCGTATATCTTTTTATATGTACCGTCTTTTTTTAGTTCTTCTATTGTTTCATTTATTTTTTCAATTAAGTATGTATCTTCTTTTTTTGCTCCGATTCCGTATTCCTCTTTTCCAAAGTCGCTGCCTTCAAGAATAGTGTATAATTCTTTGCCTTCTTTCTTTTCTTTATTAGCTTTTATGAATCTTGCCAGTACCTCATCACCTGCTATTGCCTCTATTCTTCCGGCATCCAGGTCTAAGAATGCCTGATCATAAGTATCATATGTTCTCAGCTCTTTCAGCTCTGAATTAACAGGATCAGCAAGAACTGCATCTTCACCGCTGCTTTTACTCTGTGTTCCTATTATTTTGCCTTTCAGATCTTCTTTAGTCTTAATAAGAGAATCTTTTTTCACAAGTATTATCTGTGAATTTTCCAGATAAGGCACTGAGAATAAAAGCTGTTTTTTTCTTTCTTCAGTTATTGACAAACCATTCCATATAAGATTAATATTTCCGTTTTTCAGCTCCATTTCTTTTGAATCCCAGTTTATCGGCTGAAACTGTACTTCAATACCAAGTTTTTCAGCTACTGCCTTCGCAAGATCAATATCGAATCCTACAAGCTCGCCTTTCTCATCTCTAAATCCCATAGGTGCAAATGTGTCATCAAGCCCGACTATTATTTTATCAGGAAGCTTTTGCTCACCGGCAGTTGCTTCAGTCTGACCGTCCTCTTTCTTGGAACACATCAGTATACTCAGCAGAAATATTAATAATAAGATTATTTTCTTCATAGCTACCTTCCTTTCCTTAAGATTATAATAAAAAAAATTCTCTCAGTTCCCTGAGAGCTTATTTAAAAGGACTAAAGTTAAAAAAATTCCGAAAGCATCACAGGCAAGACTCAATTTAATCATTTCAACATGAGTCTGTACCATAACTGCACAAACTCACTACCTATGATGACACATGCTTTCCAGATTTTTACTTATCATTTTAGTTCCTCCTAAAATTACATTCTATTATTTAGAATTATAATAAAAACACGTATAAATGTCAATAGAAATCACATATATATTTTTTATATCACCTATATAATATGTGTATACTAGTGCTTTTACAGACCATAACAGTAACCGACAATATAAAATATTTATACCGCAGATATATTTATTTTCATAAATACAAATATGTCAAAATACCATACTCTAATCCGGCATATATTCAAAGAATCGGCACTGACGGTCCCGGCCACTTCTGCCCGCTTTTATTTCAGACATAAATACGGCAGACAGCCAGTAGAAGGACAGTGCTTATATAAATTTACTATTTTTCCAGAAAATTAAAAATTTTATTTTTCGCAATTGGATGTTTCGACATTTTATAAAATACTCTGAATGTAATCAGAACATCATATAAACTTTCATGAAGACTGCTGTCGTCAAAAGGAATATTATAAAATCTGGCGCATTCATTGAGCTTCGGCCACTTATATGTTCCATAGTATTCGTTTATTCCAGCTTTCACTATTTCCACATTTTCTAACATAGTGTCAAACTGGTTTTTCAGCATAAACGGTATAAAGCTTCTGTCAAATTTTATATTATGTGCTACATAATGAGCAGTATCCTGACAAAATGAATAAAAAGACTCTATATCATCTTTAAAATGAACCGGATATATAGTTCCTTCCCTTTTCTTTTCCAGCACATCATCTGTAAGACCGTTTACATTTATTGCTCCCATGTTTATTGCTTCACCGGGATTACGAAAGTAGAATCTGTCGTATTCCCCTACTTTTTCCCATTTCTGTATCTCGCCGTTAAAATTTACTTTGATTGCAGATATTGATAAAACTGAGCTTCCTACCTTACCGTTTGTTTCCACATCGAAAAAAACTATATTTTTAGACATTATTTCCACCCCGAATAATTTATTTCTTACATTATATGTTATTTGCAAAAAATTTTCAAATTTACTTTTCCGCTGAAATGAAGATATATCTGTATTTCCCCTTGCTTTTCTTTAATTTAAATTCTTATTTTCCTGGTATTTTTTCTGTTTTATACTGATATTAATCAGCTTTTTTGTATAAATTTTCTGTTTATTTTTTCCTACATTTTTTATTATATCTGATCATATAAAAAACTGTTTCAAGAATAAACAAGAAACAGTTTTTTATTTTTAGTGTCTGTTATTATGATTTGGTCTTCCGTTATTGGGATTCGGTCTTCCATGATTCGGTCTTCCGTTGTTAGGATTCCCCGGTCTGGGCGGTCCTCCGTTTCCAATTGGTCTTTTGTTGCCGTTATTATACGGCGGTCTTCCTCTTGACGGGGGATAGTGATTATAGTCTTCATAAATACATGAAGTCAGCATAAATACCGATGCTAAAATTAATATTATTTTTTTCATGATGCCTCCTTATACAGCAGAACTGTATCTTATTATTACACACTTATTATAACACTCCAATATGAACTTAATGTGAATTTCCATTTATTTTTGCAGAAAATTTTTTTCATTCTTAGAGCATGAAAAAAACTAAATCAAATAAATTAATTAATATGATATTTATATTTTACTTTATTTGTCAAATAAACTATAATTGACGTAATAATAAAACAAAAGGAGATTTAATATGAAAAAATTTATTATTCTAGCTATGCTTATACTTTCCATAAATATAAGTGCAAAATCAAATTCAAAAACCGGTAATTCTATTAAAGAAAACACAAAAAATATTACCAAAACACAATCAGGAAACGGATCAAGTTTTGAGACAGCCATAAAAGTCAAAACTGTAGATGAAGAATACAAATACCTTTCTGTTAATTATCCGGGTTCAACAGTTCTCGGACAGGCACTTGTTTATGATGATAAGGGTACCCCTTATGACATTCTGACAGTACAGATGCCTGACGGAAAAACTGCAAAATTTTATTTTGATGTTACCGAAGTATTCAAAATGTACGAGGAAATGTTTGGATTATAAAAAAAAGCTGTTTCAAAATAAATTTGGAACAGCTTTTTCATATTTTTATCTTTTATATTTTTAATAACTAAAATCAAATGCATAACCAAATCCTAATGTTAGTCTGTAAAGATTCAGATCATGTTCCTGTCTTGTACCGTTTCCATTGTCAATTTTAGCTTTGGCATAGTTTGCCTGATACATAAGGTCTATCGTAAGTCCGTTTATCTGTACTCCCCCGCCTATTCCGTAATACAATCCGTTCTCTATGTCTGTATCATATGATTTTGAATCATACGAGTAAGTATACTCGTCATAATCATCATAATACCAATCATATACATACTGTGTTACTTTGTCATTAAGCGTAAGATCGTTCTTATGAATATTGAAAGAGTAACCCAAGTTGGCTTTTACATATGGCTTTATATATTTATTCGGTGTATCAAACTCATATTTTGCAGTTATGTATAAAGGTATACTGTCATAATAAACCTGATCATCATAACCATATGTATGTTCGTAATAATTTCCCGATGCATCATACCAGTTGTTTAGCAGTACTTTTTTCCCTTCAGCCTTGGCATGTCCCTGATATCCTATACCTGCTCCTATTAAAAAATTTGGTGCGACAGTTTTCAGATATTCTATCCCCAATTCAAATCCAAGACTGTCATCACCGGGATCTCCTGTTATGAAATCCGACATTCCGTTATAATCATTAAATACGTCAAATCCTCCGCGGATAATCAGTTCATCTGAGAATGAAGCCAGTGAAGCAATTGTAAATAAGCTAATCAATAATTTTTTCATTTCTTCCTCCTAAATCAAAAGTATTAAGAATATTCCAAATATTAAATAACCCGAAATATGAACATCCTCACAGCTAATATACCATTTATTTTATATTTTTGTCAATCTGATTTAAATATTAAAAATCCCTGTTTTTACAGATAATATTTATTAAAAAATCAGAAAATTATTTCCCGCAGATTATAATACTATTATACCGGAATTTTCCCAATATCTTTTCTGCAGTATTTACCGGCAAAATTTATATTTTCCAAAATGTTATATGCATTTTTCCTTGCTTCTTCCAAAGTATCTCCCAAGCCTACAGTGCTTAATACTCTTCCTCCGGAAGTAAGAAATTTCCCGTTTTTTTCCGTTACCCCGGCCAGAAATACAAGCCCGTCCTTTTCATTAAAGCTAATTTCATATCCTTTTTTATAATCTCCGGGATATCCGCCGGAAGAAGCCACTACACAGCATGAAAATCCTTTTTTCCATTCAAGTGTTATTTTATTAAGCTCTTTATTCATACAGCTGTCAATTATATCCAGAAGATCTGTTTTCAGCAGCGGAAGAACCGCCTGCGTTTCCGGATCTCCCAGTCTCATATTATATTCCAGAAGGTATACACCTTTTTTGGTTATCATTACGCCAAAAAATATTATACCGGCAAAATCCATTTTTTCTGCTTTGATTCCCTTCAGTGTCGGTTCCAGTATCTCTTTTCTGAATGCTTCCTCTACATCCTCAGTCATATAAGGATTCGGACATATAGCTCCCATTCCTCCGGTATTCAATCCTGTTTCATTTTCTCCGATCTTTTTATGATCCTTGGCACTTACCATGGTCAGAATTGTTTCAGAATCTGTGAATGACAAAACAGAAGCTTCATATCCTTCAAGAAACTCTTCAATCACCACTTCATTTCCGGCACTGTCAAATCTCATTTCCACCATTATTTCATTCACGGCTTTTTCTGCTTCTTCTTTATTTTGTGCTATTATTACACCTTTCCCTGCTGCAAGCCCGCTTGCCTTTACCACTACGGGAAATTCTACCTTTCCCAGGTATTCCAGAGCTTTGCTGCTGTCTGAAAAGGTCATATATTCTGCTGTTTTTACTCCGTATTTTTTCATAAAATCTTTTGAAAAAACCTTACTTCCCTCTAATTGTGCCGCATATTTATCAGGCCCGAAAATTTTCAGATTTTTCTCGGTAAATTTATCAACTATTCCCTCCACAAGAAGCTCTTCACTTCCTACTATTGTCAGATCAATTGATTTTTCTGCCGCAAATTCCAATATTTCATCAACAGTTTTCAGATTTATGCATTCTCCTTTTTCCAAAAGGTCTATGCCTGCATTTCCTGCTGCTGTATATATTTTTTCTACCTTTGGATTCTGTGACAGCTTCCATGCAATTGCGTGTTCTCTTCCTCCGCTTCCTATTATCAATATTTTCATTTTTTCTCCTAATGTTTAAAATGTCTTATTCCGGTAAATACCATTGATATACCATGTTCATTACATGCATCTACAGATTCCTGATCTCTCATCGAGCCTCCGGGCTGTATTATAGCAGTGATTCCGGCTTTGGCAGCTTCATCTACACAGTCCCTGAATGGAAAAAATGCATCAGATGCAAGAACAGAGCCGTCCTTTGCTCTTTCCAAAGCCTGCATTGTGGCCCAGATTCTGTTTGTTTCGCCGGTTCCTATTCCTTTTGCCATACCGTCTTTTACTACTACTATAGCATTGGATTTTACATGCTTGACTACTTTCATGCCAAGAATCATATCTCCTATTTCAGTTTCATCGGGAGCTTTTTTTGTTACTATATTAAATTCTTTCATCATCTCTTTATTTACATCCTGCACAAGCAGACCTCCGTCTACTTTTACATACTCGAGCTTATCCTGCACCTTCCCTGTTTTAGCTTCAATTACTCTAAGGTTTTTCTTGCCCTTTAATATTTCAAGGGCTTTTTCAGTATAAGAAGGTGCTATGACAATCTCCAGAAAAATCTTTGCCATTTCTGCAGCAGTTTCCTCATCCACCTCTTTATTAACAGCCACTATTCCTCCGAATATTGATACAGGATCACATTCATAAGCCTTCTGATATACTTCAAAAGGAGTTTTTCCCACAGCTGCACCGCACGGCGTAGAATGTTTTATTGCAGAACACGCCGGTTCGTCAAATTCATTTACTATTTTCCACGCTATATCCATATCCCTTATATTATTAAAAGACAGTTCCTTCCCGTTCAGCTGTTTGAAATCCTTCATTGCTCCGTCCTGAACTGTCGATACATAATAAGCAGCTTTTTGATGTGGATTTTCCCCGTACCTTAAGTCAAACATTTTTTCATAAGACATATTCAGATAATGCGGGAATTCTTCATTC
Organism: Sebaldella termitidis ATCC 33386; assembly: GCF_000024405.1. Classification (NCBI taxonomy): domain Bacteria; kingdom Fusobacteriati; phylum Fusobacteriota; class Fusobacteriia; order Fusobacteriales; family Leptotrichiaceae; genus Sebaldella; species Sebaldella termitidis. The sequence goes on along the minus strand of NC_013517.1, from coordinate 2,242,358 downwards.
AGAAGAAATTCCGATATAGCTGCATCATAGGCCGAGCAAAGATTAAATACTTTTCCTGCAAGATTTTTTCTTGTCTCAAAGCTTACATCCCCTGATTCATTTATTTCTTCTTTTATTTTTTCATAATCGTCCGTGTCTGATATTACCACTACATCCTTAAAAGATTTAGCAGCGGATCTCAGCATAGTTGGTCCGCCTATATCGATGAACTCTACTTTTTCCTCGAAGCTTTTATCCGTTTTCACCTCTTCAAAAAACGGATATAAATTTACAATTACCATATCAATAGGCTTTATATCGTTTTCCTCTATAGTCCTCATATGCTCTGCATTATCCCTTACAGCAAGTATCCCGCCGTGTATATTTGGATGCAGTGTTTTTACTCTTCCGTCAAGCATCTCTTTGAATTTTGTTATCTCCGAAACTTCTGTTACAGGTATTCCGTTTTCCTTCAAATATCTGTATGTACCGCCTGTAGATATTATTTCTACATTTTTTTCTATAAGGAATTTTGAAAATTCCAGTATATTATCTTTTTTATAAACACTTATCAAAGCTCTATTTATCATATCTCACTCCCGATTAAATTAAATATTCCGGCATAATACCCGGCTAATCTTTAGCTTATGCTTCGTTATACTGCTAGTCTGTGAAAACTTTCTTTATTGCCTTTGTTAAAATTATATGCTCTTTTTCCAATACTTTCTCCTGTAATGTTTCCGGTGTATCATCAGGTGATACTGCTACCTTTTCCTGAATTATAATTTCTCCGGTATCTATACCTGTATCTACGTAATGAACAGTACATCCGCTTTCTTTCTCTTTATTTTTAATGACTGCTTCATGTATTTTAATTCCGTACATTCCTGCTCCTCCGTATTTTGGCAGCAATGAGGGATGTATATTTATTATTTTCCTGTCCCACTTTTTTACGAATTCCGGTTCAAGAATAGATAAAAAGCCTGCTAACACTATATAATCAACGTTTTCCTCCAAAATTTCCCCGATTTTTTCCGACAGGGAATTTTTGTATTTTTTTCTATCCAAAAGCACTGTTTTTATACCTTCATTTTCTGCTCTTTCTATTCCGTGACATTCTCGGTCAGCTATCACATATTCGATACTGCAGTCCAGATCCCTATTTTTTATATTATCAATTACAGACTGTAAATTTGATCCTCCACCGGAAATTAAAACTGCTATTTTAGGCATATTTTATTATCTCCTTTTTCTATACGTCCTATCTCATATGCATTTTCTCCATATTTTGACAGCTTTTTCATTACTTTATCCTTATCTTTTTCTTTTACTACTATTATAAAACCGATTCCCATATTAAATGTTCCCCACATTTCTTCTTCCGGAACACCTTTTGACTGAAGATAAGTGAAAATTTCCGGAACCTTTATTTTATCTTTGTAAATTACCGCACTTAAACCGTCAGGGATTACACGCGGTACATTTTCTATAAGTCCGCCTCCTGTGATATGAGCCATACCTTTTACCTTAAATTTCTTTATTATTTTTGATACAGGCTTTACATATATTTTTGTGGGAGTCAAAAGATATTCGGATATTTTCTGTCCGTTATATTCTTCATCAAGATCAGTCACAAGCTTTCTTACGAGTGAAAATCCATTACTGTGTACACCGCTTGATTCAAGTCCGATAATTATATCTCCCTCTTTTATTTTTTCACCGTTTATCACTTTCTTTTTTTCTACTACCCCTACTGCAAAACCTGCTATATCATATTCCCCTTCATTATAAAACCCCGGCATTTCAGCTGTTTCTCCGCCTACCAGAGACATTCCCGAGCTAAGACACCCTTCGGCTACTCCCTTTACAATCTCGGAAGATACTCCTGCATCAAGCTTGCCGCATGCAAGATAATCAAGAAAAAACATAGGCTCTGCTCCGTGGCACAAAATATCATTTACACACATAGCAACACAGTCTATTCCTATAGTATCATATTTTTTCAGGTGAAAAGCCAGTTTCAGCTTTGTTCCCACTCCGTCTGTCCCGGATACCAGAACAGGGTTTTTATATCTTCCCAGCTTATACATAGCACCAAAACTTCCAAGCTCGTTCAATACTTTTTTCGAATAAGTATTTACAGCCATTTGCTTTATCATATCTACGCTTTTGTATCCCTCTTCTTTGTCCACCCCAGAATTTTTATAAGTCAGCATCTTCATCCTCCAAAGATTTATTTTCCATATCAGTTATCGGATAATTTCCTGTAAAGCATCCCATACAGAAATTGGTTCCGCCCAATGTCAGTTTTAGATTCTCCAGTGTAAGATAATCCAGTGAATCTGCATCTATTTTCTCCCTTATTTCCTCAAGGCTCATTTTACTTCCTATGAGTTCTTTTTTTGTGGCAATATCTATTCCAAAATAACATTCATTTTTTACCACAGGAGATGCCGATCGGAAATGTACTTCCTTTGCACCTGCTTCTCTCAGCATTTTCACCAATTTTTTTGAAGTAGTTCCTCTTACCAGCGAATCATCTATTACTACTACTCTTTTTCCTTCTACTACTTTTTTTATTGCATTCAGCTTTACTTTCACTGATTTTTCCCTTAATTCCTGACTGGGGCTGATAAAAGTTCTTCCTATATATTTATTTTTTACCAGTCCTATACCATAAGGTATTTTACTTTCCTCGGAATAACCGATTGCCGCCGGTATTCCCGAATCAGGTACGCCTATTACCACATCTGCTTCTATGGGATTCTGTCTGTACAGATACTTTCCTGTCTGATGTCTTACGCTGTAAACATCTATACCGTCTATTTTGGTATCAGGTCTTGCAAAGTAAATATACTCAAATGAGCACGGAGCTTTGGAGCTGTTTTTTTCATACTTTATCGAATCTACTCCGTCAGAATCTATTATTACTATCTCGCCGGGTTCTATATCCCTTATAAACTTAGCATCTACAGTGTCAAGCGCACAGGTTTCCGAAGCCAGCACATAAGTCCCTCCGTTTATTTTGCCCAGACAAAGGGGTCTTATACCATTCGGATCTCTTACGCCGATAAGCTTGTCCCCTATAAGCATCACAAGTGCAAATGAACCCTTTATTGTTTTCATGGTATTTACTATCATGGATTTTATTCCGTTTCTGGAATATCTTGATAACAGGTTAAGTATCAGTTCAGTATCTGTAGTTGTCTGAAAAACAGCACTTTCTGATTCCAGCTGTCTTCTCAGGGTTGCAGTATTAACCAAATTCCCGTTATGTGCTATAGCAAACTGCCCCAGCATAAAATATCCGCCGAGAGGCTGTGCATTCATAAGCGACGAGCTTCCCGTAGTAGAATATCTTACATGCCCTATCAGTGCATTTCCTTTATTTTCTGTCAGATCCTTATCAGTAAAAACCTCTGAAACCAGACCCATTCCTTTTATGGTTTCCAGAACACCCATATTGCTTACAGTAAGTCCGGCACTTTCCTGCCCTCTGTGCTGCAGGGCAAACAAGCCGTAATATCCGAGTCCCATAATATCATCGCGTACTTCTTTGGAATAAACTCCAAAAATTCCGCATTCTTCTTCCATTTTATCCTCAGCTAAATTATTATCTTCCATTATCATAGTTATGCCTCTAGTCTTTTTAAAATCTCTATATATGCTTCCTCTATACCACCCAGATCCTGTCTGAATCTGTCTTTATCCAGTTTTTTTCCTGTTTCCTTATCCCATAGTCTGCATGTATCAGGAGTAATTTCATCAGCAAGAAGTATTTCTCCCTTGCTGTTTTTTCCAAATTCAATCTTAAAATCTACAAGTATTATTCCTTCTTTATCAAATAATTCCTTTAAGAAATCATTTATTTTCAGGGTAATTTCATAAATTTTCTTTAATTCATCGTATGTAGCCAGACCTAATGCCACAGCATGATGGTCGTTAATTAACGGATCTCCGTATTCATCATTTTTATAACAGATTTCCAGTATAGTATTTTCAGGCTTTGTTCCCTCTTTTACACCGAGCCTTTTTGACATAGAGCCTGTTATTATATTTCTTACTATTACCTCCAGCGGAAATATCTTCACTTTTTCACACAGCTGGTCTCTGTCATTGAGCTTTTCCTTAAAATGTGTTCTTATCCCTTTTTCCTCAAGTCTTGTAAATAAAAGAGCCGTTATCTGGTTGTTGATTATGCCCTTATCCTTTATGCTTCCTTTTTTTTCTCCGTTCCCTGCTGTTGCATCATCTTTATAGTGAATAATCACGTAATTTTCATCATCTGTTGAATAAATCTGCTTTGCCTTTCCTTCATATAGGAAATCTTTTTTTTCCATAGCGTGCCTCCTGGTTTTTATTTTATAAATCAACTACATTATTATTTTCTTCTATAAACTTTTCCTTCATGCTTTTTCTGTACAATATAAGCTTTTCTTTTAATTCCGGGTATTTCAGAGCCATTATCTGAATTGCGGTCATCCCTGCATTATATGAATTATTTATCCCCACTGTTGCCACAGGAATCCCTTTCGGCATCTGTACAATGGAAAATAATGAATCAAGACCGTCCAAGGCCGCTTCCAAAGGTACTCCTACCACCGGAAGAATAGTTTTTGATGCTATTACTCCGGGAAGATGTGCTGCCAGTCCCGCACCGGCTATTATTACTTCTGTCCCCTCGGCTTCAAGCCTTTTCAATACTTCTTCAAGCTTTTCCGGTACTCTGTGTGCGGACAGTATATGTGCCTCGAATTCCACACCAAACTCTTTGAGACAGCTTGCTGCTCCCCGCATTTTTTCAGTATCTGACTTACTTCCAAAAATTATTGCCGCTTTCATTTTTCCTCCTGGTTTACTTAAAATATTTAATTCCGTTTATAAATATATTTTGATCTTTATTGCCTTTTATATTCTTATAAAGATTAGTTCCCGTTCTTTCCGAATGACCCATTTTTCCAAGTATTCTTCCATTTTCCGAAATTAATCCCTCTATTGCATAATCTGAATTATTAGGATTATACACTGAGTCCATGGTAGGATTTCCGTTAAGATCTACATATTGAGTAATTACCTGTCCGTTTTCAAATAACTTCTCTGCTGTTTCACTATCTACTATAAGCCTTCCTTCTCCATGCGACATTGCTATTTTGTGTATATCTCCTACATTCATTCCCGAAAGCCACGGTGATCTGTTTGAAACTATTTTAGTGGGAACTATTTTGGAAACATGTCTTCCTATACTGTTATACGTAAGCGTAGGAGAATTTTCTTCCAGTTCTGTTATCTTGCCGTAAGGAAGCAGTCCGGATTTTATCAGTGCCTGAAATCCGTTGCATATTCCCAATATTAATCCGTCTCTTTTGAGGAATTTTTCTATTGCTTTGGATACTCCTTTATTACGAAGTACTGCTGCTATAAATTTAGCTGAACCGTCAGGCTCATCGCCGGCACTAAATCCACCCGGCAAAACCAGTATCTGTGAATTTGATATCTGGTGTATTATTCTGTTTATGGAATCTTCTATATTGCTCTGGCTCATATTATTGAATATTACTGTATCAGCTACAGCACCATTATTTTCAAAAACTTTCACTGTGTCATATTCACAGTTATTTCCCGGAAAAACCAGAATTCCTGCACGGGGTTTTGCATGCTTTATTTTTGCTGCTGTCCCCTCTTTTAATATATTATTTTTTACCGGAAACTCTTTCAGGCTTTCTGTTTTTATATGAAGCTTTGAAGGAAAAATCATTTCCAATACAGATTCCCAGTTTTCTATTAATTCGGAAAGCTCTATCACTTCACCGTTTACTCTCATCTCTTCACTGCTTATTGTCTTTCCTATTAAGACAGCATTTTTATTTTCAAGCTCTGTCTCGGATTCTACTATAATCGCCCCGTAATTCAACCGGAAAAATTCTTCCTCTTCTATATTTATTTCTGCTCCTATTTTATTTCCAAAGCACATTTTCGCTGCTGCTTCACCTATACCGCCTTGTTTTAAAGCCATTGCAGAAATTATATTTCCTTCAAGGATATTTTTATGTATATAATCATAATTTTCCATTATTTCCTGAATATCAGGCATAAAACTGTCATCTATACCGTGTCTGATAAGATAGATATTATTCCCGGCTGCTTTGAATTCAGGAGATATTACATGCTCTGCATTCACCGTATTTACTGCAAAGGATATCAGTGTAGGAGGTACATTCAGATCATTAAATGTTCCGCTCATAGAATCCTTGCCTCCGATTGAAGGAAGCATAAATTCCTTTTGGGCATAATAGGCTCCCAATAATGCAGAAAATGGTTTCCCCCACTTTTCTTTATTCTTGCCGAGACGTTCAAAATATTCCTGAAATGTAAATCTTATTTTTTTATAATCTCCTCCGGCAGCTGTTATTTTAGATACAGATTCTATTACTGCATAAAGTGCCCCGTGAAAAGGAGACCATTTGGAAATTTCAGGATTATATCCATGTGCTGCCATGGAAGCAGTATTTGTAATGCCATCCTGGACTGGAAATTTTTGTACTGATACATCGGCAGGCGTAAGCTGGTATCTTCCGCCGTAAGGCATCAATACTGTCGAAGCTCCTATCGTAGAATCGAACATTTCTGCAAGTCCTTTTTGAGAACATGTATTCAGTGTTTTTATATTATTTATGAATTTTTCCCGGAAATTTTTCCCGTTTACTTCCCTTATTAAAGGTACTTTTTTATCAGGCATTTTTACAAAAATTTCAGTTTCTGCCAATGCGCCGTTTGTATTCAGAAATTTTCTTGATATATCTACTATCTTCTTATTTTTCCATGTCATAACCAGTCTGTTTTTATCAGTCACTCTGGCCACTACAGTAGCTTCCAGATTTTCTTCTTCTGCAAGTGAAATAAATTTTTCTGCGTCTTTTCTTGTTACGACAACTGCCATTCTTTCCTGTGATTCTGATATTGCAAGCTCTGTACCGTTCAGACCGGTATATTTTACCGGCACTTTATCAAGATCAATTTCAAGTCCGTCTGCCAGTTCTCCTATAGCTACCGAAACACCTCCTGCGCCAAAATCATTACATTTTTTTATAAGCTTGGTTACGGCTTCATTTCTGAACAGTCTTTGTATCTTTCTTTCTGTTATTGCATTACCTTTCTGTACCTCCGCACTGCATTTTTCAAATGATTCATGCGAATGTTCCTTAGATGAGCCTGTAGCACCGCCGCAGCCGTCTCTACCTGTTTTTCCCCCGAGAAGTATAATTACATCGCTTTTTAACGGTTTATCTCTTCTGATATTTCCAATTGGTGCTGCTCCTATTACAAGTCCTGTTTCCAGTCTTTTTGCTTTATATCCCTCATCATATACTTCAGTTACATGAGTGGTAGTCAGACCTATCTGATTTCCGTAAGATGAAAACCCGTGCGCCGCACCTCTTGTTATTACTTTTTGCGGAAGCTTTCCGGGAAGTGTATCCTCTATATTTTCTCTCGGATCAGCCGATCCGCTTATTCTCATTGCCTGATATACATATGTTCTGCCTGAAAGCGGGTCTCTTATAGCTCCGCCGATACAAGTGGAAGCTCCGCCAAAAGGCTCTATTTCCGTAGGATGATTATGTGTTTCATTCTTGAACTGCATCAGCCATTTTTCATTTTTGCCGTTTATCTCCACATCTACAAATACCGAGCATGCATTGATTTCATCTGATACTTCCATATCATCAAGTTTTCCTCTTTTTCTCTGCTCCTTACCGAAAATTGTTGCCAGATCCATTAATGTTATCGGTCTGTCAGCTTCTTTTTTCTCAAAAAGATATTTTCTGCTTTCTATGTATTTATCAAAAGTTTCCTGAAAAAGCTTTTTATATTTTCCGGCTTCAAATTCTATATCATTTATTTTAGTTTCAAAGGTAGTATGTCTGCAGTGATCTGACCAGTATGTATCCAAAACCTTTATTTCTGTCTCGGTAGGATCTCTTTTTTCTGTTTCATTGAAATAATTCTGAATAAACTCAAGATCCTCAAAAGTCATTGCCAGTTCCATATTTTTCAGAAATTTTTCCAGCTCTTCTTTTTTATAATCTGTAAATCCTTTATATATTTCTATTTCGCTTTTGTTCTCAGTTTCCACATTTTCTTCAAGAACTGAAAGATCTTTTTCTTTCATCTCAATAGAATTTATATAATATTTTTTTATTTTTTCTATATCTTCACTGCTTATACTGCCTTCAAAAATAATCAGCTTTCCGCTTTTTACCCCTGCATTTCTATTCTTTTTTGATATAAGATTAAGACACTGAAGTGCAGAATCCGCCCTCTGGTCATATTGTCCTGGCAGATATTCCACTGCGAACCATTCTTTTCCCGAAAGATCCATTTCATCATAGACATTATCCACTGTTATCTCTGAAAAAACTATCTTTTTTGCATTTTTCAATTCTCTTTTTTCAATATTAAAAATATCATAGATGTTCACTATTCTTATATTGCTGAGCTTTTTTATAAAAAGATTTTCTTTCAGATCTTCAAAAAGCTCTCTCGCCTCTACGTTAAATTCTTTTTTCTTCTCTACAAATATTCTAAAATTCATACTTTTCCTCTCTTAGCCGATTATTAATTAATAAAAAAATTCCGATACTTTACATTCACTGCATACGCATAAGTAAAAGTAAAGCATCAGAACATGTTCATGCTTTGTACTCTTACTCATAGCCCGTTATTTAAGGTAACTTGTAGAAACGTCCTGCCATATTCAGGACATATATGAGTTAAAATAATCCGTTTATTTTTCCGTCTTTATCTATGTCTATTAATTCCGCAGCCGGTTTTTTCGGAAGCCCCGGCATATCTATTATTTCCCCGGCCATTGCTACTATAAATCCTGCACCTGCCGATATTCTTATTTCATTTATTCTTACTGTAAACCCTTCAGGACGCCCAAGAAGTGCCGGATTATCCGAAAGTGATTTTTGTGTTTTTGATATACATACAGGTAAATTTCCATATCCGAGTTTTTCCAGTTTTACCGTTGTTTTTCCGGCCTTATCTGAGAATTCCACATTTCCTGCACCATATATTTCCATGGCTATTTTTGTGATTTTTTCTTTTATGCCCAGATCCAGCTCATACAGCGGTTTGTATTCTCTGCCTTCTTCTGCTGTCTCGTCTATAAGAATATCTACCAGTTCTTTTCCTCCTTCCCCGCCTTTTTCCCAAATTTCACAAAGTGCTGTTTTAACACCTGCTTTTTCACAGTGTTCCTTAACAAAACCGATCTCTTTTTCAGTATCAGTTATAAATTTATTTATTGCTACCACTACAGGTATCCCGTATTTCTGCATATTTTCTATATGCTTATCCAGATTTGCCATACCGGCTTTTAACGTTTCCATGTTTTCCAATGTAAGGTCACTTCCGCCGCCGTGGTGTTTCAATGCTCTGATTGTAGCTACTATTACTATTGCATTAGGATTTAATCCTGCTTTTCTCACTTTTATATCAAGGAACTTTTCTGCTCCCAGATCAGCTGCAAATCCTGCTTCCGTCACTACATAATCCGAAAGCTTCAATGCCATTTTTGTGGCAAGTATGGAATTACACCCGTGGGCTATGTTTGCGAAAGGTCCGCCGTGTATAAATACCGGTGTATTTTCCAAAGTCTGTACCAGATTAGGTTTTATTGCTTCCTTCAGCAATGCTGCCGCAGCTCCCTCTATTTTCAGATCCTTTACTTTTAACGGCTCACCTTTACCATTATATCCGAAAATTATATTTCCTATTTTTTCTTTTAAATCAGGTATAGAATTTGAAAGACACAGTATTGCCATTATTTCAGAAGCAACAGTTATCTGAAAAGACGACTCTCTCGGTATGCCGTTTGCTTTTCCGCCCATTCCTATGACTATATCTCTTAAAGCTCTGTCATTCATATCCAGAACACGTTTCCACGTAATCTGTGTAATGTCTATATTTAGTTCATTGCCATGCTTCAGATGATTATCTATGCATGCCGAGATTAAATTATGTGCTGCTGTTATCGCATGTAGATCACCAGTAAAATGGAGATTTATATCTTCCATGGGAACTACCTGCGAATACCCGCCGCCTGTTGCACCGCCTTTTATCCCGAAAACCGGGCCTAATGACGGTTCTCTTAATGCAGCTATAGAATTATATCCGAATTTGTTAAATGCCTGTGTCAATCCTACAGATACTGTTGATTTTCCCTCTCCCGGAGGTGTCGGTGTTATCGCTGTGACCAAAATCAGCTTACCGTCTTTCTTATCCTTATATTTTTCCAGAACGCTCAGCTCCACCTTTGCCTTGTACTTCCCGTATTGTTCATATTCATCCTCTGTCAATCCTATTTTTTCAGCTATCTCGTTTATTTTTAACAGCCTTGCCCTTTGTGCGATTTCTATATCTGTCATAATTCCTCCTTATTTTTCTATATATAAATTTATTGTAAGTATAAAAGCCTAAGCATACACTGATTAATGTGTATACTTAGGCCCTGTGGAATAACTTTTTATATTTAAGTTATTATTTATAAGTAATATTAAAAATCCTAATTTTATTTTATTTTTTCTAAAGCTCTTCATTACTTCCTCCTGATAAGCTGTCCCAATATAATTTTTAGGCAATACAAAGTAAGAGTTAATAAAGATTAACCTCATACTCATAGCCGGTCATTTACGGTAACCTGTAGAAACGTCCTGCCTTATTCTGGACATATATGAGACTTATTCAATTCACATTTAGTATAACAGAAAGTTTTTACTATTTCAAGAGAATTAATTATTTTTATTCATTTTTAACCATATGATATCTTTCATAAATGATAATTACCATAAAATACAGATTTCATATTATTATTTTTATTCAAATTATTAACAATATATAACTTTATTTTATATTCATAATATTAAAATTTACATATATATTTTTTATATTAGATTATTTACCTACTGATTTTGTCTCCAAATACTATTTATTAAATACTTACTTTTTCTTTTTCTATATGCTAGACTGTTTAAATAACTCTATCAGTATAGTAATGCCGAATCTTTTTTGCTCTACGGGGAAAATAAAATTACGGTGATTTTGAGCTGAGCGACAGAAAATATTAAGACAGGAGTATATAAATGACTAATATAGAAAAAATATACAGCTTACTTGAAAAAGCATACTTTATGGAAGGAATATCCTCTGATAATAAAGAAAATGAATCAAATTTACAAGATTTTGAGACTAAGTTTCAGGTAAATATTCCCCTTGATTACAGATGGCTGTTAAATAATTTTGGCAGCTGTAATTTCAGTGATCCTTATATTTATGGCATCACTGACCTTAATCGCTGCTATTCACACTTTATGAAGAAATGGAATGAATATATAAATTTAGGCTATAATATGTCTGAATGTCTGTCTCCATTCCCCATCGGAGGTTTTGGCGACGGGGATAATGCTGTTATCGATATGAATAACGGAAAAATTCTAAAATTTTATCATGACTATCCGCCTGAAGATATCCCCTTCGAAAAAATAGCGGATAATTTCACTGAACTAATGCGGATACAGATAGAATCAGTTTTTTGGGTTCATAAACAGATAAATAGTACTGCAAAAAAATGATGTTACCGGAAATTCTTTAATTTGTATACTTAAAAATTATCATTATACTTTGCATCATTATTATGAATAATATCGATATTACAAATATCAGCGACACTTTTTTGCTGCTGATCTTTCTGTTTATCTTTCCGCCAGTATATCCTCCAATAACAGCAGCAGGAATCATATATAAAGCCAGTGAAAAATCCATATAGCCATTTATTGTATACTTTGTAAGGGAACTCAGTGTAGTCAAAAATGTAATAAATATACTGTCTACTGCTGCTTCTCTGGGATCCATGCCAAAAAACACAATTAATGCAGTTACCTGAAACGGGCCTCCCCCTATACCAAAAAGCCCTGATAAACCTCCAGTTAAAACCCCTATTGTTATTTCTGCCAAAGGATTTTTTATATTTATCTCAGGAATTTTTTTTCTGAAAACTACAGAAAAGAGCACCAGCAGTAACATAAAAATATATGCTATATCTATAAAATTTTCATTTACATGCTTTAGCAAAGTCCCGCCCAGAAAACCTCCTATGACACTTCCTATTCCAAGAAGAAGAATTTTTCTGATATTTATTTTTACGCCGTTCATGATAAATGTAGCCAGTGTTACCATTGCCATTGACAGCACTACAACTGCTGACGTAAATGAAGCCAGACTTTTTGCCACGCCTATATTTGCCAAAAGCGGTCTGATTATAAGCCCGCCGCCTATCCCTACTATTGCCCCTGTTACTGTTGAAAATAAACTGATTATAAAATACAGCATATGCTTTTTCTCCTTTATTTACACTTTGATCTGAGCTAATTTTTAAAAATTTTCTTTTAATAATAAATTTCTGATTTCACTAAATTTATCTGCATGTTTGCTGAAAAATTCCTTATATGTACTGCAAAATCTGTTTTTATTGTTGCTGTCACGATGTTTCTTACATCCGTTGCTGCATAAGACTCTGTATTCACAATCTCTGCATTCTGTATTACTTTTTAGTGATTCCATTATAAATTCCTCTGTTTTTTTGCTCTGCAATATTTCCTCAAAAGTATTTTCAGTTATATTTCCGAGCTTATATCTGTCATATACATAAAAATCACAGGGATATATGCTTCCGTCACTTTCTATTATATTCTGACAGCTGCATACACCTCTCATGTCACAGGCTTCATACGGATACCCAAGGAACAGTCCTATTATATTGTCAAAATATCTGATGCTGACACCCCTGTCATTTATCAGATCTTCATACCACAAATCAAAGAGTCTGTTTAGAAAGTCTGTATAAACTTCTGATGTCAGCATATATTTTCCGGCTCTCATATCCTGTTCTGTTTCTATATACGGAATAAACTGCAAATAATTAAAACTATTTTCTTTATAAAATTTATATACTTCCTCTATACTATCAGCCAGTTCTTTTGTTACCACAGTCAATATATTAAATTCTGCCCCGTATTTTTCCAGCAATCCGACTGATTTCATTACCTCCTGAAATGTTCCCTCTCCGTTATGTTTTTTCCTGTTATTGTTATGAATTCTTTCTGTTCCGTCCAGTGATATTCCTGTGAGAAAATTGTTTCTTCTGAAAAATTCCGCCCACTCCTCATTTATTAAAGTTCCGTTTGTCTGAATAGTAAAAATAAAATTTGTATTTATTTTTTCATTTTTTATATATTTCAATATGCTTTTATAAAAATCTATCCCTGCGAGCATTGGTTCCCCTCCCTGAAAGCCAATGGCACATGTTCCGTTTCCGCAGAATTCCGATGCTTTTCTGATTATTTCCCTGATGGTTTCTTCTTTCATTAAGCCGTAATCACTTACTTCTCTGTTACAAGCCGTTTCATTGTAAAAACAATATCCACAGCTTATATTGCACCGGCTCGAAGCCGGTTTTATCATTAACTGTAAATTTCTTATCATAATTTTTCCCCAGTCATTGTTTTGGCTTAAACAATATAGTTTTATTCAGCCGGCCGGAATATATCTCTATACCCCGGCCGGATTTAGATTTTATATAGTAAAATGTAAAGCTGACTTATAAAATATCACTCATTCAGAATATGGCTCAGGCACTCTCTGGCTTCTTTTCCTGCAATAAGATTTATACCGTCCGAATATCCTTCTTCCCTGCCTTCCAATTCCTTAACCAGAATTTTTCTGTATTTTTCTATTACATCTGTATATTCCGCTTTTTCTGAGAGATCATTCAGCTCCTTCGGATCATTTTCAAGATCAAAAAGCTTTTCCGCTCCTGTCTGAGAAAACCACATATATTTCATTTTTTTATCAACTATATACTGATTTGATTTTTCATGGTTAAAATGCTCGCCGTGCAGATATTCACGCCATTTTACCGGCTTATTTTCTATTATTTCTTTTATGCTTTTTCCGTCTACAGTATCAGGAATTTCAATATTACAGAAATCCAGCAGTGACGGCATGATATCTCTCAGCTCTACGAGCTCATCCGGTTCTCTCATCACTCCGCCGTTAAGAAAATTCCCCGGATCATAAACTATAAACGGAACATGTATGCTCCCCTGATACGGCATGGATTTTCTGAATAAACCGTGATCTCCCATCAAATCTCCGTGATCTGAAACAAAGAGCACTATACTTTCTTTTAGCAGGTCATTTTCTTTCAACACCATCAAAAATCGTCCTATCTGATGGTCAATATGTGTTATGCTTCCATAATACGCTACCTTTGCTCTTTTCATTGCTTCTTTTGATATTTGTCCCTCTGCTGCATTGATATTATAAGCTTCCTTTATATTCTCTTCTTCTGCAGGTATCGGATTATCAATCTCTCTGTTAATATACATATTATAGTAATATTCAGGCGGATCAAGCGGTGAATGCGGTCTGATAAAGGACAGCTTCAAAAAGAAATTTTTTCTTTTATCCCTTCTTCTCAGAAAATTTATTCCTTCATTGACTACCCAGTTAGTAGGATGATACTGTTCTTCATGAGGCCAGGATCTTGCTACCCATGAATTACAGTCAAGTCCGCTGTCTGTAAGCTCTGCCGAAATTCCCTTCTTCTCTTTAAGCCAGTATAAATAATCATCTACATTATAAAATACTGATTCATATGTTTTTCTGCTGTTTCTGCTGTTATTTGAGTATCCGTTATGCAGAAGAATATTGTGAAAACCGCACAGGCTTCTTTCAGGATGTACATGCATTTTTCCCACACATTGTGTATAGTAATCATTTTTAGCAAAAGTTTCTGCAAGCATATTTTTATAATTCCACGTTACATTGTTTTTATAGCCCACTCTTCCATGATTCCTCTGATTCATTCCTGTCATAAGTGCTGCTCTTGCTGCAATACAGCTTGGTACTGCCGAATAGGCATTCTTAAAATTATATCCTTCGCCTGCCATCATATCCAGATTTGGCGTCTCTACCACCGGATGTCCGTTTATCCCCAAACAGTCTCCCCTCATCTGATCTACCATTATTAATATTATGTTTGGTTTCATTTTTTCTCCTTTTGTATGCAAAATTCTTTATACCAAAATTCCGAACATTGACAGTATTACCGAGACTATCAGCACTCCGAAAATAATCCGCACTGCATATTTTCCGTTTGATTTCTTCAGCAGATAATAACATGCTACTGTTACAAGCACAGGCAGTAAATTTGGCATTACCTTATCCAGCATCTCCTGAAGAACCAGAACCTGATCCCCTATTTGAAATTCTGTTCCGATCTTTACCTTTACATTCCCGGCAATAAGTCCTCCTATTACTATTACTCCCAGTACATTTGCCATTCCTGAAAGTCTGTCCAGAACCCGTGTTCCTTCATCCTTTTCATTTATAACACTTTCCCCTTTTTTATATCCGTAAAATAACCCGTAATATTTTAAAGGCGTGTACAATCCGTTTATCATAAGAAACATGAGTATAGGTCCCAGAATATTACCCTGTACAGCAAGAGCCGCACCTATACTTCCGCATATCGGCATCCATGTGAAGTTCAGAAGACTGTCTCCGAGACCTGCCAGCGGTCCCATAAGTCCGGTTTTTACAGCTATTACCCCTTCTTTTTCTTCTTCTGTGGTATTTTCCTCCATTGCGGCTACTATCCCAAATATAGAAAAAGCCAGCATCGGATGTGTGTTGAAATATTCCAGATGTCTTCTCATAGATTCTACTCTCTGCTCCTTGGGTGCATCTTTATATATTCTTTTTAATATAGGACTCAGGCAGTATAGAGAACCCAGACTCTGCATTCTCTCATAGTTATGAGACATCTGGATAAGTTGTGTACGCCAGAAAACTTTATTCAAATCACTTTTTGTTATTTTATTTTCCATTATAAATCCAACTCCTCTTCTGAATCATATTCTGTTATAGTGCTGCTTGTTTCTGTTTTTATGCTTTTTTCCCTGCTTGTGATAATCAGATCATATATTCCTGCGAATACCAGTCCCAGCAAAGCAAGACCAAGCAGAGGTATCTGAAAATATGATGCTATTACAAATCCTAATAAAAGGAACATCCACATATATTTTTTCATCATCATTGTCAAAAGCATTGCCATCCCTACTGCAGGTATTATTTTTGATGCTACCGACAGTCCTGTGAATATGCTCTCAGGTATTTTATTTGTTATGAATTCTATACTTGCAGTACCAAGATAAACTGCCAGAAACACAGGTATAAATCTTGAAAGAAACCATAATCCCATACCTATATACTGCAGCTTGTCTATCTTTCTGTAATCACCGCTTAATATTATTTTATCCGCTCTGTGCACAAGAGTAATATTAAAGGTCTGTAAAAACATAGACACCTGCTGTATAAGCATTGCTACCGGAATTGCCACAGCTACTCCTGCAGCTACTCCCTGCCCGGTAAGAATTCCTATTGCCACTCCTACCACACTTCCGCTTATTACATCAGGAGGAATATAAGCACCGACATTATTCATACCAAGCCACATTAATTCAAGTGTTCCTCCTATTATCAATCCTTGTTTTAAGTCTCCCAGTATTAATCCGGTTACTACTCCTGCAAGCAGGGGTTTTCTGAATCCCAAGTGAGGTCCGTACTGATCCCACACACAAAAACCAGCCCAAATTGCTACTAATATTGCTTTTATTAACATAGAATTTCTCCTCCAGTCAAATTTTTATTTCAATAAATTTTTCATCAAACTTTCGTCTGATTTTGGTATCATCTGTATAAATACTTTTATATCTTTTTCTATAAGCTTTTTGAATGCTTCTTCCTCTTCCGGTGTTACAGATACAGCTTTGGAAAGCCTTTTTCTGTTTTCGTTATATCTCATTCCTCCTACATTTACTTCTTTTATATCCAGTCCGTTCTCCACCAGCTTCAAAACATCTGTAGATGTAGTAAATATAAGCATTGTTTTTCTTTTAATAGGTGTTTTTTTCAAAATATCTATGAACTGCTCTACCCCGAATAAATGTACTTTTACTTCCTTTGGAGCCGCAAGTCCGGCTACAGATTTCTGAATAGGATCATTTGCAGCCTTGTCGTTAATTATCAGAACCTGTTCTATGCTGTAATCTTTCAGCCATGTGGATACTACCTGTCCATGGAGCATTCTGTCATCAATTCTTACTAATTCTATATTTTCCATCTTTTCCTCCTGATTTATAATTTATAGTTCTATTTCTTCTTCGCATAATCCGGCTGTTTCTGCTCTAAGATCTACTAATGATTCTCTAAAAGCCTCATATAATCCTTCTTTTAAATCTTCCATTTCCAGATCTCTGTTAGTAAACAGTTCCAAAAGCAAAGGCATATTATATCCGCTTAACGCAAGAATATCATCTTCTCTTACCAGAAGATTTGCAGCGGCATTGCTGGGTGTACCTCCTCTTATATCTGTCAGTATTACTGCTCCTTTTTCATTTTTGAGTTTTTTATACACTTCTTCCAGCTCTTTTGTCACACTATCGAGGTCTTTATCTTCAGTTACTGAAATTACCTCGCAGTTTTCCTGTTTCCCTATTATCATCTCTGCACTTTCCAGCGCATATTTGGCATAGTGACCGTGACTGATCAAAATCACAGGTATCTCTTTCATTTTTCCTCCTTTGTTATATTTAAAACTTTTTTATAACTTATTATTCTTTTACATCGGCATATTTTATACTATCCATTAAAACTTTCTTTTTATCCCCGAGATTCAGCTTCCCGGTTACACTGTCTGCAATCTTTAATATATCCTCCTCTTTCAGTTCCATCACTTTTTTTTCTTCATACATGCTGTTTATTTCCTTCAGGAAATATTTCCTGTCTTCTTTATTTCTTATAATTCCTTTGATTATGTTTATCTGGGCAAGAACTTTATCAGAAATAATTATATTTTCATTTATACCTGATTTTTCACGTTTTATTCGTGCTTCTTTCTGAACCGTTAATTCTTCTGCGGTAATTTTTCTGTCTTTATAGATTCCTATTCTCTCATACTGCTCATCCGGAGCTTCTGATTCGAGCATCAGCTCCCGCATTATTTCTGTCAGCTTTTCCTCTGCCTCTATGTTATCCAGATTTTTTTCCTGAAGCGGATCATTTTTTCTGTGAAATAATTTATTTCCAAATCTGTAAAGCGAGGATTCCAGTTCTCCGAAGGTTTTTAGAACGCTTATTCCGTTTGTAAACTTAAATCCATTCACTAATTCTGTATTTTCCAGCTGTTTCTTGCTGAAAAATCCTCTCATTTTTGCCGGCATTAGGGTATATTCATACAAAGGAGTGTTTTCAGGACATATCGGAGCTCTCATATAAATATACTCATTATTTACTACATTTATATGCCCACCGTATATGCCGAACAAACCTGCTTTTCTGATATCCTCCTTTTTTTCTATAGCCTTTCTCAGCGGTTTTCCCTGCATTGTTTCAGGAAGTTCTACATTAAAATATTCTAATATTGTTGCCGGAAGATCTATTGTCTGAGCCAGTGAATTTCTTGTTTCATTTTTTATTTCAAATCTCGGATCCCAGATAAAAAACGGAATATGCGCTACTTCGTTATATACCGGCTCCATATTTTTTCCCAGCCAGCCATGCTCTCCAAGTAAGAACCCGTGATCTGTATTTACTATCAGCATTGTATCTTTCCACATATTGTATTTATCCATAGTATCCAGAACCTTGCCAAGCTGTGCATCACACATGCTGAGCAGTGCAGCATACTCATAATTAAGATGCTCTATTTCTTCTTCACTTTCAGTTACCGGTTTATATGAAGGCCAGTCAAAAAATTTTCCGTTATATTCATGCTTATACAGCTCTTTATATTTTTCCGGTGAATAAAACGGCTCATGAGGATCAAAGCATTCTATCTGCAAAAACCACTTATCTTCATTTATGTTCTCTGTAATAAATTCTATTCCTGCATTTATTACCTTTGTTCCCGAAAATTCTTCTTCATTTTTCTGATAATTTCTGTTTATCCAGTTTTGCTTAAAAGATATTCCTTTTTTTCCGGTTTCTATCTGTTCCGGAATATCAATATCCCCTATCTTTCCTTTCCAGCGGTCGCCCTCCTGCCCCCGAAAGCCTTCCCAGGTATTATATCTGTTATGATAGGTAGCACCTCCGTCTTCAAAATAATGTGAATGATCTGTCACCAGATGTGTATATATCCCGTTATTTTTTAATGTTTCCGGCATGGAAAAATCAAACGGCTCCATAGGTCCCCAGCTTCTGTGTAAAAAATTGTATCTTCCTGTATGCAGTTCCCTCCTTGCAGGCATACACGGCAGACTTCCCGAAAAAAAATTATTGAACATTACTGTTTTTTCTGCCAGCCTGTCAAAATTAGGTGTTTTTATCCATTTATTCCCGTAAGCTGACAGACTTCTCCTGTTTAATGTATCAAACATTAACATTACAACTTTCATTTACTTCCCGCCTTTGCTCTTGATTTTTTTCAAATAATTCATAATTATCAGATTAAATACACCTGTATAAAGTATTCCTGATATCAGCCCTCTTGGTATTAGTCCGTTTTCCTCATAAAAAATATTTATAAGAAAATCGCTGTTTTGAGCCATATAGCTGTCCTGTTTATATGTTATCAGCACAGTTCTGGCTTTACACTTTTTTACTATATTCAAAATATCACATATGAATTTTCTTTCTCCGCCGGTTTTAGATATAAAAATCGCAAGTGAATTTTCATCAAGTGATTCTGCAAGCTCTACCTGTTTTTTAAATTCAGTAAATGCTTCCATATATTTCCCGTGTCTTAACATATGATACTGAAAGTCTTTACCCATTATCTGTGATATAGGAAGTCCGAAGACCGCTATTTTCTCTGTACTTATTATCAAATCGGTTACTTTGTCTATAGTTTCGATATCTATTGATTTTTGCGCATTATACAGACTTTTCATTGTCGAACTGAAAATTTCATCTGAAAAACTAAAAACATCTTTGTCTGCAACTTCGTAAAATGCATCACTGAGCATACTGTCCATCTTTAATTTTTCTATGTATTCATTAACATATTTTCTGAATTCGATAAAATTCTTATATCCGATTTTCTTGCAAAACCTTCCTATTGTTGACGGAGCAACAAAACTTAATTTTGCTATATGCTCCTGTGTCATATTTGGAATATTATAAAAATTTCTTAAAAGTACTCTTGCTATTACTGCTTTGCTGTCTCCCTTTTCCAGATTCGCTTCAAGTATATTTATAAGGCTCATTCGGGAATCATTGCTTTCTAAGTCCATAGAGTCCTCCTTTTTTTAATTAATAAATTATACCCTGAAAAGAACTATAAAATATTGCAGCTTTTGCAAGTTTTCCAAAATCAAAAATGTTTTTTTAATCAAAACATAACTATAAAAATAAATATTGCTGTTATTTTTATATCCTTGTAAAATAATTTTTTATTTTTCAATATATTTGCTTTCTGATATTTTCTCTACAGAAACTGCAGTATTTTTTTTAACATAATGCAGTTTCTGTATTGCTTTGGCAATATATTTTATTTTTTATTATAAGCCTGATTAATCATGATAATAACCCAAATCCCATTTTTTTATAAACTCATCAAAAAATTCTTCTTTTTTTATTTCCTCATTTTCTTTTTTCAAATTATTAATTCTTTCTATTAATTTTTCATTTTCTTCTGTCTTTTCATACTGTGCCGCGAGAAATTCATCTGTTATATTTTGCATAAGTCCTGTACCTGTTATTCTTCCCCCTAATCCCAGTACATTTGCATCTAATTTTTCTCTTGCCGTTTTTGCTGTAAGAACATCTCTTACCAAAGACAGACGTATTCCCGGAACCTTACTTGCAGCATTTGAAATTCCTACTCCTGTACCGCATATTACTATCCCGAAATCAGCTTCTTTGCTCGAAACTCTTAATCCCACTTTTCTTCCGTATATTGGATAATGTGTTCTTTCATTATCGAAGGTTCCCTCGTCAAATACCTCATGCCCTTTTCCTTTCAGATATTTAACCATTTCATTTTTTATCTCTGTTACAATATGATCACAGCCTATTGATATTTTCATTTTCTTCCTCCTGTTTATAAGAATTTTTGTTTTACATTTTATCCAGCATATCTACTCTTACCTGATGTCTTCCTCCGGAATAATCAGAATTGGCAAATATCCCGCATATGCTTTTTGCCAGATTTTCTCCGGTAATTTCATATCCTATTGAAATTATGCTTGTATTATTATGATCTCTTGTCATTTTAGCCGAATGTTCATCTGCTGTCTGTGCACAAACTATTTTTTTATACTTTGTACATACCATAAATGGTACAATTCCGTAATCATCTATTATTATTCCCTTTTCTATGCTGCCCTCTATTACTGCTTCGGCTATACTGCATGAAATATTAAATACATCATTTCCCTCCTCTTTATAATCTTCGACTTCATACCCGCTTTCCTGCAGATACTTCATGACTTTTTCCTTAAGATGAGTCCCCCCGGCAGAACTCCCGATACCTATTTTCATTTGATCAACCTCCGTTTTTTATTTTTAGTTACTTTTTGTTACAAAATGTTATATCGATTATATGACTATTATAGCCTGATTTTTTTATTTGTCACGTGCAGATGCTGCAACTTTTGGCAGTCACAGCATTAAATATGACAGATATTAAAAAAAACACCCAAAAGGATGCTTTCTTATATGCTTTTATTTAATTATTATTTTGCTTTGGGTGTTTATACTGCTGAATATGTTTCAAATACCGATCCTTCTTTTCAGAATCTTCATCTGTAAAAAAATATTCCAGATAGATTTCAAAAAGTTCCTTTTCCTGAAACAGCCATAATTCTGTCATTTTTTCATCTAAAATATACTTTTTATTATAATATCTTATTAACATCTCAGTAGTTTTTAGTCTGAATACATCTATTCCCCAAGATTCAGGATAACTAAAATGAATAATTAATATAAGTATTTTATTTTTGTATACTCTGATTTGTATATCATCGGTATATTCTGTTACTGAATATACATACTGCATATTATCTATAATAATACTTCTTTTCTTTATCTGTCTTGATTTCATAATATTTCTCCCTATTATTTTCCCTAATACTCTAATTCTAAACTAATCATAAAAAATCCCCGAATTTCCAAAATATTTATCTTATGAAAATTCGGGGGATTCTATTTAAAATAATGTCTGCTGGTTTGTAAGTGATATATCCGGCAGAAACTTATAGTGTTTCATTAGTTCCACCACAGTTTTATTTAATTTTGTTCTTTTTAATATATCTTCAAGTGAAATAAATTCTGAAATTTTTCTCTCTTCTACTACTTTTTTGGCGACTGATTCCCCAAGCCCGTCCACGGCAACAAGCGGAAGCCTTATTTTCCCGTCCTCCACCAGAAATAAACTGGCTTCTGATTTATATATATCTACAGGAAGCAGTTCTATTCCCCTGTGGCTCATTTCTATTAATATTTCATATAATGTCAGATCACCTTTTTCCTTAACGTCAAGATTCATCTTTTCATCAAGAAGCTTTCTGGCTTCTTTCAATTCGTCAAGTTTCTTATACATTTTGGTAACACTGAAGCCGTCTACTTTTCTGTTCAAAAATGCCGTATAAAACTCAAGAGGATAATATACCTTGAAATATGCTATTCTTACTGCCATCATGACATAAGCCACAGCATGTCCTTTCGGGAACATATATTTTATCTTTTCGCAAGATTCTATATACCATTCTTTTATGTTTTTTTCCTTCATTGCCTTGGCATATTCTTCCCACTTTTCTTTGTTTTTTGAAGGCTGTCCTTTTCTAACGAATTCCATTATAGTAAATGCCAGTGATTTATCAAGACCGTGATCTATAAGATAGTTCATAATATCATCCCGCACGGTGATAACTTCACTAAGAGTTGTTATTCCTGCTTTTACATAATCCTGGGCGTTATTCAGCCATACATCTGTTCCGTGTGAAAGTCCCGAGATTCTCACCAATTCTGCAAAACTGCTCGGCTTTGTTTCTATAAGCATTTCCCGTACGAACTTAGTACCGAACTCTGGTATACCAAATGATCCTATTACGGAACCTATGTCCTTCTGTGTAACACCCAATGCTTCTGTAGAGTTAAATATACTGAGTACCTTAGGGTCGTCAAGAGGTATCTGGTATATATCAATCCCTGTAAGATCCTGAAGTATTCTAAGAGTAGTAGGATCATCATGTCCGAGTATATCCAGCTTTACCAGCTGTTCGTCCATTACGTGGTAATCAAAGTGTGTAGTTATGGATTCTGCTGTTTTATCATTAGCCGGTTTTTGTATAGGGGTAAATTCATATATCGACTTGTCACTCGGAAGTACTATCATTCCTCCCGGATGCTGTCCTGTTGTCTTTCTTGCTCCTTCACACCCCTTTGCTATTCTTTCTATTTCAGCTTTTCTTTTATGAATACCGCTTTCCTCAAAGTACTTTTTTACATAACCAAATGCATTTCGTTCAGCCAGTGTCGATATTGTCCCTGCACGAAATACATGATCTTTTCCAAAAAGCTCTTCTGTGTATCTGTGAATCTCTGACTGATATTCCCCTGAAAAGTTAAGGTCAATATCCGGTACCTTGTCACCTTTGAATCCCATAAATACCTCAAACGGAATTGAATGCCCGTCTTTTATATACTTTGTTCCGCATTTAGGACAGTTTTTATCGGGAAGATCGACTCCGCTGCCTGCCATATCAGTAAATTCACTGTGTTTACATTCAGGATTAGGACATCTGTAATGCGGATACATAGCATTTACCTCTGTTATCTCCATCATATAAGCAACTATTGACGAACCTACCGATCCTCTTGAACCTACGAGATATCCGTTATCAAGTGATTTTTTAACCAGCTTTTGCGCTATCAGATAAAGTACCGCAAAGCCGTTGCCTATAATTGCTTCCAATTCATGTTCTATTCTTTTTTCCAAAATTTCGGGAAGATTTTCCCCGTATAATTTTTTGGCTCTGTTATAGGTCATTTCCCGTACTTCTTCCTCCGCACCCTCTATTTTCGGAGGATAAAATCCGTCAGGAATCGGTTTTAGCCGCTCTATCATATCAGCCAGTTTGTTGGTATTCTCTATTACCACCTCATATGCTTCCTTCTCACCTAAGAATGCAAAAGCATCAAGCATTTCGTCAGTTGTTCTGAAATAAAGCTTTCTGTCATGCTTAAATGACCTGTGTCCCATACCCGATCCCAGTATCAATACGCTTCTGTTAACAGATTCCCACTCTTCCAGATAATGTGCATCTCCTGTTGCCACTACGATTTTCCCTGTTTTTTTACCCAGCTCATAAAAATATTTATTCATTTCCATGGCTATATCCAGGCTTTCCATCTCTCCGTTATTTACCATTTCAATATAGTTGGCAGCAGGATGTATTTCTATATAATCATAAAAATCTGCTCTTTCTTCTATTTCATCTTTTGACATACCTCTCAAATATGCTCTTACCAATTCTCCGTCATTTCTAAATACTGAATTCGCAGAACTTGCTATTAACAGATGTTCTCTTTTTTCTTTAAGCATACTCTTGGGAATTCTGGGCTTTCTCTCACCAAAAAAATCCAGATGCGATCTTGAAATAAGCTCGTACAAATCCTTGAGCCCTTCCCTGTTCTTTACCAGTATCATTGTGTTCATAGTATCGGCTGTCTGAACGTTATTCTGAAATGTGTCATTTATTTCATAAATTTGGAGTATACCTTTTGATAAAACCATATTCAGCATTTTTATAAAGATAGAAGCCGTAGCTTCAGCATCATCTACTGCCCTGTGATGATTATCAAGAGATATGTTAAAATAATTGGCGAGTGCTTTCAGGTTAAATCTTTTCAGGTCTGTGATAAGGACTCTTGCCCAGTATAAGGTATCAATGACACTGGGCAGAAATTCCAGTTCAAGCTGTCTTGCCTTTTGCGTAAGGAATCCCACATCGAATTTCGCATTATGGGCTACCATTGTACAATCTCCGCAGAATTCCAAAAAACGCGGAAGGACTGTATCAATAAGCTCTGCATCCTTTACCATATCATCTGTGATATTTGTAAGCTTTATTATTTCTTCCGGTATAGGTACTTCCGGATTTACAAAAGCGGAAAATCTGTCTATTATATTACGGCCTTTTAGTTTTACCGCACCTATTTCTATTATTTTATCTTTATACGGATCGAAACCGGTAGTCTCTATATCGAATATAATATATTCCTCTTGTTCTATCATGGCATCTTTCGGTCTTTCCACCATGTTCTGTTCGTCATCCACCACATAGGCTTCTACGCCGAAAATAACCTTAAAGTCTTTTGGCGCCGCTTTGTATGCAAAAGGAAACGAATATGCCACTCCGTAATCTGTAACGGCTATAGCATTATGTCCGTATTCTACAGCTCTGTTTATGAGATCTTTAGCAGATACTACGCCGCTCATTTCGCTCATATTGGTATGTGCATGTAATTCCACTCTTTTTACTTCCGCTTCGTCTTTTCTTCTTTCCAGTCTTGACGGAATTCTCTCTATTGATGAAATAATGAGATAATAATCTTCGATATTAAATCTGTCCTGTGTAACTCTTCCCTTAAGCTTTACCCATTCACCGTTTTTCAGCTTCAAATCTTCCGTTTTCAAAAGAAAAAGCCTGCATGAAATAGAATCCTTGTAATTTGTAACATTAAAGGAAATAAGCAGCTTGTCATTTTTCAGCTCTCTTGTATTTATATTGAATACTTCCCCTTCAATAGTCATGTTTTCCCCGACCTGAAGCTGATCAAATACTGAATAGTCCATGATTCTGCTCTTTATTACCTCACCGTATAATACCGGAGTGGAGCTTTGTGATGTGGTATCCTCCACCATAAAAGTTTCTTCCATTATCACCGCATATTCCTCTATGGCTTCTGCTATAAATTCCCCTTCTTCTTTCTCGCTTATAAAGCTTATTTTAAACTCCCGGTCAGTAACTTCTTTTAGTTTTATCTGAAGATCCTTATCTATTCCCTGACTGACTGCCTGTTCTATCAGATGGTGACTTTTCAGCTCTATTTGTATATTTTTATTATTTCTGTAATAAATTTCATAATCTGAGAAAATGTACTGATGTCTGATACTTTCATTTTTGTAATTATCCAGAAGAAATTCCACGAGACTTGTCAGTTTATCACTTTCTACAACAGTATTCATAAGAAATTTCATTTTTACCCTTATGCTGTCGCTGAAGGTTTTGGTCAGCTCACGCCGCAGATCCATCACTTCTTTGAAAGCATCTATATGGATAATTTTGATCAAAACTTCCATTTCCTTTTTTTTGGAGAATAAATTAATGTGTTCTATGGAAAAACTTTTTATGTTAAGTCTCTCGTATATATCATCCGATGGTTTTAATTTCATATATTTAATACTCATTTCAGGCTGCTCCTTCAATTTATGGTATATCAGTACTATCCAGCTATCCGGTATTTCATGCAAAGAATGTCATTCCCATACTGCTGAATGAGAATTTTTTTATAATCCTTTTTCCGGAAAATCTGCTGATAAAACAGCTGTACAACGCATGTCTCCTATGTCTTTCATGATAAAAGCCAAAGAAATATGCACTTATACAGCTTCATTTATGTTTTAAAAATTCTACATTTATTTTATACCTTTTTGCCAAAACTTTCAAGTATTCTTATATTCATTATTTTTATAAGGAAAATAATTTTACGGCATATAAAAAAATTCATTAGTTCCCATAGTGCATCTATAGTTTTTTAATTAATAAAACTTTTTCTATATAATGATTTATTTGCTTTTAGTCTTATATAAAAAAATCTCCTGACTAAAATCAGGAGATTTTTTTAAATTCCGGTTATGCTGTAAAATTATTCTCTGAAAGCAATTCCAGCTGTTCAGCAGTTAATAACTTTTCAGCTTCTTTTTTACTTTCCATTGTAAGCTTGTTAAACTCTTTAGTTCTTTCATCATTAGATTTGTCTGATTTCAATAACTCATTTATCTCATCAAGATATTTTTTATAAATTTTTTCTATTTTCATTTGCTGTTTTTGACTTAATCCCAGAGTCTCCTCCACACTGCTGCTGTTTTCATAAAAAAACGGTTTATCAGCTAATGGTTCTAACAACATCAACGAAAGTATTGTTGTCATTCTTTGCATTTTAATTGCATCCTCCTATTGATTTAATATACTTAAAGAATACTCTTGTAGTCTTTGTATTGTCTTTTTACCGGCTTTCTTTTATCTTTGTATATAAAAATGTTCTCAATTTTAAAAAATTCATTTTCCGTGAACTTTTTCCATTATCTTGCTTACCGCCTTTTTCAATGTCCTGTTTTTATTTCATCAGCCTGATTATACACCTTTATAATTTGTCAGTCAAATTAGCTTTTGTTAAAAAAATATATCTATTGTTTATAATAAATCTTTGATGTTTCATCAGGAGAAAAAAAATCGGCTCAGGGCAATACCGCATTAAATTTACGGTTTTGCCCGACAGAGCCGCATACTTTATATAAAAATATTAAATATTTATATATTATTATTTATCTGATTTTATTATATATATATTTTTATTTTCAGTTATTACAGTAAAAATTTCATCAATTCCTTCAGCATATACCGGTTTTTCCAATTGCTTTTTAGTTGACAGTACAGCCCTTTCAGGAACTTTTTCCTTTCCGCTTCTGCTGTTATTTCTTTTCAGGGCAGTATTATATTCTATGTCAAAATAATATGCAATCACCTTAAATCCTGCTTTCTTCGCACTGTCAATATATCTTTTCCTGCTTTCAGCAGTGGGATTGGTATTATCAACAACAAAATTCTGCTTTGCCTCAAAACAGGCCTCTGTAAGTATTCTCTCTCTGTTTCTCGTTTTCAGCATATCCAGATTTATTCTTACATGAGTTTTAAAAAAATTTTCCTTATAAAAAGTGCTTTTCCCGGAACCCTGAATACCCACAAAAATAATACATTCAAATTTTGTTTCCATCACAAATAAACGAATCTTTCTACATAATTCCTGTCCTTCGAAAACAAGGGTATATCCAGGTCAGTTTCCCATCTTCTGCGTATTGCATTTTCTTTCAGATATTCTTTTTTTATAATACATGCACCTCTTTTTTTCCAGGTAGGGAACTTATCCCAGTTTATGCCTTTTTCCGAAAAAAGCTTTTCCTGCAGCTGGTTACCGCTCAGTCCGTGCAGATCTTTATGGGCAAAATTGGCAAAGGCTGCCATTGATATGCTGTTCTTTGACGCGTCCTGCTGTCTCCATGTAAAGTAATTATTTACTTCATCCTGAGGAATTACCCATGCTCTTGAATCAAAAAAGGCCAGTTCTTTGTCAGAATACGACTTTCTGATAACCTCGTTAAACTTTGCTGCTGCCATAGAAGCCGACACAGATGCCATTTTCTGAAGATTATTGCTGAACCATGAATCTGTCTGTATTGTATCATAATTAGTAATTAATATTGATATCTCATCACTCTGGTGATAGATAAGCTTTGCCCCCATTATATTCTCACCAAGAAATTTACATGTTTCCCAGAATGCCTCTATCAGTTTATCATCGAAAGGTTTATCCATCCCTTTTGTGAATGTATGAAAATGACAGCCGTCTATTCTTAAGATGACCGGCATTCTTCTCGGCAGAGTAAATCTATATGAATTTTCATATGTTTTCATTCTTTTTCCAAAATCATCATGTACCATATTATCTCCGTTTCATTTTAACGCACTAATTCTTTCATCTGTTCCTTTTCATCGTCTTTTATTCTGTCACCCAGTTTTTCTGTGATTTCACCGAATTCACCTTTTGTAAGCTTTATCCCGTATGCTTTCATGACCTCAGATGCTGCTGCCCTTACATGCGGTGTCTCTGCCAGAAGACGTTTTACCTGCTTTGATATCTCTTTATTCATTTCATAATTTTCAGCCGCCAAAAGTGCTATCAGGGCTGCATGTCTTATCTGCGGATTAAAATCATACAGACAGTATTCCATATAATTATAGATTTCTTCATCCTCAAATTTATGAAAGTTAGCAATTATCATGCTATACACAACATCAAATTTATATTTTTCATGACCTGCCCATTCAGGTTTTGATTCCATTGAAAATTTTTCCTTTTGTCTTTCTTCAATGCTGAAATCATCTTTAAATTTCTTTAATACTTCTTTTTTAGCTTTTTTTGTTCCTATCTCAAAAACTAAATTCAGATAGTTATAATTATAGATATTATCCGCATATTTTTTCTTTACTATATCCAGTACAAAGCTTTTCTTATGATCTATTGCATAATCCAGCAGAAAAAATTCATTCTCGCTTTGAAGTATCTCACTCATTATTTCTTCTTTATAATTTTCATCAAGATAATTTTTCATCTCTTTTTTCAGCTTTTTATAATCAAAATCTTTTTCAACTATCTGTTCCATAAGCTCAGCCGGAACATATTTAAATGTTCTGTATAAAATAATATATCCTATAAGTCTTTCATGTTCAAATTCCACTGCTTCAAGTGTTTTAATATATTTTATAAATTTTTCTCTTCCTTCGGGAGTATTTAAAATAGAAGTGTATACTCCGCCCTCTATACTTATATTCATAATATTCGTAATATTCAGAAATAACTCACTGTCTTCGGTACTTTTATCCAGAATTTCCACAATATCAAAATTATGTGCTATTATGGGATCTGTCTCCATACTCAGAACAAAATTTCCCGAATATACAGCTTCTATCAGCTCTATCTGATAGTCAATCTTGCCTTTCAGCAGACCGTTATATGCAAGAAGCTCCAATACTGAGACTTTTCCCCAGCCCTCGGTTTTTGAAAGTAATTCTCTTATTTTATCAAAATTTTCTCTGTTTACAAGTAACATTGCCATATATCTTGCCACTTCTGGATACTGACCTATTGTAAAAATCACATCTTCAGTACTTGAGTCTGAAAAATTCCCGACTATTTCAAATGCTATCTTGAATATTTCCATATTTACAGTTGTCATAAGCACCTCTGCCATGAAGTCATGTACTGTCTTCAAATCCGGCTTGGCTTTAACCGCATTTGAATGAAAAAAATTCAAAAACTCCTTTGCTCCTGTATCCAGCTTCTGAAAATCAGCTTCAAATTCTTCCGGTTCCTTATAGTTTCTTTTTCCCAGCTTTTCAATAATAATCATACCTGTAATTTCATTGATTTCTTTCGGTTCCTGTTTTACATTATCTTTATAGCCGGCCATAAATACCATTTCATCAGATTTACTGTCCAGCTTCCAAAGCTCTTCCTCTATTCTCTGAACATTTAATGTACCGTTTTCCTTTACATTTTCAAGTATAATTTTATAAATTGAAGGTTTATCCTTTTTTCTTACCGTTGTTTTTACTTCACTTTTTTCCGCAATAGTTTCTTTTTTATTTCCTTCTTTTTTTTTAAATGCGTTTAACATTTCTCCTCCTAAAGTTTTCTTAAAATAAATGCTTTGCTTTACATATTATACTGTAACATTTCATATCTTTCAATAATTTTATATATATTTTCCGGGAATTTTTCTCCTCTTCAATTATCCGAAAATGATGTCCGTTATTTTCCATAAATAGAATAACATCAGCACTGTACCCAAAAAACCAAGAAAAAGTCCGGAAGTGTATCTGTCATCATATCGTCCCCTGAAACCGTCATAACAAAAATAAAGCCCCAAAGGCGGAAAAATCAGAAGAAAAAAAATCATAAACATTATTTCCCTGTAATCAAAATTCATTAAACGTTTTCTAACTATTTTTTCCGGCTTTTCAATTTCTGCATATTGTACATCCTCTATCTCCTTATCATATGTACTGCTGAAATCATAGTAAAGATACTCGCTAAAACTGCTGAGTTCATATTGAAATTTTTCATATGTTCCTATTTTTTCCAGTATACTGTCATTTAATATCCCAGTTTCCATGAAATATTCCACATCTTTGACTGTATTATTTATTTCTTCAATATCTCTTAATGTGAGTTTTTCAAATTCCTTATGAGAATCAGCTTCCATCTCATACAGCTCAGCAGCCTCCAAAAGAAAATACCTGTAGCCTTCGTCCAGAAATTTATTTTCATCCAGAAATTCCATAATTTTTTCGCAGGTTTCACTGCCTACCAGTTCTTTTCCACTGCCCAAAGTTGATTTTTCCTCTTTCATTTTCAGAAGAAAGTTTTTTATTTTATCTATTCCTCCGGACATCTCTGAAATTATCGCTGCTTTTTCCTCTAAATTAAATATTGAGGATTTTCCCGGCACAGGTTCTGTACTGCACATAATTTTAAACAAAAGAGGAAAGTCATAATTATATTCTGCTATTCCCCTTATTTTTTCTCTTTTTTCCACATCATCAGTTATATAGAGATATGTTCGGTTTGCCATTTTCTCTCCTTTGAAATATAAATTTACAAAATTATTTTATCTGTCCGTTATCTTTTCTCCCATTCCCCCCGCTTCTGAAAATCTGAACTTTACCCTGCCGTATTCATTTACAAAATCAAAGCTGATATAGGCATCCTCAAATATCCCGCATTCGCAGCTCTCCTCCCATTCTTCCCCGAAAAGATAAAATAATTTCACCTTTTCTGAAAAAAGATAGTCCTCTGTAAAACCAAGCTTTTTACTATTTTTTCTTCCTTTATAAATAAATTTTTTTTCATTGTTAAAGCTGTCAGTAACAGTTACATTATATTCCGAGTTGTTTTCTGTTTCTATTGTTATTTTCGGGAGACTGACACGGATAGGTTTTGGAATATCATTCTTAAAGGTAACGGGAATAAGCACATTG
Organism: Sebaldella termitidis ATCC 33386; assembly: GCF_000024405.1. Classification (NCBI taxonomy): domain Bacteria; kingdom Fusobacteriati; phylum Fusobacteriota; class Fusobacteriia; order Fusobacteriales; family Leptotrichiaceae; genus Sebaldella; species Sebaldella termitidis. Next base: position 2,210,430 of record NC_013517.1, on the reverse strand, counting down.
TACCCCTCTCCCCAGTCAAGAAATATTCCGAGATCTCTTATACCGTCATTATTAAAATCACCAACATAATAACCGGTTACCATATAATCAAAATATTCGCTTCCTTCATTTATGAAATTAATTTTTTCCCCGGAATAAAAAACATGATTTTTCCCTGTAACTCCGCTGTCGTAATATATCAGCCCGTTCTGATAGGTTACAGTTTTACTTTCTTCGTTAATTATCTTAGTTGCCAGAAAATATATACTTTCCTTTTCGTCATCACCGTTAAAATCTTCTTTTTTATATTCATACACATCATGTCTGTAGTTTTTCAGGTAATATTCCGGCGGTTTAGCACTTTCCGAATATAGATATGCACAAAATATGAATAATAAATATCTAAACCATTTCATAAAAACTCCCTGTACTGTAATTTGTTATCTAAAAACTCCCTGACTGCTGCGGTTTAGTACACAGCCTTGTTTTATAATCGTAATAATGATATTATATAGTATATTTCTAAATAAAACAATGGTGATTAAAATATGAAAAATGTAAACTTATCCAGAATAAGAAATTATATGAATTTCAGACATGGCTTCTATGGTGAAAAATCTTACAGGAAAGCTGCTGTCATGGCTCTTCTTATAGAAGTAGACCAAAAACCTCATTTTATATTTCAGGAAAGAAATAAAAATATCCGTCAGGGCGGCGAAGTTTCTTTTCCCGGCGGCGGTTTTGACAAAGAACTGGATTTTACCCTTCTTGATACTGCCGTAAGAGAAACTGTGGAGGAAATGGGAATAAAAAAAGAAAGTATCGAAATATGGGGACAGCTTGATACCCTTATCACACAGTTTGATATGATCGTAGAACCGTTTGTAGGATTCTCCAAAACAAAAATCGAGAATTTTTTTCCTAATGAAGAAGAAGTGTCCAAGATATTTTCCGTGCCTGTTGAATTTTTTCTGGAAAATAAGCCTGAATGGTATGATATTGTGCTGAAATCTTCGCCTATTGTCATTGATCCTAAAACAAACGAGCAAAAACTCATATTTCCTGCGAAAGATCTTGGTCTGCCGGAAATGTATCATAATGAATGGACCACTAATGTCAGAAAAATTCCGCTTTATAAAACATCAGACGGTGTTATATGGGGATTCACAGCACAGGTAATAATAAACTTTGTAGAAAAAATTATAAAATTTTAAATATAATAAGGAAGGTAGATATGAAAAAAGTTGCACTTATTGCACATGATAAAAAGAAAGATAATCTTTTGGAATTTGTTAAGAAAAATATTGATATTTTCAGTAAATTTGAGCTTGTGGGTACAGGTACCACGGGAAAACTCATTAGTGAGGTTCTCGGTCTTACGGTAAAGCGTTACAAAAGCGGTCCGCTTGGCGGGGATCAGCAGATCGGCGCACTTATTGCAGAGGACGAGGTGGAATTTGTAATGTTTTTCAGAGATCCGCTTACAAGCCAGCCGCATGAGCCTGATGTGCAGGCATTGATAAGACTGTGCGACGTACATAATGTTGCTATTGCTACTAATATTTCCACAGCTGAGCTGCTTATCAAAAATTACTAATACAAGGAGAAAAAATGAAAAAGTTTTTACTTATAGCCCTGTTTACAGGTATCTGCACCGGAGTATACAGCGATTCTTCTCTGAATGATTTGAATAATCTTTTGAAGCAAAGCGGCTCTTTCGGCAGTACTGTTGAAACTAAAAACGATATTGCTCCTGTAACAACAGGTGTTACAGAAAAGAATACAATAAAGGAAAAGGATTTTTTTTCACAGTCTGAAAAGACTTATAAGGATAAAACCCTTTCAGGATTAAATGATCTTTTTAAGAAAAATTCGGATTTTCTGATAATTTCACAGTATATTGATGAAAACATAAAAAATCTTGACCCTAAAAACGCAGATGAAATGCTTTTAATGTTTGAAAATTATTATTATTCCATTCCTTCAGATTCTGATATCTTTATAGAAGACGAAGAGCTGATGGATAAGAAGTTTGGTAAAACAGTACTTGAAGACGGAAAAAAATATAATAATGATTATACACTGCTTATAAAGAATTATAAAGATGCCGATAATCAGGATCTCAGCAGTTACTTAAAATCCCTTTATGACAGAAATCTGAATCTTACATACAGCAACGGATACTTTTTCTTCACAGTAAATTATAACAAGCTTCTTACATATGAAAAATACTTATCAGATGATATGGTTAATTATCTGAAATATTCTGATAACGAGATCAGAAAGCCTGCTGTGATAAACAGTAAAATAGTCATTTCCCTTGATGATCTGGTGAACAGAATACTTAGTGCCGAGCATTATATAAAGCTTTCAGATAATAAAGAATTAAATAAGGAATTTGCCAAAATGCTGGTATTTCATTTTGAAAACCTCATGCTTGGCGTAGGTGACACACCTGTATTTAATTCTGATACAAATACATTAAATGATGATTTTCTAAAATCATATAAATACTATATTTCAAAAAACGGGGTATTTAAATCCGATTTACAAAAATACATAGATGCTCTTGATAAAAATAAATATGTAAAATCTCCTGATACTTACGGGAATCAGGTAAAATTAGTTAATAAGGTTATCAGCTTTTATCAGCTGAAAAGAGATGAAACTTTTCAATAATATAGTAAAAGAGCATTCCAGTTTCGGAGCTGCTCTTTTTATTATACCTCTATATTTCTTTTTATTCCCTGCCATGTGTTTCTCCTGACAAGCTCTTTATCTATATCATTCAAAATACTTATTTTATTCAGACTCCACAGAGGTGCCTTAAGATCATCCGCTTTTCCGTCGCCTGTCACTCTTTCTACTATTACTTCTTCCGGAAGGAGTTCTATCTGATCTGCCACTGTCTGTATGTAATCCTCTCTTTTCATAACACTGAATTTTTCTTTTTCATAAAGTTTAAATAATGGTGTATCTTTTAGTATATACAGCATATGAATTTTTACTGCATTAATATCCAGGACAGAGATATCCTTTACAGTTTTTATCATATCATCATAAGTTTCTCCGGGAAGCCCGTTTATTATATGAACACATACCCTGATATTTCTTTCCCTCAGCTGTTCTGCTGCTTTCATAAAAGTCCTGAAATCATGTCCGCGGTTTATCAGCTGTGCTGTTTTGTCATTAGAGCTCTGAAGCCCGAGCTCCACCCATAAAAATGTCTTTTTATTCAGCTCGCCAAGATATTCCAGAATCTCTTTATCCAATATATCTGCTCTGGTTGCTATGCTCAGACCAACTACATTTTTCAGAGATAATACCGTTTCATACTTCTCTCTGAGTATTTTTATATCTGCATATGTATTTGAGTATGCCTGAAAATAAGCAATATATTTATTTATTCCCGGCCATTTTTTTCTAATACTGTTTTTGGCAGCTTCAAATTGTTTCTTTAGGTTTTCACTGGTAATTTCCAGTGCAAAATCTCCGCTTCCTCTTTTGGAACAGAAAATACAGCCTCCCCTGCTTATGGTTCCGTCTATATTCGGACATGTAAAACCTCCGTCAAGACTTACTTTTGCTACTTTTTCACCAAATACACTTTTCAGATAATAATCCCACGTGTGATATCTTTTATTAGTCGAAGTATATTTAAACCTATTCATCTGTTTTCCTTTTCTCTTTTATTCCACTATATTTTTTAAAATTCCTATTTTTTCTATCTCACATTCTACCACATCACCGCTTTTCAGGTATTTCGGAGGCTTGAATCCCATGCCTACGCCGGCAGGAGTACCTGTTGCTATTATATCGCCGGGTATAATTGTCATTCCCTTGGAAAGCTCTTCTATGAGATACGGCGCAGAAAATATAAGATTTTTGGTATTTGAATTTTGTCTTGTTTCCCCGTTTACTCTTGATGAAATATTTAGGTTTTCAGGGTTTTCAATATACTTTTTATAGACAATGCAGGGTCCTATAGATGTATGGCTGTCAAGACCCTTCCCCTTAAACCACTGATTATGCTTTCTCTGCAAATCTCTTGCTGAAATATCATTCACTATAGTATAGCCGAAAATATATTCATCTGCATCTTCTTCCGGTATATTTATTCCTTCTTTTCCCATAACTACACCCAGCTCAGCCTCATAGTCTATCTCTTCTGTAATTCCTTCATGTCTTAATATTATTTCCCCGTCACCGATAGCCTTCAGCACTCTTTTAGTAAAAAATACCGGTACTTCTATTTTTTTATCAGGATCCTGGACACTCTGCGATTCTTTTATATGATCAGAATAATTAAGTCCTACACATAGAATATCTGTTGCCGGTCTCGGAACCGGAGAAATTATCATTACATCTTCCAGATTATAATGACTTTTTTCATTCTTTTCATATATATCTACTAGTTTTTCTATGTACTCTTCATTGCTCCAGATAAATTCCGTCATATCATAGAAATCACTCCCCAGAGTCTTATTTATATCTATCACTTTTTTGTTGTCTTTTGAAATTATTCCTATTTTTTCTTCTGCATTTTCTAAAAATGTAATAAATTTCATTTTACCACCTCATATATTTTTTTTAATTATATCATTTTTTTATAATTATTGTTAGAAGTTAAGAAAAATATCTGTTCTTATCCCGTAAAACTTTTTTTCAGTCATAAAGATATCCTGTATTTATGCCTCCTATATATTACAAATATTTATTTTTCAGCATATAAGTATGATATAATAAATTTTAGCAAATATACAATCAGAAAGGAGCTGTTTAAAATAGGTGTTATCGTCAATCTTCTGGCTATAGTCGCCGGAAGCCTAGTAGGAACTTTTATAGGACATAAATTTAAAAAAGACCTGAATGAGCTGATAATGAACTGTGTAGGTTTATTTATTATTATTCTCGGTATAAAATCAACCATTGGAGCTGGAAATGACATAAGAGTGCTTGTCTTTCTGATAATAGGTTCTATCATAGGAAATATAATTAATATAGATAAAAATATTACAAAATTCAGTAAATATCTTGAAAGAAAGTTTGTAAAAGACCGTGAAAGTACTTTTGGAAAAGGACTTGTTATCAGCACTATTCTATACTGTGTAGGTGCCATGGCTATAATAGGTTCCATTAAGAGCGGTCTGTCAAAGGATAATAATATCCTGTATATAAAATCTATTTTAGACGGAGTCAGTGCTATTATTTTTTCTTCTATTTACGGTATAGGAGTAATGTTTTCCGCATTTGCCGTATTTATTTATCAGGGAATATTTTATATTTTTGCATCAGAGCTGAAAGGAATACTTACCGAAACTGCCGTAAAAGAAATTGATTATCTTGGCGGTATTATGATTCTTGGTATCGGAGTAAATATTTTATTTAAAAAAGAAATCAAAATAGCAAATATGCTTCCGGCTATTTTTATTCCGATGATTTTTCCGTTAATCTGCAGTTTATTTTCAAAGATATTTAATTTCTAAATTATGTAACTGAAATATCATATTATGTAAAACAGTATTTAACTGATATGATATTTTTTATTACAAAAAAACGAGCTGTTCTGAAAATTCCAGAACAGCCCCTACCCGCTTACCTTCAAATTTCTTAAATTTTTCTTTTAGATTTCTATAATTTTGACTTTTTTAGTTAAAATGACATTTCTTAAAAGTCTGCCATCTGTATAACAAAGTGAGCAATATTCAAAGTTTTTTGTTTTATCCAGATTCGTACCATATTTTCTCGTGCCTATAATTGGTGTACCGCAGCTCTGACAAATTTTACAGATCATATCATCACCCTTTCTGTTATATTTTTTGTAGCTGAATGTTACATTTTCAAACGTTACATTTGCTTAGAGATGATAACACAATTTCTTATTCTGTTTTAAGTCATAAATATAGATATCCTCTATCATTATACCCTCTTATTTCTAAGTAGTCAATTTATTATTTTAATTTTATTAATTAATTTAATATCTAACATAAACCTTTAAAATTAGTGTTTTATTTTTTGAAGAATTTGAAAAAAAACTGATATACTAATATTTATATTGATATTACTGCATTTAATTTATAATATGATATATTTAAAATAAAACAAAAGCATCATTTTAATATTATCTTTTCCATAATTTATAATACCTGTTTTATTCTATCCCAGCTGAAATACTCCAATACTTTAAAATTTTTTTCTATCCATAAAAAAACACCGTGAGTTAAAATTTTCCAATCACAGTGTTTTTATTTATGTTATTCTATCCAGCGTTTTAGTCCTGAATACATTATGTTCAGTATTTCTCTTATACCTTCTCTGTTTTTATCATTTAGTCCGCCAAACCTTTTTAAAAAATCTATCCCTTTGTCCACCATTTCATTCATGGTAATTTCATAAGTAAAATCACCGTCTTTAAAACAAAAAATACAGTAATCTTCATTTTTGGAACCATCATTGTTTGTTCCGTGGTATTTCTCCTCATTAAGTGTCATAGCACAGCTTTGACATATTTTTTCTGCCATATTTCCTCCTTTTCAATATTAATTTTAGAAATTTATATTTTTTAAGAGGTAACTAAAAAGACTAGTCATTGTCATATTTAGTATCTGCCGGATAAACCACACCCATTTGTTTTCTTGCACTTTCCATAATTTCACCCATTATTTTTGTGAGCTCATAATTATTTACCGGTGATTCTGACTTTCCTGCTTCATATGTTTCTATGAAATGCTCCAGTTCGTAAACCATTGTATTTTCTTCCTGATATTCTGTCAGTATTTCCTCGGTATTATCTCTGTATATGATTTTTGCTCCTCTCATTTCAGAAATATGATTTATCATTATGGAACCATTTTCTCCCTGAATTTCACTTGGATTAAAAGAGTCTGTTATTTTTGAAAAAATAACATTTGCCTGCATATCATCATATTCCAGAATAAGAGTACCCTCACCGTCTACTCCGCTTTCCAGCTTAAGACCGCTTGCAATCACGTTATTTGGTCTCCCGAACATTGACACTATAGCATACAGCGGATAGACACCTATGTCCATAAGTGCACCGTTGGAAAATTTAGGATCAAATGTATTTGTATATTCTCCGTTCTTATATTTATCATATCTTGAGGAATATTGACAGTAAGACCCTATATATCTTCTTACCTTACCTATTTTATGAAGATTTTTGAACAAAGCTTCGTAATTTGGTACAAATGTAAGCTTCATTGCTTCCATGACCAGAGTTTCATACTGCTTTGATGTTTTTATCAGATCATTTACTTCAAAAGCATTTGAAGCCAGCGGTTTCTCACATAGTACTGCTATTTTATGCGTAAGAAAAAGCTTTGACTGTTCATAATGAAGCGAATTTGGAGAAGCAATATAGACTGCATCTATTGTTCCGCTCTCAGCCATTTCCTTTAAATCTGTAAAAATATTCTCTACCTTATATTTAGCCGCAAATTCTGAAGCTTTTTCCTCGCTTCTTGAATATACTGCGTTTAATTTAAAATTCTCCAGCATTCCTCCGGCATTTATAAGTTTTTCAGTTATCCAGTTTGTTCCTACAATACCAAATCTTACCATTTTTCATCACCTCATATATTTTCTGATACTTTAGCATAGTATCAGTCCGGAATTTTATATATAAAAATATCTATTCATAATATCCAGACTCCGCTTTCTGACAATTTTATTTAAACATATAATTCTTTTGGAGTCAAGGAATTAATCTACTCTCAAAGCATCTATAGGATTTAATTTTGATGCTTTTGATGCCGGATATACCCCGAAAATCACCCCTATTAACATAGAAACTGTAATTGAAATCAGAAGTATACTTACCTTTATAATAAGAACCAATCCAAGTGCATTCGATATTAAAAACGCTGAAACACTTCCAAGAAGAATTCCTATTACACCGCCTGAGACTGTAAGAATTATTGACTCTATCAAAAACTGAAGAAGTATATCCTTATTTTTAGCTCCTATTGCCTTTCTAAGCCCTATTTCCCTGATTCTTTCAGTGACACTTACAAGCATGATATTCATTACCCCTATTCCCCCTACAAAAAGGGAAACGGAAGCTACAAAGCTCACAAATATCGACAGCATGCTGAGTATACTGTTAAACTGCTCCAGACCGGTATTTGAGTTTACAGCCCGATATAATCCGGCTATTCCTGATTCCTTATTTAAAATATTTGTTGTGTTATCCATTATCTGGCTCAGTTCGTTTGGATCTGAAACTTTTACTTTTATTCCCGAGTAATATTTTTCATCAAGCTTGCTTATATACTGATAATTCTGATAAGGTATCAATATAAAGCTCGGACTGTTTCCTCCAAAAATTCCTGTCATACTTGCCACAGGATTTTTTGAAACTCCCACTATTACATAATCTTTATTTCCTAAATCTTTGATTCTTATTGTTATCTTTTGTCCCAGCGGTGATTCATCACCGAATATTCTTGCTGTAGTGACATCATCTACTATGGCAAAATATCCTGTTTTTCTGTATTCCTCCGAATTAAAATATCTTCCTTTCAAAAGCTGGGTATTTTCTATATTAAAGGATGCCGGAACTACACCTGTTATTATACTGAAATTCCCGAACCCCGACGACATTTCTATTCTGTGCCTTACCGTTCCTGTCGGTGCTACAGACTCTACACCGCTTATGTTAGTTATCATATCTATATGCTTTTGCTGCAGTCTGTTTCTGTTTTTTATATTATCTATGGAATTATCTATTGAAACATCAAAGTTTCCTATTCCCAATTTATTAAGATCTCCCACTATCTTATCCTGTGCACCGGCTCCTATTGCCGACATTAATATTACCGCACTTATTCCTATTATTATCCCCAGCATGGTCAGAAATGATCTCATTTTATAGCTTAGGAGATTGGAAAAGGCCATTTTTAACAATTCTAAAAAATTCATCTTCTATTTTTCACCTCTTCATCCACTTCTATAACACCGTCTCTGAGTCTTATTATTCTTTTGCAGTGTTCTGCCACATCTTCCTCATGTGTTACCATTACTATTGTAGTACCTTTATCATTAAGCTGTTTAAATATGCCCAGTACTTCTTCACCTGATCGTGTATCAAGATTCCCTGTAGGCTCATCCGCAAGGAGTATCTTAGGTGTATTTATTATAGAACGGGCAATTGCCACTCTTTGTCTCTGCCCTCCGGAAAGCTCATTAGGCTTATGATGTACTCTGTCACCAAGTCCTACCGCTGTAAGAGCCTCCACACCTCTTTCATATCTTTCTTTTTTCGGCATATTGGCATACATTGCAGGAAGTATTACATTTTCCAGCGACGACAGCTTCGGGAGCAGATTAAATGATTGAAATATAAATCCCAGCTTTTGGTTTCTTATTGCAGAAAGTTCGTCCTGTGTCATTGTGGAAATATCTATACCGTCAAGATAATATTTACCGCTTGTGAGCTGATCCAGGCATCCCAGAATATTCATAAAAGTTGATTTTCCGCTTCCGCTCGGCCCCATAAGAGCTACGTATTCTTCTGATTCCACCTTTAGGTCTATTCCTTTCAAAACTTCCAATGAAAGCGGACCATTCTCATATACTTTTCTTAGATTTTCAACAACTATCATTATACTATCCTTTCTTATGCTGTATTACATAGGTGGTCTTGGAGCTCCCGGTGATCTTCTATTCCCGCCCCCGCTTCCTTTTTTATTGTTATTATTTTTTGCTTTACTGTCGGATATTTTTATTTTATCCCCGTCTTTGAGATTCATATCAGCTTCTTTTATTACAGTTTCTCCTACTTCTATCCCGCTTTTTATATGATAAAAGTTATTATCCGTTTCACCTACAACAACTTCTTTTCTTTTTACTTTATTATCCTTGTCCACTATATACACATAATATTTATCATTCTCATTAATCACTGATGTGTAAGGCAGCTTTATTACATTCTGTTCATCCAGATAAAGAATCTTCGAATCTACTATATTTCCCGGCTTCAAAAGCCCCGGATTATCCATTTTTATCTCAATTTCCACACGGCTTTCATTATATGAATCATCCTTAGTGGCTGTACTTGCTATATCTACGACTCTTCCCGTAATTATTTCCCCTTCCGGAAGTGTATCAGATGTTATGAGTACCTTCTGTCCCAGCTTCACATTTTTAACATCATAATCAGTAAGATCCACTTTTATGGAAAGATCCCTTATATTTGTAATTTTGAAAAGTGGGCTGTCTGTATTAACCCTGTAGTTATCATCGGCTATCATTTCAGTTATTACCCCGTCTACAGGACTTATTATTTGATCGTCATATTTTTGATAATCTTCCTCGAGGCTTGCTATTTCCAGTCTCATAGTTCTTATACTGTAGTTTATATCTTCCAGATCTACTCTCGGAGCGCCGCCCACTTTCAGAAGTTCGTTTGTATTGCTGTAATCTCTCTGCTTCTGCTCCATGGCTATCTTTTTTTCCTGAATTGTTCTAAGTGCCGCATTCTTATCAGTAGGATCAAATGTAAGTATTACATCGCCTTTCTTTACAGTATCCCCTAATTCAAAATATCTTTTGGAAACCATTAATTTTTTTGAAGTATAGACTGATATTTCATTATTTGACTTTACCTGCCCTGTTTCTTCCACAAAAAGCTGTAAGTCTCCTTTTTCTGCTTTTACTACTTCATATGTAACTTCATTTTTATCCTTTTTGGAAGATGATTTGAAGAATAAAAATCCCAAAAGTAACACTACTATTAATAAAACTGCTATTATTATTTTCTTTTTCAAACTATCCTCACTCCTAATTCATATATTTTATTTTATAAGTAAAACTTGCAAGCTCGTTTTTTGCTTTTTCATATTCTCTTGCAGCAAGATCAAGCGCATTCAGACGCTCCAGATAATCACTGTAATTAGACATACCCAGCTCATATTTTTTATTATAAACTTCATAATCTTTTTTTCTTACTTCGAGTTCCTTTTGCGTTATTAATTCATTGGTCTGAAGAGTAGTATACTGAATCATATTTTCTTTGATTTTATTCTCCACGGTAGCCTTTGTATCTAAATAATCCACCTGATTTTTCTTTAGTTCGTTTTTTATCTGTTCATATTCACCTTTATAATTAAATAATGTCTTTTTTACGCCTAGGCCTACAATTACTTCATCATTCTCAAATGAATAAGACATTTCGGCATTTAATTCAGGCATGCTGTTTACGTATTTTTCTCTTCTGAGCTTTTCCACATTTACCTTTTCAGTCAGCTTTATATTTTTCAGATCTGTAACTCCTATATTATAAAACTCGTCTTTTTCCAGATCTCTTTTTCTTATATCATCGAATTTTCCGTCAAGAATTACATTATATACTTTAAAATTTTCTGTAAGAACCAAAAGCTCTCTTTTCATATTATCCAGGCCGAGCAGTGATTTTTCATATTCTACCCTTGAGGATATATGATCATACTCAGACGCTGTGCCTACTTCATATTTTCTTTTTATTATCTTATAGTCTCTTTCCTTGACTACCAGAGTTTTTTCCTCTACCTCTATCTCTTTTTCTTTGTTTTTATAATTTTTATACAGGTCTATAAGATTTATTATCTGTGCTTCCAATGTCTGCTGGTTTGTCACTTTCTGAGATTCCAGAGACAGATCGTTAATAATACGCTGTGAGTCATACTGGCTGTAATAAAGCTCTTTCAAGTCCTTGGAGATTCCTATTCTGTTCTCTATAACTTTACTGTCAAGAGTATCATAGTCAAATCTGTAATTAAAAATCCCGTATTCTGCCTGTGTGGATAATCCGTAATGACTTTTTCCCACAGTATCATAATATTTATTGTCTACATTTAAAGTAAGCCCGTTCCATTCGCCTTTATCTATCAAAGCCCTGTTGATCTCATAATAATCAAGATTAAGTTTATTTTTCTCTGCAGTATAGGATTGATTTTCCAGCTGTGTTATAGCGTTCTCTAAGTCAATAGAATACAGATTCATACTAGTTAATATTAAAAATAAAAGTTTTATTTTTGTATTTTTCACTTTTCTACTACTCCTTAGTTTTTTTATTTCTTCAATAGCTTATCTAATTTTACCTTGGCCAGTCCCGCAAGTGAAGTTTCCTTATATTCCGAACGCAGGTCCTTTCCTGTTTCCATCATAGTTTCAGTTATTTCGTCAAATGAAACAAGGTGTTCACCGTCGGACATAAGGCTGTAATATGCACAGTCTATTGCTTTAGCGGAATATATTGCATTTCTCTCTATACACGGAACCTGAACATATCCTTCTATAGGATCGCAGGTCATACCCAGACAATGTTCAAGCCCGATCTCCGCAGCATATTCTATCTGATCCAAAGTTCCGTTCAATATATATGCTACCATTCCGGCTCCCATTGAACAGGCAACTCCTATTTCACCCTGACATCCGACCTCTGCTCCGGAAATAGAAGCATTTTTTTTCACCACATTCCCGAGAATTCCTGCTACGGCCAATGCCTTTACGAGTTCGTCCTCAGTGAGATCTTTGGTTACCTTGTAGGCCTTCAAAAGTGCAGGTATAATTCCGCAGGCTCCGCATGTGGGAGCGGTTACGACTTTACCTGCCGCGGCATTTTCCTCCGAAACAGCAAGTGCATATGAATAGACCCTTCCTTCCAGTCTGTCCTGAAATCCGGATTTTCTGAATTTTTCATAATAGCTTTTGGCTTTTCTTGCGAGCTTTAATTTTCCCGGCAGAAGTCCTTCAGCCTTAAGTCCTCTTTCTACAGCTTCGTCCATTACTTTAAGTATATCTCTGAGATAATCCCATATCTCTCTGCCTTCATTAAATTCGACATATTCTGTAAGATCTTTCCCGTTATCTCTGCACCACTTCATGATTTCCTTGAAGTTCTTCTCTTTATACACCTCTTTTTGATCTGTGTCAGCTTCGCCTTCTTCAGTTATCTTTCCGCCGCCTACAGAATAAAACAAAGTTTCTCCGGTTATTTTGCCGTTATTGTCATAAGCTGTGAATTTCATTGCATTAGTATGTTTTTCCTTTATTATCTCCGGTTTAAATACTATGTTACAGTTTTCACCAAGTGTTTTTAATATGATATAATCTGTCAAATGTCCTTTTCCTGTTGCAGCAAGACTTCCATACAGCTCTACCTCATAAGAAGCAGCATCAAAATTTCTTTTTCTAAATGTTTCCGCAGCCTTTTGCGGACCCATTGTATGACTGCTTGAAGGTCCGTAACCTGTTTTATATAATTCTCTTAATGATTCCATATGTATGAATTTATGTCTCCTTTCTATGATCAATATTTTTTTATTAACTTATCTGTTTTATTTTACCATTTTTTCATTATTTTTGTATACAAAAATAAAATTCTCATAAATAAAAAAAGAAAACGGAAAAATCTGCCACCTGTAATATTTTTCGGAATAATTGCTATTCCCACCAAAAACTCCATACGGTAGAATCCTTTAATATAGATGCCAGTTTGCGCAGTGACCCTGCACCGTCGCTTACTACCTCATTGCAGAACAAATATTGCTCGTAAGCCAGTTTTTCCGCATCCTGAAAATTTTGCGGAGGTGCCTCTGCCATAAATTCTATACTGTTTGCTGTTATTACTGTGGGAATAGCCCTGTAGTTTCTGTACCAATATTCTGATACGGCTATCTGAGTGTCAGGTGCTGGACATTCGTTATAACCACCCATTGGTATATAACCAGGAATTTCCCAAGGCTTTCTTGTAGGTATTTCTAATATAAGTATTTCCTCAAAAGGATGTGAAGTGTCCGAGTCTATGTACTCATTAAGATAATCATTTGCCGTTTCCAATGAAAAGTCACCCAGCGGAACCTGATACTCCTGCATAAAATCATAATAACTTCTTTTGGAATTAAAAAATTTTTCTACATCTATATCTTCTGAAAACTTAATAAATTCTTTTGTACTGCTTAATTCCAGATTCACTGACAGTGCATCATACAGAACATCGGAAGGCACTACTATCAAAGGATAAAATCCTTTTTTCTTTCCCTCTTTGTATAATTCCGAATATCTGTTCTCTATGATCTCTCTTACTGAGCTTTCAAAGACTTCATATTTATAATTCAGTATATTTACTATATCTTCTGTACTTTTTTTCATTTAAGCAACCTTCCTTAAACAGCTGTTTTTTGACCTTTATATGTAATCAGCTTTCACTGCGTATCAATAAACAAAACTGCTGTAATAAAAAACTATATAAGCAAATTATACTTTATTTATAATAAAATAACAACTTATAAATTTTTCACAGAATGGTTCACAGGCAGTGTATATAAATATTTTCAGGATTTTTCATCTGACGCTTTTAGTATAACCATCCAATGTGTCAAATGTGTGAATTTTTTATTTTTTTATTTAATTTTTTTATTTTTTTAAATATAATTTTCATTTATATGCAGGTTATTATTTTGTTTTAAAGAACAGTATTATATGTTATAATTGAACAGATATTATATATTAATATAACAGAAGGAGGATTTTATGAGTGAAAAGACTGATAATAAAGAGATTGATCAAAATGATCTGCCTGATTCGGTAATTACAGAAAATGTTGATATGCAGCCTGAAAATGCCGGTAATAAAGAAGACAGTTTTTCTGACGAAAATTTATGCGATAATAATATAAATAATTTTACGGATAATTCCGAAATAAGCGACAAGGAACGTTTGAGACAAATCATAACCATACTCGGAAAACATAAAGCAATAGAAAGCCTTATCACCTCAAAGCATCCCGAAAGAATAAAAGATGCTTTCGAAGAACTGGGTCCTACATTTATCAAAATGGGACAGATGCTTTCTACACGTCCCGACCTCGTTTCGGATGCTCTCGCCGATGAATTTAAAATGCTTCAGGATAATGTAAAAACAGATGATTTTTTCGTGGTTAAATCTATTATCGAAAGCAGCTTCGGAGTCCCTGTAAATAATATTTTCAATACCATCGAAGAGATCCCTGTTGCTTCTGCATCAATGGCACAGGTACATGCTGCCACACTGAAAGACGGAACCAAAGTAGCTGTAAAAATTCAGCATGCAGGAATAAAAAGTATGATGCTTAATGATATCTCACTTTTTGAAAAGGCTCTGCCTTTTTTCAAAATAGCTCCTACAAGTAAAATTATGGATCCTGCTGCTCTTATAAAAGAATTGAAAAAATCCTGCGAAAATGAACTGGATTTTACCGTGGAAGCCAAAAATATACATTTATTCTACAAAAATAACAGTGATCTTGATTATATGGACTGTTTGAGAGAATACCCGGAATATGCAAAAGAAAATATCCTTGTTATGGACTTTGTTACCGGAATAAAAATAACTGACATTGATGACCTTAAGGCACAAAATTATGATATTAAAAAAATTGCTCAAAATCTGGTTAACAACTATATGAAGCAGGCTTTTGAAGACGGATTTTTTCATGCTGATCCACATCCGGGAAATATTGTTGTACGTAACGGGAAAATTACATTTCTTGATTTCGGTATGATGGGTGTTATGAGCGACAGTACGCTGAAAAGACTTAATGATCTCCTTTATTCCATATATATCGAGGATACGGAAGAAATGACAAATGCTGTACTAAAGCTGTGTATAAAGCGGGGAAAGGTAGACAGGGACAAGCTTAACACTGAAATAAAAGATTTTTATTATACATATATAGATGGAGTTTCCCTGAAAGATATGAAATTTCATATTGTTATTGCCAAACTTACTGCTATATGTGCAGAAAATAACCTGAGTCTGCCTGAGGAAGTAACAATGTTTATGAGAGGGCTTCTGAATATAGTAGGTGTGGTAGAAACTCTGGATCCTGAAATCACTCTGATATCTGCCCTGGGTCCTTACATGGAAAAATATATGGCCAATAAATTCAATCCTGTTAAAGAACTTAAGGATTATCTGAAAAGCCTGTATGATTTAGGAAAAGTTACCCCTAAAATCCCCGTAAAACTGGCTGATGTTCTGGATAAGCTAAAAGACGGCACTCTTGAGGTAAAAGTAGAGCATAATCATAACAAGCTCGAAAAGATGTTTGACCAGCTGGATTATATTACCAATAAAATAGTAATAGGAATGCTCTTGTTTGCTCTCATTGTAGGATCCTCGATACTTGCTGATTCAGGAAAGCAGAGTGAAACACAAAGCATAATGTCTATTATCGGTATTATCGGCTACATTGTAGCAGCTATCTTTACTGTAATTCTTATTATTTCTCTTTTCAGAAATAAATATAAATAACATACTTTCACTATAGATATTGATAGTACTTAATTATATGACAATGATATATTACCGGAAAGAAATTATTGAAATTCTGACTTTTTAGTTTTGATTTCCTTGATTTCTTTTTTTATTCAGTATCTGTTTTTACAGCCGGCAATAAATCTTTATTACAGAATTTTGAAACGATATACAAAAAAACTATACCTGTTAAGTAAGGTATAGTTTTGAAATTAAAGCAAAAAATAAAAAACTTCGTTTATATTTTTTATTATTAAAATACAATCAGTCATTTTTTATATTAAATAAAACACATGCATTTCTATTGGCAATCTCCAAGATTTCCTCTTTGCTTTTCGAATAAATCTTTGTTAAAAAATCTGCTGTTTTCTCAGTCATTGAAGGAATACCAATCTCTCCTCCGTATTCCCAAGGCCCGTCACTTTCCAGCGTGATAATCTCCAACGGAATATTTCTCACAAATTTTTCATACTCTTTATTATAAATTACATCCGGAGATACAGAGATATTCCATCCGTTTCCTTTTATCTTTTCAAGAGCAGACAGATCACCCTCAAACCAGTGAAATAAAGCTTTCTTTATCTTATATTTTTCCAGCTCCCTTATTGCATATTCCCCACTGTCCTCTATACAGTGAAGATTAACCGGAAGATCAAGCTCTGCTGCCAGTTTCAGAAATCTTTCGAAAATGATTTCAGCCTTTTTTAAAATATCAGCTTTCTTTTCCATATCTTCTATTTCCAAAAGATTAAAATACGGAAGACCTATCTCGCCTATTGCCGATATTTCTGAGACATTTTCCCTGATCTGTTTTTCTACCAGCTCATAATCACCGTACTTCTCCGGATATTCAGGATGTATTCCCAGACAAACCATGAGATTCGGATATATTTTTTTATATTCTAAAAGAATTTCCCCGCTTTTATAGTCTACAGCCACGCCTGCCACAATATTTCTTCTTATCTCTTTTTCACGCAGCTCGGCAGGCAGCTGTTCAAAATGACAATGTACATCTATATTCAAAATAAATTCCTGCTTTCTGATTTTTTTGCTTACAATATTACACCAGCATATCCATTATTTTTTTCTTATATTCCAAAAATTCTCTTTCCAAAAGGACATCTGTATTTCTCGGCTTTGATATCTGTATCTTGATTTCTCCTTTTATCACTGCCGGATTCTTGCCGAGAACTATTATTCTGTCTGAAAGATACACTGCTTCATCTATATCATGTGTAATAAATAAAACAGTATGTCTATGCTTTTCGCAGACTTCAAGCAGAAACTGCTGCATCTCGCTTCGTGTTATTGCATCTAGTGCACCAAATGGCTCATCAAGCAGCATTATATCACTGTCTACCAAAAAGGTTCTGAGAAGTGCCGTCCTTTTTTTCATACCGCCGCTTAACTCATAGGGATATTTCCCCTCTTCTCCGGAAAGCTTAAATTCGGGAAGAAGTTTTTTTATTCTTTCATTCATGGTTTTTTTATCTGTTTTTTCTATTTCCATGGGAAGGACAGCATTTTTATATAATGTTCTCCAATCCAGCAGAAGGTCATTCTGCGGCATATAGGCAAGCTTTCCCTGATATTTCTCTATATCAGTTCCATCTATTATTACATTACCTGTATAGTTTTTTTCCAATCCCGTTATTATCTTGAAAATCGTACTCTTACCGCACCCGCTCGGTCCTATTAATGTGATAAACTCACTTTCATTTACATCAAATGAAATATCAGAAAGAACCTTTTTTCCGTCATATATTTGTCCGATATTATTCAGCGAAATTTTCATTTTACTCCCTTATCCTCTGTTTTATTGTTCTTTTACAAAATCATTGGTAAATGCCTTTAATATATCAGTCTTTTTATCAATTAATTTATTATCATACAGCCAGTTCATATAATTTTCCCATACTTCCGGTTTCTGTTCTCCCCAATATGCTGCATCTGATTTATACTCTTTTGCAAGAAATTTCTGGCTTTCCATTACCAGATCTTTATTTAGTTCAGGAGCACTTTTCAAAAGGATATTGGCAGCTTGATCCGGATTTTCCCATGAGTACTGATAACCTTTTTTAGTAGCCTGCATAAATTTTTTCACAATATCAGAATTTTGTGAAATCATTTTTTCATTAGTTATAATTACAGGAGTATAATAATCAAGATTTTTATTATAATCACTGAGCTTTATATAATTTACGGGAATATTTCTTACCTTGGCTTCCATTCCTGTCCACGCTTCAAATCCCCATGCAAAATCTATACTGTTCTCACTTGATGCAAAAAAATCCGTATCACCTGATGTTATGATTTTTACTTTTTCCACATCTCCCCCGTCTTTATCCATAAGAGCTTTTAACGTGGCTTTTTCTATAGGAGAACCCCATCCTCCGTATCTCTTATTTTCAAAATCTCTGGGTGTTTTTATTCCTTTATCTTCCTTTGCATAAAAACCGCTTGTATTATGCTGTATAACTGCGGCAATTGAAACAACAGGAATATCCTGAAGCCTTGCCAATGTAACACTTTCCTGATACGATATTCCGAACTGTGCCTTGCCAGATGCCACCAGCTGGTCGGAAGTTCCGTTTCCGGGCTGTATTATTGTAACATCAAGTCCTTCTTCCTCATAATAACCAAGATCCTTAGCCACATAAATGCCGGTATGGTTTGTATTCGGAGTCCAGTCCAGAACTACTGTAATTTTTATTTTCTCCCCGCCCTTTGCATTTTTAGCACTATCTTTACATGATACTGCGAGTATTGTTAAAAATATCAGAATTAAAATTTTTTTCATTTTTTACCGCCTATATCTAAATTTTGTTATTTTTCCATGGAATCAGCTTTTTCTCTGCATATTCCGTAGCCTTAAATACAGCAAGACTAAGTATTATTATCAAAAATATCGAAGCAAACAAAGCATCTGTTCTAAAAGAGCTTATTGCTCTTGTCATATAAATCCCCAATCCTTTTTCCGCACCGAGCCATTCACCTATAACTGCTCCCATTATACTATATACGGCACTTATTTTTAGTCCCGAAAGGAGACTTTGCAGGCTCGCCGGAAGCTTCAGCTTAAAAAAAATCTGTATTTCATTTGCCTTCATTGTTTTCATAAGACTTATCAGCTCGTTATCTATATTATCCAATCCGTCCAGAAAAGACAAAATACACGGAAAAATGCATACTGTAAGCACTATCAGTATCTTCGGCATTATCCCGAAGCCGAACCATATTAAAATAACAGGTGCCACAGCAATAAGAGGAACCATCTGCGATATAAGAATAAGCGGGTAAAGTATATTTCTCAGAAGCCTGAAATATCCCAGAAGTCCGCCTAATATTATTCCTGATATAACTGCTGCTATGAATCCTGCCAGTGCTTCACCAAATGTAATCAGCGCATGTTCTCCCAAAACGGATTTATCATTCCACAAAACACTTATAACATCTGACGGTGAGGGAAATATATATTTTGGAATATCGAATTTTACTGTTATAATCTGTATTAATAAAATTAGTATCAGAAAAAATAATACTGACTGAAATTTACTTCCTGTATTTTCCGATTTTTTCATCTATAGTAACTCCTTCAGGTTTATAATCAATTTTCACTACCGAACATACCCTGCTTGCGCCATATTTTACACATATTTCCTGTGCATCTTTGACTATCTCAAGTAAATCTGCAAGCTCTCCTTCTATTGTTGTTTCCATAGGACCTACTTCATATTTCAGACCTGACTCTGCTATCCTGTCAATGACTCTGTCCACCACATAATAAATATCCTCTTCTTTTACTGTAGGAATTACCTGTAAACTTAAATTAACCAACATTTTTACCTCCTGAAAAATTTATAAAAAAAAGACCTTCACAAGGTCTACTAAGAAATATCTGTATTGTTAACTCCCTTCGCTAGCATTATCTAGAGCAGGTTAAACGGTATTTCTCAGCATTAAGCACCCGTGTTGATTTTAGTATATAACATTTTAGCAATAATAGCAATATTTTTATATAATTTTATACCTGTAGGTTTTATTTCATAGCTGAAAACTAAGCTCTTCGAAGTTGCCGGTCTGATTATTATCCCTTTGGACTTTTACCGTCTTTCTATTTTTTCTCTCTTATGCTATACTAATATTAGCAGGTAATTTCATTTTCTGCTGAATCTTTTTGAAAGGAGATGTTAAATTCATGGGTATAAACCAGCATGTTATTCTTGAGGACGAAGAATGGCAGGTTAAGGGTGACGGAAATATGCAGGCTACAAAAGTTTTTGATTCACAGGAAGAAGCTGTAAGCTACGCAAAAGAAATATCAACATATGAAAAGTCGAAACTCATTATTCATGATGAAGATGGTGAAATCTGTAAGAAATACGATTACATGAAAGAACCGCAGTAATCTCCTGAAGATTTAAGCACTTCTCTGTGGTGAATTTACATTGGGGGATTGTATCAAAGTTTCTTTTGATACATCCCTTTTAGTTTACTAACATATTTAAAAGAGGTAAGTATTTTGAAAAATGATTATATGAACAGTTCATTGGAAGAACTTCAAAACTGCGTTTGGAAGAAACCGGAATACAATTCGGCTCTTATCACAAACTGCCACAGATTACGCAAAATTCCTTTAAAAGATCTTAGCATAGAAAATATAAGAATGCTTGTCGGTCAGAAAATAGGGCTGAAATATCTTGTTCCGCTTGCGTTGGAGTTCCTTGAAAATAATTACTTCTGCAGCGGTGATTTTTATAACGGCGATCTGTTATATGCCGTATTGGGTATAGAATCTGATTATTGGGACAAAAACTATGCTCTTTTCCAGCGTTTATCCGATGTTATGTTCAATCTTGAAGAAGATTACAAAACATATTCAAAAAAAATTCTGCCAAAATGGAAAAAATTATTTACCAAGTAAAGTAAAAATTTCTGTTTTTGAAAAAATTTCATTAACAAAGTAATATTAATAAATTACTATATTTAAAGGAGCGTCTCATGCGTGACAATAATAACCTCAAATTTACATATTCCATATTATTTGTTTCAGGAATAGCATCCTGCATACTTATATTTATGTTTTCTTTTATCCCCTCTGCTGCTGTTCTTACATTTGCACTTGCAGCAAAGTCAAAGCTTCCATATGAAGAAGCCCCGCCTCAGGGATTGAAAATAATGATTCTTACCAGTGCTGTCCACATTGCTGCTTCTGTTTTATTTTTGGCTCCTCTTGTATTTGCATTTATCATACCTGACAGTATCAGAATATTTCTTCAGCTCTCAAGTATTATATTACATTTTTTATTTAATATTATAATTTTGATTTTTTACATTGCAGGATTAGTATTTGTAAAAAAAGAATATTATAATATTGACTGATTTATATATACGGATATTTATTTTAAAATCCATAAAAAAAACAGAAAATATATATATTTTCTGTTTTTTTACTTCATAAACCCTGAAATAATCAAAAAGTATTTTTATTCTTTCAGCTGTCTTCTCTTTCCCAGTTCCTTACTCTTTCTACGGCTTTTTTCCATCCTTTGTAATATTTATTGCGTTTTTCCCTGTCCAGCTCAGATTTAAATTCTTTATTTAATTTCCAGTGTTTCTTTATATCATCTTTATCTTTCCAGAAGCCCACAGCCATACCGGCAAGATAAGCAGCTCCCAATGCTGTTGTTTCTGTTATTTCAGGCTTTAATACTGTTTCACCTATTATATCCGCAAGAAACTGCAGAAGAAACTCATTTCTTACAGCTCCTCCGTCTACCTTGAGCTTTGTAAGAATAAGACCAGAATCATCCTGCATAGCCTCAAGAAGATCTTTTGTCTGGTAAGCTATTGATTCAAGAGCGGCTCTGATTATATGATTTGCATTTGATCCTCTTGTCAGTCCCAGTATACCGCCTCTTGCATACATATCCCAATATGGTGCCCCCAGTCCTACAAAAGCCGGTACTACATATACTCCTCCGTTATCTTCTACCTTTTTTGCGAAATATTCTGTATCTGCCGAATCAGCTATAAGTCTCATCTCATCTCTCAGCCACTGAACAACTGCACCTGCCACAAATATACTTCCTTCAAAAGCATATTCTACTTTTCCGTCAAGTCCGATTGCAATTGTAGTAAGCAGACCATTTTTAGATCTTATAAATTCATGCCCTATATTCATCAGCATAAAACATCCTGTTCCGTACGTACTCTTTGTATCACCTTTTACAAAACAGGCCTGTCCGAAAAGAGCTGCCTGCTGATCTCCGGAAATTCCGGCAATAGGAACAACTGTTGTTGTATTTCCTCCGCCTCCGAGAGATGTTTCGCCATATATCTCACTGGAATTTTTTACCTCAGGCAGCATTGATTTTGGTATTCCCAGCTCTTTCAGCAGTTTATCATCCCATTCCAGAGTTTTTATATTGAAAAGCATCGTTCTTGACGCATTTGTATAATCAGTCACATGAACCTTTCCTCCGGTAAGCTTCCATACAAGCCACGTATCTACCGTACCGCAGAGAAGCTGTCCGCTGTCTGCCCTTTCCCTTGCCCAGGGAACGTTATCAAGAATCCACTTGATTTTTGTTCCTGAAAAATAAGCATCTATTATTAAACCTGTATTTTCTTTTACATATTCCTCAAGTCCTCTTTTTTTCAGTTCCTCACACATATCGGCAGTTCTTCTGCACTGCCATACTATCGCATTATAAACCGGTTCCCCTGTTTCTTTATCCCATACTATTACTGTTTCTCTCTGGTTTGTTATACCTATTGCAGCTATTTCATCAAGAGGAATCCCGGTCTTAGCATTCACCTCTGTTAATACAGCTCTCTGAGTTGCCCAGATTTCCATGGGATCATGCTCGACCCAGCCCGGCTGAGGGTATATCTGCTGGAATTCCCTTTGTGCTATTCCTACTATATTTGTATCTTTATCAAAAATAACAGCTCTTGAACTTGTCGTTCCCTGATCTAAAGCTATCACATAATTCTTTTCAGTAACATTTTTCATAAAATGAAACCTCCTGATTATTTTATTTTTATAAAGTTTTTACTTTCCTCAGATATCTGTTTTAATTCTTCTGCGGATATCCCGGGAAAATTCCCGGCTACAGCTGATATTACCCCTTCTACCAGCGGGGCATCTACAATATATAATTTTTCCGGACTGCCAAGTATCTCAATAGCCATTTCCGTATTCATAATAGAACTTCCCAAATCCACAAATATCAGAACACCCTCTCCTTTATCCGCACGCTTTATTGCATCTATAATTATCTGCGGTTCTGTTCCATATATTTCACTGCTTGTTCCCCCGCCGTTTTCTACCGGAAAATCAAACTGCTTCATCTCATTTGAAAAATTTATTATTTCCTCTGCTAATTTTCTGTTATGACTTACTACTACTAAACCTATCATTTTTTCCTCCTAAATTTGATTATAAATTGTTTTTAATATAAGATAACTGGAACGCGCACCCGGATCTACAGTTCCTATGCTTCTTTCACCCAGATAACTCGCCCTTCCCCGTTTCGCCTGAATATCTTTTGTTGATAACATACCTTTTTCAGCTGCTTCCAGTCCTTCTGCAAAGCTGTTTTTGAGATTTTTTTCCTCCTGTACGGCCTTTTTGAATGCGGCATAAAACGGTTCAATTGTATCTACCATAGTCTTATCACCGACTGAAGCATTCCCTCTCTGCTTTATCCCTTCTACAGCCTCCTTTACGGCATACTCTATATCATCAATATCTATATCGCCCTCGTTTTTATCCCTAAAAGCCTTTGCCATTTTCATAAGTGCCGTAGCATAAAGCGGGCCGGAAGCACCGCCTACCGTTGACAGCAGAGTCATTGCTGTTTCATTCAAAAGCTTTGATAAATCCATATTATCTTCATTTTCCCGGAAATAATCCACTTTTGCCATTACAGCATCAAATCCTCTTTTCAGATTTAGTCCGTGGTCTCCGTCGCCTATTGCCCTGTCCAGATCCGTAAGCTCCTCTTCATGTGCTATTACTATTTTGGCTATTTCATCTAATATATCTATTACTCTGTCATTTTTCATACATTTCACCTCAGTTTTTATATGCCGGTGTTCTGGCCTTAAATTTCAGATATTTTTCCAGTTCTTCATCAAGCTTTAGCAATGTTATGGAGAAGCCCGGCATTTCAAGAGAAGTCATATAATTACCTACTATAGTTTCTGATATTTCTATTTTTTTATTTTTCAAAATTTCAGAAACTTTTCTGTTTATTATATAAAGTTCCATCAGCGGTGTTGCACCTAATCCGTTTATTAATACTGCAGTCTTTTCATTTTCAGAAAATTTCTGCTCGGAGAGAAGTTTTTCCATCATATATTCCACATGTTCATCTGCTGTTTTTAATTTTCCCTTATGTATACCGGGTTCGCCATGAATTCCCAGTCCCATTTCTATTTCATCATCCTCCAGATGAAAGCTTTCTTTGCCGCTTGCAGGTACTGTGCACGGTCCCAGAGACATACCCAGGGTTTTTACGTTTTTTATTGTTTTTTCTGCAATTCTTTTTACTTCATCAAGCTCAAGACCGTCTTCGGCCGCTGCACCGCTGATCTTGTGAACCAGCACTGTTCCCGCCACCCCTCTTCTTCCTATGGTATATGTACTGTCCTCCATCGCTATATCATCATTTACTACTACCTTTTCCACTTTTATATCTTCCATTTCTGCCATATCTGCTGCCATTTCAAAGTTCATAATGTCTCCGCTGTAATTTTTTATTATAAGAAGCACTCCTTTTTCTGATTTTACAGCTTTTATTCCCTCTAGCACCTGATCCGGTGTCGGTGATGTAAATACTTCCCCGGCTACTGCCGCGTCCAGCATTCCATACCCTACGTATCCTGCGTGTGCAGGCTCATGACCGCTTCCCCCTCCGCTCACGAGATTTACCTTGCTGCTTACAGTTTTTCTTTTGATAATATTAAAGTCCGGTAATTTTTCAAGAATATCCGGATAAGCTTCAGCCAGTCCCTCCAGCATTTCTCTCACAATATTCTCTGTCTTGTTGATCAATTTTTTCATGCTGCCCTCCTGTAATTATTTATTTTGAAATAAAACTCATATTAAACTAAAATTTTTAAAACGTTTCATTTTTTTGTATAAAAAAATTTACTGTCAATATTAGAATTTAGGAATTGATATAAAAAATATTTCTCAAATTCTTTTTTTAAGACTTTATTTTTTTACGCATATACTTAATTTTAGCTTGAAGTTTCTAATTGTCAATATTAGGGCAAAGCTTTTTTTATATTTTTTTCCTTCAAAATATGTTTTTTATGTATTTTTTCTCTTGCGGAGCAAAGAGTATAATTGTATATTAAAATTTAAAAAACTGACTTTCTTATTTTATTAAAAAATATACTCTGTTTTCAAAAAATTAACAAAAAACGGAATTGCTTAATACCACAACCCCGCTTAAAATTATATTTTTTCATAATAAAGAACTTTATCAAGGAAAAACTTATCCAGAAATTTCAGATCGGTATTTTTAGAATTCGGAATTTCTTTCACCATTTTTTCTACTTCTTTTTTTGTATCAAAAATAAACTCATTAATTATTTCATTTCCCACTATCTTAGTACTTTCGTCTCCTGCTTTCTTTATTTCCAGAAGTTTATCCACTTCTCTTTGAATTGCTTCATTCTTTACAAGTGTCAAAAGCTCGCTCAAAAGTATAGGGGGCTTTTCGTGATACAGCATTACCCATTTTGATGCCAGTAATGATCTTAACATATAAAAATATTTTTTTAGTTTTATTTCTCTTTTTTCACGGAGAGTTTCCATATCTTTGGAAGCCATGCTCAAATAATGATACACTAAGGCGTTTTCTCTGAGATATTTATCAAAAAGCTTATCAAACTCAGCAATAATATTATCCTTTTCTGTATAAACAATACTGGAATTCAGCCATTCCCCCAAAGGCGGGTTGCTTTTAGCCAGCAGCTCGACAGCTTTATTCAGATCCCAGCCTGCGAAATCCAAATCTTCATTTATCATAACTTCTAATGTATTTTTTCTTTTGCTTATTGACATATACCATTCAAGAGGTCTTACGTATACAAAACGAACATCATAATCGCTGTCTTTAGATTCAAAGCCCCATGCTCTGCTCCCTGATTCCACAGCAAAAAGTATTTTTATATTTTCTTTTTTTTCAAGTTCTTTCAGCTCGTTTAATATAATATTTCTTACATATCCATCCACTAATGTCCCTCCCTTCCTAATATCCAGCAAAATATCAGTTATCGCCAAACAGTCTGTCCAGTATAATTGAAACAGCACTTCTTACTGAAAGGTGATTATATTCTGTCTTTCCCCTTATAGGATTAAGTATTTTATATGACATTTCCATTATTTCATCTGTCAGACCCCATCCGGTTCCGAAAAGAAGAAAATAAGGATTTTCATCATCGTATATTTCACTGCTTAATTCCTTGTAAGATACTGAATTGGGAAAGGTTTTTGCAGATGTTGTTATTATTCTCGGTTCTTTCCCTTCTTTTTCTGTGATTTTTTTTATGCAGTCTTCTATGGAATCCATAAGCCGTGTATGCTCAAATGCTTCATTTCTGTTTTTGTTAAACTCTATACCACAGCCTTCCTGCCAGAATCCTATTATTCTTCCTGTCAGCTCTTTCTGTGCATCAAGCGGAGTTATTATAAAATAATTTTCTATATCATATGTGCGGCATGTTCTTGATATATCGTGTATATCAAAATTTGTAACTGATGTTGCCACAATATCGTTATTTTTATTATACACAGGATAATGTACCAAACCTACATATACCTTTTCCCTCATTTGATCTCCTTTAGATTTTCTTTAAAGTATCTTCCGTTTTTCACATAATGATCTGCATTCTCAAAAATATGCTTTATTTCATCTTCTGTTAGTTTTCTTATTACTTTGGCAGGCTGTCCCATTATGAGAACCCCGTCTTCATGCGGAAGCTTATGTGTAACAAGGGAATTTGCTCCTATAAGGCAGTTTGTTCCTACTTTTGCGCCGTTTAATACCGTACTTCCCATTCCTACTATAACATTATCACCAATATCACAGCTGTGAAGAATAACATTATGTCCCACTGTAACATTTTTCCCGATTCTGCATGGTATACCAAAATCAGTATGTATTGTCGAATTATCCTGAACATTACTCCCTGAACCAATGCTTATTTTTTCGAGATCTCCTCTTAAGACAGCACCAAACCATATATTTACACCGTCTGCAAGCTCTACGTCGCCTATTACTGCGGCTGACTCTGCCACATAAGTATCCTTATCCACTTTTGGCATTTTTTCTCCCAATGAATATATCATAATTCTATCTCCTTTTTATATTTTTCCCATACTGCCCGAAAATTTTCATCTTCCTTAATTTTCTTTTCCAAAAGATCCGGACGGTTTTTACAGGTTTTTTTCAATGATTCGAGAAGTCTGTATTCATCTATTTTTTTATGGTGTCCGGATGTCAGTACTTCCGGAACCTCTACACCTTCTATTACAGCCGGTTTGGTATACTGGGGAAAACCAAGAAGACCATTATAAAATGAATCTGTTTCAAAAGATTCTTTTTTTATGACTCCGTCTTTTATCCGTATTACCGAATCCATAAGACAAAGTACCGGCAGATCGCCGCTGCTCAAAACAAAGTCTCCTATAGAAACCTCCATATCCACAAAATTATCAATTACCCTTTGATCCAGTCCTTCATATCTTCCGGATATCAGCACCACATCTTCTTTTTCGGCAATATCGCTTATTATATTTTGGTTTGCAGGTATTCCCTGAGGGGTAACAAAAATAACAAAAGGCTTTTTGGGATTTTCCGCATTTTTTATCTTAAAATAATTCCAGTAAGGTTCAGGTTTTAAGACCATTCCTGCACCGCCGCCGAATGGGGTGTCATCTACCTGCCCGTGTTTATTTCCACTGAATTCCCTGATATTTACGATTTCATAAGTTACAATTCCCATATCCACAGCTCTCTGTATGATCGTCTGATTCAGATACAGCTCGAATATCTCAGGAAATAAAGTTAATACAGTAAATTTCATTCTTTCATTCCTTCTATTAATTCTACTTCTATTTTTCCCGCTTCAAAATCTATCTTTTTCACAAAAATATCAACCATCGGCACAAGTATCTCCCTGCCGTCACTGTTTACCACTACTAAAATATCGTGAGCCGCAGTTTCCATAGTATCTAAAATATCTCCGAGATATTCCTCTTTTTCAAAGACTTTCATTCCCAGCAGATCATTATAATAAAAATCTTCTTCCGTCTTTTCCGGCAGAAGATCTCTTCGAATTTTTACCTGATATCCGTTTAGACTTTTGGCATCATTTATGTTGCTTATTTCGGAAAATTCCACTATAAGCTTTTTATTATTTATTCTTTTTACTGATTTGACAGTACAGAGCTTCTTGTCATTATTCTTTTCCAGCAGCACCTTTTCCGATATTATCACATCAGTATCCTGAAATATTGACGTGACTTTTACTGCTCCGTTCAAATGATGAGTCCCTGTTATTGTCCCGATATTTACTAATTCCATAACATCCTTTCGGTAAAACAGCCTATCCGGCTTTTTTTATTTCTATTTTTACTATTTTATTTTCTTTTTTGGCAATTGAAGAGATAAGCGTTCTTATAGATGTAATAATTCTTCCGTTTTTTCCTATTAATTTACCCATATTTGTCTCATCTACTATTATCTTAATAAATATGCTTTTCCCTTTTTCATTGCTCTCAAGGTGAAAAGAACTTTTATCTTCAACCAGGTTTTCTACTAAAAAATTCACAGTATCAAAATATCTACTCATGATTACTCTCCTTTTTATTTTTTCATTAAACCGTTTTGGAAATTTACTTTGACGATACCGAAATATAATTTCCAAAGAGGTCTCTTACTTCACCGGAAAGCCTTTTCAAATTTCCGTCTGCATCAGTGAAAACATTCACTGTTTCAGCCTTAGCTTTTAATTGTGTGAAGCTTTCATCATAAATTTCGTATAAAAATTTTATTTTTATCTTTGAAAACTCAAGCAGTTTTATTTTTATTTTTATTAATTCATCATATTTTACAGAATTAAAATATTCTATATTCAGTGTTTTTACCGGAAGCATAACTCCCATTTCCTCAAGCGTGCTGTATGGCAGTATATCTCTGAAAAATTCAGTTCTTGCTACTTCCATCCATTTCAGATAATTGGAATGATATACTACTCCCATTTTATCAGTATCATAATAATAAACCCTATGTTCCACTATTTTTTCTTTCATGCTTATAATACTCCCTGCCACTCTCTTTTTTCAAGGATTTCTAGTACCACCCCGTGTTTTTTGAGTTTTTCCAGAATTAATTCCACATCATTCAGAAAAAATTCATTTGTAAGTATTTTTACCATACCCTCTTCACTGTTCAAAGTTCTCACATTGGCTGTTCCTTCATGCACTTCTATTATTTTATTGATATAATCTATATCAGATTTTCTAGTTTTTATTATATATTCCCAGCTTTTCATCATTTTTCATCCTTTAAAGCATTTATAAAATCTATGAATTCCTGTACTGAAAACTCCTCTGCCCTGGCAAGAGGTTTTTTCCCGGTTTTTTCAAGTGCAGACCCGGTCTGTTGTTTATCATATCCCAGATTCTTCATATTATTCCCGAGGCTTTTTCTTTTATTGGAAAAAGCTGCTTTCAGATATTTAAAATATTCTGCTTCATCTATCTGCTTTTCATACTCTCTGTCTTTATACAGTTTTATCCCCAAAAAAGCTGAATCTACCTTTGGTACGGGATTAAAAAGCTCTTTCTTTACAGTAAACAGATATTCTGCATTGCCGAAAAACTGCACTGCATGTGTAAGAAGACTTATATCGCTGCTCGGGCTGACGGCGCTTATCCGTTCTGCCACTTCCTTCTGAACCATAATATATATTTCATCTATAGAGTCCCTGTACTTAATAAGCTTTCCTACGATGGGAGAAGTAATATAATACGGAATATTGGCAACTACCTTTATATTTTTTTCTTTTTCCACTATTTCAGACAAATCATAATCCATAAAATCTGTATGGATTATTTTTAGATTCTCGACCTTTGAAAACTTTTCCGATAATATTTTTACCAGATCATCATCTATCTCGAAAGCATATACCTGCCCAGCTTTTTCAGCAAGACTTTCGGTAAGAAAACCCAGCCCCGGTCCGATTTCAATCACTGTATCTGTCTTATTTATATCTGCATATGAAAATATCTCTTCCAGTATTACCTTGTTTTCCAAAAAATTCTGACCGTATTTTTTCTTTGTTCTGTAATTTTTTTCTCCGGTATTATTCAAAATCTTCACCCATAACGGCAATATACGGAATATTTCTATATTCCTGCTTAAAATCCAGACCATAGCCCAGTACGAATTCATCGTCTATTTCAAATCCCACATACTGTACATTTATGTCTGCTTCTCTTTTCACCTTTTTATCAAGAAGTGTGCACAGGTATACTTCCTTTGCTCCTCTTCCTCCGATTATTTTCAGTACCTTTTTTAATGTAAGTCCAGAATCAATAATATCCTCTACGATAAGCACATCTTTTCCCATTATGCTGCCTTCCAGATCCTTCAGTATTTTCACTTCCCTTGTGCTTGCAAAGTCATTCCCGTAGCTAGAAATTTCCATAAAATCTATTGTTATCGGCAGCTTTATCTCTCTGATAAGATCTGCCATGAACAGGAGTGAACCTTTAAGCAGGCAGACAACTACAAGGTCTTCTTCTTTTCCTGCAAAATCTCTTGTTATCTCTGCACCTAATTCCTTTATTCTTGCACGTAATGTTTCACTGTCAATCAGTGTTTTACTGATTCCGTACTCCCAATCTTTTTTTGTCATCTGATATCTCTTCTTTCCCAATAAATTTTTTAAATTATATCACTTATGTAGCTTTGTTGCAACCTAAAAAGTATTATAAAATTTAATCTTCCGTGTATATTCCCCGTTTTGAAAACCCTGTTTTTTCTTATCAGCAGTTCTTTTTTTATTTCTTATCCCTGTATCTTAATATTTACTTTATATTATGCTTCTATCTGTGTATGATTTATTTTTTTTCGGCAGTAAAATAAAAAGTTATAAAACTATATTAAATTGCCTGTTCCAAAATTGCCGTACTTTAACATTTTCCTACAGTTTGATTGCGTTTTTGTCCCAATTATGATATCATATAAAAAAACTATAGTTAAGGAGTAATTCATGGCTGGAAGAATCAGAATAAACTACATAAAATTTATAATTTTCGTAATTTCATTAGCTGTTATAATAATTTTTGGAAGAGATGTATTTGTGAGACGTTTTTTTAACGAACAAAAATCAGAAGTTCCGAATGTAATGAATTTAGATGTAAAAGATGCAGAAAAATACCTGAAAGAAGCAGGTTTAAAAGTTAAGATAAATAGTTCAAACTCAGAAAAAGTGGGATTTAATAAAGTATTTATCCAATATCCCGAAGCAGGAAAGATCGTAAAGACAAACAGAACAGTACAGATCTGGGTTAATAACGGAAAAGGAAAAGAAGTACCAAATATCGAAAAAATGGAACTCCTTGAAGCAAAATCAATACTTCAGAACTCTGATATCCAGATAGAGAAAATAGATTATCAGCCTTCAGATGCGAAGTTTAATACTATAATTTCAGTTTATCCCGCACCGGGAACAAAGCTCGATCCTAACCAGAAGATATCACTTCTTGTTTCTTCAAGAAAAATACTTGATGCTTCTGTTATGCCTAACTTGATAGGTCTTGATCTGAATGATGCACAGACACTTCTTGTTCAGCTGGGATTAAAAGCCGGTAAGATCAGCAGGGCAAATGATGATACACTGCCTGTTAATGCTATAATATCTACTAATCCAGCTCCGGGTGCCAAGATTGAAAAAGGACAGGCTGTATCTATTGTTATAAATTCAGGTCCTGCCCCTAGAAAAGCAGAACCTACAATCGAAGATATCATAAAGCAGAATTCGGATGAAAATGTTACTAACCAAAATGTAGAAGATATCATCAATCAGACAATGGAAAAAATTGACGAAAAAAGTACAAAACCGGCTGCACCTCCGGCAAATAACAATGCTAAACCGGATAACAGCAGCGGAACTGCTCCGGCCGGCGGAGAAAGTCAGCCAAAACAGGCTCCACAGCCTAAGAAACCTGAAGGCAGCGGTACACCTGCTCCTGCACAGGATTAAAGGAGGTACTTTTATTAAAGGAAGAGTTATAAGAAAAATTAAGGGTTTCTATTATGTTAACAGTGATAATAATATTTATGAATGTAAACTCAGGGGAGCCCTTAAAATAAAAAATGATAAGCTTAACTGTATTGTCGGCGATATTGTCGAATTTGACGAAAAAGAGCAGGCAATATGCAAGGTTTTTGAAAGAGAAAACTACCTTGACAGACCGCTTATTTCAAACATTGATTATGCAGGAATTACCTTTGCGATTAAGTCTCCGGACTTTGATTATACTAACTTTCAGAAAGTACTTTTAAATGTATACGACAGAAATATAACCCCGTTTGTTATATTCACCAAGGTTGATCTGATTTCAGATACAGAGTTAAAAGAATTTACTGATAATTTTCATATGGTATTTTCCACTCTTGAGCTTGATGTTTTTCCTGTTATTGCTACAGATGACACTGCTCTTTCAGATCTGAGAGAGTTTATTGCCGGAAAAATAACAGCCTTTTCAGGACCAAGCGGTGTAGGTAAGTCTACTCTTATAAATAATCTTCTTAACGAAGATATCTTAAGAACAGGTGATATTAGTGAAAAAACCGACAGAGGTAAACATACTACCACTGAAAGCCGCATTTTTGAACTTGATAATTCTACATTAATAGTAGATACACCGGGATTTTCCAGTCTGGATTTTCCCAAATTAAAAGAAAAAACAGCACTTTCACGCTTATTTCCTGACTTTCAGGATTACAGCGTACTTTGTAAATTTAGGGACTGTACTCATATAAATGAACCGGAGTGTGGTGTAAAAAGTGCTTTGGAAAATGCAAAAATTCCAAAATTGAGATACGAATTTTACTTGTATTCATATAATAATATTTTTAGAGAGGTGAAAAAATGATAAAAGTTGCTCCTTCTGTTCTGGCAGCAGATTTTAGCATTCTTAAAGAAGAGCTTGTAAGTTTGGAAAAGGCAGGTGCCGATTATATACACTTGGATATTATGGATGGTAATTTTGTTCCTAATATTTCTTTCGGTGCTCCCGTAATAAAAGAATTGAGAAAATGCAGCAAGCTGGTATTCGATGTTCATTTAATGGTTGAGATGCCGGAAAGATATATAGAGGATTTTGTTAACGCAGGTGCTGATATTATTACTGTCCATGTGGAAAGTACAAAACATCTTGACAGAACCATAGAATTGATCAAATCTTACGGGATAAAAGCCGGAGTTACTCTAAACCCCGCTACTCCTGTAGAATCTTTGAAATATATTATTAATAAGGTTGACATGGTTTTGGTTATGAGTGTAAATCCGGGATTTGGCGGTCAGAGTTTTATAGAATATTCTCTTGATAAAATAAAGGAAATCAAAAATATGCGTCCGGATGTTGATATAGAAGTCGACGGAGGCATCACAGATATTACTGCAAAAAGAGTAATTGAAGCGGGAGCCAATGTTTTAGTTGCCGGTTCTTATGTTTTCAACGGCGATTATAAAGAAAAAATTGACTCTCTCAGAGGAGGTAAATAAGTATGTATGAAAATATTGAAGTTTTACTGGATGAATTCTATAAAACTTATTATAAAATAGAAGAAATTAATCTGAATCAGGTAATAAAGTGCCTGACTACTACAGAGCTTCACGTCATAGAGGCTATCGGAGATCAGCTTCTTACCATGAACGAGCTTTCTGAAAAGCTGGGAATAACAATGGGTACAGCTTCTGTAGCTATAAACAAGCTTTCAGAGAAAAATTTTATTGAAAGAGAAAGAAGTGACGATGACAGAAGAAAGGTATTTGTAAAGCTTTCTAAAAAGGGACTGCTTGCTTATAAATATCATAACAGCTTTCACAGCAATATTTTGGAAAAAGTTACCAGCGAAATATCAAAAAGCAAAATGGAAACTTTTATTGAAGTTTTTGAAACTATTGTAAAAAATCTTAATAAAGTAAAGAAAGATATCCAGCCTGAATCTATCCTGAATTTTGAAAAAGGAGACGTAATTCAGGTTTCAAATATAAAAGGCAGTCCTGCCATAAAAAAATACCTGAATGAAAAAGGCATTAATATAAAATCATTAATCAAAATCAATGATAAAAACAAGCATATTTTGTCACTTTTGGTAGATGGTGACGAAAAGATAATAAATATAGAGGATGCAGCTGATATAATGGTTATCAGAAACTACATCTGATACTGGGAGACAATATGATCTACATTGACGGAATAGGAATGAAGTTTCTTGTAAACGAAGTTAAAAATGAAATATTAAATTACAGAGTGAGTAAGATTTATCAATATGATAAGTCTTCTCTCTCTTTATTTTTTGGCAGACAAAACCTGACTTTTATAATTAACAGTAAAAACACGATTTTTTATTTGAAGGATACCAAGGATGACAATACAGATTTTCAGTCAAAATTTCTTTTGAATATGAAAAAATCACTTCTTAATTCAAAGCTCATTAATATCACACAAAGCGGTTTTGACAGAATAATCTATTTTCAGTTTGAAAAACTGAATCAATTTGGTGATCTCGAAAAATTTGATCTTATTTTTGAAATAATGGGAAAACACAGTAATCTTTTTCTTACTGAAAAAAATAAAATCTTATCTTCTATATTTACTGCTTCCCTTGATGAGGGAAACAGGGTTATTTTTCCGGGAAGCCTGTATACTCCTCCTTTTGAAAAAATAAAGATTTCTCCTCTGCAGCTCAGTCCGGATGATTTTCCGTTTGCTTCGGGAGATGATTTTCTAAAAGCTGTGGAAGGAAGCGGAAAGATATTCGCTAATGAGGTTTATAATGATTATAAGAAATTCTCAGAATATTTAAAAGATTATCTTCCGATTATATATAAGCATGAAAAAGGAAGAACTCTCACTTATAACAAATTTTCAGAGTTCCCTTATTTTGAGTTTGAGACTTACTCTACTCTGAATGAAGCACTGAATAATTATCTGAACGTTACTTTCAAGTCGTCTTTTTTTAACAGCAAAAGAAATAATCTGTTAAAATTTATTGATAATAATCTGACAAAAAACAGAAAAATAATACAAAATATAAAAAAAGATCTTGATAAAAATTCAAATTATCAAAAATACAGAAATATCGGTGATATCCTCGCGGCAAATATGCATCTGCTGAAACAGGATATGCATGAGATCACTTTATTTGACTTTTATAATGAAAAAGAAATAGTTATTAAGCTTGATTCCTCGCTTTCACCAAATGAAAATCTGAATTTTTACTATAATAAATATAATAAAGCTAAAAGAACAATTGAAAACCTTCATGAAAGACTTCCGAAAATAGAAGAGGAAGCAGACTATCTTGAAGAGGTAAAAGTTTTTGTTAATAATGAAACTGACATTATAGGATTGGAAGAACTGGAAAACGAGCTGAATATTAAGCAAAAGCGTAAAATCAAACTTTACAAAAAGATAAAAAGAGAAATTTTGAGTTACCAGTTTGAAGATTTTACAATACTTGTAGGAAGAAACAGCCGTGAAAACGAAGAAATTACTTTTTCACGGGGAAATGGCGACGATATCTGGATGCATATAAAAGATCTTCCAGGCAGCCATGTTCTCATACTGAGGGAAAACAAGCCGGTTCCTGATTCTGTATTATCATATGCCGCTAATCTTGCCGGTCTTTATTCCAAGTCCGGTGTTGGTGATAAAGTTACAATAGACTACTGCGAAAAACGCTTTGTCAAGAAAATCAAAAAAAGCAAGCCGGGAAATGTGACTTATATCAATTATAAAAGTCTGGATGTTGTTATTAAAAACATTTCTTCATAAAATAAAACAGGAGTTTCGGCTCCTGTTTTATTTTAATAGTGTGCACTTTTCAACAGCAGATAGACAGATATAAGCAGACAAGTTGCTACACTAGTATATTTATAAATACATAAAAAGTGTTGACGCTCTCATTCTAATTAAAAATCAAACTGATATCCCACAGATAGTTTTAGTTTTTGATTTTTAAATTTTACATCTTCATCTTTATATGATACATTTAGTCCTCCTGGTGTATCGCTGACATTCGTATATCTCTTTCCGTCAGCTTTAAAATCATTTATTTCATAAGTAAGATCAACGATAAAATTTTTATATTCCACACCTGTACCAAATGCGTAGTAAAAACTATCTTTAGCACTGTAATCATATGCTTTGAAACTCTTGTTTACATCATGAAGAGTTTTTTTAGCTTCCATATCCCCCGAATTAAATGAATATCCCACATTTACTTTCACATATGGTGTAAAATCTGTTCTGTTTCTAAAAACATATCTGGCAGTAGCATAAAGAGGAATAGAATCTAAATC
Source organism: Sebaldella termitidis ATCC 33386 (assembly GCF_000024405.1). Taxonomy (NCBI): domain Bacteria; kingdom Fusobacteriati; phylum Fusobacteriota; class Fusobacteriia; order Fusobacteriales; family Leptotrichiaceae; genus Sebaldella; species Sebaldella termitidis. The sequence continues at coordinate 2,173,527 of NC_013517.1, read as the reverse complement.
ATCGCTGCTGTACTTTATAGTACTGTTCTCAGCGGCATTATATTTATCTCCGGGAGTTTTGTCACTATTAAAGTTATACTCCAGCCCGGCTCCTACCTGTATATTTTCAAATATTTCCCTTCTGTACTCGGCACCCAGATTAAAACCGTTTTTAAATTTTAATTTGTCATATCCGTTAGTATCTTTTTGTTCCACCTTCTTATAAACATCATACCCACCTTTTACCTCTATTGTGTTATTCTCTGCATATACTGAAAAAGTAAGTACTAATCCTATTAATAATAAATATTTTTTTCTCATTTTATCCCTCCAATTCCTGGTTATATATTTTAGTATAAAATAAATATAAGAGCGTCATAATTTCTACGTAAAATATAACAAAATGATATAAAATTATTATTTTTGATTATTTTGAACTGAAAAAGAATTTTAAATGTTTTTTTGAAAAGAAAAAGCTATTAAATTTGATATTATTATTTTTTTAAAAAAGAGTGTTTTGAAAAATCAGATACGAATAAGATATTGGTAATGATAAGATTTAATTGAGATAATAAACACTATAACACATTTAAATATTTTTTTCAAGAAAAAAAGGAAGCATATATCTTCCTCTTTTTAATTTCTGAAATTTATTTTCCTATTATTGTCAATCCTATTTGAGCTATTGTAGCACTTCCTATATATGTACCTATAAAAACTGCCACTGCTACTATTAATATTTTCCATGAAGTCTGTTTCAATTCTGACATACGGTTTACTACTGAAATTCCTGCATATGTAAGTATCGGAGTAGTAATCGCAAGCAGATCCACTGAATTAATAGACTTAATTATCAGTGAGGAAAAAGGCATTCCCGGAAGACAAAAAGCTATTGAAAATATAGATACCCATCCAAGAATAGGGAATTTATTTAATACCGGAACCCTTTTCAGTACCATTGATACCAAAAGTCCTACCATTGAGATAAACCATAGTGCCAGTAATCCATATACTGTATATTTGTTTAAAACCAGTTTTGGATTCGGATGAAATATATATTTTATCATAGTTCCAAAAAGTACTGAAACTACACTTAATAAAAGTATTATCCCATATTTTAAAAATTGTTTCACTTCTTTCATCATATCATCTGTCATTTTTTATCACCTCTTGTTAATAACTTATACATAAAACTCTGTAACGGTGCTGCTAAAAATAACATTGAATATGTTCCTAAGAAGCTTGTCAGCAGGTTACTTGCACTGGCATAAGCCGTTATCTGTTCACCCAGTTCCGGAAAATGTGAAGTCAATGCCGATGATGAAGCAGCCATCATACTTCCTGAGCCCACTCCTGAAGCCATCGCCAAGGCCTGAGGGGAATAACCCACATAACTAAGGATCGGTGCAAAGAAACTGAAAAATAATGCGCCAAATAATGTCCCTATTATATAAAGCGAAAGTACCCCACGCCCTTCCGGCGAATCAAGCGTATATTTTTCAGATATATAAGCCAGCTCTCCTTCTCTTCCGAGACCAAGCGTACATCCTATGGCTTCACGTTTAAGCCCGAGAAGAATAGCCACCGGAAGTCCAAGAACAACTGTTCCTAAGTTTCCTAATTCCTGAAATAAGAAAATAGGACCCTTGCTTACTATATCTCCTAACTGAGGTGCTATTGTGGCACCATATCTTGCCATTAAAGGAAGCATAATTATAATAAGATATTTTCCTGCAAAATTTACGTTTTCCTTGGAATAAATTTTTGCTATAATCCCTTTTCTTAAAGGTTTAAGTCCTAAAAGCATTGTAAATAAAATTGCAAATGCCAGCGGTAATATAGTCAGTGCCAGCTTTTCCCCTATAGGAATCATCTGAATCCCTATTATTTCGGCAATGGCAATTATTATAAATGCAAAAATTACCATATAAATATAAGATTTCTTCATTCTACTTTTCTTTCCTCCTAAATTTCTATTGTATATTATTTTCCTACTATGGAATTTATACATTCTTCATATTCTTTGAAACTCTTTTTGTACAGCTTTGATTTATCAATTTTTCCACTCATATATTCCAGAGACTTAGCTACGAATCTCGGAAATATTTCATAAATCATTTCAGGATCTTCATCCTTAAAATCATCTCCGTGTATTGTACCCGCAAATCCGCTGTATCCTATCTGTATACAAGGAACCATAAATGAAAGATCCCCGATATCCCCTGCAGCACTGATAAACTTATTATTCCACAAAGTTTTTATTTCACTCTGCTCTGTAAAGGCATCCACTACAAATTGTCCTATATAACGATCCTGTACAAACGGAAGATAACCCATCTGTGTTTCGGCTTCCACCTCACCGTCAAGACATATTGCACTTCCCATTGCTGCTTTATCTATTCTGTCTGCTACTGTTTTCATATACTCTACACTTTTGGTTCTCAAATCTGTTCCTACTTTTATAAAGTTTGGTATTACATTAGTTGACATATCCGACTCCATAACAATAGGGTTCATTCTTACATGCTCGCTGTCCTTCAGCTGCTGTCTCATAAGTCCGAGAGCTACCTGAAATATATTCGACATACTGTACGCATTTTTTCCGGAAAAAGGATCAAATCCTGCATGTGACGCACTCCCCCTGAAAGTATATTTCTTATAAAGAAATCCTGCCAGGTCGCAGTTTATCTCGGAAGTTCTTTCGGTAAAAGATCCTCCTATTGCATGAACACAAACACCTATATCAATATCGTCAAAAATACCCAGTCTCATAGCCTCAGGTTTACCGCCATAGTAATTTATTACTCCGTCTTTCTGCAGCTTCTCCCTGTAAGACAGATCCAGATACTCTTCTGCCGGTATAAATATAAAGGTTAGCGTATAATCCAGATTTTTATATGCTCCTGTTGTATAAAAGTAATTATATAATGCCAGTGTAATAGCTATTTGCGTATGATGACCGCAATTATGAGCTGCTCCGCTCTCCTTGTCAGAACACCAGTGCGAAGGGGCATACACTGCATCAAGCTCCCCAATAAAAGCCATATTGACAGATTTCCCGCTTCCAAGAGTAGTTTTTATTCCGGTAGTACTGAAAAATTCCATTTCTATTTCCGGATTTACTTTTTTTAGAAATTCAATAACTGATTCTTTGGTTTTAAATTCCTTATACCCTAACTCAGGATTTTTAAAAATTTTCTCACCGATCTCTTTTATCTCCTGATATTGGTTTTTAAAAAACATAATTGATTCTCCTTTCTCCTACTATTCATTATACATAACTTTTTTTAAAATTAAAACCCTTTGCATATATATTTTATATATATAATTATTTCACACTTTAATATATTACGCTAAAAAAACAGCAGCAAATTACTTTGCTGCTGATATATATGATTATCAGAATCCTTTAAACTCTGAATTTATCAGGAGCATATCAGGATTCTTATATTTTTCCTTATTAAAACCGTGAATAAATACGACATAGTTAGAAAAACACCCAAACAAACAGAATGGGTGTAAAAAATTAATCTCTTATAGTTGCTAATAATTCTCCTAAAGTTTCTACCGCCTGATCAGCGTCAGAACCTTCAGCTGTTACTGTTACTTCTGAACCGTTTTTGATTCCGATTGATAATAACTTTAACAGAGATTTTCCGTTCACCTTTTTTCCGTCGTGTTCAACAAAAACATCACTTTCAAATTCTTTTGCTTTAGATACAAAAATTCCACCTGGTCTTGTATGTAATCCTGTAGGATTAGTAATAGTTACTGTTTTACTTGCCATATTCTCCTCCTTGAGCTTTTTTATATCTAAGATTTTACAATATAAATTTTACTTTGTCAATATTAATGTGTCTGCTTATTTACTATTAAAATTTTTATAATTAAAAAAAAATTTACTTACTGTCTAAAATATTGTGATTTTTTTGTCATAATATTAAATTCACTTTTTTTATTTTAAGATTAATATATATTAAAAAAATGATTCTTTTATAGCTCGATATTCTGATATCCTGTTATTTTCAGCTGTATAAAGCCTTATATATTTATAATTTTACGCGGCATAAACGAGTTAAGCATAAAGAAATATAGTGATTAATAATTACACAGCTATAATAAAAAAATGAACGGTATTCATTAATTAAAAATATACTGACTGCCATTTCAGAGAATTCTGTTTTATGATATAAAAATACATTTTATAAATTTTAAATTAATCAATATGATTAATTTCCATTTATTAAAATTAAAAATTAAAACATTAATTTTAATTATTATGCGCATAATAATTAAAAAATTAACAGCTAAAAATTCTTTATATTACAATATTTTCAAGCCTTGAATATTAAAAAACCTGTCACAAATGTGTAACAGGCTGTAAAATATTTTATATTATTTATTTTTTGAAAATTTATATCTGCTTTTTACTATTTTCCAAAACTGCATTTATCCAGCCGAAAAATAATGGATGCGGTTTATCCGGTCTGCTCTTGAATTCCGGATGATACTGTGATGCCACAAAAAACGGATGTCCCTCTAATTCTACCACTTCTACATACTTTCCGTCAGGTGAAGTTCCAGTTATTTTCATTCCTGCATTTTCGAACTCATCTCTGTATTTATTGTTAAATTCATATCTGTGTCTGTGTCTCTCATTTATTAGTTCAGAATTATACAGTGAATATGCTCTGCTGTTTTTCTTCAGCTTGCATGGATAAGTCCCCAATCTCATTGTTCCTCCGAGATCCACTATATCTTCCTGCTCTTCCATAAGATTTATTATAGGATAATCAGTAGTTTTATCAAATTCTGTAGAAGTTGCATTTTCATGACCAAGAACATTTTTGGCGAATTCTATACATGCTGTCTGCATTCCAAGACAGATACCCAGATATGGAATATTATTTTCTCTGGCATATTTTATAGCATTTAGCTTACCGTCAATTCCTCTGTCTCCAAAGCCTCCGGGTACAAGTATTCCTTCATACTCTCCCAAAATTGCCGTATCATAATCTTCCGACTGAATATAATCAATCTTTACCTTTGTATCCTGATTATAACCTGCATGCTCTATAGCTTCATGTATACTTATATATGCGTCTTTTAATTCCACATACTTTCCGACTACAGCTACTTTTACACACTTCTTAGGATTTTTATACTTATTTACCATGGCTGTCCATTTTGCCAGATCAGGTTTTTTATTTTCAAGCTTTAAATATTTACAAGCAACATCAGCCAGACCTAGTTTTTCCATTGTAAGAGGAATTTCATACAATACATCTGCATCATTTGCTTCTATTACCGCTTCTTCATCTATATCGCAAAATAAAGAAACTTTTTTCTTAATATTCTCGTCTACAGGATGTTCACTTCTTACTACTATAATATCAGGTGATATTCCCAGACTTCTCAGTACTTTTACACTATGCTGCGTAGGCTTGGTTTTCAGTTCCCCTGCTGCCTTTATATAAGGAAGCAGTGTTACATGGATATAAATTACATTATCTCTGCCTGCATCTTTTTTGAACTGTCTTATTGCTTCTATAAAGGTATCGCCTTCTATATCTCCGATTGTACCGCCGATTTCGGTAATTACTATATCAGAGTCATTAGCACATGATACTTTTCTTATATAGTCTTTTATTTCATCTGTAACATGGGGTACGAACTGGACTGTAGCTCCAAGATATTCCCCTCTTCTTTCTTTATTCAAAATAGTTGACATAAGTCTTCCTGTAGTCAGACTGTTATATTTGGTAAGCTCCTCATCTATGAATCTCTCATAATGTCCCAAATCCAAGTCTGTTTCCGCACCATCTTCTGTTACAAAAACTTCACCATGCTGATACGGGCTCATTGTTCCGGGATCAACATTTACGTACGGATCAAATTTTTGTATTGTTACTTTGTATCCCCTTTCTTTTAACAATCTTCCCAATGATGACGCAGTAATTCCTTTCCCTAAAGACGAAACTACCCCTCCGGTAACAAAAACGTACTTTTTCTCCACTTGAAACCATTCCTTTCTAATTTGATAGTTTGATAGTATGTATTCTTTATTTTACACAAATAAAAAAGACGAAAAAAAAAAATTAACTTTAATTTCGTCAGTTTTTTGAATTTATATACAATTTTTTTTACTTAGTTATTATTAAGTATAATAAAAAAAATAGATTTTGTCAATAATTTTATAAAATTTTTGTTTTTAGTTTTTCTACGTCAACATTACGAATATACTTTACTATATTTCCGTAAATATTTTCGTGATGTCCGTATTTTTCCTCTCTGAGTTCCTTTATGGCTTCTTCCTTGCTGAATCCTTCAAATACTATTCTGTACATAGCAACTACTACCCCAGTCCTGTCGCTTCCGTGCCAGCAGTGTATCAAAACCGGCTTGTCTGAATTTTTTATGAGTGTGAGTATTTCTGCTATATCTTCATCTTTTATCTTCCCGGGATTCATTTTTACTCTTTCCAGCTTTAGAGATGTATTTTTAGCTTCATTCATGTCAGAATGATACCTTCTGAGATTTATCACAGTTTTTACACCTATTATGTCCATTAACTCCATATTTTTTCTGTCAGGCTGCGCCGATCTGTATATACCATCACTTACTTTATAAAAATTTCTTATGTTATCAGCCAGTATTTCTTCTTCTATGGCATTTATTTCAGCATAACCGACACTCTGTATCAAAAAAAGAAATAATAGGAAGATTTTCATATAATTTTCCATAATATCCTGCTTTCCATATACTTTAATCTATATTATTATAACATAAAAATTCGATTTTCACTTTAATATTAAAAAAATATATTAAATATTTATGTTGTCTTAAATCTTTTTCTTTATTAGTTTATTCTGTCTGTATTTACCAAAATTATCAGTAAAGAAAAAGGCCGCTTATGCAGCCCAATTCCTGATTCTATAATATAAAACTTTTATTATTCGCCTTTTTTATAAGCACCTTCTGAACCAAATACTGTTTTTATTTTTTCTTTATAGAATTCTTTCATATAATTTTTACCAGGCTCAAGATATTTTCTTGGGTCGAATTCTTTAGGATTTTTAGCAAGAGCTTCTCTTATTCCTGCTGTAAAAGCCAGTCTTCCGTCTGTATCAACGTTGATCTTAGCAACAGCTGATTTTGATGCAAGTCTTAATTGTTCATCAGGTATACCAATAGCATCTGCTATCTCTCCACCGTACTGTTTCATTAAATCAACAAACTGCTTAGGTACAGATGAAGAACCATGTAATACTATAGGGAATCCGGGTATTCTTTTTTCTATTTCTTCAAGAATATCCAGTCTTATTTTAGGGTTATCCCCAGGTTTGAATTTATGAGCTCCATGAGAAGTTCCTATTGCTATAGCTAATGAATCTACTCCTGTTCTTTTTACGAAGTCTTCCACTTCATCAGGCTGTGTATATATATGTGCATCTGCCACTACATCATCTTCTACTCCTGCAAGTACTCCTAATTCTGCTTCTACTGTAACATCATGCTTGTGGGCAAATTCTGCTACCTTTTTAGATTCTTCTATATTTTCTTCGTACGCATGATGTGAACCGTCTATCATTACAGAACTGAATCCGTATTCAACACAGTCTTTACAAGTTTCAAAATCAGGACCATGATCAAGGTGAAGGGCAACTGGTATGTCAGAACCTTTCGATCTTGCATAAGCTACTGCTGCCTGTGCTAAGAAAGGCACCATTTCTTTTCCGATATAATTTCTTGCTCCTTTTGATACCTGTAAAATAACAGGTGATCCTGTTTCCACACATGCTTCGATTATCCCCTGTATCTGTTCCAGGTTGTTAAAATTAAATGCAGGAACTGAATATCCTTCTTTGTTAGCTTTTTCAAACATTTCCTTTGTGTTGCTTAAACCTAAATCTTTGTAATGATACTTCATTTTAATACCTCCTAAAATATGTTCACTTATATAATAACAAATTTACACCTTAAAATCAACATTCTTGAACAACTTTGACCTTCGTCAAAACATTTCTAAACCTTATATTTTACAATGAAAATCTTACTTTAAAATATTTATACAAAAATCCGATTCTGATAAAAATAAATTCAGAATCGGTTTTATGTTATTTTATTTCTACTTTTTGTACTTTTTCTCCTGAATAACTATCCAGAAAATAAAGTTTTTTTGTTTTGGTATTATATTCAAATTCCGGCATACCGGCTGCATACGGTGCTACAGCATAGCTCATATACATTATCCCAATAGTATCCTTATCTGACTGATATACTACAGCATTATTCATCAGGTCTTCCGCTGTATATTTATCCTCAAAAAATATTCCTTCCGGATTGTCTGTAATATATTTTTGTATTTTATTAAATATTGCTTTATTATTAGTCTTTAAAGTATCTGTAATAATCTTTCCTGTTTTTCTGTTCACAAGAAAAGCAGTTACCCAGCTTCCTCCATGTGCACCACCGGTATACTGATAACCGTTTATTGTAAAAGAAATTACATTATTATCTGCATAAATCAAATCAGGACCCACTGATACTACATAATCCCCGCATCTTTCAGGATCATTGACACAGATTTCTTTCTCGTCTTCTTTTAATGCTTCCACATCAATCAGTTTATTTATTTCATCATTTACAGCCTTGAATTTCACATTATTGGTAAATACCGGCTTTATTATCTCATAATTTTTATTTCCGTTAATATATACAGTTTCTGTTTTTATTTCAGGAACTTTTACCTCAGTTTTTGCCATTATACATATTCCTGAAAAAATCATCAAAAGTAACACTGATTTAAATATTTTCATTTTATCGCCGTCCTTTTTATTTTTTGAATACTTTTCCCCATTATTTTATTACTCTTTTTTCAGTCTTATATAACTTCCCCCCCGGATAGTTATTTGATGTTATTTCTTTATCTCGGTAATACCGCCCATATAAGGTATCAGAACCTCAGGTATTTCTATACTTCCGTCTTCTTTTTGATAGTTTTCCATTATGGCAAGAAGTGTTCTCCCCACTGCTAGCCCTGATCCATTTAATGTATGAACAAAATAGCTCTTTTTATCTGTCTCTGATCTGTACTTTATCATTGCTCTTCTTGCCTGAAAATCCTCAGTATTTGAGCAAGATGAAATTTCTCTGTATTTATTCTGGCTTGGAATCCATACTTCCAGATCATAAGTCTTTGACGCACCGAAGCCTATATCGCCGCTGCATAATGCAAGCACTCTGTAAGGAATATTTAATTTTTGCAGTACTGTTTCCGCATTATTTACCATTTTCTCCAGCTCATCATATGAATTCTCAGGGTGTACTATCTTTACCATTTCTACTTTATTAAACTGATGCTGTCTAAGTATCCCTTTCATATCCTTGCCATGTGATCCGGCCTCTCTTCTGAAGCATGCGGTAAACCCGCAGTAATACTTTGGAAGCTCACTTTCGGCAAGTATTTCATCTTTATGAAGATTAGTAAGAGTCACTTCTGCCGTAGGAATCAAAAACATATCATCTGTAGTCTTATATGCATCATCTTCAAACTTTGGAAGCTGTCCTGTTCCTACCATTATATCTCTCTTTACCAGCTGCGGTGTCAGCATTTCTTCATAGCCGTGCTCACTTGTATGAAGATCCAGCATAAAATTAATAAGTGCTCTTTCCAGCTTTGCTGCCATTCCTTTATAAACTGTAAATCTTGATCCTGACAGCTTCACTCCTCTTTCAAAATCAAGGATTCCCAGCTCTGTCCCTAATTCTTCATGCGGTTTTGGCTCAAAACCAAACTTTTTCGGTTCTCCCCATTTTCTTACCTCCACATTGTCATCTTCCGAAGCTCCGACAGGTGTACTTTCATGCAGCTTATTCGGTATAGTCAGCAAAAGATAATTTTGTTCCTCTTCTATTTTTGCTGTTTTTTCGTCAAGCTCTTTTATTTTGTCACTTACTTTTCCCATTTTTTCCAAAAGCTCATCTGCATTTTTTCCTTCTCTTTTATATTTCCCTATTAATGCACTCTGATCATTCTTCTCTTTTTTTAATGTTTCTGCTTCCTGAAGCAGTTCCCGTCTTGCTTCATCTGCTTTCAAAAGCCCGTCCAAATCAAAATTACTGTTTCTGTCTTTCAGGCTCTTTCTTATTATTTCGGTATTTTCCCTAATAAATTTCATATCTATCATATTTCTTTCTCCTATCATCTATATAATTTATTATTGTATATATATTCTTCCACGGCTTTTGGGACAAGTCCGAATATAGACTCATTATTCTCTACCTTTTCCCTTATAAGTGTAGAAGATATGTCCAGATAAGGTGCTTCTATCAGCTCCATATTTTCTGTTATCTTTACTTTGTGACCGCGTCTGGAATATACAAGTACCTTTGCATTTTCCAGTATTTCCTTATAATCCTTCCATGTATGAAATGTTTCTGCGGAGTCCCCGCCTATTATTTCATAAAATTCATTTCCCGGATATTGTTTCTTTAGCGCGAGCAAAGTATCCAGCGTATAGGAAATTATTTTTGCATCAATTTCCACTCTGGATATCTCATATTTTTTCTTATTTCCCAGTGCCAGCTTAAGCATATTATATCTGTGCTCTGAGTCTTCCAGATCGCTTATTTCCTTATGATAAGGTTTATATAACGGAACCCATATTATCTTATCCAGTTTTACCCTGTCAAGTATCCATTCGGCCACTTTCAGATGCCCGTTATGCACAGGATTAAAACTTCCTCCGTAGATGCCTATTTTCATAAATATCCCTCTTTTTTCAGATATCCGTATATTATTTCTTTTTCAGGACTTAAAGCTGTACCCGGATTTAGTTCCAGACTGTTCATACTGTATTTTCCCTGCTTTTTTTTATAAATATCACTATACAGTATGTCTGCACGGTATTTATTAAAATAACTCATATATTCCGCAGAATCATGTCTTATATACTCCAGTTCGGAGCTCGAAAAATAATTCAGCAGATTTTTAGTAAATTCAATATTATATGTTACTTTTTCACATAATAATTCAAATAAAAATACCTTTATCAGTTTATTCACATCTGAGGATATAAAAGCATATTTATAAACTATTTCCAGAAACAGTCCCCTGTCTCTCAAAAAAAGCTCGTTTCCAAGTCTTATAGTATGAATACCGTCTTTATTTAAAAGTGCACGCCAAAATTTGTCACTTAATTCAGGAATGCTGTATTTTGACAGCCTGTCTATCTTTTTTATCTTATCTTTAAAGCATTTGCCCAGTTCATTATTTACAAGATCAAGAATACTGCTGTCCCCGGTATTGTAATAAATAAAAGCAAGCTCAAGCACCCAGGACGGTTCTTTTTCACTGATTTTCAGATCCTGATTTATTTTAAAATATTTTCTTTTCTCAAAATTTCCCTGATATTTTTCCACAAATTCATGAAAGTTTTCAGGAAGATTTTCATTTTTAATGTTCATTGTACCTCCGTATCACAGTATATTAAAACTTATTTTCAAAATCAAAAGATTTTCAATATTTTTGTTTATTTTTACTATATCTTTTTCTGTGGTAATAACAAAGTCATAATCCTTTGCTTCCCTTATAATTTCATCTATTTCCACATCAGAATATACATGATGATCTGAAAATTTTATTTCATCAAGTTTACCTGACCCCAGCTTTAATATTGATTTTTTAAAATTTTCAGGACTGGCAATAGAAGAAAATAAAAGTACTTTTTTATCTTTTATAACACTGAAATCAAATTTTTCAAGCTTCTGGTTATAAAAGTAATCTTCTTTATGCTCGGCAAGAAATAAAGGCTTGTTGTATTTTTCAAGCTTTTTTATCACAGGCTCTGCCGCCTGCATTCCTGTATAGTTTACTTTGGTTATTATTATTTCATCTGCCCTTTTTATTCCTGCGAGACTTTCACGCAGTCTTCCCTTGGGAAGCAGATGGTTTCCACCAAAGGGATTAGTTGCATCTATTAAAAGGATATTTTTATCTCTGAAAAGTTTTCTGTGCTGATATCCGTCATCTAATATTATTACATCCACATCATATTTTTCTTTAAGCAGCCTGGCACCGGAATAACGGTCTTTGGCTACTGCAACGGGAATTTTCAGATTCAGTGCATGAAGATAAGTCTCGTCTCCTGCTTCGAGAGCCGTGGCATATATCTCTTTTTCATCCCTGACAATCATGGGGTCTTCTTTTCTTTTTCCGTTATATCCTCTGCTCAATACAGCAACTTTTTTATTTTCCATAAGCATTTTTTTTGCAAAATACTGAACTGCCGGTGTTTTCCCTGTTCCTCCCGCAGTTATATTCCCTACACATATTATTGTTGTATTTTCCACCTTTTTTGCCTTTAAAATATTAAAATCATACAATTTATTTCTGATACCTGTTATCAGTCCGTAAATTAACGATAAAAAGTACATAAGTACCACCATTCCCGGAATTTTATTTCTCATCTTCCATAAGTTCTTCATAATATTCAGTCAGACGTCTGAATCTGTTTCTTATCCCCGATTTTGATATATTCATAAGATCTGCCAGTTCCTGAAGTGAAAGGTCAGGATTCTCAATTCTCATTCTGGCTGTTTCCTGCAATACATCGGAAAGATTATTCAGACCTGCTGCCTCATCTATTTTCTCGATCATTTTCAGCTGTTTTTCCGAAGTAGAGATTTTTCTGGTTTCATTGGCTATCTCCCAGTTCATATTTCTGTTTACTTTATTTCTGATTTCTTTATTTATGATTGTATCTTCATATTTAAAAAATGTAGATACTGCATTTATTATAATCAATATATCCAGTATATCTTCCGAATTTCTTATATATACCAGATTTTTATTCTTTTTATCAGCCTGAAAAACTCTTTTTCCTATTTTTTTAAATAAATAGTACAAAAATGTGGCTGCATCTTCAGTATCTATAAAAAAGTCCAGTGCGTAGCCTTTTTCAGGGGATTTTATATATCCGCAGCTGAGAAAGTAACCCTTTATCAGACCCTTGAATATATTTTCATTCATAGATGATTCGAGATTTTTGAATTCAAAAATACTTTTCAAAAATTCAATATATCCTTTCTGAAAAGGTATTATTACTTCATATACCTTATGAATTCCCAGCTTTTTGCTGGTCAGGTATCTCAGCTGAATAGTAAGTCCTGCGGCTTTTTTCATATTAGAGTATACCCTTTTTGCCAAAGCTATATTTTCAGTACTTAATCTTATTTCATTTTCTTTTATGGAATTTTTAGCCATGAATATTCCTAAAAGCTCTGCCAGATTTTCACTGTTATTTTCATTTGGCACATTAAAAAGTTCACTTTTTACATTTGCAGAATAAGACATTTTCTCTCCCGGAAATTATATTGTTTCTGTTAATCAGAAACAAGTATTTTTATATTGCCCTTCAAACACTGTTATTCTATTTATCTGCTGAATTTTTTTAATAATATTTTGCAAGAACACTGTCAAGATAATCCAGATTATACAATGTTTTTATTTCTGAATATTCAAAATAATGGAATACTTTTTTTGCTGATAAAAATAAATATCCGTCGTCCAGCTTTACTATTCTATAAAAATCCTCATATTTTAATGCTCCTCCCCGGTCATCATCCGAGTCAAACTCTACTCTGTCGAGATAAAATTTTATTCTTATAGTAAGTCCCATAAGATTATTTGGTATGGATTTAATAATTTTGCTTGAACGTCTTAATATTTTCATTCTGAAAGTTACAAAACAAAAAATCAGATACAATATTACCACTATTATACACGCAGCTATATAATACTTTCCTTTCAGATATTTATCCACATTGGTATAATAATAAGCTCCTGCCAGCATTGCTATCAGCACTACCAAAAATAATGAAGTCAAAAATTCGTAGCTTTTCATATACACAAATTTGAACCCTCTTTTTAATTTATACTTATTCAGATGATATTCCGGAATCTCGGCTATTACTCTATTTCTATCCATTTTGATTTCTCCCTTTATTAGAATCTTTTTCCTGATGACGACATCTATACTAGAGTTTTATGCTTTATATAATTTTAGAAATTCGTAATTTTGGCAACGCAGTTATAAAGCTAAAATATTTTTTATTAATCATTTAATTTTTCAAACTTTTTATTTCTTCTCTCTATTTTATCAGAAATTAAAAATATTTTATACAGGAAATTTCATTTTTAATCTAATGTTTTCTTATTGCTGCCTTTTATAGGTATTTTTTCTCCTAAATATTTTGGTTTTCTGTTAAACATAACATCAAAAAAAGCCTTTACCCGTGATATCTTATCTCTCCCCCTGTTATATTTCGTATCATACATCCCCCCCGGATTGGAAACCACCCCGTATGCATTCATCCCTTTCTTTCTGGCTATATATACAGATCTCGGAAGATGAAATTTTTGTGTTATGACAATTACATCGTCTATTTCAAATATCTCCTTTGCCCTCACCATAGAGCTGTATGTATCAAAGCCTGCATGATCCAGAAAAATATCCTCGATAGGTATTCCTTTTTTCAAAAGATAATTTTTCATAGAATTTACCTCATCATAATTCTTCTGACCGTGATCTCCCGAAACAAGTATTCTTTTTATCTTTCCCGCTTTATATAATTCTGCAGTCTTATCAAGCCTCTGTCTTACCACTCCTGAGGGAGTGCCGTTATCAAAGACCATTGACCCCAGAACAAGTCCCGTATAAGTTTTCGGAGCCTCCTCCACATCAGAAAATATATATTTTTTTGTACTGTATTGTATGTATATATTTATAAACACTGCTCCTATAAATAGAACCAGCAGTATTTTAAATATTATAACCACTTTTTTCATGTCTCCCCTCTCTTAATTTACTCTTGTTAATTGTGCCGTTCTTCTTCTTCCCAGTACCAGAGGTACTGTTTCTACCTCTACATTGCTGGTATCCAAACCAAACCATTTTGCCGGCGTTACAGTATACTTTTTTACAAACAGCTTCAAATTCATTATAAATTCCTGAAATTTCGGAAGCTGTCCCTCGTTAGACAAGGCTTCCTGTATTATAACAAATTTAAAATCCCCTGCCTGATTGCCGGATTCAGAAAAATATCCTTTTTGATACGGATTCAGTTCACCTGTTGCCAGCAGCTCGTTAACTATCTGACGTAAAAATACATTTATTCTCTGATCTACCTTAAATCCAAGTCTGAATTGTATTTTTATTGCCTGATTCGGTATCGCATTATTTACTTTATATTCCATCGTAAAAGGCTCATCAGTAACCAAAACATTTATAAACCAGTATATTTCTGCTCTTTTAGGCTGTTTATTCAAAATAGAATACATTACCTTTCTTTCTACTTCCTCTTCATTCGGCGTATTTGTCAGATATACTAGATTAGTAGCATATTTAGGTATATCTACATCTTCCTGAAGAGCAGTCAGCTGTTCTTCATAAAGTTTTATCTGTACATTTTCAGCCAGTCCTTCTTTTATGCTCTTTCCTCTTATCCAGACATACATCAGGAACATTATCATAAGACCTATAAGCACTGTAATATAACCGCCGTGAAAAAACTTAAAGAGATTGGCATATAGAAATATCCCCTCAATTGTACCGTATACACATAAAAATATTACCGAAAAAATCACAGGATACTGCTTAAATCTCAGATAATTATAGAATAACACAGTAGTCATCAGCATTGTTATTGTGATTGATAAACCATATGCAGCTTCCATATTGGAAGATTTTTTAAAGTGAAATAATACAAGCATACATCCCAGCCATAATACCGTGTTTATTGCGGGAATATAAAGCTGTCCTTTTAAATCCGAAGGATAATTTATATTAAGTCTGGGAAATATATTCAGCTTTATTGCTTCCGATACCAGTGTAAAAGATCCAGATATCAGCGCCTGACTTGCTATTATTGCTGCCAGTGTGGATATTATTATACCCGGAATCAAAAACCATGACGGCATAATATTATAAAAAGGATTTCCTGACAGAATCTGTCCGTCATGCTTAGAAAGCCATGCTGCCTGTCCCAGATAATTCAAAATAAGTGATATTTTTACATAAACCCATGTATAGTGTATATTTTTTTTACCGCAGTGTCCCAGATCAGAATAAAGAGCCTCTGCTCCGGTCGTACACAGAAATACCGCCCCCAAAATCATAATTCCCAAAGGATTGGTAATAAGGAGCTTTATTCCGTAATATGGATTTATTGCTTTTATTACTTCCGGATAAGTCACGAGTTCTTTTACCCCGAGAACTGCAAGCATAAAAAACCATAATGTCATTACAGGCCCGAAAACTCTTCCTACCACTGCTGTTCCGAATCTCTGGAAAAGAAAAAGTACCGTAATTATAATTGCTACTATTATGACTATTTCATCTGTTTCAAGAGGTATTATAGTGACTAGTCCTTCTATTGCAGAAGTTACAGTTACCGGCGGTGTTATCATGCCGTCAGCAAGAAGTGCCGAACCGCCTATAACAGCAGGAACCAAAAGCCATTTCGCTCTTTTTCTGATTATTGTATATAATGAAAAAATTCCTCCCTCACCGTTATTATCTGCATTTAAAGTTAAAAAAACATATTTTATTGTTGTCTGCAGGGTCAGAGTCCATATAACAAGTGATACTCCCCCCAATACAAAAGATAAATCAATTATGTTACTGTTTCCTCGTATTATTGCTGACATTACATATAAAGGAGATGTCCCGATATCTCCGTAAATTACCCCTAAAGTGACAATTAAAGTGGCTAATGTTACTTTATTTATATTATGCGATTGCTTATTGTTCATTACTTATCACTCATTTCATTATTTTTAAATATTTTTTTCTTTGATTATTCCTTCTTTATATGAAGTTAACAAATACTTTAATTCTGATATTTCTTCCGATATTTCCATACCTATATCGGTATCTTTCACAAATTTTCTGTCACTTTTTCTGACTACTTCACTTATTGTAAGAATATCATGCCCGGACTCTATTGCTTCCTGTGTAGATATAAACGGTCCGTGTGTAGTAAGAAGCAGTCCGTATGAATTATAAATCAGAGTATATCCTGCTATACCGGTTTTTTTCTGATATGCTTTGGAAAGTCCGCCGTCTATTACCAGAAGCTTTCCGTTGGCTTTTATGGGGCTTTCTCCTTTTCTTACAATTACAGGCATATGACCGTTTATTATATGTGATTTTGTTATATCCAGATCAAAATTTTCCAATATCATATTACATACTTTTTCTTTATCCCGATGTACAAAATACGGGTTCTCTATTTCTTTATGGGTAAGCTTGTCCGCAATAAAATATCTTTCAAATGTCGCCATTTTATCTTTTCCGAACAAAGGCGAGTCTTTATGGCACCACAGATACCAGAAAAAATCCGACCCGAATTTCTTTTTCGGTTTATTTTCTGTGAGATAATACTCTCTTATCAGCATGTCAATTTTATCAAGAAAATTTTTCCCGTAATAAAATTTTCCAAATATCTCTATTTTCTTAAATTCTTTGTTTTCTTCCATAGGAATACATGCATGATACAGTAAATTAGAATTATATTTCAAATAAATTCCGCCTTTTAAAATTAAAAATTTTACATGTTTCTGCAGTTTCTCACTTTTTTGAAAACTGTTTTTAAGTTTTTCTGTAAGTTCCTCTTCTTCTTTATTTAGTTTATACGGATCAACAGTATCAAATGTGGGAAAGTCAGTATCAAGCATATGATAATCCTTACCGTCTATTCTCACTGTCTTCTTTGAAAAATCAATTTTATCAAGAAAAAGTCTGTCATCCATATTATATTCAGGACTTTCTTTAATGATTTTTCCTTCCAGCTTCAGCTGTATCACGGTAACTGCTTTATGCATCTGGGCAATCAGCTTTATATCATCCAGTGATATATTTTCATCATTATTTATTTTTGGTTCAAATATCTTACAATTTGTATTTTTATATGTTTTCATTGCAAATCTTGCAAGAGGCAGTAAATTTATGCCGTAGCCGTCCTCTACACTCTCAAGGTTATTATACTTCATGCAGATTCTGAGTACATTATAAATACATGCGGTAGAACCTGCCGCTGCCCCGGCCCACAGAATGTCATGATTTCCCCATTGTATATCAAGGGAATGATGGTTCATCAGCTCGTCCATTACGAGATGCGGAGCCGGCCCCCTGTCATAAATATCTCCTACTATATGCAGATGATCTACTGCAAGCCTTCTTATTACTTTAGATAATTCTACAATAAAGTCATCAGCCCTGTTGAGCTCTATTATTGACTCCAGTATACCGTTATAATACTGCTTGCGGTCGATATTATTATAGGAATTTTCATGCAGAAGCTCTTCAATGATATAAGAATAATTCTCAGGCAGGGCTTTTCTCACCTTAGAACGGCTGTATTTTGAAGAAACCACCTTACATAGTATAACCAGTCTTTCAAGTGTTACTTTATACCAGTTTTTCTGATCTCTGTGTTTCGCTTTAGCTTTAAGCCATTCTTTCGGATAATAAACCAAAGTCGCAAGATCTTTTTTCTCCTGAAGCATTAAGTCGCTGAATTCTTCGTCTATCTTCATTCTGATATAACCGGAAGCATTTCTTAATATATGGCTGAATGATTCATATTCGCCGTGTATATCAGTTATAAAATGCTCTGTTGATTTAGGAAGATTAAGTATTGCTTCGAGATTAATTATTTCCTTCGACACCTTTGCAATATTATCATAATATTTTGATAAAATTTTACAATAATTATTAAGCATGAAACCTCCTTTATTATCACCTGTTATTATACATGATTTTTAGATAATTTGAAACCTATAAAACGATTTTATATACTAAAAATTATTATAATAAAAAATCCTCCTTGTTTCCAGGAAGGAAATTTCATTTTATACTGTTAATATTGAAGTTTTTGTAGAAAATAAACAACTATGGGTATTTCTATAAAAGAAATTAACATTGATATAGAAATAAGCTTTGATACAAATTTAGTATCCAGCCTTGCAAAAAGCGAAAAATTCAGAAGGCTTGACGCTACAGGCGACACTATTATAAGCATAAATGCACTTTTGATATAAAATTCTATATTCAGATTATAAATTATCAAAAGAATTATAAACTTCAGTATCTCTTTGGCAAAAACTATTTTTATACTTTCTTTCAGCTCGCCCAGTCTAAAATTAAAAAATAATCCGAGAGAAAACAGCATTGAAAAACCTGTAAGATTCCCAAGCTGGTTTAAAAAATCCTCTACAGGTGTAAAAAATTTTATTCCTGCAAAATTACATGCCAATGCAAGAGCTAAAGCTATTATCCCGGGAGCGGTAAATACCTTTTTTGCCAGATCTCTTTTACGCTCTGCTCCTACTATATATGCATATGATACTGCATAAACAAATATAGAATTTCCGAAATCCAAAAGTCCCAGTCTCCAGACATTTTCTTCACCAAATATCGCTATATAAAACGGGTATAAAAAACCTATATTTGCCATTGAAAAATAACCCGCTACTATTTTCATAGTATCTTTTTCAGTTTTTTTTATCTTCAAATATGTGAGAACCATTATTGCTATAAACAGATACATTACCAGAATTACCAGCGGATATGCCAGATATCCGGGCGTAAAGTCTATTTTTCTTATTGACTGAAACAGAATTGCCGGAAGAAATATATAAAATGCCATTCTTAACAGCGTATTCCCGTCTTCTTCCTTCAGTATCTTTATTTTCTTCATAAAATAGCCTAGTATAAAGTACATGTTTATAACCATTATTTTTGTCAAAAACATTTTTTCCCCTGTCGTTATATTCTTATTTTATTCATAGTTTATAAATCATATCCACATGCTCTATTCCTAAAACATCATAAGTGTCTGATACAGTTTTAAAACCGCATGATTCATAAAATTTTTCCAGATATTTCTGTGCCCCTATTTTTATCTCCTGCTCTTTTAATTCATCCGTGATGAATTTCACGGCATTTTCCACTATTAATCTTCCAAATTGTTTTCCTCTGTATTTTTCTTTTACAAGAACCCTTCCAAAAGAAATTTTGTCGTATCCGACTCCTTTCGGGACTATTCTTAGATATGCCGCCACTTCTCTGCCGTCCTTATACAAAAGATGATAGCTTTCTGTATCCTTAAAGTCAAGATCCTGATATGCCCCTATCTGACCTACTATAAATACCTCTATTCTTGCCTCTATTAATGCATAAAGCTCGTCAAGCGTAAGTTTGTCATATTTTTTTATAAGCAGTTCCATTTTTTTACTCCTTTGATCATATTATTCTGTTGCGCCCAAACATTTTCTCTGCATATCCAGATGCTTTATTCCGTCCTCGTCATATATATCAGATACAGGCTTAAAATCAAAAGATACATAAAAATCCTTCAGATATTCCTGAGCTCCTATTGTAATTATATATTCCTTCAAATCTTTTTCTATATAATTTATTGCATCCTTTACTATTTCCCTGCCCAGCTTTCTGCTTCTGAATTCCTGTTTTACGCATATTCTTCCCATTGATACGGATTCATAAGAAAGAAACTTCGGAATAATACGCAGATAAGCAGTAATTTCACCATTTTCCCTGTAAAAAATATGTATGGATTCCTTGTCTTTATTGTCAAGCTCACCATACGGACAGTTTTGCTCCACTACAAATATGTCTACCCTCAGCTTAAGGATATCATACAGTTCATTCAGAGTCAGCTCATCGAACTTTTTTATTACTTTTTCCATTATGTATACCTCCGTCTTTATCTTTCCCCCTCATTTACATCCTCCAATAATTTTATCAAAGTAAAAAACATAATAAAGCATTAATAAATTGCCTAGCTGTTTATTATCATAATTATAGCTGCAAATGTAAAGAGTAATCTGTTAATTTCAGGATTAAAATTCATACTGTAAATATATTATTTCAGCTCTCCCCAGTTTTTTCCCACATTGCCGTTTGCTGCAAGCCTTACATTTTTCAGCTTTATTGTATTTTCCATAATATTGTCTATTTCTTTCAGATACTTGTCCACAGACTCATTCTTCACTTCAAAGATAAGTTCATCATGAACCTGAAGCAGCATATTTATATCTTCCTTATCTTTAAATTCTTCATACAGCTTTACCATTACTATTTTTATGATGTTAGCCGCTGTTCCCTGAACGACAGTATTTACAGCCATTCTGTCAGCCTGTGCTTCTATATTTTTATTCGAAGAATTTATTCCAGTAATATATCTTCTTGTCCCATATAATGTTTCTACAAAGCCGTTCAGCTTTGCCTCCTGAAGTACACTATTCAAAAATGTTCTTACTCTGGGATATTCCTCAAAGTACTTATTTATATACAGCTTTGCATCGCCCATAGGTATTTTCAGCTCCTTTGACAGTCCGAAAGGAGTTTTCCCGTATAAAATACTGAAATTTATTACCTTTGCAATACTTCTTTCCTCTCTGCTTACCGGCTCCTCATCTGTTTTAAAAAACAGCTTTCTTGCAGTAAGGTCATGAAGATCTTTGTCCTTTTGGTATGCCAGTATGAGAGTCTCGTCCTCTGACAGTTCTGCCAATACTCTGAGCTCTATCTGTGAATAGTCAAAAGATATAAAGCTCCATCCTTCTTCAGAAACAAATCCTCTTCTTATTTTTATTCCCTCGTCTGTTTTTACCGGGATATTTTGTATATTGGGATTACTTGAAGAAAGTCTTCCTGTAGCAGTACCATTCTGATGAAATGTAGTATGAATTCTGTTTTCACTGTCTGCCAGCTTTGGAAGCGGCTCTACATATGTTGTCAAAAGCTTGGTATAACCTCTGTATTCCAGTATCTTTTCTGCTACCTCCACACCCTGTGCTGCAAGAACTTCAAGAACCTCTACATCTGTCGAATATCCGGTTTTGGTTTTCTTTACCGGATCAAGCATCATTTTTTCAAATAATATTTCCGAAAGCTGCTTTGGAGAATTAATATTAAATTCCTCACCTGCAAGTCCATATATATTTTTCTCAATTTCAGCAAGATTATTTTTCAGCTCGTTTCCATATTTTCCAAAATAGTCCGGATCTATCAGTATGCCTTTTTTCTCCATATCAGCAAGAACAGGAACCAGTTTCTTTTCTATATTTTCATAAACGTTATTCAAGCCTTCTGCTTCCAGACGATGTCCGAGAATTTCCTTTAATCTCGTCATATAATAAGATCTTTTTGTAAGAAACTCCGCTTTTCTTTCAGGAGAAACTTCATCCATATTTTGCTTCTTAAATTCCACCTCATACTTCTCCAAAAGTACCTGAAACTCTGAAAAAATTATACTTTCCAGATCCTGTGCTGCTTCAGTTCCCAATACATACCAGACAAGCATAATATCAAAGTAATCCTTATATTCAAGGCCTGACTTAAAAAGCTCTTTTATATTATAAGCATTTACATTCTTATCCTTAAATTTTTTCAGAAAATCTGCTTTATCTGAAATAATTGCCGCAGGAATATAATAATTCTTTTCTTTATTGGAAATTCCAAATCCCAGCTCATTATCAAATACAGTTACTTCATCACCTATTATTTTTGTTATTTCCTCTGCCTTTTCCAAAGTCTCTATTATTTCATACTGAAACGGAGTCTCTTTTTTTTCCTCTTTCACAGCAGGTATTTTTTCCTGTACAGCTGTCTGAAATAAAGTTCCCTGAAGCGGATTCGCGATCTTTTTCGCACGCTCTGCATCCTCAAGAAATCTTTTGAATTCCATTTCTTTATATAAAGGTATGAGCTTATCCATATTTTTTTCTTCATATTTAAGCTTTTCTTTATTATATTCTACATCAAGATCCATATGAACTGTTGCCAGTTCTCTGCTCAAAAATGCATTTTCTTTTTCATTTTCCAGCTTTTCTTTTCTTTTCCCCTTTATCTCTTCTATATTCTCATATAATGTTTCAAGATTTCCGTATTTTGATATCAGCTCCACTCCGGTTTTAGGCCCTATTCCCTGTATTCCCGGAATTCCGTCCGACTTATCTCCCATAAGACCGAAAAGATCTATTACCTGATCAGGTCTTACTCCGAGATATTCTACTACATCCTGCTCTGTCTGTATATATTTAAACTGGCTTTTACCGTCTCC
Source organism: Sebaldella termitidis ATCC 33386 (assembly GCF_000024405.1). Lineage (NCBI taxonomy): Bacteria > Fusobacteriati > Fusobacteriota > Fusobacteriia > Fusobacteriales > Leptotrichiaceae > Sebaldella > Sebaldella termitidis. The sequence continues at coordinate 2,150,397 of NC_013517.1, read as the reverse complement.
TTTTCCCAGCAGTGCTATATTTATATTATCCTTTATAAGCTGCATAAGATCTTTATCACCTGTTACTATAAATACCTCATTATTATCATCCGAAAACTTCTTGGCAAGCGTGGCAATGACATCGTCCGCCTCGTAGCCGTCTACTTTATACTTAGGTATATTATAGGCATCCAAAACTTCCATTATTTTAGGAATCTGATATACCAGTTCTTCCGGCATATCCTCTCTGTGAGCTTTATACTCAGTAAGCTCTGAGGTTCTTTTCAGCTCGGATCTCTTGACATCAAGGCAGGCAACCAGATAATCAGGAGAAAACTCCTTTATTATAAGGTTCAGGGTATTTATAAAACCATATGTCGCACCTGTAGCTTTCCCCTTGGAATTCCTCATTCCCATAAGAGCAAAGTGTGTTCTGTACATAATGGCACTTGTATCTAATATTACGGCTTTTGGCATTTTTTTTCTCCTTTATTTCTGTTTTTTATTATCTATTATTCTTTTATTCTGTAATATTATACCATAATTCATCGGGCATAAAAAATCTTTTTCAATTCAGTATATAAAAAGATTTTTATGTTTAAAATATAAAAGCCGGAATAATCCACTTTCTCTGATTATTCCGGCAGAAATCAAACTTAATATGACTTCCAGTTGCCTACTTTTTTGGAATTTTCGTACTTTCCTTCCTCCACAAGGCTCAGACTGTCATCATAAACCTTCATATATCCTGTTCCGTTTTTAAAAGTCGTTTTATATAAAATTTTGTAATTCTTGTCCCTTACTTCCTGCACGCCATCGGCTATAAACATATTTTTTGATGAATTATACACATAATTATTCATAAACGACCCGTTTTCAAAATAATTATATACAGTAAGTCTGTTATCCAGCAAAATATAAAACAACTTTACATTTTCATTTCCAAGGACATCAGAAATATATTTATTTATGGAAGCATAGCTGTTTCCTCCTATTATATAGGAATTATCAGCTTTTATAATGTCATTATATACAGTATATGTACTGCAGTGACCTGTGGTAGAATACCGTACCTGCCCTACCGCTGCCAGATTTTTATAATTATTTTTATTTATCTGATAATTTTTATAATAAAGTCTCCCGGCTGTAATAAAGTATTCGTTGTTTTCAGCTCTGTAACCTTCATCTCCCTGTCTTTTCAGCTTTAATTCGTTATCACTTTTATAAAAATTTTCAAGATCATACTTTTTTTTCAAAATTCTTGGTTTTTCCACATCAGTATCTACCTTTTTGTTGTCATAATATATACCGTCTCCTTTTATTACCACACCCTCAGGTCTCGGACGCTCCCTTGTTTCCACACATGCTATCTCCGATGCACTGAATGTTCCTACGGACAATAATGTCATTAACATTAATATCACCTTTTTCACGATAAAATCACCTCTTATCATAATATTTTAGTAATACTTAAATATATTTTTATTATAATACTTTAGTGTATAATTTACAAGAAATAATCATTTTATTCCCGATTTTATAAAATAACAGCCTGCTAATTCCTGTATGACCGCCATATAATTAAAAGGCTTCCTAAAAAAGCCTTTTTAACAGTCATAAATATTTATTTAAAATAATGTCGTCTTTCGTTCCATTTCACACCCAAGCCAGTTTATAATTCCTTTTGTTTTCTCAAATGAGCTGCTGTTCAAAAAATCTTTCTCATTTTCAGGATTTCCCCATACAGACGGATGATTATGTTTGATTATTTCTCCGCTTTTTATATTTTTCTCAAATGCCTGCACATCTTTTCCCCATAAAAAATATGTGATATTTTTATTTTTTTCTGAGATAAATTCCAGCAGTTCCTGTGTAAAAGGTGTCCAAAATTTACTATGATCAGCTGCTTTTGTTTCCGCAATTGTCAAAACCGTATTCAAAAGAAGTACTCCGTTTTTCTGCCAGTATTTAAAAATTTTGTCCGGAGGAAGAATATTAAATATATGCTTTTCTATATCTTCCCTTATATAATTCAAATCTTTTGAAGTGCCCATATATGTTTTATAAAGCAATTTCAGTATGTTTCTCAAAGAATTATTCAGTTCGGGATCAGTCCATGAATTTTTTTCCATTTCCAATGCAAGTCCTGTTGCGGTATTTCCCTGAGTATACGGCTCTTTTACCGGTATACATATTTTTTGTTCCGAAAGCGGCTCTGAAAATACTTTAAATATAAGATTTTCCTTTGGATTATATGATATATTTTTTATTTTTAATTCTCTTATAAAATTTCTTACAGCTTCTATTCTTTCATAAGTAAAAAACTCAAAATATTCGTCATTTATATTATATTCCTGCATAAAGCCGCGTCTTTCAATATCAGTTTCCTCATTTTTCAATATTTTCAGACTTAATATATTATAATCCATTCCAAGTGTGAATATTCTTTCATCATTGGCCTTTATTTTCAAAATATCGCCTTTATGAAGATTCAGCTTTTTCTCTATTCTGAATTTTTCGTCTGTTATGATTAATTCTCCCGAAGAGAGACCTAGAAGGTAATTTTCCTTTGTCTTTTCAATGTAAGATATGCGATAGTCGCTTATCTTCACGGAATTATAAAGCTCTTTTGTGATCACATCCCATATTTCCACTTCTCCGTCTTCTGTGCCTGCAATATATTGAAGTTCTGATATACTTGAGTATATATGATTTTTTACAGTTTTTATATTAAAAATCTCTTCCAGCTTCTCATCAAAAATACTTATGGTATTTTCCTGTGAATGAAGTGCACGATGCTTTAATACTATATTTTCACCGTTTACATATATTTTGTATTTCCCTCTGTTTTCATTATTTTTATTAATAACAGGCTTTTTTATAGTCATTTCGGAATTAGGATTATATGAATAAAGAGTATCGTCCATCAGATATATTATCTTCCCATTTGTGGTAAAATTTATATAATCAGGTGTTCTTTCCATAGAAAACACTGTTTTGGACGCTTTATGTTTTCTGTCATAATATTTGAAAATCTCCCCGTACATAGTCAGAACAAGAAAAGAATTTGATACAAAGAGCTGATTTTCTTCCTTTATAAATTTTACTCCCTCTATATTCTTCAATTTTCCGCCGAGTTCCTTAATAATTACTTTTCCTTCCAAATCCTGCGATACAAAATAAAGCTTCTTCCCCACAGCAACAAGGTCTTTATTAACAGGATCCAGATCAAAATCCTTTAATCCTTTTTCATTTATTAACTTTTTATCCAATATTACTTTCATACAAAACCGCCATCAATTATTTTTTCTTATTATAACACTTAAAACACTATAAAAGAAAGATACTTTTATAATTTTTTTACAGAATTCTGTATTTTCCGATTATAACTGTCTGCAAAATATGAAAATACAAAAATTTCACCTGATCTGAATACAGCTCCGGAATATTTAGTCAGCTCTTTTTTATTCTCTGCGCCTGCCCGAAAAACATAAAATAATCCGGTCTGTGTCTTGACTGCGTATACTCGAACATTATCCCGTCAGCATTATAGGTATAATTACTTATTACCGCTACACAGTTATATTCTTGGAGATTCAGGTATCTGAAATCGTCTTTTCCGGCTTTTTCCACGGTAATAATACGTTTGGTCGTAATTACCTTTTCATTCAGCTCGTTTTCTATATATTCATATATGGAATCCTCTGCTATCTCCAGGGTAAGATCCTTTACTATATCTTTCCTGTAATAATTATGGTCTATTATCAATGCCTGACTGTCCATAAATCTTACTCTCTGAATATAATATATATCAGTTCCTTCAGGAATACCAGTTTTTCTGCTTATGCTCTCATCAGCAGTCAGCTCGGAAAAACAGACAACTTTTGTTTTATTTTCACTGCTGTTTCTTATGCCGGCCTCTTTAAAGCTCTCAATATCCCCAAGCATGAAATCCGGTTTTTTATGCTGTTCATATATTACATACACACCTTTTCCGTGAAGGCTCTGTACATAACCGCTTGATGCCAGCTGTGCCACTGCTCTTCTTAATGTATTGCGCGAACATTTATATTCCTTTACCAAATTATTTTCAGATGGAAGCTTTTGCTGGTTTTTATATACTTCCGACTCGATTTTTTCCTTAAGGTCTTCATATATCTTGTCATATTTTATTTTTCCCATTTTTCTTCCTTCATCATTTATTTTTTTGATTATATCATATTATTTTTTCTCTTATTAATATATTTCAGATAAATATGCTTACCTTATACATAAATAAAATCTATGATTTATTTGATGTATTCCACTCATTTTTCAAAAGTGAGTAGTACATTCTGGTAACATAAGTATCACCCATAAAAAAGAAATCCCGCAGACCTCCCTCAAAGTTAAACCCGCATTTCAATATTACTGCCTTGGATGCAAGATTATGCTCTTTATGACAAATTTGAATTCTGTGAAAATTTACTTTCCCAAATCCGAAATTCAGTAATGCCCGCGCAGCTTCTGTTGCCAGTCCCTTCCCCTGAAAATCTCTTCCCACACAATATTCTATTTCTGCAAAATGATTCTTATTGTCTACCAGAAAAAAGGCTATCTGACCTATACAGACATTTTCTTTCCTGTCAATTATCGCCCATCGGTAGTAATCCTCTTTTTCATAGTTTTTTATATATTTCTCCAGCAGTTCTTTTACTTCGTCTTTTGTGGAATAGACAGGTTCAGAATACATATGCTGCACAGCCGGGTCGCTGATCCAGTATTTCAGCATATTTTCCGTATCGCTGTATTTGAATTTTCTTAATAACAGTCTTTCTGTTTCTATAATTTCAGTTCCCTGATGATTTAGCATTAATTCCTCCTTTATTTTTTATATTTAATAAAATATCTCGTATATATCCTGCTGATATCCAGACATTTTTATTTATATTTCAGATGTTATCTTTTTATTTTTTTAATATAATGCAAATTTATATAATATTCTATCATATATTATTTTATATTGCCTAATAATATCTTTTGGTTCATTAGGTTAATTTTTTTAAAAGAAAACTAAACTTACACCTTTTATACTATAATAAATACAGCACAAAAAAAGACGACCATATTTTCAGGTCATCTTCATTCAGGCAAAAAGCCCCATATTTCAAGTTAGAATTTTCTTTTAAAAAAACCGAGGATTACTAAAAATATAATAGCTCCTACAGCTGAAACCAGTATTTGCGCAAACAATCCATAAGTACCATGGAATATAAGTCCGCCAATCAGACCACCTATGCATCCTATAATAATTGTTACTATGAAACTATATCTTTCCCCCATAAGTGCCTTTGCTATAATTCCGGCTACTGCACCTACTATGAGCGATTCAAGTATACCCATACAAATACCTCCTGATTTTTAGAATTCGTTAATATTGTAAAATTCCGTTATTATATATTTCTGTAGCTACAATATTTCCACTTTTATCAAAGTATTTCCATGTACCCTCTTTTTTTCTTAATTTATAGTTCCCTTCAAACTTCAGCTCTCCCGAACTGAAATAAGAAACAACACTTCCTTCGCCATTACGATATTTTCCTTTATAAAAAACATTGCCGTTTTCGTAATAAGCTATGTCATCTCCCGATATTTCACCATTAGAATATTCTGTTTCCAGTTTTTTTATTCCTGAATTATACCATGTTGTCCATTTACCGTCTTTCTGGTTATTGCTGTAGCTGCCTTCTGATTCTCTCTGACCGTTGGTATAATAAGTATTCCACTTTCCTACTCTCTTATTATTGACATAGTTTCCCTTTATTTTTTCCTGTCCTGTATTCGAATACCATTCCACATACTCGCCGTCAAGCTTTCCATCTTTATACGTTTCCTGTATCCATCTTCTACCGCTGTCATTATACGTATACCATTTTCCATTTTTTTTCCCGTTTACATAACTTCCCTCTGATAATTTCAATCCGTTTTCATAATATTCCGTAAAGCTTCCGGTAAGCTCGCCGTTTTTCAGAGAAAAAGCGATATTTCTTCCGGAATTCGAAATAAAATTAAAATCTCCGGTGTCAGTAACTTCATATCTTCCGTTACCTGCATCTTTAACTTTTATATTCTCATAAAAAATCGGATTAATTAAATAGACTCTGTCATTACTTACCTGATAATCAGAATGAAGCATATCCCCAAAAACAAATACTGCCGTAAATAATAACAAAAATAAGATCATGAACCTTCTCATTTTTTTCTCCTTTAAATAATCTTTCTTATATTATACATAATTTTACTTACAATTTCAAATTATCTTTTGTTTTTATCCATTTTATGATAAAATATCATGTATATCATAAACATGAAGGTGATAATAATCGAAAAACTTAATATATCAGGCTTAAAATACGATACTCTGGAAAAAGAACTCTTAAAACTAAATTTCAAAAAATATAATGTTAAACAGATATTTAACTGGCTTCATAATAAAATGGAAGATAATTTTGATAATTTTTCCAATATTTCAAAAGAAAACAGAAATATTTTAAGTAAAAATTTTTTTATACCGGAGATTACTCTGTTGGATCACCTGATTTCTGAAAATGATAATACTGAAAAATTTTTATTTAAATTACAGGGGAATGTCTTGATTGAGAGTGTTCTTATTGGTCATAAAAACCGTTATACTCTCTGTGTTTCATCACAGGCCGGCTGTGCTTTAGGATGTGAATTCTGTGCTACTGCCACGATGAAATTTGAAAAAAATCTGGATATTTCCGAAATTTTGATGCAGTTTTATTATGTACAGAAATATCTGAACCAAAAGGGTAATAAACTTGATAATGTTGTTTTTATGGGAATGGGGGAACCTTTTCTGAATTTTGACAATGTTATGGACTCTATAGACATTCTGAACAGTATCGACGGACAGAATTGCTCTAAAAGAAATTTTACTGTTTCTACCAGCGGACTTGTTCCGTATATTGAAAAATTTACAGATCTGGACTCACAGGTAAATCTTGCAGTGTCACTGCATTCTGTAAACGATGAATATCGTAGTAAAATTATGCCTGTAAACAAAAAATATCCTCTTAAGGATTTGAAAAAAAGCCTTTTGGCTTACCAGAAGAAAACTAAAAAACGCATAAGCTTCGAGTACATCCTTATTGATGATTTCAACTGCAGTAAAAATGATGCATTTGAGCTTACTAAGTTTCTCAGAGAATTCAGCTGTCTTGTAAACCTGATTCCTTATAATCCGGTAGCAGGAAAGTCATACGCGACTCCTTCCAAAACCAGACAACAGGAATTTTATAGAATTTTATTGAAAAACAATATCAATGCAACCTTAAGAGAAACAAAAGGGCAGGATATTGCTGCAGCATGCGGACAGCTAAAAGTAAAAAGGGAGTTGATTTAATGAAATCAAAATTATCTATAGCAATAAAAATTTTTATTTTTCTATTTATAGCATTGCTTATTGCCGTGGGGGTTCTTGTATATCAGGTAAAGAAAGAGCTTCCCAATTCAGAAGTAATTGAAAATTACCAGCCTATTTCCCCTACTGTTATTTATGACATTAATGGAAACCAGTTGGACATCATCACTTTGGAAAACAGGGCTCCGGTTCATATAAGCGAAGTTCCCATGGATGTTCAGAACGCTTTTCTTGCTATAGAGGACAGAAAATTCAGAACACACCATGGTTTTGACTTTATGAGACTCGGTAAAGCAGTATTATCTAATGTTACCGGCAGCGCCAAAGAAGGCGGAAGTTCCATTACCCAGCAGCTTGCGAAAAATGCATTTCTGTCTCCTGAAAGATCATTTGACAGAAAGCTGAAAGAAGCTCTGCTTGCTATTGAGATAGAGAGAAGATATACTAAAGACGAAATTCTTGAAAATTATCTAAATACCATCTATTTTGGTAACGGATCATACGGAATCAAAAATGCAGCAAGAAAATATTTTGATAAGGAACCAAAGGATCTTACAATTGCTGAAGCTGCGATACTTGCAAGTATTCCAAAATCTCCTACAAAATATTCGCCTACAAAAAATATGAAAAATGCAATAGAACGTCAGCAGGTAGTTTTGGCACAGATGTACAAATATAAGTTTATTACCGAAGCACAATATGAAGAAGCATTGAACCAAAAAATTGTACTTTCTAAAAACAGCGACTTAAATGCTGATCTGAATGAAGACGAACAAATTTCGGTTTCAAATAATGCGCCGGAATTTACATCTATTGCTATAAGCGAAGCAAAAAGAATACTAAAAATCAATGAGAGCGATCAAAAAGCTCTGTTTGATGGATATAAAATATATACTACAGTTGACCTTGATATGCAGAGAGCTGCTTACAAAGCTTTTCACAATAATTACAACCTGAAAAGACGTGAAAAACTAAACGGAGCATTAATCTCAATGGATCCTAATACAGGATTTGTAAAAGCTATGGTCGGCGGGAAAAATTACAGAAAAGGTGATTTTAACAGGGCAATAAGCTCTACAAGACAGCCCGGTTCATCATATAAGCCGTTTATTTATCTGGCTGCAATACAGCAGAATATTCCTATGAATACTGTTATAGAGGATTCTCCTTTTACCACTCCTGGATGGAGCCCGAATAACTATGACAGAAAATTCAGAGGCGGCATGAGTCTGCTAAAAGCCATTGAAATCTCAAATAACGTAGTACCTGTAAAATTATTACAGCAGATTGGTATAGATAAAGTGGAAAAAATCTGGCGTGATGCCGGTATAGAAGGCGGAGACTTCCCTCGGGATCTTACCCTTGCCTTAGGATCTATTACCACTAACCCCCTTAATATGGCAAAGGCTTATTCAGCTATTGCTAACGGCGGTTACAGAGTTAAACCTATATTTATATATAAAATAGAAAATAAATATGGTGAAGTTATTTATGATGCTAAAAAAGAACAGGAAAAAGTAAAAATATATGAACCTGAAGATGTGGCACTGATTACTTTCATGCTTGAAAGTGCGGTAAAATATGGTACAGGTCAAAGTGCAAAAGTATTTAAAAACGGACAGCTTATACCGGAAGCCGGAAAGACTGGAACTACAAGTGACTATGGTTCTGCATGGTTCACAGGATACACACCTACACTGGTAACCATAGTATATGTCGGTAACGATGATAATAAATCTATGGGCGGCGGAATGACTGGAGGAGCTGCTGCTGCTCCTATCTGGAAAAACTATATGCAGACTGTTGTTAATCTTGAAGGATTTGAAGTAGGTAATTTTGCCTTTATTGATGACTACATAAAAAGTAAGGATCTTTCTATGAGAGATATTGATTTGAAAACCGGTCTTCTTGATACTGATAATATGGATAAAAGAACAGCATTATTCAAAGTCGGTACAGAGCCTGTGGAACTTCAGAATAAGTACAGAATGGGACTCGAAGGTTTCTTTTAAAAATAATTTATTAAAATAAAAAACAGGAATTATCTGTAAAATGATAATTCCTGTTTTATTTATATATGTTTTTTTACTTATTTGATAAACTACAGTACGATCTTCTTAAAATAAGATATCATCATATACCTGAAGCATCTTCAGTCTTATACTGTAAGGCTCAAATCCTATTGAAAACTGTGATGTTTCTCCTTCCGGAAGTACAGCAGAAAGGCTCTGAACGAATATCAGATCAGTATCTGCAAAAGAAGACCATTTTGTTTCCGAATCTTTCATAAACTGCAGACTGTCACCGCTCAGATGTGTAAGCAGTGTTGCATATCTCTGCTTCAGATTTTCCATCTGCTTGTTTATTTCTGTTTCATCAAGTTTTACTGTACCTTTTTTATCTACCAGTTCTTTATATGTATTCAATTCGCTGATTCTGTTTTCTATTATTTTTATTTTGTATTTTTCAGAAAATCTATTCGAAATTTCTGCAGAATTTGGTATATCTTTTATAAAGAATACAGAATTCAAAAATTTAAACTCGCTGTCTCTGTAATCCAGCCATGCTTTTTGGGAAGATGTAAGCTTTGACTTCTGGTCATCATTAAGTATTCCCGTGAGGTGCTGATATACCTTATTTAATTCCTCATCAGCCTTTTCCTTAGTTTCAAATTTTACGCTTATACTAGTTGATTTTTTAGGAACTACTTTTAAATAAAAATTATTCATATTTTTCAGCATTGCACCATAATTAAAACTGTCATTATATATATCATTCAAACCATTGGAATACTCAGCTTTATATACTTCGTTCCCGTTTGTTATTTCTACTTCTCTTTTGGATAAATCCAGATTTTCACTTCCTGTATTTTCCTTTGGTATATAAAAATAACTGTTATCATAAATCTTTATATCATTCTGATGCTTTCTGAAATACAGATATGCTGTTTCAGACAGGTCTCCGTCATTTCCGATTTTTATATCAGGACCGTTATAATCGAGAATCTGCTTTACCTCCAGCTCTGCCTTAACCTGAAAAACCGTTCTTCCATCTTTTTCATACAAAAGATATTCTATATTTTTAGCATTTTTATATCCTGAGAAAGCATCTGTTATCGTTATGCTCGAATCGCCGCTCCAGTATTTCTTTTTATAATCATTAATATCTGTGCTTGGAGCAGCAGTCTGTTCAATTTCAGTCTGTTCTTCTTCCTGAGCGAGGTCGCCTATTCTATTACCGCCTCCCATGTTTCCAATTATAATATAAAGAAGTATTCCCAAAGCCACTATAATTCCAAATATTATATAAGGAAGCTTGCTGCTATTTCCGCGGCTCTTTACCCCTGGATCATAAGGAACATACTTTGCGGGGTCAAATTTATCCTTAATATTTTCATCCAAAAGCTCCTCTTCAGGATTTTCTTCAATTTTAGCTTCTTCTTCAGTTTCATGGATAAAAATTTCGGGATTTTTATCCTCTCCTGTTTCCGGTTCTATTTCTTCCGAAATATTTTTTCCTGTATTTTCCTGAGATATCTCAGTATTTTCTTCAGAAATTTCCGTATTATTTTCTTTTTCCTCTGCTAATTCTTTTTTCTCTATATTTTCTTTATTTTCTGACATTTCACACTCCTTATTTTACACTAAATTCTTGAATACAAAACTTATTTTTCGTATTATATCATAACTAAAGAACTTTATTATATAGAATTACCTTTGACAGCTTATTTATTGTCAAAAGGTGCGTATTCTGTATGGACGATATCTGCTGTCCTCCTGAATTCCTCTATACCCAGCCTGTGGAATAAATCATATTTTTTTATAAGCTCATCATATACCTCTGTTAATATATTTCCTTTTCTCACTCTTTTAGAAATTCCTGCAAAAGTCTTTTTTATATTCTCAGGATTTTTATAAGAATAGAGTATGTTATTTTGGGATATCCAGTTATAAACTTCTGTGAAATCTTTCGTATAAATATCCCTGTATTTGTCCAGTTCTCTGTATACCATTTTTATACTGTCATTCAGGTCTTCATTAAACAGCTTCTCCCATTCCAGTGCAAGAAAATGATCTATTATAATATCAGAAATAACCCCCCTGAAAATAGAGAATTTTTTATCTATCTTTTCGGTAAGAATATTTCCTGTATCAGATATTGAATCTATTTTTCTATGCAGAAACAAACCGTTTTTCACATCAGAGGGAAGCTTAAGATTCTCCAGTCTGCCTTTATAAAAATCACCCGTAAAATTACCATACATAGTTTTTATGTCAATCTCCATAGAGATTCTTGAATGCCCAAGAAAATTCATATTATCATTCCTTTACATTATTATAACTACATTTTATACTATATTTTAAAATAAGTCTAATTTTAGTTTTTATATCAATAAAGAAAAAAACTCACCTTCAAGGCAAGTTCTTTGTTAATTACTTTCTTTATCTATATCGCTTTCACTTTCGCCTAAAGGAAGCTTTACTCTTAATAAGTCCTTTGGTTCCATTTCCAGTTCGCTTGTAATAAGTGCAAGTGTATTAGGGTGCACTACATTTACTGTCTCATCATTTTTTGTATTTAAAAATTCTGTTATTCTGAATTTTTGCGGATCTCCTGCAGGTCTTATCAATTCTACCTCATCATCGACTGACAGCCTGTTTCTTATCTGAAGCAGATACTGATTATTTTCTCTTTTTTCCAGTACATTTGCTACCAACTGATAGGTCTGGCTGTAAGATAGATTAGTATTATAATTCTGGTCTTCCTCTGTTGTTTTTCCCAAATAAAATCCTTTTGAGTAAAGTCTGTGGCTTATTGTCTGAAGCTCATGAAGCCACTTAGGATCATATTTATACTCACCTTTCAGATAGAGGTCGATTGCTTCTCTGTATTGTTTTACTACTGTGGAATTATAATAGATGCTTTTCATACGTCCTTCTATTTTCAGCGAATCTACTCCTGTTTCTATGAGCTGGTCTATAAACTCAATAGTGCAGAGATCTTTTGCATTAAATATGAATGTACCGTCTTCATCCTCTACCACATCATGATACTGTCCGGGTCTGTTTTCCGCGACAACCTTATAATTCCATCTGCAGCTTTGTGCGCATACTCCCCTGTTAGCATCTCTTGCTGTAAAATAATTACTCAGAAGACATCTTCCCGATACTGCCATACACATTGCTCCGTGAATAAACACTTCCAGCTGAATGTCAGGAACTTTTTCCCTTATTTCTTTTATTTCATCAAGAGACATTTCACGGGCAAGTATTACTCTTTTAGCTCCTAAATCTTTCCACAGCTTTACACTTCTCCAGTTTGTATTATTAGCCTGTGTACTTACATGCACATCAAGATCAGGGGCTATTTCCCTTACCAGCTGAAAAACTCCTAAATCTGCTACTATTACTCCATCTACATTTGCACCTTCCAGAAATTTTATAAATTCCGGAAGATGGTCAATCTCTTTATTATGTGCAAATATATTTAAGGTTATATAGATTTTTTTATTTATATTATGTGCAAATTTTACTGCTTCTTCCAGTTCAGGGTTCTTAAAATTTGCTGACATCCCTCTTAAATTAAAAGCATTTCCGCCTATATAGCAGGCATCTGCTCCAAAATGAAATGCAGACTGCAGTTTTTCAAGATTACCTGCGGGTGCTAATAATTCGATTTTTCTTGTGTTCATTTTTCCTCCTAATTAATCTTATGCGCTGTCTTACAGTCTGATTTAAAGATGAAAGACTTTTTCATATAATTAAGTACAGCTGTCTATAAGTTATTAATCCGTTCTGAAAGTTATATTTACAAATCTCTGCTGTTCTTTCAGAAATCCTATTTTTACGGTTCCCACCGGACCGTTTCTCTGCTTACCTATAATTACCTCAGTTACCGGTATGTTATTTACCACTGCCGGCTCAGGATTAGGAGTACTTTCGCCGCCTTCTCCCCTGTTCTGTTCATTATAATATTCATCTCTGTATAAAAACAGAACTATATCGGCATCCTGTTCTATGGCTCCGGATTCTCTCAAATCTGATAACATAGGTCTTTTATCTGCTCTTAATTCCGGTGCTCTTGACAGCTGTGAAAGTGTTATTACAGGAATATCCAGCTCTTTGGCTATTATTTTTAATGATCTTGATATCTCTGATATTTCCTGCTCCCTGCTCTTTCTTCCTCCGTCAGTACCTGTAATAAGCTGAAGATAATCTATTACAATAGCATCCAGCTTCCCCTCGGCTCTCAGTCTACGTGCTATTGCTTTTATCTCAAGAACATTGATTCCCGGTGCATCAGAGATATAAAACGGAAGATCTGCAAGCTTCCCGACTCCGTTTGCCAGTGCAGCCCATTCTGTTTCCGATAGCCTTGCTTCTCTCAGCTTAGTAAGCGGTATCCTTGTCTCCATTGCAAGAAGTCTCTGGTAAAGCTGCACATTTGACATCTCCAGACTGAAAACCAGCACTGATTTATTCTGTCTTGCTATATTCAGTGCCAGATTTAGAGCAAAAGCGGTTTTCCCCATAGCAGGTCTTGCCGCAAGAATAAGAAGGTCAGAACCGTGAAATCCGCTTGTCATAGAATCAAAATCCGTGAATCCTGAACTGATACCTGTTATTCCTGATCCTTTAGGCATTTTTTCCATTCTTTCCAATTCCAGATTTGCCAGTTCCTTTAATGTTATTACGTCTTTTTTCTGCTTGAATTCTGCTATTTTAAAAATCATGCTTTCAGATTTATCAAGCATTGTCTGCACATCATCATAACCTTTATAGGCCATTTCGACTATTTTACTTCCTGTATCTATCAGCTTTCTCTGCACTGCGTTGTCTCTGATTATTTGTGCGTACATCTTTGCATTGGCAGCAGTAGGAACTGCTTCTGTAAGGTCATATATAAGCTGTTCTCCGCCTATATCTTCCAGAACACCTTTTCTGTTTAAAGAATTTATCAGCAGTAATGAATCTATTACTGCTGAACTTCTGTATATTTCCTTCATTTCCATAAAAATAATTTTATAGTTATTTTTATAAAAATCATCTTCTGTAACAAGCTCTATAATTTCCGAAAGAACATCGGGTTTTATGAATATTGACCCCAGAAGCGCCTCTTCCGCTTCTATATTATATGGTGTTTTTACTGCATTCTGGTCCATATTTACTCCTTATTTATTAATTTCACTTTTAATATGGCCTTTACCTCGCTGTGCAGCTTTACTTCCACATCATGAACGCCTAATTCTTTCATTCTTGAATTTTCACCATCTATTTTTTTCTTATCTATAGCCAGTCCAAAAACTTTTTTTACTTCATCCACTATTTCCTTTGATCCTATTGATCCGAAAACCTTTCCGTTTTCTCCTGCCTTTACTGCAAGAACTATTTCCTTATTATTAATTTTTCCTTTTATTTCCTCTGCTTTTTTTACTTCCTTAGCATGGTCCTTCTTATTTTTTTCTGCTTTATTTTGAAGCTTCTTTATATTTTCCTCAGTGGCAGGAACTGCCTTATTCTGTGCAAATAAAAAGTTATTTGCATAACCGTCCTTAACCTCTATTATTTCATCTTTTTTTCCTACGCCCTTGATATTCTCTTTTAGTATCACTTTTACTTTCATACCATTCACTCCCGTCTTATTTTTTTTCAATTATTTCAGCATCAAAAAAGTCTATGACTTTATTGATGAATTCGTCAGATTCATTTTTCGGCTGTTCTCCGATTAATTTTGTATTTATAATTAATTTCGCACCGTATATTTTTTTTAATATTTTTTCTATTTTAAGCTTATTATCTTTATCTTCTATTTTTTCACGGTGGAAGGACTGCCATCCCGGAAGCCCCAGCATCAGCTTATCACCCTCCAGCTCCACAGGAGTGGTATCTGTAAGGAATGCAGACAGCATGATGCTCTCTTTTTTTAGCTCTCCCTTAAATAAAGGCCATTTTTTTTCTATAATATTTATATTAAGATCGGAAAGTTCCACAGAAGGACTCGGAGCTGTTTCCTGTATCTGAGTATTGCCCGCTGGTATCTCCTGAGTACTTTTCGGAGCTGATTCTGCTGCTTTATATTCCTGTCTTACTTCTGTAATAACAACGGGTGCCTCTTGTTTGAATATTTCATTTATAAGAACATAACCAAGCAGCCTTTTGTCCTCTTCATATCTGAATTCTCCCAGAACAAAGTAAATTACGCTTATTAGTGATAAAGTTCTGTCTATCCCGATAGAATCCTCTCTTTTTAGATTTTCCTTCAAAAAATATGAAAAATCCTTCAGAAAATTTTCTATCAGAATACCATCTTCCCATAATTTATCCACAAAATCTATTCCGCCGATTTTATCTCCATTGGATACCACTGTCAGAAATTCATTCAAAAGCTTGTCAGGGATCACTCCCAAAGCTGTCTGAGTCTTTTCTATATCTATTTCTTCACCGGAAAAATTAGATGCTACCTGTTCAAAAATAGAAAAACTGTCTCTGGCGCTTCCTTCGGATTTTCTGTAAATAAGCTTCAGACTTTCCTCATCTATTTTTATATTTTCTTTTTCAGCAACCATTTTCAGCATTTCTATAATATCATTCATATTTAATGGAAGAAAGTCATATCTTTGACATCTTGATATTACAGTATCAGGTATTTTATCCACCTCAGTAGTAGCAAGAATAAATATAACATGTGAAGGCGGTTCTTCCAGAGTCTTCAAAAGAGCATTAAATGCTTCTTTTGTAAGCATGTGAACTTCATCTATTATATATACCTTTTTATTGCCGTTTACAGGCTGATAGTTTATTTTTTCTTTCAGCTCTCTTATCTCGTCTATTCCTCTGTTTGAAGCAGCATCTATTTCCACCATATCCATAGAAATCCCCGCTGCTATTTCGCGGCAGTTATCGCAAGTACCGCATGGATGGTCGGAAATACCGTTAGTCAGACAGTTAACCCCTTTTGCTATTAATCTGGCTATTGTAGTCTTTCCCACTCCTCTCGGTCCGTTGAAAAGATAAGCATGAGATAATTTATTTTCTTTTAAAGAATTTCTTATTGCCTTGACTATATGTCCCTGCCCGGCAATTTCCTCGAAATTTTGAGGTCTATATTTTCTATATAAAGTTATATTCACTATAAAATTCTCCCATTTTTTGTTTGTCTTTAATTATAACATTTCTAAGCTGTTTTTGCAATTGCGCGTCAGCTGAAATTCTGTCTGTTTTCTAAAAATCTATGATATTTTATAACAAAATTCCGTAATTTATTTCATAATAAAATTGTATAAAATATTTTATACTAAAAACCGATTATATGATAGAATAAGTAATGAAACAAGGAGGAAAAAATGAAAAAAGCATTGTTTATTTTTATACTGATAATTTTGATAACAGCTGAAATATCAGCAGTTTTTATTACGAGAGTAAAAATTTATCCTGATTCGTTATTTTCAAAAGCTGCTAAATATCAGGAAGAAAATAATTTTGAAAAAGCTGAAAAATACTATAGAAAAGCTGATAAAGCTGGAAATATTTATGCTAAATGTGCTATGTTCCGTATGATATATGAAAATATTCAGGATAACAAAGAGCTGGAAGCATACAAAGCTGAATACAAAACCGGTAAACCGTGTAAATCTTTTGCTATGAACGGAATATGGACAGATTAACCAGCTATCTGTTTATCAAAAAGCTGAAATTATATTTCAATAAATACTAATGTAAAAAGGAGAGATTTTCTCTCCTTTTTCCTATTTCAAAAGATCTGATAAAGCTTCTGCCAGATCCTCCACTTCCTGTTTCCATTCATTAAAGTCTTCTGCTTCTGTCTCTTCCCATAATTCATAAAGCTCATGGCTTTCAGAATTGGCAACTATATCTTCAATCTGTTCTTTTAATACTTTTATATCATCTTTTGTATGCGGCAGATATGGAACTTCTTCTGTTATTTCAGTAAATTCTATTATCTTTTCCTGATTCAGAATTACCGCTGCAAGTGCAAGAATCTCGGCATCTACATCTGAATCCACATACTCTGCATCATATTCCATTTCTCTTAATATTTTCTTTAAACTAGGTTCCTTCCCCTTATAATTTTCTAAATAACCTATAAAATCAAGGGCTGTATCATTTTCCAAACACCCATATCCCCAGGCTCCCATGCTTCCTCCTAATTACACTACTACTATATTTTTATTTTAATACACTTATAATTCAGGTGTATTCAGATAAGCTATTAATCTCTAAGTGCCAACGGCATTGTAAGATACAGCGACTTATCATTTTTTTCTTCTGTTATTAATACCGAACTCTTTGAATTAAGCATTTTCAGCTGCGTAACTTCTCCTGTAATGGTAGAAATATAGTCCAGTAAGAATTTTACATTCAGGGAAATCTTAATATCTTCCCCTTCTTTTATAATTGGTATTTCTTCTTTTATTTTAGCATTTTCACTAATTCCGTTCAAAAAAAGCTTGTCATTTTCAAAGCTGAATATTCCGCTGTTTTTAGCTTCATAGTTATCCCTTACGAATATAAGTGTTCTTTTTAATACAGAAATAAAATCCTTTGTATTAAGAAGTATTTTTTTATCATACTGGGCACCTGTTAAAATTGCTTTATAATCAGGGAACTGCAATTCAATAACTCTTGTAAGAATTTCCACATCTCCCATTTGGAAATATACTTTTGTTCCGTCAGATTTTAAAACAATTTTATCCTCACTTGTCAGCTTCATTATTTTTAGAAGGCCGTCCATTGTTTTCAGAGGTATGCTCACACTCAGACTTTCTTTGTTTTTCTCTTCTTCATCCAGTTCTTCCTCAAGATAAATCAGTCTGTACGTATCTGAAGATACCAGCTTCAGCTTATTTTCCTCTATTTCAAATCTGATACAGTTAACTGCAAGATTCTCAGGTGTAAGCGATGCTGCTATTCTGGCTTTTTCTATAGATTCCAAAAGCTTCTGCTTATCAAAATTATATTCTACACCTAATTCCAAAGTAGGTGTGGCAGGATAATTTTCAGGATCATAAGTAGAGAATTCCGAATTTATTTTTCCTGTTTTTATTATTATTTTTCCGCTTTCTTCTATAAGCTCTATGAATTCATCCTCTATCTGCTTCAAAAATTCTTCTATAAGCTTATATTTAATAACTATTTTGCCGTTTTCTTTTACTTCTCCGTTTATCTTAAAGTTTATTGACAGTTCAAGATCGGTACCTTTCAAAAATATTTCGTTTTCTCTTGCTTCTATAAAAATACCTGAAATTACAGGTCTGATTTTATTTTCCGATACTGCATTTTCTACTATCTGTAATCCTTTGAGAAAATCTTTTCTATTTACTTTTATATTTAGCATTATTCCTCCTTTATATTATTTAAAAAACTCATGGAAATGAGATTTTAGTTTTGTAATTGCTTTTTTCTCTATCTGCCTTACCCTCTCTCTTGTTATATTCAGCTCATCGCCTATTTCTTTCAGGGTATGCATTTTATTGTTGTATAATCCATATCTGAGTTCTATTATCTCTCTTTCTCTTTCACTTAATATATTATCAAGAAGTTCACGCATTTTGTTTATCTGGTCATTCTTTATTATTTTTTCTTCTATATTATCTTCATTCCCTATAACATCTTCCAGAAAGATGTTATCCCCTATGACGTCATTCAGTGATATTATATCCTGAAATTCGTTTATAAGGAGACTTACCTTATATTCCTTTATTTCCAGCTGTTCCGCTATATAAGCTACGCTTGGTGTCTCGCCATGATCATTTATATAGTTAACCATCACTTTATTTACTTTTGCAAGCTGTTCATATTTATATGAAGGTATTCTTATATCCCTTCCTTTATTAATAATAGCCTTTTTTATAGACTGCTTTATCCACCACACTGCATATGTACTAAATCTGTGTCCTTTAGTATAGTCGAATTTATTGATTGCCTTGATTAAACCAATATTGCCTTCACTTATCAGATCAATAAGCGGAAGTCCGTTCCCCAGAGATTTTTTTGCAATACTTATTACAAGTCTTAAATTAGATAAAATAAGCTCGTGTCTTGCATCCTGAGAATCGTCCTCCTTGATTCTTCTAAAGAGTTCATATTCTTCTTCTCTATTTAATAATTCATATTTTTGAATATCCTTCAAATATAAATCAATTAAATTATATTCTTTTTCCATACTCTATCTCCATCTAAAATTCTGACTTTAGTTTTCTACTCATTAGGTTATAAAATAAATTTTCCAGAGTTTCATCTTCATAAAGGACTTTGTATAATTCAGTAAAAATTGGTGCATTTATGTTTTCATCAACAATAATATTATGAAGCGCTTTTATTGTCTCTGATCCTTCTGAAATACCGTTCATACTCTCTAATATTTCCGCAAGTTTTCTTCCTTTGCCGAGCTGCTCGCCTACAAATCTGTTTCTGCTGTGTTTACTTGTACAGGTAACTATAATGTCACCAAGTCCGGACAAACCAAAAAAAGTCTTTGGATCTGCTCCGTAGTACTCTCCTATTCTTATTATTTCATTTATTCCTCTTGTAAGAAGCGCTGCTTTGGAATTGTCGCCAAGTTCCAGTCCGTCTGCCATGCCCGCAGCTATAGCAAGACAGTTTTTCAGTGCTCCGCCAAGCTCTGCACCGATCAGATCTGTTCCTGTATATACTCTTAAATAATCGTTATTAAATAATTTCTGTATTTTTTCGGCAGTTTCAAGATTGACTGATGCTGCAAGAATTGCCGACGGCATTTTTTTTGCCAGATCTTCTGCATGTGTAGGTCCTGTGAGTATCCCGTATTCGTAATCGCATCCGTCCAGTTCCTCCTCCACTACTTCTGACATTCTTTTTTTCGAAGCTATTTCTATTCCTTTAGCAATATTTATAATTATTACTTTATACGTCAAGGAAGTTTTCAAATTTTTCAGTATGCCTCTCAAAAACTGGCATGGTGTCGCTAATAAAATAAAGTCAAACTTTTCTTCGCCCAGCAGCTTCTGATACTCATCCACCACTTTTAGTTTTTCTGACAGTTTTATTCCCGGAAGGAAAACTGTATTTTCATGCTCTTTTCGTATTACATCTCTTACCTTTTCGTTGTATTCCCAAAGATAAACATCATTTCCGTTTTCAGTAAGAAGATTTGAGAGGCATGTTCCGAATCCACCCCCGCCAAGTACTAATACTTTACTCATTTTTCACCATCCTTAGTTACTTTAAATTTATTCTCTGTTCCGTTTATGAGTCTTTGTATGTTACTTCTGTGTTTTACTATTATGACCAGTGCCAATATTAAAGAAACCACTGTTAACGGAATATTTTTATATATAAAATATATAAAAAAAGGCAGACATGCGGCACTTACTATAGAAGACAGCGATACATATCTAAAAACAGCAAATAGTACAAAGAAAATAATAAATAAAAATAATATTGCTTTTGGAGCAAGAACCAAAAAAACACCCAAAGTTGTCGCTACACCTTTACCTCCCTTAAATTTCAGGAAAATAGAAAATGTATGACCCAGAATAGCAACTATACCTATAATAATAGGATCAATCCCAGCTATGCCTGTCATATTCCCGAGTGTATTAATTCCTAAGGCTAAATACGTCGGTATCACACCTTTTAGTACATCTAAAATCAGTACTAATATCCCTAATTTTGCTCCAAGTACTCTTGCTGCATTTGTAGATCCTGCATTTTTACTTCCGTGCTCTCTTACATCGATCTTCTTAAATACCTTCCCTACCCATACAGCATTAGGAATACTTCCTAAAAAATATGCAAATATGCACATTATAATTAGGTTCATCATACCTCCCATATTTTGTAAATAAAACAAAACAAAGTAAAAAATACAATTTTGCTTTGATTCCTTCTATTTATTTTTCTTATATCTGATTATAAGCATTTTGGCTCAGGATGTCAAGCTGTAAATATTTCAAAGCATCCAGCAGTTCAGACGGAAAAAGCAAGCAATCATACTTTCGACTAATAACACATGTATTTCAATGTTTTGTTTTTTTATACATTATTTTTCATTTCATATGAAACTCATATTTGTACCTAAAAATGATAACATATATTTCCTGTAAATAAATATAAAAATTCCTTATAATTTCCATAGAAATTTCATATTAAAATTCAATAATTTTCAAAGTATATTTTTATAAAATTCAAAATGGCGGATAATTAATAAACCGCCATTTTCAGCATGAAATATATATTAATTCACGGCAACATATATCTCCAGAAGTAAATTTTCAGGGTCATTACCATCATTATGATAAACCTCAAAGTCATATGTGTACTTTCTGTCAAGTTTTGTCTCCCATATTGTATTCCATAATTTTTCTGCAGCTTCATCATAGTTCCCTCTTAGAGAAAATTTTGCGTATTTTGATTCGGGAACAGATATCACAGAAAATTCATCGTTATTGTTCCCCTCACTGCTTACTTCACAGCATGCGTAAAAATCATAAGGCTTTGTAAAATCACCTTCATAATTGGTGTATACTCCGTACATCTTATTGTTTTTTTTATTTTCAGTAAAGCTAAATATATTTTTGTTCCAGAATTCTTCCCATAATTTCCCTATATCATTAACAGCCTGCATATTTTCGTTGGTAGTCCGAATACTTATTCCAGCCATTGTTTTAGTAGGTATTTCTACTATTTCGTACTTCATGTTACTATCCTCCTAATTATATTGCATGCTTTATTATACACTATCTAATATGACATGATTCTGTCATATTATTATTTCAATCTTATTTTTTATTTTTCGCTATCTGCTTCTTTTTCTTTTGTCTGATATATTTTTCTGTTTTTTTTCAAAAAAAGCATCTATATTTAATAATCTTGTTGACACCAGATAAAATAGGCTGTTATAATAATATGACATATAGGATTATAAAAAACTTACAAACTGTATAATAAATAATTTAACAAAAATCTTTCAAATACTTTTTATTAAGGAGGTTCCCATGAAAATTTTAACAGTTTATTATTCACTTGACGGAAATACCCAATTAATTGCCGAACAGATAAAGAGTGCTGTTAACGGTGATATTCTGCGTTTAAAGCCTGTTCATGACAATAATAAAAAAGGACTTTTCAAACTGCTTTCAGGCGGCAGACAGATTTTTAAGAATGAAAAGCCTGAACTGGAGCCGTTTGATATTAATCCCGCTGAATATGATCTTATCTTTATCGGTACACCTGTGTGGGCTGGTTCCTTTGCTCCTGCCCTAAATACTTTTCTGGCTGAAAATTCAATACAAAATAAAAATATTGCACTGTTCTGCTGTTCCAGAGGAGGTAAAGGAAAAGTCTTCATAAAGTTACATGATATTCTGCGAGATAATAATATTATCGGTGAAACGGAGTTTCTCAGCCCGGTAAAAAGCGACCCGAAAGAAGTTAATGCAAAAGTAAGCTCATGGGTTGACGAAATTATAGAGAAGCTGGACTAATGAAAAATCCCTCTTAATTAATGAGGGATTTTTTATTTTTAATATTCTGTTACTTTTCTAAAATGTTTCAATAAAACTTTTATATTTCTTCTGTATTCTTCATTATATAGTCTTCTGCTTCCTTTGACCATATTCCGTCATTTTTCTTTAATATTTTTCCAAGCTCGCTGTTCTCATCCTGCATAAGCTTTTCAAGAGATTCCAGCATAAATTTTTTCTGTGTATAGACTACCTTTTTTCCGCCGGCTATTTCAGGCTGATTTAATGTTGTTTCTGCTACTGCATCAAGACCCAGAATGTGAGTTACCACCTTTGCCACATTTACCTTTTTATCTTCTATAAGCTTTATTGCCTCACGCATATCATCAGTATTCCCTCCGGAAGTCCCTACATAATGTGTAAAATTATAATGTATATCATAAAAATTTATTTCAGCAGAAAAATCCTTGTTCTGCGGTCCTGCAAAAAAGTTCAGACATCCGTCAGGATTCAGAATTTTTGAGCCCTGAGTAACCAGTTCAGGCACCGGAGCAAATATAAATACGTCATCATATCCTCCTCCGGCTGTTTCTTTTAGATGAGCAACAACATCATCAATTTTAGCTGTATTTACATAATGTACTTTTACTGCTCCCTCTGTTTTATAAAGCTCGGAAGCTCTTTTCAGTCTTTCTTCATTTACATCTGTTATTACTATGTTCTTAGGTTTTATGTCTCCATGAAGTGCATAATCTATGGCAAGAAGACCCATAGGTCCTGTTCCGCCCGATATAAGGAGATTTCCGCCCTCTTTTATTCCCATTTTATGATCATATGTACCTTCTATAAGATGATAGTTTCCTTTAAATGCCCCTATTACACAAGATAAAGGTTCTATAAGCGATCCCTCAAAGTAAGTTTCCCCGTTGTACGGAAGCAGACAGTCCTGTTTCATAACATCAGCAGGCAGAATAATATATGTAGCATCTCCTCCGCAGTATTGATATGAATAACCGGGACACCATGGAGCATCCGGCAGCTGCAGATTAGCCTGCACTACATATCTTTCGCTTTCCTTATATTTATTTCCCCAGTTTTTTCCGACTTTTATAACTTCACCGCAAAATTCATGTCCTACTATAATCGGTTTTTCTTTTATATTTTCCGGTGTTTTTTTATGATCCTCACCCTGCTTTGCCAGCTTCCAGGTAGACATACATATACTGTCTGTTACTACTGACATTAATATTTCGTCATCATTTATTTCCGGCAGCTCAAACTCTTCCAGTCTCAAATCATTTTTGCCATAAAGTCTTACCGCTTTTGTTTTCATTAATTATCCTCACCTTTCAAAATTCTACTGTATATTTACCCAAGAATACCTGACCAATAACCTATAATCCCTACAGCAAATAAGGAAAATATCAGTACAATAGGACTTACTTTCTTTTTCAGAAGCTTCATCATAAGCATTGTCAGACCCAGAGCCAGTAATCCCGGTACCAGATCATCCAAAATATTCTGTACTGTTGTTACTACCATGCTTCCATCTGGTCCCGGAGTTTCCGATACTACCAGCGGCACGTTTATTGAAGTCCACTTCGTAACAAGAACTCCCATTATGAAGAGTCCCAGAATAGTAGCTCCTTCTGTCAGCTTTTGAAGAATATTTCCTGACAGATCCTTTACTATATCCATCCCTTTTGCTATGCCGTATTTCAGACCGAACCATTTCATCCCCAGTCTTACTGCATTAAATGTTAAAAAGAATACTAAAGGTCCGAGTATAGTTCCCGATAACGCCAATGAAGCACCTATTGCTGCCGTAATTGGTCTTAAAGTTCCCCATACCAGAGGATCTCCTACTCCTGCCAACGGCCCCATAAGTCCTACTTTCAGACTATTTATAGTACCGTCGTCTATTTCTGCACCGCTTGCCTTAGCTTCCTCCATGGCAATTGTTACCCCTATAACCGGTCCGCAGACAGCCGGCGTCGTATTGAAGAAAACCAGATGTCTTTTTAATGCTTCTATCTGATCTTCCTTTTTTGAATAAACACGCTTTATTGTAGGAATCATATCCACACAGAATGCAAGTCCGTGTATTCTTTCATAATTAAACGAAGCCTGCTGAAAATTTGATCTTATGAAAGTACTTATCATATCTTTACGGTTTATCTTAGTTTTTATTTCTGACATTTTATTCCCTCCTGGTATTTTGGCAATTTTCTTAAATATTTTTATTGCCTGAATACTTTACTCAGAATTTCTTTTTCAGATATAACAAATAATCATGCTGATAAATATTTTGAAATTATTCAGTCAAAATATCTCTGATTATCCGTAATTCATAAAATTCCGAGTCAAACCGGTCAAAGTACAGTATTGTATCTCATTCACAATTTACCAGCCGCATTATTTTTAGCGGAGTGAACGGGATACGACACTAATCCTCCAGTTCGTCGTCGTATTCTGCGGCAGCACTATTTCCCGGTATTGTTTCTGCAACTGTTCTTCCCTGTTTGTAATTAGGATTCAGCTGTACATATATCAGCGCCATTACCAGTCCTACTACTCCAAATGACAGAAGGCTGAAATTCAGATAACCTCCTACCACGAATCCCAAAAAGAAGAAAGGCATCAGATATTTTACACTCATCATATTTAATACCATCGCATAACCTACTACTACTATAAATCCTCCGGCTACTGCCAGTCCGCCTGTTACTACGTCCGGAATAAGCGAAAGCATTTTATCTACCATCTCGGCACTTACAAATACTGCTACTATCGTAGATGGTATTGCCACACGCAGCGCCTGAATAAACAATGCACTAAAGTGTAAAAACTCTATTTTTCTAAAATCTGCATTTTCAGCTGCTTTATCTGCTGCATGCTGAAATGCTACGGTAATTGTTCTTGCGAAGACTGTAAGCACCTGACCGGCTGCTGCTACGGGAAGTGCAATTGCTATTCCCTTTTGTATATCCTGTTTCCCTACTATTACCAGTATTGCTGCTATTACACTCGCCAGCGCCGAATCAGGAGACTGTGCAGCTCCTATATTCATCCATCCCAAGGCTATCAGTTCCAGAGTACCTCCCAGGATTACTCCTGTTTTTACGTCTCCCAATATTAGTCCTACCACTGTACAGGCAATCAAAGGTCTGTGTGTCTGAAATTCATCCAGTACACTTCCCATACCCGCTATACATGAGAATATAAATATTAAGACTATCTGTAAAATACTTAATTCCATTCCCTATTCCTCCTTAATTAAAGTGTTCGCTTAATTTTTTTTCAAAATCAACCGGCGGATCAGATATTACTACACGTAAATCCAGTTCTACCCCAAGGGCTTTTAATTTACGAAATGCTGCCACGTCTTCTTCGTTTACTGAAACTGCCTTTGTAATCTGCGTTTTCCCGTTTTTAAATGACATTCCCCCTATGTTTATTTTCTTTAACGGCACACCGCTTTCTACCAGCTCCAAAACTTCGCCGGGATTGGTAAAAAGATAGAAAACAGTGTCATTATCATATTTAGGATTATTAAAAACCCTTACGGCTTTTTCTACATCTACCACATTTACTTTTATTCCCGGAGGTGCCGCCTGTCTCACAAGAGTTTTTCTGATCTCGTCATTATTTACCTCTTTGCTGACTATTATAATTCTGTTTGCATTTGCCTCCTTTGACCAGACTGTGGTTACCTGCCCGTGAATAAGCCTGTCATCAATTCTTGCCAGATTAATTATCATCTATAATTCCTCCTCATCCTCTAAAGTCTGATCTCTGAACGACTTTACAAATTCTTTTCCTGCCTCTTTCATATATGAAGATGCTTCTTTTGCACTTACAGCTTCCATAGTGGCCAGCTCAGCACAGAGAGGAAGTGATAATCCCGTAAGCACTTCTGCCTTATCATTTTTCATTGCCAGTACTGCTGCTGCATTATACGGACTTCCTCCAAATAAATCAGTCACTATCAGGACTTCTTCATTTTCTCTTCCTTCAAGTATTTTGTTATACTTCTCTATGATATCCTCAGGTCCTTCCCCTTTATGAAATTCTACAGAAAAAAAGTTACTGCATTCCCCTATTACCATTTGTGTTGACTCTAACATCGCTGTTCCGATTTTTCCATGTCCTGCCAAGATTACTATCATAATTTTTCTCCTTATCCTCTTGTTTTTCCACCTGCTACATTGCATGTTACTCCTGTAATATAGCTTGCTTTTTCAGATAACAGATAACATACAAAGTCTGCCACTTCACTTAATTTACCGCTTCTGTTCAATGGTATTGTACTTGTCTTGCTGTATCCTTCCCGCAGCTGCTCTACTGTTATCCCTCTTGTATAAGCCAGAGCTGTTTCATATTCAATCGTTCTAAGTCCTGTTTCCTCCATTATTCCCGGTGCCACTCCGACTACACGTACATTATATTTCCCCAGCTCTTTGGCCCATGATCTGGTATAGCTGTTTAATGCCGCCTTCGTAGCTGCGTATATGCTCTGTCCTTCCGAGCCTTCAGCTCCGCTTTCAGAAGACATATTTACTATTACACCGTGTTTTTGATCTACGAATACTTTTCCGGCAGCCTGACTAATCAGAAAAAGCCCCCTTTGATTTATTGAAGTCATTTTGTCAAAAGCTGTTTCATCTGCCATATACTTTGATCCTGTATCTTTCGCATCTACCAGAAGCTTTGGTATATTTATTCCGGCATTATTCACCAGCCCGTCTATTTTTCCGTATTTTTCCATAACCTTTTTTATAAGATTATCTATATCTGCTTTTGAGGAAACATCTGTTTTTATGTATAAAAGATTCTCATGCTCAGTTTTTCCCGGGTGAATATCTGCATTTACAGTATAAACCCCCAGTTCAAGGAGTTCTTTCACGATACTCTCTCCGATTCCGGAAGATCCTCCTGTGACTATTACTACGTTTCCTTCTAAATTCAACCAATTTTCAGTCATAATTCTCCTTTCTCACTTTTGTGATTTTTAATTAACATTTGTGATAACTTGATTATATGAAAAATTTTTTTCAATGTCAACTATATTTTTTCAGAAAAATACTTTTAGAAAAAATAAATCTTACGAACCTCTTATAAAAACTGATAAAACTTAATAATAATAAATTTTGATTAATTTCATTATCCGTACATGCAATATATGCCGAAAATATTATCCAAATAAGCCGTTATACTGCTAAAATAAAAAAAGACCATAAAAATTATAGTCTCATTTTGCTTTATGCTTTATTATTCATCTTTAAAACTGCTTCTGCTGTTTCCTCAGTTGTTACCAGTACATTTATATATTTCCCCCTCAAAGCTCCCAGAATTCCGGCTACTTTATCCAGAGATTCTGCTATTCCTATGGAATAATCAGCGTTTTTCAAATTATCAAGTTCAGAGCTTATCATTTTTTTGGAAATAATGGTATCCAAAACTTTTCCGTTTATATCATAAAATCTCGATAATATATCTCCCGCTACCTGTTCGCCTTTTAATGATTCCAGAAGATTATCCGCATAAAAGCCCTGCCAGTTTGAATGCTTGCTGATCAGAGGGCTCCCTATTCCGCATACTGCAATATTTATTTTCTTCCATAATTCAGACAGCTCATGGTTATATTCAGTTTCCATAAGTGCTTTTTTTATTTCCTCACTCTCAAGAATAGCCGGTGAATCTATAAGCATAGACTTTCCATTCAGCTTAGAGGCTATTTCATAAGCTATGGTATTCACATGAAATGAGCTGGCAAGCTTTCCCGAAGGTCCTCCTATTAACGGAATACATACCACTCCCTTACAATCCTTTTTTTCCATGGCATTCACAGTTTCTGCCAAGGCCTCGCCCCAGGAAACACCTATAAGATCATTGTCTTTTACTATCCTTCCGAGATAATCCGCTGCTGCTGCACCTATAAGACTTACCTTTATCTTCTTATCCTGATTCGGAGTAGACGGTACTATTATGGCATCTCTTAATCCGAATACGCTCTTAAGCTCCTCTTCCAGGCTTAATGTTCCCCCGAAATCATAATTAATAAAAATCTTTACTATTTTCTTTTCTCTTATTGTTTTAAGCATCCGGCTTATGCTTGTTCTGTGGATTCCGAGTATTTTTGAAATTTCGCTTTGTGTTTTATTTTCTTCGTAGTACATTTGTGCTATTTTTACTAAAAGCCTGTCTTCATTCTTTTTCATATTCACTCTCCGTTTTATTTATTCCTTGTATTCGGCACATAAAAATTTTTCACTAAAATTTTTTCGGATAAATTCAGTTTTGATATCTGAATTTAACAATATTACAAATACATTTTCACAAATGTGATTTATATTTTTCTATTGTGACCTTTATTTTTCAATACTTTGCGGTCTTTTTTAATACATTATGACAAAAAATTATTTTAGAATTTTCTCTAGTTACTTATACCAAAATAAGAGTTTAAAAGCAAGAAATAATTTACATTAAGAAAATATAAAAGATTTTCACTAAAAAAACTTCTCTTGTAAAAGTCATGAAATTACAGTATTTATAAACAAAAATACTATAGCTGTCATTTTTTACAAAAGAAGTTATTGATTATTAATTTTTTAAAAATAAGCTGACTGCCTCAATATGATGAGTCTGCGGAAACATATCCACAGCTGCAAGCTTTTCCAGCCTGTAACCTAAGTCAGTAAGAATCTTAACATCTCTCGCAAGGGTAGACGGATTACATGAAATATAAACTATTCTTTCTATTCCGTGCTTTCCGATACTCTTAAGAGTATTCTCGTCTATCCCTTTTCTTGGCGGATCAAATATTATTCCGTCCATTTTTGTGTTTTTCAAAATTTCGGGAAGCTTATTCTCCACTTTTCCTATTTTGAATCTTACATTTTTTATATTATTTTCAGCAGCAGTATGCTTTGCAGATATAACAGAGCTTTCCATACTCTCTATACAGTACACTTTTCTTGCTGTTTTGGAAACCAGCATCCCCAGAGTACCTGTTCCCGAAAAGGCATCCACTATTCTTTTATCCTCAGAATCTCCAAGATATTCCATAGCTTTATTATACAGCTTTATTGTCTGCTCACTGTTTATCTGAAAAAACGAGTCCGGGTATATCTTGAATTTTATCCCGTCAAGCTCTTCCTCAAGATACTCTGAGCCATATATTAGCTTATGCTCATTTCCCAGAACATAATTTCCTTCATCGCTTTTCAGTGAGATATACACAGAAACTATTTCCTTGTATTTTTCTGTAAGTCCCAGAAGTACGGTTCTAAGCTTTTTTAACTGAGTAGTTTTATTGATCACTACTGTTATCATTACTTCATTACGGGAATTATTTCTTACCAGAAGATATCTCAAAAATCCCGATTTATTTACCTCGTTATAAACGGTAAAATCCCCTTCATTCAGCTTCTCAAGCAGCTCATTTACCACCTTATCGGCAATTTTGCTTCTGAGCATATTATTTTCCACTTCAAAGACATCATGAGATTTTTTCTGATAAAATCCTGTTATTATCTTCCCGTCTTTTTTGGCAAACGGTTCAGAAACTTTATTTCTGTAATTGGTTATATTATCAGCACCGATGATACCTTCAAAATTAATTTCATCATTTATTTTCCCGATCTTTTTTATTGTTTCCAAAAGGATACTGCTTTTATATTCCAGCTGTTTATCATATTTTATCATTGCATAATCACAGCCCTGAAAATCTTCAAAGCTTATTTTATCCATCCCGGCAATTCTGTCCTCTGACGGCTTTATAATTTTCTTTATGAGGGCACGCCCGTAATCCTTTTTTAGTGAAATAATTTCTGCTTCCACTTCGTCCCCGGGTACTGACATAGGAACAAAAAACGTAAATCCGTCATAATGTCCGAGTCCTTCTCCGCCAAATACCAGTTTTTCTATTTTTATTGTTATGTTATCTCCCTTTTTCATATTCACCCATTTCCAATACACTTATCAAATTTTTTATCTGCAGTTCCATACCATATCTTATACTTTCCTCATCAACGTTAAATCTGGGATGATGAAGATCATAGATTATTCCTTTTTCTTCATTTCTTACGCCAAGTCTGAAAAACACTCCCTTTGCTTTCTGCAGAAAAAAGCTGAAATCCTCTACATCCATCCTCGGCTTATCAATTTTTACAATGCTGTCTTCCCCGTACAGCTCTTTTATGTTATTTTCCAGTATTGCTGTAACCTCATCATTATTTATTACAGAATCATAACCGTTTCTTATGAAAATCTCCGCTTTACCGCCGAGAATTTCCACAAATTTTACTACGCTATTACGCATTTTATCTAGTATATACTCTCTAATATCCGGAGAAAGAGTTCTGATTGTCCCCTTTAGCTCTACAAGATCGCATATTATATTTTCCGCTTTGCCTCCGGAAATTTTACCTATGGTAATAACTGCCTCTTCTCTCGGATCTATATTACGGCTCACTATTGTCTGTATATAGCTGATCAGCTGTGAAGCTATTACTATTGCATCTGTTCCGTTCTGCGGAAGTGCTCCATGCGCTGATTCACCGTATATTTTTATTTCAAATACATCTGATGAAGCATGCATTTTTCCATATTTTATACCGAATTTACCTGTTTTTATCTCCGGTGCGGCATGAAGTGCAAAAATATATTCTACCTTGGGATTCTCTAAGATTCCCTCTTCTATCATAGGCTTAGCTCCCCCTGTTGTTTCTTCGGCAGGCTGAAAAATAAATTTTATTGTTCCTTTCCATTTATCCCTGTTTTCGGCAAAAAACTTTACTGCCCCAAGCTGTACCGCGGTATGTAGATCATGTCCGCAAGCATGCATTTTTCCGCTTATTCTGGACTTATATTCCACTTCATTTTCTTCTGTTATAGGAAGTGCATCAATATCAGCCCTGCTTGCAGCTACTGTTCCCAAGCCGTTATGAAGTATACCGACTATTCCTGTTCCCGCAGCAGACTGTACCTCTAATCCGTGTTCTGTCAAAAAAACTTTTATTTTCTGCGATGTTTCAGTCTCTTCAAACCCAAGCTCAGGATTCATATGTATATCTCTTCTGATTTTTACAATCCCGTCAAAAATCTTTGAGACCTCTGCCTTTATAAAATCATTACTCATTATAGCTCCTAACTATTTATCCTTTTTATATTTTTGGATATTTACTAATAGTATAAAATAAAAAGTCTATTTATACAAGATTTTTTAAATATATTTTACAGTAATTTAAAAATTATAAATAAATCTTTTATATGTAAAAAGACTTAAGTTAATATGTAAAATATAATTCAACAGTCTTTTCCAAAAAAATTTCCTGTATATTTTTATCATTCTGTATATATTTCCTCTATTTTCAACACTTTTTTCCGCAATCCCGCTATATTATACAACACCGGTTTTCCTTTTATTTTTTGAATATATCTATATTTATGAAAAAGTATTTGCTTATAATTTAATTGACTTCCCTGATTATCAGGTTATAATTTTAGAGGTAATTATTTTATATCTAAATTTTAGGAGGTTAAAAATGAAAAAATTCAGCTTTATCAGAATCATGGTTTTCTTTATTCTAAGTGCCGTAATTTTCACCTATGAAAGTAAGGTTGTCAGTATTCCGAGCAGGGCAATGGGAAAATCATACAAGACAACTGTTGTTACACCAGATGAATATAAGAACTCATCTAAAAATTTTCCCGTGGTATATCTGCTTCACGGCTGGAGCGGAGACAATACTGACTGGGTTAAACAAACTCCCGTTGAAGAATTAGCAGATAAATACGGTGTTATTCTTGTTGCTCCGGACGGTGACTATGATAAATGGTATATAGACAGTAAAATCAATAAAAATTCAAAATTTTCAACATTTGTGGGAAAAGAAATAGTTGAATACATAGATAAAAATTATCAGACTATTGCCAAAAAAGAAGGAAGAGCTGTTACAGGACTCAGTATGGGCGGCTTCGGTGCTCTTTATCTGACAATAAAGCACCCTGATACATTTGGTTCTGTAGGAAGTATGAGCGGCGGAGTTGATCCTAAAAACTTCAAAAATAACTGGGGTATAAATAAAGTAATTGATCCTTCAAAAAGCGGAGAAAGCTGGGATGATTATACTATTTCCACTCTTTCTTCCGAGTTTTTGAACCAAAATGTCAATATTATCATTGACTGCGGTATAAATGACTTTTTTATCGAAAGCAACAGAGATCTGCATAAGAAGCTTTTAGGAATGAATATTCCTCATGATTATGTTGAAAGACCGGGAGGTCATACTTGGGAATACTGGGCAAATTCAATTAATTATCAGATGCTGTTTTTTGTTAAGCATTTTCCAAAATAAATTATCTGAAAACTTTTCATATTAAATATAAATTTTATAAAAAAAATTTAGAGATCAAATTATTTTTGTTAAAATTTGGTATTCTGTAATTTATATACTTTTTTCTTATGATCAATCTTTTATACCGGGGTTCCATTTAAGATAGTATTCGGTAATAGTACCAAATATCTTTCAAAAAATGGACTCCTTTTTTTATTTCAGCTAATCCAAACAGCAATCCAAAATTTTTTTATGCAGCTCTTCTTTCACATATATTTCACAATTTTTTTTAAAATTATAAGCAGTATCCGGATTTACTGTATTCAAAAAATCAAAATATTCATTATAATTACAATAAATAAAAAAAATTTGCATAAAAAAAATCTTTTCTCCTAATATACATTAGTTAAAAAGATTTCATATTATATTGTTTAAAGAATTTACCAACTATTTTAATTAAATCTAACATATCTTATATCTCTGTCATCTACAAAACCAAGTTTTTTTGACAGATTTTCTACCTCTTTCAAATTTTCTTTTGAGTCAAATGAATAATTCAGATCATCTATAACCAATTCAGTCTCATATATTTCTGTATTTAATTTTTGGAGCTTCATCGTCAGATCCATTACATCATACAGTGTTGTCATTTTGAATGCTGAAACACCCATAAAAATTGCTGAATACACAAATATTTTCATATACAACTTTGCGCTGTTTCTGCTTCTCGTTTTTCTGTGTTGCTTACGCACTGTTTCAAAATTATCATATTGTCTTATGGTTCTTTTTACTACAGGCAAATCTATAACATCAATTTTTCTCTCTCTCTTAACCATTATGCTCTCCTTTCAAAAACCCTTAACTTTGCAGAATGTGCTCTTGAATTATCATTTAACTCTAACTCGCCGGCAACAATTGGCTTTTTAGTTATGACCTTTCCTAAACTTTCTTTACCACAAACGCAAATAGGTATATTTGGCGGACATTTACATGGCTTTTCGAATTCTCTAAATTTATTTTTAACTATTCTATCTTCCAAAGAATGAAAAGTTATTACTAATAATCGCCCTCTATCTTCTAAAAGTTCTACAGCTTTTTCCAATGCTTCTTCGAGAACCTCCAATTCTTGATTCACATACATTCTTACGGCCTGAAAAGTTCTTTTGGCCGGATGTCTCTTCATGCTTTTCCCAATTGCTCTAATTACTATATCTGCTAATTCTGTTGTTGTTTCTATTTTTTTTTCTTTTCTTGCTTCGGTTATTTTTCTTGCTATTCTTCTTGATTTCGGCTCTTCACCGTATTTATATAATATATCTGCTATTTCCTGTTCTGAAAACTCGTTAATTACTTCATATGCACTGATCTTAGCATTTTTGTTCATACGCATATCCAGCTTAGCCTCATATTTATAAGAAAAACCTCTTTCGGGATCATCAAGCTGATATGATGAAACTCCTATATCCATAAGAATTCCCGACACCTTTTCATATCCAGCCATATAAAGAACAGTATCCAGATTTTTGAAATTATCTTTAAATATTTTTATACGTTCTTTATAGTTCTCCAGTTTTTTCCCGGCAAACTCTATTGCATCATCATCCTGATCTATAGCAATTACCACTCCTTTTTCAGAAGTATTTTCCAAAATCCCCTGAGTATGTCCTGCACCTCCCAGTGTACAATCTAAGTATACTCCTTCTTTATTGGTAACTATATTCTCAATTACTTCGTCAAATAAAACCGGCTTATGATAATCCACAATTTACTCCTAAAAATCAAAATTTATTTCATCAACTATATCTTCTATAGATGCTTCTGTTTTCTCAATATATTCTTTCCATACTTCTTCTGCCCATATTTCTATTTTATCTACCATGCCTGTTACAATGAGAGTTTTATTTATTTTGGCATGCTCCACCAGTGAATTCGGCAGATTTACCCTTCCCTGGTTATCTACTGTAAGTTTTGTGGCTGCTGATAATACGAATCTTTGATATGCTCTGTGCTTACTGTCTGTTCTTTTCAGCTTTCTAAGTTCATTTTCGATATTAGTCCATTCGCTACTTGGAAAAAGGTCTATTGAGTTATCCAGACCTCTTGTAATAACGAATTCATCATTTTGTAATATCTCCCTAAACTTAGCCGGTAACATAAACCTGCCTTTATCATCTATCTTGCAGGTAAATTCTCCCATAAACATAGCAACTCACCTATTTTCATATCATTTTCCACTTTTTACCACTTCTTACCACTTTCTCCCACATAACAACTATACCTTTATTTAAGATTTTTTGCAAGCTTTTTTTTGTAGTGCAAATAAAAAAAAACGGTATTTCACTATATCTAGTGTTTACCGTTTTAATTTTTCACAACATCTTGTTTTTATTTAATGAAAATTTTATTCAAATGAACTGATATTCCAAATATCTTTTGCATACTCTTTTATAGTTCTGTCAGAGCTGAATTTTCCTGAGTTTGCTATGTTCATAAGCATCATCTGTGCCCATTTTCTCTTATCTTTATAAGTATTTTGCAGTCTGGTTTGTGTTGCCCTGTATGAAGCAAAGTCTTTCAGTACATAATACTGATCCGGCTTGCCTCCCTCCACACCATTCAGCAGTGAAGCATGCAGCTCTTTGAAGAGCCCTCTATGATTATCATAATATGTTCCGTCAACAAGCTGGTCTATTACTTTTTTCAAGCCCTCTACTACATGATATTCCTCCAGCGGATTTGATTTTCCGTAAAGATTCAGTCTTTCCACCTCGTCGGCCTTCAGACCGAATATAAAGTTATTCTCTTCCCCGGCTTCTTCTACTATTTCTATATTGGCTCCGTCAAGTGTCCCTAATGTCATGGCTCCGTTCATCATGAGCTTCATATTACCTGTTCCTGATGCTTCTTTTCCAGCAGTGGAAATTTGCTCTGATACATCTGCTGCCGGAATTATCTTTTCTGCCAGCGATACTTTATAATCCTCTATAAAAATAACTTTTATCTTATCATTTATTTCAGGATCATTATTAACCTTTTCGGCTACTGCATTTATCAGCTTTATGATCGACTTCGCCCTTCTGTAGCCCGGAGCAGCCTTAGCACCAAAAATAAACGTTCTCGGAACTATTTCCAGCAGAGGGTTCTCTTTTATCTTATTATACAAATCCATTATATGAAACACATTCAGAAGCTGTCTTTTATATTCATGGAGTCTTTTTACCTGCACATCAAATATAGAATCTATATTTACCTCTATATTGTTATTCTCTTTTATATATTCGGCAAGATCCTGTTTTTTCTTATGCTTTATCTCAAGAAGCTTATTCAGTACATTATCATCTTCAATATATTTTTCCAGCTTTTTTAATTCGGAAAGATCAGTTACCCATTCACTGCCTATCAGTGAAGTAATATACCCTGCCAGTTCCGGATTTGCTTTAAGAAGCCATCTTCTTTGTGTTACCCCGTTTGTTTTATTCTGAAATTTTTCCGGATAAAGCTCATACCAGTCTTTTAATGTCTGATGTTTCAAAATCTCTGTATGAATTGCTGCAACTCCATTTATAGCATGTGTCCCTACTATTGCCAGCCACGCCATTCTTACTTCCCCGTTTCCTATTATTGACATTCTCTGCTGCTTTGCCCAGTCTTCAGGGTATTTTTTACTTATCTCCGTCATAAATCTTCTGTTTATCTCTTCTATTATCTGATACACTCTCGGAAGAAGCGAACTGAATATATTAATATCCCATTTTTCCAGAGCTTCTGCAAGAACTGTATGATTCGTATATGAAAATACTTTCTGACATATTTCCCATGCTTCTACCCAGCTTATTTTTTCACTGTCAAGGAATATTCTCATTAATTCGGGTATTGCTACCACAGGATGCGTATCATTAAGCTGTATGGCTATTTTATCTGCAAATCCGGAAAATACATTACCGTACTTTTCCTTATATTTTCTTACTATATCCTGAAGCGATGCTGATACGAAGAAATACTGCTGTTTCAGTCTCAGCTCCTTACCGCTTCTTTCTGTATCATTAGGATAAAGCACTCTTGACAGATCTTCTGCTTTTACTGCACTTGCACTGGCTTCCAGATATTTTTGATCATTAAAAAGCTGAAGGTCAAATCCCTGAGGAGATTTTGCTTCCCACAGTCTCAGCGTATTCACGGTTTCAGTGCCGTATCCGAGTATCGGAGCATCATAAGCTATTGCATTGATAGTTTCTGTATTCATTCTCTTATAATATTCTTTTCCTACTTCATCTTTATGTACTTCCACTTCACCGCCGAATTTTATGTCGTATACTCTGTCCAGTCTCTTTATAGACCACGGATCTCCATATTTCAGCCAGTCATCCGGATATTCCATCTGATAACCGTTCTCTATCTTCTGTTGGAACATCCCGTACTTATATCTTATTCCATAACCATGTCCCGGCATTTTTAACGTTGCCAGTGAATCCAAAAAGCACGCTGCAAGTCTTCCCAGCCCGCCGTTTCCAAGACCCGGGTCAGGCTCGCTGTCCTCGATGATATTTATATCTATATTCAGATCCT
Organism: Sebaldella termitidis ATCC 33386; assembly: GCF_000024405.1. Classification (NCBI taxonomy): domain Bacteria; kingdom Fusobacteriati; phylum Fusobacteriota; class Fusobacteriia; order Fusobacteriales; family Leptotrichiaceae; genus Sebaldella; species Sebaldella termitidis. The sequence goes on along the minus strand of NC_013517.1, from coordinate 2,112,626 downwards.
TTAACACTTCTTTTATCTCTTCATATATCTGGAGATTCATCAGGTTATTTCCCATATATCTTCCCATTAAAAATTCTGCTGAAAAATAATAAACCTGCTTTACCTGTTTTTCATTATAATTTCTTGTTGTGTTATACCAGCTTTCTATGCTGTAATCCAGAATTGTTCTTGATAATGCATAATATATTTCATGAGGTTCAGCCTCTTTTATTGTTTTCCCAAACTGTCTTCTTATTTTTCTTTCTATACTTACTTTCAAATATTCTTTTGCTTCCTCCAGACTCAGGCCAAACTGCTGTCTAAGCCTTGACTCGGTATGCTTCAAGCTTTCATCACTTACTATCATAATAATTCCTCCTATTTCTCCTCATTTAAAGTACTTATTTTCAGATCATTCCAAAAATCTTTCCCAAACTTTGTTTCCAGTTTATATAAATAAATATCATTATGAATATGCTCTGCTGCTATATTTACCAGAAGGGGATTTTTTGTATACGTTCCCGTAAAACCGTGTGTTGCATCAGAACTTCCTATAATCACTTCTTTCATATCAGAAACAAGCATCAGTCTCTTATTGGGATCACTGATGTAGTTTTCTGTCTTATTATATGCTTCTATTCGTGAATCGGTAAGCTTGTGCTTTTCAAAACTAAATAAAATCACTCTTCCTCCTTTATTCAGCAGATTTTCCAGTTCTGTTTCAAATAACATAAGATTAATGTTAGTATTCATATAGATTTCTTTTTCTGTGTTATTCAGTATCTCTTTTATCTTATCAAGGATATTTTCTTCACCTCTGAGATTTATGAACTGCTCGTTATCACTTCTTATATGTATTTTCAGCAGTTCATTCTCAAGAAATTCCGCGCTTCTCATATATTCGCTTTTTAACTTCATTACTAATTTATCAGGATCGGCAGCCATATAATTTTTTCTTTCATTAAGACTGGGAATAAGATAAATAAAGCCAAGCGAATACAGCTTTTCCAATGCCATATATACAGATGTACGCGGTGTATCTATTTTCTTTGATATCTGTGAACCGTTAGAATCAGGATTTTTCAATAACTCATAATATACCTGTGCTTCTATTTTAGTAAGTCCGAATTTTTGAAGCTCTTCTATTATCTTCATAAAATTTTACTCCTATACTTTGTTGTTTTTATTATACAACATAATTTTTTCTTCTTCAATGTATTTTTTTCTATTCCAGATACTTCTCAGAATAAGTCGCTGTAAGTGATTAAGCAGACTGTATAAAATATAATACCAGTAAATAAAAAAGGGCGGAACAAATAATTTTATTTGATTCCAAGCCCTGTATTATAATTTTATTTTTTAAAATCCCCAAAATATCTTGACAACAATCTGCCTGATCAATCCCAGAAGCAAAAGTCCTATAATCGGTGAAAGGTCGAAATACATCCCCCCGACAGGAACTATCACCTTGAGCTTATTCAGATAAGGATCAGTCAGCTGTCTTACGAATTTTGTCACTCCCATTTCACCATATCTGTCAATCCACGATAATACCACAGAAACTAATATTATGATCTGATAAATATCTATTACTCTTAATAAAATCTCTCCTATAAAATACATAATTTAATACCTTCCTACTTATTCAGTATATCTTTACAGTTCACATAGTACTCATATCCAGACATAAAAGTCAGAACAAGAGGAATAATCATTATAAAAGTACCGAACATATTTCCCAGAGGAAATAATATTATAATAAGTATTGCGATAATCTGTGAAACTGTTTTCCATTTCCCGAGAGTTTCTGCCGCAATTACTTTTCCTTCTGCCGCCGCTATAGATCTCAGACCTGTTATCCCCAGCTCTCTAAAAAGAATTAACAAAACAAACCATACTGAAAGCTGATCATTTTTAGTAAATACCACAAGTGCAGAAAGCACTAAAATCTTATCTGCAAGGGGATCCAAAAGTTTCCCCAGATTTGTTACCAGATTATCTCTTCTGGCTATATAGCCGTCTAAAAAATCCGTAATTGATGCTCCTACAAAAATCCAAAAAGCCAGTATTCTTAATATAAAACCACCTATTCCTTCTATTCTTAATCCAAAACTAAGGATAAAGACAAAAGGAATGACTAATATTATTCTTAAAACTGCTAATTTATTTGGCAGATTCATCATTACCTCCTACTTTCTCATTTTCTAAAGCTTTCATACTCAGGTTAAATTTATTTTCATCTTCCATTCCAATAACTTTTACTTTTATTATCTGTCCTTCTTTCAGGACATCCTCTACTTTATTTACTCTTTCTTTCTTTATTTCAGAAATATGAAGCAGTCCTTCTTTACCCGGAAGCACTTCTACAAAGGCTCCGAATTTAGCAATTTTAACTACTCTTCCTGTGTAAACCGCGTTTAATTCTACGCTTTGTGTATAAGATTTTACAAGCTCTATTGTTTTATCAAGACTTGATTTTTCTTTTACAAAGATGGCTACGCTTCCGTCATCCTCTATATCTATTGTTGCACCTGTCTGGTCGATAATTGATTTTATTGTTTTTCCGCCAGGACCTATTAAGATAGCAATTTTACTAGGATCTATCTTCATAAAGTGAATCTTTGGAGCATTTTCCGAGACATCCTTTCTTGGCTCCGGAATAACAGCATTCATTTTATCAAGTATGAACATTCTTCCGTTGTGAGCCTGCTTCAATGCAATCTCCATTATTTCTCTTGTAATTCCTGTTATCTTTATATCCATCTGAAGAGCTGTAATACCATTCTTAGTTCCTGCTACCTTAAAGTCCATATCTCCAAGGTGGTCTTCCAATCCCTGAATATCAGTAAGAACTACGAATTCTTCGTTTTCTTTTATGAGACCCATTGCTATTCCGGCTACAGAGCTCTTCATCGGCACACCTGCTGCCATTAATGCAAGCGATCCGCCGCATATACTTGCCTGTGATGATGATCCGTTTGATTCTGTAATTTCAGAAACTACTCTTATAGTATAAGGAAAATCTTCCTGTTCAGGTATCATATACTTTAATGCTCTTTCAGCAAGGCTTCCGTGTCCCAGCTCTCTTCTTCCCGGAGCTCTCATAAATCCGGCTTCACCCACTGAATAAGGAGGAAAATTATAATGAAGGTAAAATTTCTTTCTTGATTCCTCTTCCATTCCGTCTACTATCTGCTCATTCACTCTGCTTCCCAGTGTTACCGTAACCAGTGCCTGTGTTTCTCCTCTTGTAAACAATGCAGAACCATGCGGTATAGGCAGTGTGTCTATCTCCACATCTATAGGTCTTATCTCTTCCGTCTTTCTTCCGTCCGGTCTGTTCTTTTTATATAAGATAGATTCTCTTACCATTTTTTTCATTAAATCATGATAATAGTTTTTAAATTCTTTTGCTATATCAGCAGGTATTTCATTATTCTCATATGATGCGGAAAATTCTTCCAGAAGTCTGTCAAAAAGAGCATCTATAGCATCATCTCTTTCATGCTTCCCGTGTTTCTCTATAGCAGCCCCCAGCTCCTCTGTTGCTTTCTCATCTATAAAGCTTTTTACTTCGGGATTCACTTCTGCCACTTCAAACTCCATTTTATTTACTTCAAACTGGCTTATGAATTTTTCCTGCTCTTCACACATCTCTTTTATTTTTCCATGCCCGAACATAATAGCCTCCAGCATTATATCCTCGGGAATTTCATTTGCTCCTGCTTCGACCATAGTTACTGCATCTGCAGTACCTGCCACAGACAGTTCAATATCACTTATTTCCAGTTCCTCAGGTGTAGGATTAAGCACAAATTTTCCATCTATATAACCTACGTTTACTCCTCCCACCGGTCCTGCGAAAGGTATATCAGATATTGACAATGCCGCTGATACTCCTAGTGTAGCCAGATTTTCCGGAAGATTTACCTCATCAAAAGAGATTACAGTTATTACTATATGAACTCCGTAGAAAAACCCTTCAGGAAATAACGGTCTTATAGGTCTGTCTATCAATCTTGCTATAAGCACCTCGTCTGTAGACGGTCTTGATTCTCTCTTTATAAAACCTCCGGGAAATTTTCCGGAAGCATAAAATTTTTCTATATAGTCCACTGTCAGCGGGAAAAAGTCTGTCCCTTCTCTTACTTCCTTACTTCTTGTCGCTGTAACCAGAAGTACTGTCTTTCCGCATTCTACTATTACTGCTCCGCTTGCCTGTCTCGCTATTTTACCGCTGCTTATCTTTACTGTTTTTTCTCCTATTTTCAATTCATAGGATTTTTCATTAAACATATTATTCCTCCTGTTTATAAATTTAAAACCAAGAAGAGAAGCAAATAACACTTAAATACTCTTAGATATGTATTGATACAAAGAATTTAAGAATTACTTACTCCTTTTCTTCTTGATTTATAGTGATTATACCATACATTTCCATAAAATAGCAACTCTCTTCTTATACATCCTTTAATAAATAAACAGGGCATTTCAGCACACATTCATAAAATATAGTCATCAATTGTAACCAATGTTACATTTTTTTAGTGAAAATTTATGTAAGATATTTATATAAATTAGAAAGCAGGTAATATTTATGATAAAAAAAGAAATGACACTAGGTGAAATTGTATCAAAATATCCTTCTTCGGTAAATATTTTAAAATCGAAAAATATAAGCGGGTTTGATGACAGCTCCAAGTCAGCCCTTCTAAATAAATTAACTCTTGAGATGGCAGCAAAAACAAAAAAAATAAATCTGGAAATACTTCTGGATACGCTGAATTCTTCATTTGATACATATGATGCAGATATTACCGCAGAAACCAGAGAATATAAAACTGGGGGAACAGATGTTTCAGGGCTTCTTCCCTGCCCCATAAGACTTCCTCTTTTGGAAGCCTTCAAAAAATTTGATTCTGATAATCCTGAAATAAAGCTGAATTATGATTTGAAATCTGCATCATCAGGCTCAGGATGGATGGAAGATCTTATAAAAGACAATGATTTCTCAAAAGTACCTGATATATTTATCTCTACAGGCTTTGAACTGTTTTTTGGCCGGAATCTGAAAAACAGAATAAAAGAAGAATCTGTATTTAAAGATAAAACAGGACTTGAAAAATATAATAAAATATTTGATAATACAGGTCTGAAGGATCCATACGGAAATTATGCTGTGATAGGTACAGTACCTGCAGTTATGCTTGTTAATCCGTCAGAGCTGAAAGGAAGAAAATGTCCGGAAACATGGGAAGATCTTTTGAGCCCTGAATTTGAAAAAAGCATTAGTATTCCAATGGGTGACCTTGATTTATACAATGCTGCTCTTATCACCCTGCACAGCAGATTCGGCTATGACGGGATCAGAAAATTAAAAAATAATTTTCTTGACAGTCTTCATCCTTCACAAATGCTTAAAGCAGATAAATTAAAGGCAAATAAACCGGCAATAACAATAATACCGTATTTTTTCACCAAGATGCTGCCGGAAAGATCGAAAATGTTTGTAAACTGGCCCAAAGACGGAGCTATAATTTCACCTATATTTATGCTTATTAAAAATCGTGAAAGTGCTTCTCTTGATAAAACAGCAAAATTTCTTTCAAGCAAAGAAACCGGGGAAATACTTTCAAAACAGGGATATTTTCCAAGTGTACATCCAGATGTGGAAAATAATGTCGAAGACAGAAAATTTCTCTGGGCAGGCTGGGATTATTTATATGAAAATGACATAGATCAGATACTTGACAACTGTACAAAAATATTAATTGAAAATACTCAGGAGGTATAAAATGAACTTAATTACTGTATCAGGGCCGCCTTCATCAGGAAAAACAGCCCTTATAATAAAAACTATAGAAAATCTGAAACTTAGAAATCTTAAGGTAGGCGTAGTAAAATTTGACTGTCTTTATACTGACGACGACAAACTTTATGAAAAAGCAGGAGTTCCTGTAAAAAAAGGACTTTCCGGTTCGTTATGTCCTGATCATTATTTTGTAAGTAATATTGAAGAGGTAGTTCAGTGGGGATTAAAAGAAAAACTTGATGTACTTATCACAGAAAGTGCAGGATTATGTAACAGATGTTCGCCATATATACAAAATATAAAGGCTGTCTGTGTTATAGATAATCTAAGCGGGATAAATACTCCCAAGAAGATAGGTCCTATGCTGAAAACAGCAGATATCGTGGTTATTACCAAGGGAGATATAGTTTCACAGGCTGAAAGAGAGGTTTTTGCTTCAAGAGTAAATTCAGTTAATCCGAATGCAGTGGTTATGCATGTAAACGGACTTACAGGTCAGGGTGCTTATGAATTCTCTACTATAATATATAAAGAAAATGAAAATCTTGAAACACTTGAAGGAAAAAAATTACGTTTCCCAATGCCTTCCGCTACATGCTCTTACTGTCTCGGCGAAACACGTATAGGTGCCGAGCATCAAATGGGAAATATCAGAAAAATTGACTTGGGTGATAAATAATGAAAAATAATATATTAATAAATAAAACAATTGATGAACTATTAAAAGAATACCCCTTTTTGGAAGAAACCTTTGAAGAAAATCTTATAGATATGTCTGATAAAACCGTTTCTCTTGGAGAGGCTCTGAATAAAATCAATGAATTTGATCTGGAAGACCGGGCTCTTACTAAGGAACAAATCAGCACTCTTATTGAAAATTATGTAGACCAAATGTCAGAAATTCTTGGACTAAAAGAAAATATTATAGAAAAGCTTACTCTTCTTCCCGGAACTGATAAAAGCGGAAATAAGGAGAATTTTGAAAAGCTTGAGATATTAAAAGGAGAAATTCTGTGTATTGTAGGTCCTACAGGAAGCGGTAAAAGCAGACTTCTTGCAGATATTGAATGGACAGCTCAGGGAGATACTCCTACAAAAAGACATATCCTCATTAACGATGAAAATGTAGACACTTCTCACAGGCTTTCATCAGGTAATAAAATGGTGGCACAGCTCTCACAAAACATGAATTTTATAATGGACTTAAGTGTTTATGAGTTTCTGGAGCTTCATGCTGCCAGCAGAATGGTTGAAGATAAAGAAGAAATAATAAACAGAATTATAGAAAACGCCAATAATCTTGCAGGAGAAAAATTTACGCTTGATACACCGGTTACGAGTCTCAGCGGCGGCCAGTCACGTGCACTTATGATATCCGATACGGCAATCTTGAGTTCTTCACCTATTGTTCTTATAGATGAGATAGAAAATGCCGGTATTGACAGAAAAAAAGCCCTTGAGCTGCTCGTGGGGGAGGAAAAAATAGTACTTATGGCTACTCATGATCCTCTGCTTGCCCTGATGGGAAATAAGAGAATTGTTATTAATAACGGCGGAATAAAAAATGTTATTGAGACCAGTGATGATGAGAAAGAAATATTTCTGGAATTAGAAGAAATGGATAAAAAAATTCAGGATTTGAGAAAAGATCTCAGATATGGTAAAAAGCTCAAAATATAGAAAAATTTTATCTCTGAGGATACTTATAATTTGATAAGTATCCTTTTTAATTTCATAATTGTTTTTGTGCAAAGATACTTATTAACATACGGTTGACCTAAAAAAGACATATTGTTTCATAAGCAGATTATACTAATTTATATGAAAGCCGAAAGCAATCATTAGTAACACCGTTTTATTCAGCTTAGATTAAAAAGCTCAAATTTCCTCCAATAATTCCATTTGCAATACTTCCAAGAATTTTTTGCTGGTTTTGGAAAATATCTGTGATTTCTTCCATACGATATATACTTCTACCTCCAGCCTCGGCTCCAGCGGTCTATAGCATAAAGCACTGTCTCCGGTAGTATTTATTAATTTATCAAGACACAATGCATAGCCGACTCCCTCTTCTACCATAAGCGATGCATTGTAGATCAGATTGTAGCTGCTGACAACATTGAGATTATTTATATCTTTCCCTATCCATTTTGAAATATCCTCCCTGACTAGTGTCTGTCTCGAACAAATAAGCGGAATATCTAATATATCCTGCGGCTTTATAACTTTATTTTTTGCAAGGGGGCTGTGCTTTCTCATTAATAATCCCCATATATCTGTTTTGGGAAATTTGATATATTCGTATTTTCTTATATCCACAGGGGCTATTAAAACTCCAAAATCTAATAATCCCTTATCGAGCTTTTCAAGAACATCATCTGCATTTCCGCTGAATAAATGATAACATATAGAAGGATATTTCTCCTGAAGCTTTTTTGATATCTGTCCTATAAGCCGCATTGTTTCACTCTCTCCCCCGCCTATAAATATTTCACCATTTATTATTTCGTCAGAGCTCATAATTTCTTTTTCAGTTTTTTCGACTAATTCCAGTATTTCTTCCGCTCTTTTTCTTAATAAAATTCCTTCATCTGTAAGGATTAACTTTCTTTTTCCCCTTATAAACAAAGTTTTTCCCAGCTCCTCTTCAAGCTCCATAAGCTGTCTTGACAGGGTAGGCTGAGTTATATGCAGAATCTGAGAAGCCTTTGTTATATTTTTTTCTCTTGCAACTGCAAGAAAATATTTTAAAACTCTGAGTTCCATATTATCCCTCCGCTGTTATAATATTTACATATAGTATAACTTTTTTTATCATGTCTGTAAAGCATGATTATATATTTAAAATAAGTATTTGATATAGTTAATTTTTTATTTTATAATTTTAAATAATTCAGAAAAGCATACGTATTTTTATGGAATAGTATATTTTTCTGAACTGCACATTTCTAATTATAAAGGAGAATATAAATGAATATAAATGATTTTTTATTACATGTTAACGACCAAAAGCCTGTTCTGGCTGATACAGAACTCTATGAATTCATGTGTCAGTTAAGTCTGGAAGCCAGAAAAATAACTGACTTATTAAATAATTCATTTCATACGCCGGAAGAAATACAGGATATTTTTTCTGATTTAACCGGAAAACCGGCTGACAAAACTTTTTCCATGTTTCCGCCGTTTTATACAGATTTCGGCAAAAACATAACAGTCGGTAAAAATGTATTTATCAATGCAGGGTGTCATTTTCAGGATCAAGGCGGTATCATCATCGGTGACGGGACTCTCATCGGGCATAATGTAGTATTGGCGACTCTTAATCATGGTTTTAGACCTGAAGACAGGGGAACTCTTTATCCGGCCCCGATTATTATAGGTAAAAATGTCTGGATCGGATCAAATGCAACTATCCTGCCGGGAATAACAATCGGAAAAAATTCGATTATTGCAGCAGGTGCTGTTGTTACAAAAGATGTCCCTGAAAATGTTATTACAGGAGGAAATCCTGCTAAAATCATAAAAAAGATTTAAGCCACTCGTAAATAAAATCAAACTTAATAAGTAATATACATACTGCTCTGAAAGTGAAAAATATGCAGAATTGCCTGATTATCAGAAGTCGAAGCAGTCCTCTAAGATACTATAAAATAGGTGATATTGGATATTCAGTATATCTCAATCTGACTGATATAAAATAAAAAATCCCGAAAATCTCATCATGTATAAAACACAAAGAGAATTCGGGATATATTTTTATTAAATTAAATCAAAAAAATCAAAGCACATATTACAGAAATAACATTCAATCCCGGAATAAGCATAAGTGCGGAACTTATCCCCAGAAGCAAAGCTTTCGGAATCCTGTCTTCTTTCAAAATAACATAAAAATTTCCCATTTTTTCCCAAAACCACATTAGGAAAAATACCAGAGACATCACAAACAAAACAGCCGAAAATATCAAAATCATAAGTACACTTTCATATGATTCGGAATTACTTTCCAAAACAAGCTTTATAATCATAAATAAGATTATATTATATATAATTCCGAAAATAATATTTCTTACAGCTTTCCTTTTCGCCCCTGCCATTACCCTGTTCTTATCGTTCAAAAAATCCACCGCCTTGTATTATTGTCTGGCTCTTGATGCCGCTTCGCTCAAGGCTGTCAGTCTTCTAAGAATATTTTTCTTAAATCCTCTCAAAACCGCACCTTTTGATAATAACACAAAGTAGTCAAATATAAAGGCACAGCCTGATATAAAAATCCAGGCAATTGCTGCCATAAACAAAAGCGGCGCCAGTTCGCTGAAAGTAGCAGCAGTGTATACTGCCCCGGCAATAAGCGCTATATCCAGTATTAAGAATATAATATATATGACAGTCGAAGATTTAGCCAGTTTACGAAATACTGTATATTCCAGTTTTGTAGAAAAATCTCCTGTTTTTACCGGCTTGAATATTACTTTTCTGTAATTTCTTATTGGATGTGTCATTCCTAATACGTTAAGAGCACCTTTTGGTATTATTGTAATAGTATCATTTTCCTTTTTTACATAGTGGCCTTCGCCTATTTTACCGATTGCAGTTTCCACGTTTTCTATATTTTGCAGTATTTCTGTTTCTCCAGACACCTGCTCCGGAAATATTTTATTAAACATTATTTTTCCCAAACCCCTTTCTCGTCATCGCTGTTTCTGTCATTTCCGGGGTTAATATTCCCGCTGTGTTCTATTTCCAGTATCTCCATAGATTCTTTTATTTTTCTTATTGACATTCCCGATAATATTAATATTACAATTCCTAATAAAAATCCAAAAAATGCAAATATTGTAAATATAATACTTGAAGCCAGAAGCTGCCCTCCGCCCTCTATCTGCAAAAATCTCATTTTTCCAAATGTAAGTATAGAAAAAATAAGAATAATCACAGCCAGTATTGTTGATACTCCGCTGAATATCCATATAACCAAAGTAGGATCACCAAAAGCAAACATGCCGTTTAAAACCCAGCTCAGTACAAAATAAACTAACGTCAGGACTATTAAAGCGGTATTCAAAAACTTTGCCCTTTTAGCTACTCTTCTGATATCCTCTATTGTAAATTCATTATCATTCAACATAAATTCCTCCTTAAAATAACTTTGTTAATCTTATTCATTTTAACTTTTTTATTATCATAAATCAAGTGTTTTGAGAAGTTTGTTTTTTATTTTCTTTGTAGTATAAAATTTATATTAGATAAGTATACGGTCAAGGAAACTACTTTTATTTGAAATACCAAACTATTATAAAATTCAATTTTTTTATTAAATCTTCATAACATCAGTAAAAATACAGCTAAAAACAGTGGATTCTCCTGTTTCATCTAACTCCGTTTCAACAGAGTTTACTTTTTCTTTTATAATACTTTCTGTTAATTCTATGTATCCTTCGGAAGAAAAAAATTTTTTTAAATTATCTAATTCCATTTTTAAATTTTCAGGGTACTTATCTAAAATTTTAAATATCCATTTGTTAGTTTTCAGATCGTATATTGTCTTATTAAACTGCACATAATAATATTTCTCAAGAATACTTATAAAAATGAATAAATCTAATCGTTCATTTTTCAGCATAGTTATTAATTTAATGTCATCATCTAAAATAGGTTGATTTTTATGTAATAAAATTCTATATTCATAGCAATTATAATTTTTTAAATCCGTCCAATCAAAAACTATGTAATCCTTAAATATAGTTCTCAAATTATCTTCTATGCAATACTTATATTCTAAATTTTCATATGCTATTTTTCTTTTTCTTAATTGTTCCAAATATTCATTAGAATTTTGATATTTTTCTGTATTAAAAGGTATATTTTTAGGATAGTATCTGTAAATTTGATTTAATATCTTTAGAATTTTCATAATTTACCTCTTAGATTTTATTTATTTTCAATTATTTAGATATTATAATAGATATATTCCATTTTTAGGGAGCTATTTCTGATGTAACTTACTTCTTCTGTAAAGCCAGTAATTATCCGCAGAATAATTTCCATACCAAACGTTGTATAAACTATTTTACCATAATACCTGCCCGATATTTTATATTTTTAAAAATTATAAATAAAAAGGTGTTCTTTTTCTGCTTTCATATGTATAAATATATTGAAATCCCATTTTTTTCACCATTTCCATTATCTCCCCATTCTTGGAAGCAATACTTTCACTTCTGTGGGAATCAGAACCTACAGTCAGAATTTCCCCGCCTAATTCTTTATACCATTTTAAAATTTCTACTTTTGGATATATTTCGTTTACATCATGATTCAGGCCTGAGCAGTTAATTTCCAGTCCTATTTTTCTCTGAATTATTTTTTCTAAAATATTCTGTATTATTCCACTGTGATCTTCAATATGATAATTTCCATGTTCAGCATACGCATACCGTTTCATCATATCAAGATGTCCTATTACATCAATATCTGCTGTTTCTGCCATCTTGTATATTTCTTCAAAATACTCCTGATAAATATGATACTTTTTTTTATTTTTCATAAAAAGACGTAACTTTACCCCGTTAATATTATGAACAGAGCCTATTATAAAGTCAAGATCAGTACCTCCAAGAAAGTTTTTCAGCTCCTCGCTGTATTCTGCCAGATGCGGTTCACCTATTTCCAGACCTTTTTTTATCAGTAAATATTTTTTGTATTTTTTTCGCGCTTCATTTATCTCGCAGGTATATTTCGAGTAATCTAAAACACCAAAGCTCACATCTCTCGGATCAACACTAAAATGCTCGGTAAAACAGATTTCCTGTACCTCCTTTTTTATACTTTCCTGACAGGTGCTGTCAATATCTGATTTTCCGTCAAATGAATTATCAGAATGTACATGATAATCTATAACTTTAATAATAATCACTCCTTTAAATCAACTATTTAATCTTAAAGTCAGACCGTTTAGATTAAAACATTTGACATATCTGTCCAATGATTCCTGTAATTTGTAAATTACATATTTCTCACTGTCAATTCTGACTTCCGATAAATTTCCAATTTCTATTTTAGATCATTTTAACTTTTTTTATCTAACTTTGCAATACCGGAAAAATAATAATTTTATTATAATAGTTAATTATCTGTTTTATTATGACAGATATTTTTTATAATTCACATATTTTACATACTAAAATATAAAAATCATAAAATTAAAAATGCCTGCTTTTTCAAACAGACATTTTCATTCCAAAAATTACATATTTTATAGTTTCTTTGCCTTATCTCTAATTATATCCATAACCTCGTCAGCACTTTTGGCATTTAGCAGCTGTTCTCTGAAATCTTCATAAATCAGCATTTTTGCCAGTTCTGCAAGAAGCATAACATGCAGATCTCCGCCGTCTTCAGGCGCTGCGATCATAAATATAAGTTTAACCGGTTCTCCGTCCATTGCGTCATAATCCAGACCTTCTTTAGAGAAACCTATTGCTATTGACGGCACTTTTACTTCTTTTGATTTCGCATGCGGTATTGCAAGTTCGAATCCCAGACCAGTGGAACTCTGTGCCTCTCTATGTAAAATTCCTTCTTTAAATCCTTCTTTACTGTTAATTTTATCTGCATCATATAATAACCCTATCATTTCATCAAACAGATCATTTTTATTTTTTGCATCAACTTCCAGTTTTATACATCTTTTATCAATCAAATCCATTAATTCCAATTTAGTCCACTCCTTAAATCCATGATTTATTTTCTGAACCGCAGGCTCTTATTTTAGCTTTTACTACTTCCTTCATAGCTTCTATACATGGCTTATATATCTTTCTCACATCATATACTCCTGGATTTTCTGTGAGAAATTTATTTAATGCTGCAAGATTGGCAAGCTTTAATTCTGTATCAAAGTTTACTTTATTAATACCGCTCTTTACTGCCTTGGTTACCATTTCATCAGGAACACCCGATGAGCCGTGTAAAACCAGCGGAATACCCGAAGCCTTTTTTATTTCTTCTATTCTGTCATAATTTATCTTTACTTCACCTTTATAGATACCATGTGCGGTTCCTACTGCAATAGCCAGTGAATCACAGTTTGACTGCTTTGCGAATTCTATAGCTTCATTTACTTCTGTATAAATTGCTTCATCTACCTCAAGGTCGTCTTCTTTTCCGCCTATTACTCCAAGCTCTGCTTCTACTGCTACATCCAGAGGAGAGGCCATTTTTACTACTTCTTTTACTATGTTCACATTATTTTCAAAGCTTTCATGAGAGGCATCCATCATAAGTGATGTCCATCCGTATCTAAAAGCTTTTAACAGATAGTTGTAATCTTTTCCGTGATCCAGATGTAAAACCACCGGTACCTTGCTTCTGGCTGCGGCTCCTGTTCCCAAATCTCTCAAATATTCAAATCCCGCATAATCTATAGCTCCCTGTGTTACCTGAATTATTACCGGAGAGTTCATTTCCTCAGCCGCCTCTATAATTGCCTTAATTCCTTCAAGGTTGGTATAATTAAAAGCCGGCAGGGCATAATTATTTTCCAGAGCATTTCTTAATCCCAGTTTTCCAGATATTAACATTCTTTTCTCCTGTTCTGTAATTAAATATATTATCTATTCTAAAAGTTTCTTGCGTGTAACATGGTTTAATTTATATTATTATTTTGCTGCTTCAGCTGCCGGTATAGGTTTTCTTGATAATCCATAAACTACTGCCCCGATTAATGATCCTATTAAGATCGCAATTACCCATAAATATCCTCTTGTAACTATCGGAAGTATTAAGAATCCACCATGCGGTGCAGGTACTTGTATTTTCATCAGATAAGAAAGTACTGCCGATATAGAAGATGCCATCATAAGTATAGGTATATTTACAAGCGGTCTTTCAGCTGCAAATGGTATTGCTCCCTCTGTTATATGTGTAGCTCCCAATACATAGTTAACTAATCCTGCTGCTTTTTCATCTTCAGTAAATCTGTTTCTGAAAATTGTTGTAGCCAGTGCAATTACTAACGGCGGTGTAATACATGCTGCTGATACCCCTGCCATAAAGTAGTAGTTTCCCTGTCCAAGTAAGATTGTTCCTGTTACATATGCTGCTTTATTAACCGGTCCTCCGAAGTCAAATGCCGACATACATCCGATTACTATTCCCAGCAATATCGGGTTAGCTGACTGAAGATTAGCCAGAAAATTCATCATTGATTCATTAATAGCTGCTACCGGCCCTCCAAGAAGAAGCATTAATGCCCCTGTCAAAAGAACACCTAATATAGGAAGAATGAAAATTGACTTTAATCCTTCAAACTGTCTTGGTAATCCTGACAATGCTTTTACCAGATATAATACTAAATATCCTGCAAAGAAACCTGCTATGATACCTCCAAGGAATCCTGCCCCAGTTTCATTTGCCAGAAGTCCTCCTACGAATCCTGCTACCATTCCCGGTCTGCTTGAAATAGACGATGCTATAAATGCTGCAAATACCGGTACCATCATTGAGAAAGAAACTCCTCCGATTCTTTTCAGAGCCGCTGCTATATTATTGTATTGGTCACTTGCAGGGTCAGCCGAATAAATTCCCCATAAAAACGATACTGCTATTAAAACTCCGCCTGCTACTACAAATGGCAGCATATTTGAAACACCATTCATAAGGTGCTTATAAATTGTTCTTCCTATCGATTCCTGTCCTGCTCCCGTACTTGCTGCTTCAGCTTTTACAGCTCCGCCCGCTTTTACAGTACCTCCGCCGGCCAGTATCTGCTCGATAAGCTCTTTTGGTCTTCGAATTCCGTCAGCTACCGGAACCTCTATTACTCTTTTCCCTGCAAATCTATAAGTTCTTGCATCTTTATCAGAGGCTACTATAATTCCATCTGCATCTCTGATATCCTCTTCTGTAAGCTCATTGGCTACTCCAACCGCACCGTTAGTTTCCACCTTTATATCTACGCCTAACTCAGCGGCTGCCTTTTTTAATGCTTCTTCAGCCATAAAAGTATGTGCTATCCCTGTCGGGCATCCTGTTACTGCTAGAATTTTTCCCATTTTACTTTACCTCCTTGATATTTAAACTCTCAATGTATTTGTCTACTTTTTTCAAATCTCCGATTGCCATAGATTCGGCAACATTTGCTCCTGTAGCAGAAGCTTTTTTTAATGCATATTCGATATCTTTTCCCATAAGCCATTCACTTAAGAAAGCCGCCAGACAAGAATCACCCGAACATGCTGAACTTAAAAGTGTAATTTTTGGCGCATCACAGAACCATATTTTTTCTTTATTCGAGAAATAAAGACCTTTTGCTCCCATTGTCATAAGAACGTTTTTGGCTCCAAGCCCGTGAAGATGTTTCATTACTTCCTTTACGCTGTTTTCATCTGTAATTTCCATGCCGAACACTTCCTTTATTTCATCATCATTCGGCTTTATAAGTAAAGGCTCATATTTCAAAAGCTCCTTCAATTCTTTTGAACTTATGTCCAGAATAATCTCTATACCTTTTTCCTTACAAATCTTCAATATTTCGTGATAATATGATTCATCAATTCCTGCAGGAAGACTTCCGCTTATAGATAAATGCGTACAGTCGTCTTTTGATTTTATCATATCCAAAAGCTCCTGCTGCTTTTCAGAATTTACATTACCTCCCTTATTGACAAGTTTATATTCTTCACCGTTACTGTTGATAAAAATATTGATTCTTGTAATTTCGTCATCTATCCATACAGGCTCTATTACATAGTCTCTCTTTCTTATCTCATCTACGATGTAATGTCCGGAAAATCCGCCAAAAAAACCTAAAATTTTACTTTCAATTCCGTAATGTCTAAGTACAAACGAGACATTTATCCCCTTACCGTTAGGAGTATAAACTACTTCGTCCGTTCTGTTAACATGTGAGGGCTTTAAAGTTTTTGTATTTATGTTCATATCTATAGCTGGATTGGTTGTTAATGTGTAAATCAAGTTTCTCACCTCAAATTTTTTAGATTCTTTCTAATATTATATATACCATATTATTTCATGAAAATCTTTCCAAAATTATATATAAGCTGATGTTATATTCCTCTTAGCACAGAATATGCAATATTTTTTTGCTGAAAATATTTTCACTGAAATTACATTTTTATAATTATCTGTTGTATATTTTTTTTAAAACCTGATATAAAAAAACCGACTTTTATTATTTTTCCTTATTCCAAAATAATTAAACTACATTTCATTTTGTCAGACCATATAAAATATAAAATTTTTTCTTTCTCAAATTTAATATTCTTATTTTTTTATTTCAATATATTTTTCTGTATTTTGAAAAATAAACACCGGAATATTTTCATTTATTCCGGTGATTTTTTTAGTTTGCATTTATTTCATTACCATTTTCATCTACATATACTACTTTTATATTATTAAGATGATTTCTGAAATTTTCCCTGAATTTTTTCAAGTAAAGTTTTCTGTATGTATTTCTTTCATTTTTTTCTGTATTTGTTAATTCTCTTTCTCTTGAAATACTTGTATAACGGTTTATTTCAGTTATTATATTCATCATTTCCATCTTTTTCCTCTTTTCATATATTTATTTTAAATCTTCTCTTTCTTTCATTTCTATCACAAGAATATGCGATTTTTCCAGTGCAGCTATTTTTAAGCTTTCCCCTATTGTTTCCAATCCGTCTCTCGGATTCATAGCTGTAGAATTTATTTCCGACTTTCCTTCTATCTGCACTACATACGCCTGACGACCCTCTTTTACCTCAAATTCCATTTCTTTTCCTGCTTCAATTTCAGTAACATAGAAATTAACATCCTGATTGACTTTTATCGGGGCATCTCCTTCTTTTGACGATACAAAGTGCAGCCATTTTCCTATTCTGTCTTCATATTTGAACTTATACTCGCCATAATTAGGAGTATGTCCTTTTCTGTCCGGAAGAACCCATATCTGTAGAATTCTTGTATCCTCCGCATGTTTATTATACTCTGAATGTGTAACTCCTGTTCCTGCGCTCATATACTGTACTTCTCCTCTTTCAAGAGTAGATTCGTTACCCATACTGTCCTTATGAGTCAGTTTTCCCTCTATCACATATGATATTATTTCCATATCCCTGTGCGGATGTGTCGGGAAACCAGTTCCCGGAGCTATATAATCATCGTTTATTACTCTTAATACACCAAAATTAATATTTTTCTCATTATAATATTCAGCAAATGAAAAGTGAAATTTACTTCTTAACCATCCTAAATTTGATTCTCCCATTTTTTCTACTGGTAATCTTCTTAACATCTAAATCATCTCCCATTTATTACTAATTAGTGATATAGTTTCAAAAAAATATATCCTTTAATTTACTTTACAAAATGATTATATCACTAATTAGTGACAATGTCAAGTATTTATAAAAATATCCCAAAAAATCAATGTTTTCAATGCTTTCCTTGTAATTTACCACTCCTGAAAAATTCAAAATTAGAAACGGAGTCTAAAATTTAGAAACTCCGTTTTCATTTATTAGTATTTTTATTACATTGAATTCATTACCAGATAATCAAGAATAACTCTTGAAATCACAAATAAAGGAAGTCTTGAGGTCACCTCAAACTTTTTTATCGAGATATTAGAGTGTTTATAGCCCAGTATTATATGATCTGAATATTTTCTCAATTCTTTATTGCTGCCGCAGGAGCATGCTACTACATTTGCATCTCTTAAATGGGCATTTTTTATCGTGGTAAGAATATCCTGATCTTCTCCTTTTAGTGTAAATGCTATATAAAGATGATCTTTATTTGCTTCCCTGCTGAATTTTTTCATGATATTAGGATCTGATATATTAAATACGTTAAAATCCATTAATTCCAGCTTTAAAGAAAATTCTGTAGCTACGAGTTCACTGAGTCCTCTTGCTATTACTATTATTTTTTTGCTTTTTTGTATCAGTTCAATTATTTCCAATATCTGGTTAACAGAAATGTTTTCCAGTGTCTGTCTTGTTTCTATAAGTGATTTGCTGAAAATTTCATTTATATCCTTGGAACTGTTTATTTCTTCCTTCCTTTTGGATAAATTATATCTAAGTTCCATAAAGCCGTTAACCCCGCATTTTTTTATTGCCCTTGAAACTGTGGCGGGAGAGGTAAATGTTTCCTCGGCTATATCTACTATTGACATATCAACCAGTTTATTATCATTTTCATTAATATACTTTATTACCTGCTCTTCGGAGCTGGTAAGCTTCGATTTAATTTTGTCATTCAGTTGAATTATCATATTCTTCCTCTCTCCATAAAAATCTGACTATGTGAATTATTGCTGCTTTTACTGCTTAAATAGATATTTCTGTTGTTTTGTTCAGTATTGAACAATTAGATTTGAAAATATTATTCTGACAAAACATCGGTTATATATATATTTTATCATATATTCGAATTATATTCACTAATTTCCATATTATTTTTTTATTAGTTTTTATTTCATATTTCTCTGTAAATGTTTATTTCAAAAGAAAAAACATTTTAAACTGATTCTTGATTTCTTACAGATAAAGATCGCTGACACTTTTAATTACATTACACATGATTTTCTACACTGTATTTTGAGTCTTTAATTATAAAAATTCTCAGATATTTCATTTTTAAAATATCTGAGAATTTCTTTTTTTTATTTAAATAATAGGTAACTTTTCATTTTAGTTTTACAGCTTAGTTTTTTCTAAAACCTCATTCCATACTTTTGTTATCTCTGTAGTCTGGAAATAGTTAAAAATTATAGAAGGATTCGGTAGGTTT
The DNA here is from genome assembly GCF_000024405.1 of Sebaldella termitidis ATCC 33386. Lineage (NCBI taxonomy): Bacteria > Fusobacteriati > Fusobacteriota > Fusobacteriia > Fusobacteriales > Leptotrichiaceae > Sebaldella > Sebaldella termitidis. The sequence goes on along the minus strand of NC_013517.1, from coordinate 2,093,035 downwards.
TTATCCTCCTTGATTTCTGTCTGTGTTAATCTTCTTCCGTATTTTTTGTAATTAACAAACAGCATATTTGTTAATTTTTGTTTTGAATATTTTGTTATTCTTTCGGTTTTTATCTCAAAGCCTGCTAACTTTCTCAGATTATTCATATCGGTAAATCTGCTGGATAATACTGATCTTGAATATGGGAATCCGTTTTCTTTCAGGTCTGAAAAAGTAGCCCCGTATATTTCTTTTCCGGTTTTCAATGATATTTCTTTATACAATTTTATCAATTCTTCATTTGTATGGTTTACCCTTTTTAATTTTCTTACAGGCTGTTCTCCAAGAAAAATCAAGAATTTATTCCAGCTCCCAAAACGGCTTCTTATAGAGTCTATACATATACCAGTTTCTTTTTTCATTATATCGGAAGTTATTACGTCATATTTTTCCTTTATTCTGTAATACTCCTTTATTATCTTACCGTTAGTATATGAGTACACCTTCAGTTTAATACCAAATATATCATTCAGCTCCTCAATAGTCCACAGCTTTTTTATATATCTGTAACTGGGCATTCCCTTCAGGGTTCCTATTTTAGATATATATTTTAGTTCTCCGGTCTCTATTTTCTCCTTTATCAAATCTAAAAGTATCTCTTTATCATATTCTATATAACCTCTTTTTTTTCTTTTCGCAGTTTTAGTCCTTCTTTTTTTTCCTGAGTCAGCTTTTATCTGTGTCTTTTTTTTATTTCCGCTGTTTTTTTCAGTATCTGCGGAAATACTTACTGCTAAATTACTTTTTTTCTTATTTGTTGCCATATCGACCACCTTCCGGTATTTTATTTTAAAACATAAAATCCTTCACTCTGTAATATACCAGCCCTTTTACTGTTTTTCTGACAAATTTATAACTGTCATTTCAATATTATTGTTCCAATATCAGGTGTGATTTGACCGATTATAAATTCTAATATCACCTTGGAACATAGTTCCGATAATAATATGTTAATTTATATAAATAATAATAATCTCCAAAAAATGATTATTTAAAAAAAAGTGATTTATGAAAGATTTTCTCTTTAAAAACGGTATCGGAACCGTATTCACATAATTAATTATAGTACTTTTTACTTTCTCTGTCAATAAAAAACTTTATAGTTATTTAATTAAAAAACTTATTTTTAGTATCTGAATATCTGCTGTTATTCTTGATTTTCTTACATTTATATATATTTCAGAACTATGTTCCGATAAATAAAATAAGATGTTAGACTAAATTTTATTATTCAGGTTAAATAGTATTGAATGACCTGCTGCTATGCAAAATGAAAAAACGAGACTGCTTTAGCTGCTCAGCCTCGTTTTTCTTAAGCGGTATATCTATTCAGGATTTCTAAAATATCTGACTTTGAGTTTGTTTTCTCTAATTTTTCTCTGAATTCATCATCTAAAATAGATTTTGAAAGCTTTATCAAAATTTCCAAATGTTCATTTGAAGCATTTTCTTCCGAAACAGCTATCATAAAAACATATTTTACTTCTTCATCTTCATCCCATTCTATTTCATTTGTAAGTCTCGCAAAAGCAATTCCTGATTCCGACACCGAGTTACATTTTCCATGCGGAATTGCAAATGAATAACCTACAGAAGTGGGATAACTTTCCTCTCTTTCCTTTAATGCTGCTATGAATCCCTCCGTATGACAGAAATTACACTTTTGACAATTCTCCAGCTCTTTTTCTTTCCATATGCAGTTTAGTTTTTTGTCATTTTGTATGAGCTCTGCCAGCTTTACCAGTACCTCAAATCAATACTTGCACAATATACCAAAGAGATTATTATTGATAACTTTTTTAAAGTTATCACGGTGAAATAAATGAAAAATCCCTGAAGTCCGGTTAAACTTTCAGGGATTTTTTCTTTTCCATACTGATCTTTCATGATAACTAGATTTTTTTTATTATTTTCGCAGGACAGCCCCCCACAAGTACATTATCCGGAATATCCTTTACTACTACAGAACCTGATGCTACTACTACATTATTTCCTATTGTTACTCCGGGATTTATTACAGATCTTCCGCCTATCCATACATTATCTCCTATTTTTACCGGCTTGGCAAACTCTATCCCCGAGCTTCTTTCTGCTGCATCAAGCGGATGAGCTGCTGTATAAATATGAACACCCGGTGCCAGAAAACAATTATCTCCTATTTCTATCCGGCAAACATCAAGGAATACACAGTCAAAATTAGCATAAAAATTATCACCGACACTTATATTATATCCGTAATCACATTTAAAATGTGACTCTACATAGGTATTTTTTCCGGCTTTTCCAAAAATTCCCCTGATTTTTTCTTCTCTCTTTTCAGGCTCATCTTCACATATATCATTAAATTCCCTTATTGATTTTCTGGCTTCTATCCTTCCCTTTACCAGCTCATCATCATAAGCATTATAAATTTCTCCGTCTAACATTTTTTCTTTTTCACTTTTCATAAAAGATATTCTCCCTGTTTTTTATTATTTTGCCCCGGCATTTATAAGCAATGTTTCTATTTCTTTATATTCCTTCTCTTTTGCATGCATAAGAGGAGTTACACCATTCCTGTCGGCTATATTGGGATCAGCTCCGTGCTTCAAAAGCAAGTCTGTGATTTCTATGTGTTCTTTCCCGCCGTTTCCGAGTATAATAGCTTCCAAAAGTGCTGTCCATCCCAGATTATTTATATGATTTACATCTATATCTGTATTTTCAAGGAGATACTTTACAGTTTCCGTATGTCCGCGTTCAGACGCAGGAATCAAAGCTACTCCGCCGTATCTGTTGGTAATTTTTGTGTCTGCGCCGGCTTTTGTCAGAAGCTTTAGAATTTCCAGCTGTCCCTCAGCTCCTGAATAAAGAAACGGATTATTTTTCATATCATCCTGTTCATTGATATCAGCACCGTTTTCTATAAGCAGCTTAGAAATTTCATAATTGTTATTATACACTGCAATCATAAGAAGTGTTCTGTCCCTTTCATCTTTTACATTAACATCCGCTTCTTTTTCCAAAAGTTCTTTAGCTTTATTATAATCATTTCTCTTTACTGCATTGATAATTTCTGTTTTCATACCGGAAGCCTCCCTGCTTTTCCCCATACTGCACTGATATATTACTCCTGCAGTCAGAATTAATATCACTGACAAAAATATTTTTCCTGTCATTTTTTTCTCTGTTATCATTTATTTTCAAAACTTTCTAAGTCAGACATAATTTTATCATAAGTACCGCTTCCTTCATAGCCCAGCAGTTCAAAGACTATTTTCTGACGTTTCATTGCCTTCAGCGCCAATTCTTTTAATTTAGGTTCTATTTTTCCGGTAATTTTTATTTCGCCTAATGCCACGGCAATTATTACCTGATCTGTAGCAATCAGAGAAAATTCATCTTCTTCTATAAGATCAGCTAATTTTTTCTTGCTGAAATTATCAGGCTCCAAATAATGAAAATCCCATACAACTGATACTATTTTTTTAGGAAGCCCGAGTATTTTACCTTCATAATCCCCGCTTTTAAATAAATCCTCAAGTTCGTAAAGAGTATCCGCACCATTATCATTTCCAAACGGCGACTCATCATCCACACAATCATAATAAAATTCTTCGCTGAAATGCTCTGTGAAATTCGGATGGCTTGTTTCTCTGGAAAGTCCTGTTTCCTCATCATCAAGATATAGTTTAGTTTCTTCTTTTGACATAATCAGTCCTCCTTATTTAAAATTATAATTTTACACTGTTTTACCTTACTTTATATATATTTCAACAAATAAAAATATATTAAAATGAGTCTGCTGACATTACAGGTCAAATTTAACAAAAATTCTTACTATCTGCATATACCGCTGCTTACAGCGACTTTTTTTACTGCTTCGGCCACGCTCTCTACTACTCTTTTATCAAAGACATCAGGAATTATATAATCTTTTTTTAGATCGTCATCATTCAAAATATATGCTATAGCTTTTGCAGCCTCTATTTTCATATCTTCTGTAATTTTTTTTGATTTAGCCTCAAGTGCGCCTTTAAAAAGTCCCGGAAATGCCAGAACATTATTTATCTGATTAGGATAGTCCGATCTTCCTGTTCCCACTATAACTGCTCCTGCTTCCAGTGCATCCTCGGGCATTATTTCAGGCACAGGATTTGCCATGGCAAAAATCACTGCATCTTTATTCATTTTCTTTACCATATCTTTTTTTAGTATATTTCCTGCTGATACGCCTATAAATATATCTGATCCTTCAAGGGCGTCACTAAGTGTTCCTTTTTTATTATTTATATTTGTTATTTCTGCCAGTTCTTTGTGAAGCTCGTTATAGTCTTTGATATCATCCCGGTTTAATATTCCGGTTTTATCCACTGCAATAATATCACTTACACCAAGCTCCTTTATCATTTTACAGATGGAACTCCCTGCTGCTCCTGCTCCGTTAACTACTACTCTTGCATCTTTAAGATTTTTCCCCAGAAACCTGTATGCATTTATAAGACCGGCAGTTACTACTATTGCCGTACCATGCTGATCATCATGAAAAACGGGAATATCCAATTCTTTTTTTAATCTGCTTTCTATTTCTATACATCTCGGTGCAGATATATCCTCAAGATTTATACCTCCGAGTCCCGGTGCAAGGAGCTTTACTGTTCTTATTATTTCTTCCGTATCTTGTGTATCAAGACATATAGGAAAAGCATCCACTCCGGCAAATTCCTTAAATAAAATCGCTTTTCCCTCCATCACTGGAAGTGCCGCTTCAGGACCGATATTTCCCAGTCCCAGTACAGCAGAGCCGTCGGTCACCACTGCTATCATATTTCCCTTTGATGTATATTTATAGACATTTTCTTTATTTTCAGCTATTCTTTTACACGGCTCAGCTACTCCGGGAGAATAAGCCAGACTCAGATCCTCCATGTTTTCCACCTTTACCTTTGATATTACCTCTATTTTCCCTTTGTTTTTTTCGTGCAATTTAAGTGACTCGTCAAATACAGACATTTTCCTCTCCTTTTCATTTCTATTCTTCTTTATATTTTTTCTGTCCCTCTGTATAAAGATCATTTCCGTATATATCATTAATTACAATAACCGGTAAATCTTTTACTGTCAGTTCTCTGACCGCTTCTGTCCCTAATTCTTCATAGGCTACGACTCTCGAGCTTATTACCGACCGTGATATCAAAGCTGCTGCACCTCCGGTTGCCGCAAAATATACCGCTTTATTTTTTACTATAGATTCCCTGACTTTATCGGATCTTATCCCTTTACCTATCATTCCCTTTATTCCTGCCGAAAGAAGTAACGGTGTATAGGCATCCATTCTCCCGCTGGTCGTAGGACCGGCACTTCCTATGACCTGTCCGGGCTTCTCGGGGGAAGGTCCTACATAATAAATGACCGCTCCTTCCGGATCAAAAGGAAGCTCTTGTTTTTTTTCCAGCAGTTCACACATTTTTTTATGTGCTGCATCTCTTGCAGTATAAATTATTCCGGAAATTTTTACTATATCACCGGCTTTTAATTTTTCTATATCTTCTTTTTTCAAAGGGGTTTCTATATTCATTTTTTCTCCTTGGTTTCATATAAAATATATTAAAGACTATTCCGTTATAATTCTGTTTCCTTATGCCTTGCAGAATGACAGTTTATATTTACGGCAAGCGGCAGAGAAGCTATATGACACGGATATGAATTTACCTTGACAGCAAGTGCCGTATTTTTTCCGCCAAGCCCCATAGGCCCTATTCCGGTTTTATTTATCAACTCCAGCAGATCTTTTTCCAGTTCCCTGTCCGCAGGATTGTCGCTTTCATCGTCTATTTCCCTTAGCAGAGCTTCTTTAGCCAGTATTGCCGCCTTTTCAAAACTGCCGCCGAGACCAATTCCTACTATTATCGGCGGACATGGATTTCCCCCTGCATTAAGTACTGCATCCAGCACAGCTTTCTTTACACCCTCTGCACCATCAGACGGCTTTAACATTTTTACCATGCTCATATTCTCACTGCCTCCGCCTTTTGGTGCTACAATAATTTTCAGCTTATCAGAACCGGGAATTAATTTGGTATGTATTACTGCCGGTGTATTATCCTTAGTATTAATCCTGTCAAGAGGATGCTTTACCATGGATTTTCTCAGATACCCGTTTTTATATCCTCTTCTTACTCCTTCATTTACTGCTTCGTAAATATCTCCGCTTATCTTTACCTCTGTACCAATTTCCAGAAAAACAACTGTAAGTCCCGTATCCTGACACATTGGAACCTGCTCTTCCCCGGCGATTTCGTCATTTTCTATTATCTGCCCGAGAATATTTTTTCCTGTATCCGAAACTTCTGTATCAAAAGCTTTTTTCAGTCTGTCCATTATTTTCTCGTCAAGAAAATAATTTGACTCTGTGCATAATCTCTCTACTTCTGATATTACTTTTTCTAAATTAATTTCTTTCATTTCTTTTCCGCCTTCTATATATATTTTTCGGATAATCTTTCCAGACTGCCGTAGTCTATTTTACCATTATGCCTTTTATCCACCGGAATTTTATCAGCAAAAATTACTTTATCTACAGTAATTTTCAATTCTTTTATTTTTTCTTCCAGCTTATCCTGAATCTGAAGCTGTTTTTCTTTATCCTCTGTATAAAAAATCTCTATAAACAGAAGTATCTTCCCTTTTTTACTTATAATTGCCGTTCTTTTTATATCTTTTTCAAAAGAAAGCATTGTCTCTATGGAAAAAGGATATATTTTTTCACTGCCTCTGGAGATTTCCGCTTTTGCTCTCCCCAAAAGCCAGAGTCTTCCTGAAGCATCTATATAGCCCAGATCTCCTGTTCTATGCCAATTCTCATTATCAGCTGTTATTTTTATCTTACTATTTTCTTCAGCCTCCAGATAAGTATCCAGTACATGTCCGCCTGATACGATAATTTCTCCTTTTTCCCCCTGCTCCAGCATTTTTATCTGATCTCCCTGACTCAGCTTCTGATCGTTTTCTATTATTTTCAAATTTATATCTTCAACAATCGTTCCGGCAAGAAGTCCGTTTCCGTTTTTCATTTTTTGTATATCATTTTCATTTAATTCATTATAGCATAATTCTGACATTGGTTCAGCCTCTGATGAGCCGTAAACTACTTTTATTTCTGCATAAGGAAATGATTTTTTCAAATTTTCCATAATTTCAGGAAATACCGGTACTCCTCCTGTAATAATTTTTTTTATGCTGTGTATGCTTCTTCCTGTATTTTTATGAATCTCAACCAGATTATCAAAAAATGAAGGCGGCGCAAGTATTGTATCTATACTTTCAGACATTATCTGACCGCTGATAGTACCACCGTCAGTCTCCCCTATTTTTCTCAGGTCTGTATTCGGAATTATACTTGTCAGCCCGCTGTACATATTTGATAATATGAACACGGGGAATGCCGTCAAAACCTTGCTGTTTTCAGATATTTCCAGACTTTTTTCCAGTACCTTCTGCTGGGCGGCAAGAAAGCCGTGTGTTCTTACAAGTCCCTTGGGTTTTCCCGTACTCCCGCTCGTAAATGTAACAAGTGCTTTTGTGTCAGGAGCTGTTTCAGTACATGCAAAGTCAAAGGACTGATCTTCATATTCGGAAAATTTTCTAAATCCCGGCATTTTTCCGTTAATTATATATTTATTAGGTATTTTTCTTATTTCACTGTTCATATAGCAGAGAAGCCCTGCTTTTTTCCCTGAAATTATAAGAGCCTTTGAAGTGTATATCTGGCAGCAGTTTTTTATATGTTTTGAATCTGCATAAGGATCAATAAATACTGCTACAAGCTTCATTTTAAATACTGCTGCCAGTATAGAATATAACTCTACAGACATCGGAACAAATATCAGAACTCCGTCCCCTTCCTGAAGACCTGCCTTTTTAAACATATTAGCTATTTTTGATGAATTTTTTTCCAGATAATTAAATGAAATTCTTGATGAAGTTTTAGTATCTATAACAGCAGTTTTATTAGGTATTTTTACTGCTAATTCTTTTAGGATATCAGATATATTCATGCTGTCACCATCCCGTACAAATGGTACTTTCTCATAATTTCACCATATTTTTCTGATATTTTACCAGACATGTTGCTTTGATGAATCAGTGCATGAATTATATTCTTATATCCCTTATCTACGGCAGTTTTATGGAATTCTTCCAATAATACTGCTCCCAGTCCGAAATTATGATATTCGGGATTTACTGCGAGTGTTTTCAAAATTACGGTTTCTATTTTGTTTTTATATAATCCCTCGTTATAATCTGGAATACCAAATGCAAAACCTATAGGTTTATTATTTTTATAAACCATAAATATAAAATCAAAATCTATGATATCTTTTATTTTTAAATATAAAGATAAAAAATCCGTTCTGCTTATTTCAGAATATAAAAAATTATTTCTGAATGATTTTACAGATATATCATATATTTCATTTATATATTTGCCGAAATTCTCTTTATCAGCTTTTTTTATTATCAAATCAGAATAAAATCTTACTTTTTTAATACGCTCTGATACCCTGAATTTTTTTTCAGGCTCTGTTACCTTTACGGAATAATACTCCCCTATTACTTCATATCCCGACTCTGCGAATATCTCCGGCCATTCCAGAGGATTATACGGCTCCAGAAAGAAAGGATTTTTATTATCCTCTACCATAAATCTGTATTGCTTCCATGTATTTCCGTCCAAAGGTCCTGCGAGATATTCCAGCCCGTATTCCTTTGCTTTTTCCTTTATATATCCTGTTAAGAATAATCCTGCTTCCTTGTCTTTAGCGGCAAAATGTCCTATATAACCTGTTTTTTTATTCTGTATTCTATTTTCCGCATTCCATAATGAAGCTCTTGCCAGAACAGCTCCCTCTTCTTCTACAATTACACTTTCCAAGGCCCCGCATTTTTTCACATTTTCCTTATCCAAAATAAAATTTTCAAAATCACAGAATTTTTCCAACTCAGTTTCTGAAATAATATTTATCTTCATATAACCACCTTATTTAAAAAAATATTTTCCCCATATTGGTATTAAAACTATAAATGAACATATAAATACTGTAAGCAGATGTTTTATAAGACTATATTTATTCAGTGTATAATCTTTTCTTTCAGACTGTAAAATATTAAATATAAATGCTGCCAAACAAACTGCAATTATACAGAAAATCCAGATTATTTTCTCTGATCCTTCCGAGAAAATATTCATAAATATTGTCAGATAGGATATTCCTATAAGACTGTTTATCAAAACCACCCTCTTAAAATCAATTTCCGGATGTGTATATCTCATCCTTGCTGTTCCTATTATCGAAAGATGTGATGAAATAACCGTAAGATACACATAGAAAATATCCTCTATATTTGTTATTCTGTATACAATAAGCCAGAAAAGTGCCGGCAGACATATAATAAGCATTGTAGCAAAATTATAAGGTTCTTTTTTGTCAAAATCCGGCTTTATCGTAACTGCTCTGTACAAAACATAAAGAAAAAAAGTTGCCGCAGTCCATTTTATCCCGCCTGTAATCCATACAAAATAACAGTAAAATGCTCCTGTAAGTGCCGCATCATCTGATAAAGAAGCATACTTTTTCCCGAAAATAACTATTAAAAATAAAATTATTGTAACAAGAAGGTTTATTCCTGTAGTAAAAATATCAGACTCCATTGAGCTTTTCAGAATAAAAAAGCTTAATACCGGAACAAATATATTATCCAGTCCTCTCCAGGATATTGCTTCCAGAATCATAGATAAAAATGCCATCAGCAGTGAAATTATCATAGATAATCCAAGTCCTGTTTTTGTAAAAAGAAGAAGCGAACCCAGTGTTATTACTAATGTTACAATAAAAAATATAGCCGAACCCTCTACGGATTTTTCACCAACAACAGATTTATATTTTATTTTTCCGAATTTCATTCCTCCAAGAGCTGCCAGTGCATCAGGAAAGATAAGTATAAGAAGCGGTATATAGTATAATATTCTGTTTGAATATGAAAAAACCCAGAGTATTACTATGCTTGCTATGAAATATATATCTCCCCTCGACTGCCTTTCATCTTTTCTGAGTGCCTTTCCGATCCCACCGCTGAATTTTTCCATATTTCTCAGTATCAAAAGCAGTATAATAAAAAATATTCCCAGATACACCACTCCGGTAAGTGACTTAAAAAGCAAAGGAAACAGTAGTGCTATAAGCCCCGAACCTATATGAAGAAGCTTTCTCGTCAGTTCAGAATCTACCCGACCCTTTTTTTCAAGTTTGTCAATAACCAAAAAGAGCAGTCCGTAAAGTAAAAAAATTATCAGAATAAATATCAGTATTTTCATTTTACTATCCTTTCCACCACAAAGTCTGAGTAAAAGAATGTTTTATCTTTGACATGGAGACTTTTAGCAGTTTCTGTAAGCGGAATAATTTTATCCCCCAGTTCTTCAGGTCTGCTTCTGGGCACTATCATATTCCAGTATGCCAGTATTGCATTATTTGAAGAAAATTCATATATTTTTTTCAGAAGCTCTTTATATTTTTCACTGGAAATATACTCAAATATATCACTAAGATTAAATTTATCTATAATTTCATCTGACGTTTCCAAATACTCTTCTATACTTACATTATGTAATTCCAGCTTGTTTAGATTATCTCTTATTTTATAAAAATTTTCCTCTCTCATGGAAAAGGGAAGATTTTTTGTATATTTCCCGGTAAGAATATATTCTATATAAGGATTCTCTGACACATCAAGCTCTGTAAAGGCATATTTTGTTTTTTTCAGCATCAGACCGGACAGACTTGTACAGCCTGCATAATCAAAAAGTCTGGGGTCTCTTCCAAGCTTTCCCACTGTATACTTTGAAAAAAATATTTTGAATAAAATTCTCCATCTGATATTATTCCACTTTTTTTCATAAAATTCATGTCTTTCCTCTTTACTTTTTTTAGTCAGAAGTTCCGCTACTGTTTTTTTACCATGTATAAAACACAGCACTTTCTTTCTGAAAATCTGAAAAAAGTTATCAAATCTTCCTGTATTTATAACTCCTGCTTTTATCAAATCAAAATTTTTATCCCAGTATTCCGCTGTCTCTGATGAAAGGCTGTTCTTTAGTAACCTGTAATACTCTGTTCTTTTTTTACTTTCCCTAAATCCCAGAAATTCCAGCATTTCTTTATATTCAAGAGATAAAAATGCAGCTTTTTTTAATTCCACAAGTCTGAGCTGTACGAGATTCAGATCAATTCCTATTACCTTGCCGGGATTTTCAGTTAACATCGCAAAGCTGTTTTCTCCGGCAGAAGCTATAGATATACATATGTCTCCCTCTTTTATATCCAGAGCTTCAAGTAAGATTTCGGGATCTTCCCAGCATTGTGCATACCTTATTATAGAAAAATCCACTTTTTCGCTGACTTCACTCTCCATTATACCTCCAGTTTCCTTATTACTCCTGTGCTGCCGTCCAATTCCACAGTATCACCGTCTTTCAGCCACTCGGTAACTTTATTTACAGCAACCACTGCCGGAATTCCCAGCTCTCTTGCCACAATTGCACTGTGTGAAAGCAGGCTTCCCTTCTCCACTATAAGCCCTTTAGCAAGCGGAAATACCATTACCCATCCGGGATCAGTGGAATGCGCTACTATTATACAGTCTTTTTCTATTACAGTTTCATTAGGATTTCTTACTACCTGTACCTTTCCTCTTACTATTCCCTTACAGCAGCCTGTCCCCTTTCTCATTTCCGCATTGATATTCTCATCTTTATCAAGAGAAATATATTCAAAGTCGCTGCTCAGCACACCAAATGTTTTTAATCTGTCAGGAAGACTTTCCTTTTGCTTATCCTTCTCAATTTTTTCTTTTCTGAGATCCACTGTTTTTTTCAGGTCAGGATAGACAGAAGTCCCGTTTATCAGGGCAAATATCTCATCTTTCTCCAGATAAAATATATCCCTTTTAGTTTCAATTATATTTTTTTCTTCAAATAATTCTCCCATTCTCAGAAAAATCCTTCTTACTCTGCCATACACTCTTGTTCTTTCATATCTCAGATTTTCACGCAGTGCGGTATGCTTTCTGGCAAGTCTTAGTGCTTTTTTAAATCTGTACTTTTTTATAAATTTCCCGTCAAGCTTCTGGAACACCTCTTTTTCTTTATTTTTCAAATCTGTAAAGCTGTCATTTCTAACTCTTTTTTCACTTTTGGCAGTTTCAAAAACAGTTTTTAGCAGCAGTTCTGGATTTTCATAGAGTGTCGGTGATTCCAGCTTCAGCTCTGCGATACTTCTGTCTCCGAACTTCTCCATATACTCATCAAAAATCACTCTGAATTTTTCATTTTCAAAAATACTTTTTTCAAAGCTCTTTATATCCTGAATATCCTTTATTATTCCCTCACTTCTCACGATCTCAGCCATTTTTTCAATATATTTTGACGGTTCTACACTTATTATTTCAGCTTCGTGTACTATTAATTCATTATGAAGAATGCCGTCTTCAGTATCCAGCTTATATTTTTGTATTTTGTTTTTCAGTATTCCGAATGATATCATCGTATAAAAATCATTTAAAATCGGTGTCTGCCAGTTATATAAAAGTTTATTTTCAAGCTCTGTATAATAATTATACAGCTCGTATTCCGACATTTCCTCTGTATTTCTGTTTTCAAGAGTATTATTCAAAAGATTTTTGAATTTTCTCACTTTTATATCTATCAAAAGAAAATTTATTCCAAACCCTAAAAAGGTCTTTGCTAATGTTATTCTGCTTAAAAAACGTCCTATGTTTCCGCTATCCTTTATACTTTTTTCCACTTCTTCGGGGAGCTCTTCCTTTACTCCCATCATCTGCTCCATAAACTTTCTGTTTGCCTTAAATCCGGGGAATAAGACTAGAAGTCTGTACCAGTTTAAAAGATTATAGTAAATTCTGCTGTTTAGATAACCCAGCATACAGTTAAACACAGGCAGATAATTTCTTATTGTTTTTTTATCCACACCCATTAATAGTGAAAACTGTTCATAAACCTTGGAATAAACACTTCTTACAAAGGAAAACGTCAAAGGGAGAGTAATATTACTGTAGCTTTCTACGATATTACTGTTATCCCATATGACCTCTCTTTCTTTTTTAAGATTTTTTTCAAGTGCTGTAACAGGTCTTGACTGTAATATATAAATTTTTCCTTTTTCGATTCCCCATTCTATGTCTCTTGGAGAGCCTGATTTTTCTTCAGCTTCTTTTACAGTTTCTGCTATTTTTATTATATCCTCGTCTTTCAGAACCTGAAAATTTCTGATTTTAGTATTTACTGCTGCTGTTACAATGCCGAAACCATACTCTTTATCTAAAATATGCATAATTTCCTTGTCATTTATCTGCTTTTCCAGTATTTTTCCGGTTTCCGTATTTACAACATATGTATCACCTGACACTTCCCCGTTTACCAGACTGGAACCAAGACCGTATACAGCACTGATAACAGCTTCATCATTTCCGTTTACGGGATTTTTGCTGAAGGCTACGCCTGCTGATTCGGAATCTATCATCCGCTGTATAATTACAAAGGGAAGTTCATATTTTATATCTATATTATTATTTTTTGCATATTCATATATATGATCTGAAAACATAGACTTCCATACTTTTTTTATATAAAATTCAATATCTTCTTTTTTTACATATAAAAAGCTGTCGAGCTGACCGGCAAAAGAAAATTTTTCAGAATCCTCAGCCCGCGCAGATGATCTTACTGCATAATAATCTGCTGTTCCCAGTTTTTTCACGGCTTCCTGAATCATGCTGCTGTCTTCTCTGAACGAAAATTCTTCTATCAGCTTTATTATTTCATTTTTATCATTAGAAGAAGAGATATCTTCCATAATATTATCATAAAAAATATCCGGACTTATCCCAAACCATTCAGGAACTAAAAACCCCTGTTTTCCAAGCTCATAAAGACCCTTGACCTTTCCGCCGGTATTTCTGAAATTATGATAATTTTCCCTGTTTATGATATATTCCTTCATATTTTTACCCCTTTATCAACGGAATTATTCCCAGAACTAAATATACAGCCAATATCCATACTCCTGAAAGTATTTCGAATATTTTCCCGTTTTTACTGATTTTTATAAATCCAGATGCCTTTATCACTGTTAAAATAACCAAAAATCCCAAAATTACTGCTGTCAGAAACAGTGAATCAGTTTTTACAGCTGTAATCAGGCATAAAACAAAACTCAAAATCTGAATAAAAACAAATATGAATACAGAATTATTAATTCCCCATATTTTACTGTAAGTCACTACTCCGTTCTCTTCGTCCTCGGGAGCTCTTATCTTTCTTCCTATTTCAGCAGACATTCCATTCAAAAAACCAATAATCAGATATAAAACAATATATAGCTGACTGTCTTTTCCCGGAAATACCCCGAGCTGATAAATAATAATAAATAAATGAAATAACAGCATTATTATCATATGTGATATCATGTACACTGCCTGATGTTTATTCAGCCATTCGGGAACAAAAAATTCTTTTGTCATTAATAAAATATACAGATAAACTATAAAAAATATTATCAGCACATCTTTATTAAAAAGCAAAATAAGTGCCAGCTGAATAAAAAATCCTGCTATTCCCATATTTCTCAGTTCTTTCAGGCTGACAAGCCCTCTGGGAACAGGTCTGTACGCCCTGTATTTCATATCCTCCTCAAAATCCTTAAATTCATCGGCTATTCTCAGCTGTAAGAAAAATATAAACATAATAACAAATACAATGACAGCTTCCTCTAATGAAGGAAATTCGTAATTATTCCGAAGTACCCTCGTAAAACATAAAGTTGATACAGAAAGAATTAATATCAAAAGTCCGTTTTTCAATACGGGAAATCTTTCCCTCTGATATATGTACAATGTTTTTAATGTCATTCATTACCCCTTTTTATTCCTTATTCTTGAAAAAATTTTATGGGCTCTGGTAAAATTATTTGAACATATTGCAGCAGATATTGACAATTCTCCCGCCAGACACATTCCTGCTACTATCTCGGCAAATTTATTGGCATTCCCGGTTCCATAAGCCCCGAGAACTTCAAGATAAATTTTTTGTGTAGGAAGACCTGTACCTCCTCCTACTGTACCCACCATAAGATTAGGCAGTGTAACCGAAGCATACAGACTTTCATCTTCAAGTGCCTCAAATCTGGTAAGTCCCACAGAAGACTCTGATACACATGCTGCATCCTGCCCGCAGGCAATATATATTCCCGCAAGAGCATTGGCATAGTGTCCCTGATTTCCAAATACCCCGCTTTGTATCCCTCCGTTTTGCGTTACCTGATAAAATTTTTCCATCTCTCTTGCTGTTACATTTAATCTCTTTTTCAAAAGCTCCTTCGGAATTATTACCTCGCACACTACTTTTTTCCCGCGTACACTCTGAAATGACTGGGAGGAAGCCTTTTTATCCCCGGACATATTCGCTTCTATATACCATTTTTCCGGTTTTATCACGCTGTTTTTTTCTATGAATTCACACGCCTTTTCAGTGGCTATGGTTACCATATTTTGTCCGGATGCATCTCCGGTAGTATAAATAATATTCAGATATACTCTGTTTCCTTCCACTGTAACATTCATATCCCTTACTCTTGCATATCTGGATGTACTTTCTGCATGACTTACTACCTCTTCTTCGTTCTCGCTAAGCCATAACAGAAATTTTCCTACTTCAAGCATATTTTTAAATAAAAAACACGGACATCTTGATACTCCCTCGCTCAGAACAAATGCACTGCACCCGCCGACCTCAGATATCAACTGACTTCCTCTGGTATATGAAGCAAGCATTGCAGCTTCAGTCGTTGCCATGGGAACATAAAATTTCCCCTGAGCATAGCTCCCGTTTATAATTATAGGTCCTGCCACTCCTACAGGTATCTTGGCTGTCCCAATATAATTTTCTATACTTAATCCGTACGTTTCAAGATCCTCGGTGCTGTTCCCGCCTGTAATTATTTTTTCCTGATCCTCTGTAAGGTTCAGGAGCTTCAGTCTTTCGGCAAAGCTGCCCGAATCATATCCGAATTTTATATCCTCATATTTTATTCCGTCTTTTTTGCTTAATCTTTTCTCTATTTCTTCAAAAGTAAATTTTTTGAAAACATTACTTACCGTATTCTTAAAATTCAGTTTTCCTATTCCCATAAATAATCACCTTTTCTCTTCATAAAGTACTTAATTTCTTAATTATATTTCACTAATTATACCACATAACAAAGAAAATTTCTCTATTATTGCCAAATCCTGTCCTCCGTCTTTATGGGATTATCAGGAAAAGTGTCAGTATCTTAATAAAACATTCTGCCAAGGATAAAAAAAAGGAAAATAAAACCGCTGTCTCAAAGACATATTTTATTTTCCTTATTTATTAATTTTGTACTGCTTTAGTTAACGGCGGAATAATCTGTTTTTTTCTTGAGACTACACCGTTCAGTGTAAGAATTCCATTATTCATAGTCTGTTCAAAAGCTTTTTCTGCAATATCTGCTCTCTTACCAGCTGCTAATGCAACAGAGTTATTATTCAGTATATCAGTAATTACAAACATGAATATATCAAGCTTTTCTTTTGAAATAAAATCATCTATTGATTTTTCCAGTTCTGCTTTTTTTGTAAGCAGCTTTTCAATATCCACAGTACTTACCTGTGCAACAGCCAGTTTAAGAGAATCAATCTCAAATACTTTCATATCCATATTAAGAAGCTCTTCATTAGTTTTATCATCAAGATTTGTCCCTGCTATAAGCATGTCCAGACCATATTTTTCAAGATTTGTTTCAGATATAACAGCCAGCTCCTCTGCGGCCTTTACATCTCTTTCTGTACATGTAGGTGACTTAAATAAAAGAGTATCAGATACTATAGCGCTCAGCATTAGTCCCGCTATATTCTTTTCAGGAGTGAGTCCTGCTTCTTTATACAGCTCGAAAACCAGTGTAGATGTACATCCTACTATATCCATTCTTACCTTTAACGGCTCATCTGTATGAAAATTCGATATTCTGTGATGGTCTACCAGCTCCAGTATTTTTGCTTCCTCAAAACCGTCTGCTGTTTGTGTTCTTTCATTATGATCTACCAGTATTACGCTTTCTCCGCTTATATTTGTCTGTAATTTTGGTTTTTCCATATTAAAATATTCCAGGACATATTCAGTTTCCTTACTGATTTCCCCAAGCCTTACAGGTATTGTATTAGCTCCTGTTTTATTTTTTAAAGCCGAATAGGCTATTGCCGAACATATACTATCTGTATCAGGGTTTTTGTGTCCTAATACCAATATTTCTTTTGACATTAATTCTTCCTCCTAATTTTGATTTATCTATTCTTATTTTAATTATATAAGCCTCCAAATGCTGATATTATGGAAAAGATCAAAAAGGTCGTCAGAAAACCTATTGCCCCTCCCACAAATACTTCTTTAAAACTGTGTATTTTTGATTTTACCCTGCTCTGTGCCACTAAAAGTGCCATTAATAATCCGAGAAGCAATATTCTTATATCACTCGTAAGAAATAAAATCATCGCAAAAATAGAGAATGCAATAGCACTGTGTCCGCTGGGCATTCCGCCTTCCAGCGGTGTTCCTTTTCCCCAGAATGCCTTAAGAGTGACAACAATAAGACATATAAGCCCCAAAGTTATCGCTACTATATTACCGGTTCTTGCTGCTATTCTGGTCATCTGAAGATTGGTATTGAATATATTCAGAATTCTGTCATAAAAAATCAGATATCCTACTATTATTGCATTTATTGCTGATATCAAAACCCCGGCTGCAGCTACGTCCTTTGCCAGCTTGGCAAGAACATGCCTTTCAGGGGATATTAGATCTACTATTGCCTCTACTGATGTATTTATAAGCTCGGTTATAAGAACAAGGGAAATAGTCAGTGCCAGAACCATCAACTCCAGTTTGCTGATATTAGTCAGTATCGCTATGGTGATTATCACAATAGATACAAAAACATGAACTTTCATATGTTTTTCATGTCTTATCGTTTCTATTGTACCCTCTATGGCGAAATTAAAGCTGTCTATTATCTTTCGGTCTCTTTCTCTTTCCTTTTTTATGTCCCAGTCCAAATCCTGATATTTTTTAAAAAATCTAAATTTTTTCAATGCGATCAGCCTCTCTCATAGCCAATTTCTTTTAACAGCTCTTCTTCCTTCTCTCTCATTACTTTTTTATCTTCATCGTCAATATGATCATACCCCAGCAGATGGAGCATTCCATGACATAATACATAGTAAAATTCTCTTTCTGTACTGTGCCCGTATTCTTTCGCCTGTTCCGTCACTTTTTCCGCGGAAATTATAATATCGCCGAGAATATCAAAAGGCCCGATATTTTCTGTTTCGTTATAAGCAAATGAAATAACATCAGTAGGAGTATCCTTCCCCCTGTATTCGCTGTTAATATTCTGTATTACATCATTGGTAGTTATCAAAAATGATACGTATGTATTTTCTGTGTTTTCCAGCTTTTCATATTCAAGGATCATATCCACAAACTCGTTTATCTTCTCTTCATCCATAAATTCCTGTACATCCGAAATATCATAAGTTATATCTATATTACTCATGCTTAAAATCCTCGTCTTCCACTAATTTTTTATTTTCTCCTACCTTAGGATATTGTATTCTCTGGTGATAAGCGCCCTGAAGCACATCCAGAAAGGCCTTTATTATTACTTCTATCTCTCTCAGAGTTATATCCGCAGCTGAAAGCTGTCCGTCTTCTATCTTATATTTTATCAGATATCTTACCAGACTTTCTACATTTTCCTTTGTTTTATCTTCCGCAGCTCTTACTGCTGCTTCTATTGTATCAGCCATTAGTATTATCGCAGATTCTTTTGTTCTCGGCTTCGGTCCGCTGTATCTGAAATCCTGTTCTCTTATCTCTTCGCCCTCTTCCTTAGCCTTGTTATAAAAATACTGCACAAGTGTCGTACCGTGGTGTTCCACCATTATATCCAGAATTTCCTTTGGAAGATTATATTTTTTACCCATAGCCACGCCGTCCTTGGTGTGCGAAATAATAATCAGCGCGCTCAGCGTAGGTTTTATATGATTATGCGGATTTTCCCTTCCTTTTTGGTTTTCCACAAAGAAATTCGGTCTTTTCATTTTCCCTATATCATGATAATATGACGCTACCCTTGCAAAGGTAGCATTTGCCCCCACTGACTCCGCAGCTCTTTCCGCAAGTGCTCCCACCATAATACTATGGTGAAATGTTCCTGATGCTTTTACCAGCAGACTTCTCAGCAAAGGATGCGAAAAATCGCTCAGCTCAAGGAGCTTTATATTGGTCAGTATATCAAAGGTGTTCTCAAAAAACGGCAGCAGGGCGAGACATATCATTCCTGTGAGTATTCCGGAAAAAACCGACAGTATAATCAAAAGCCCCAGTATAGTCATAGGAAACTGATTTACAAGTCCGTATGCCACAGAAAGCAGCGCCTGAAATACTCCGAGAAATACTCCCAGCTTTACGAACTCGCTTCTGTTTACCAAAGCCGAAGCCTGATATATTGCTACCACTGTTACTCCAAGAGTTATCAGAAACCATGTTTCATCTCTTGTAAGAAGAACCAGATTAAATACCGACAGTGTAATGGCGAATACTCTGTCTCCCAAAATAGAGAGAATTATAGGTATAATTGCAAAAGGCAGAAGGTACAAAAGGAATCCCGCCTGAAAAAATGCCAGATATATCAGATTTAATATTGCTACTGTAATAAGACTCGGATAAAATGCCTTTGAATCCATTATTTTTTTCGAATATTTTTTCAAAATATAATACAAAACCATAGATAAAATAACGAATGAAAGTAATAATCCGGTACTTTTTCTGGCCTTATCGCTTACTTTTACCATATTCAGCTTTTCCAGCTTTTCATAAGCATCTGCTGTTATTACATCACCTTTTTTCAGTATCACGTCGCCTTTATATATTTTCATTTCCTGATTTTTTAATGATTCTATATTTTTATCTATTTTTTCCTTTGTTTTTTCCTGATTGAACTTCATATTTATTACCATGAAATTCTTTAACAGTTTTTTCTCTTCAGCCCCGAGCTTATAGTCCTTTGAAGCAACTATTTTATCAAAATCGCCTTTTTTTACTATCCCCTCGGCATAAATTTTTCTCATATCATTTACCAGTGCAAGAATATACGAGCTGCTGTCTCTCAATATTATAGTTCTTAATTCATCCACGCTCAGATTCAGCTTATTCTGATCTATAAAGCTTTTTAGCTCGGCATTGTCTATTTCGGGCTGAAGCTTAAACCAGTTTATGGAATCAAAAAATGTATTCAACTGTGAAACTGAGTTGTCTTCTACTTCTTTATTTCTGTCATATTCAGGAGTCGTATTTTCTATAATTCTGTTTTTTACGCTTTCATCCAGCAGATCTTTATAATATACCACATCCTTATAAGCTATTACGTCCTTTGTTGCTTTATCCCCGATATGATAGCTGATATTTATCCTTTTTGTTTCCATAAATATACCAAATATGAGAAACATGCTGCTTAGCAGAAGAAATCTGTATCTGAATTTATTATTCAGTACAAAACTGGAAACTACACCTTTTTTATTTATCTTTTTATCATCTATTGTTATAGTTACTTCTCTTCCAAAAAAATTTAGTCTCATTTTTCCTCCTATTGTCTATCATGACTTTAAGACAATTATTATCTTTCAATATCAAAACACCTGTGTCTTTAATGCAGAACCTGACTGAAACAGGATGCCGATATTTTGAATAACATAAATTTATTCTGTTAATATTAATCTCTTTAATCCTTGTGAACATCAGAATCCTTTTGGGATAAAGCCTCTGATTTCACTCTTTTTTCTTCTTTCAGAATATATTCTCTGTTTCCTCTTATTATAGACGTTTTTGGCAGAGATTTCAAAAATTTTTCTCCGTATGCTTTTTTTATAACTCTGTTATCCAGTATTGTTACAATTCCAGTATCGGTCTTGCTTCTGATAAGCCTCCCCACACCCTGCTTGAATTTTATCACAGCCTGCGGAATCTGATAATTCATAAACGGATTCTGGTTATTTTTTCTCATATATTCTATTATAGCTTCTGTTACAGGGTCTTCCGGAGACTTGAACGGAAGCTTTACTATTACCACCGATTTCAGACTGTCTCCCTGTACGTCTATTCCTTCCCAAAAACTATCTGTCCCGAATAATATCGCTTTATCTCTTATTTTAAAAAGCTCTATCATTTCATGTCTTGGAAGCTCGCCCTGTTTCAGCAGCGTATATCCCATTTTTTCCAATTCTCCCCTTATTTTGTTATATATAAAATTCAGTGACGAGTAAGATGTAAATAATAAAAAACATCTTCCTTTGGTATTTATTACCAGCTTCTTTATAAAATCATAAACATCAGAGAAAAATTCAAGAGAATTAGGATCCTTTGTATCATCGGGTATATATACCTTCATCTGCTTTTCATAGTCAAAAGGAGAGTCGATAATCTCTTCTATTATGCCCTTTTTTTCAAGTCCTATATTTTTCTTGTAATAGTCAAATTTTTGCTCTACGGCAAGAGTTGCCGAAGTAAAAAGTATTCTGTCCATTTTGTTAAACAAATTATGCTCCAGATCATCAGCTACTTCAAACGGTGTTGCATAAATTCTTATGCTTCCCTTTCTAAGGTTTATATTAGTCCAGTAAACATGGTCTTCCTGATCGGAGTCCAGTATATACAGCAGATCCTTCATAAAAACCTTTACTCTTTCTATATACTTCTTAAAATCAAATATTATTCCGTTTTCATCCTCAAGCCTGAATTTATCAATTTCATTTGTAAGCTTAGTCAGTCCTTTTATCATAATGCTGTAAAGATGTACAGATTCTTTTCTGAGTTTCATAATCTCTTTCCACAGACTGCTGCTTTTTATATAATCCTTGTCAAATCTCTTTTTTATTTCCATCTGTTCACTGTCTTTGGAAAATCCTAATAAAAACCTGTCAAATATTTCTATTATTTTATCATAATATTTATTTAAATTCTCAATTATTTCTTCCTCTTTCACTTTATCTATAATCTCATATTCTTCCTCGCTGAGATTATCTTTCAGATATATAAGCGCTCTGACAAAAATACCGCTTTTATTATAGTTTCTTACTCTTTTATTATAGATATTTCCCATAAGTTTACCAAATGAATACTTCGATACTTCACTTGTAAAATAGCTTCTTGCAGTATCCTCTATATTATGTGCCTCATCAAAAATAAGAATATCATAATTCGGAAGTATGGAATAATCAGTATTAAAGCCTATCTCGCTTCGAATGGACAAATCTGCAAAAAACATATGGTGATTCAGCACCAAAAGATCAGATTTCCCTATTTCTTTTCTCGCATTAAAAAAATAACAGCTTGAAAAATACGGACATTTTACATTTGTACAAAGATCCAGTTCACAGTTTACCTTTTCCCATATTTCAAAACTTATTCCATATCTTAATTCATTTCTGTCACCGTATTTCGTAGTTTCGTTCCATTTCTGCAGATTCAGCAGGATTTCTTTGTCCTCACTGTCATCACTCTCTTCCATAATTGCATTCTGCAGTTTACGCTTGCAGAGATAGTTTCCTCTTCCCTTTACAAGGGTATATTTAAAATCCTGCCCTATCAGTTCCTTTACCAGCGGTATATCCTTATTGATAAGCTGTTCCTGCAGATTTATGGTATTGGTTGATATTATGGCCTTTAGATTATTTTCCAGGGCATATTCAAGTGTAGGTATAAGATAGGCAAGTGTTTTCCCAGTTCCCGTTCCTGCCTCTATCAGTGCCTTTTTATTCTCATTAAGAGACTTCTCGATATCCTTTGACATTTTGTACTGTTCATCTCTTATTTCAAAATCAGGATATTTTTTTCTTATTATACCCAGATCGCCAAAATATTTATCTATATCTATTTTTATATGCTTCTTTAAAGAAACAAGTACATATATATCATTAACCTCATTATTTACAATGTATGAACCGCCTCCCAGCTCTCCATACACTGACGATATCTGTACGTCATTATCGGAAGGAACCAGCAATCCCGACGGATGATTATGTATTATTATTTCATTTTTTTTCATTCTGTTCAAAACTGCCGCCACGGAATATTCATTTCCTCTGGCAATTACTTCTATATCTGTAACAATTCCCTCTTCATTGGGAATGCCTCTGAAGAAAACTTCGTTTCCCGAAGCAGCCTTTATTTCTTTTTTCAGCTTTGCTACAGCTTTTTTTTCTAAAAATTCAAAGATTTTCATGTATCCTCCCGCTTATAGCAATTTTACAATATTACTAACATTTTTTCAAGGCAGGATTTCATTTTATTTTCGCTCTAGTATTGTAAATGCAGGATTACCGCTTTTATTTCATTCTTATATTTAATAAATGTTTCTTTTGTAAAAAAGAGCAGGACTTTTATTTTATTTTTCTCTTTTAAATATCTATTTTATTTCATTAAAATTCCATCACTTTTTATATTTTATATATTAGAAAATCAGATCATTTTTCAGATCTGATTTTCTCTATTTATTAAAATACAGCTTTTAATGATACTCCTGCCCTGTAATCATCCTGATTGTCATTTCCTACCACATATTCACCTGTAAGGAAAATACCGTATCTGTTCTCCACTTCCACACCCACAGATGCCTTGCTTCTAAATGCTCCTTTTTCATCCATAGGTTTTGATAAATCATGATAGTCTGTTTCTATTGCTGTAAGTCTTGCTTTTTCTCTTTCATTCAGATCAGCAAGCTCATATTCATATGCCAGATCCAAAGTTCCCTTTAATTTCCATTCACTTTTCGGACTTAGCGGTGTTGATGCTTTCAGCTCTATTCCTGCTCTGGGTTTTACGCTCCAGGCATCATTACCCTTTACTTCCACTGCTTCCAGCCCGCTTTCATCAAATGTAGGTCTTGTTATATACATGGCTCTTAATCCTCCGTATGGTGTTATAACTGTTTTTTTGCCTATTTCAAACTCTTTTCCGATTATATTGTCAGATGTTATTGAATAAGTTTCATAAGTACCGTTCATTTCAGATCTTTTGCTCCCGGCTCCCCAGTCTATGTTTCTGTCTACATTATGAAAGCTTACTCTTCCTGTGAGGTCATTTTTTATTTTCCAGCTGTCCGCAGTATATTTATTATGTACTCCCAGCTGAACAGTATCCACCCATTCTTCACTGTTGTTTCCGTCGTTGAATTCAAAGCTTGTATGAAGGTAGCCCAGAGAGTAGCCGAATGTATGTCTGTATGTTCTCTCTACTTCACGCAGTGCAAGTACTCCTGCTGTAGTATAATTATAGCTTTGTACACCGTCGGTATTTTCCTTATTTTCACCTTTTCCTACAATTACATCTATTTTTACATTTTCTTTTGTATTATTTTTTGAGTTTTGCAAAAGGTCAAGTGAGCTTTCAAAGGTTCTGGCTATATCTTCCTCTCTCTGGTTGATATTAGCATACACATCGCCTGCAAGACTTGCCATCAGATGTCTGAAGTCCAGCTCATTTTCCAAAAGATCAAGCTTATCGTATATTTTCAATGCATTTCCTTCGGCTCTAAAGTACTTCTCATCTAATGCACGTCCAAAGTCCTGATACCACAGACCGTTTGTAAAGTTATCATATGGTATTTTCTCCATCCACACATCCAGATTTCCTCTTGAATTTAGCACCGGTATTGCTTTCCATGTAAGTGATTTACTCTGTACCGGTATCGAAGCCGAGTCAGCAGCGAAACCAGAATCAGGTATTATCACATCTTCCAGTTTATATTTTTCCATATTTGTTCCTACAGCAAAATTCCCTGAAACCTGAAGCGGCGAAGTCACGTCAAAGGCCGGAGCCTGTATGCTGACAGAATTTGATATCAGATAATCAGCACCTATGTCTGAAGGATCATAATTTCCTGCTGCTATATCTTCTGCTGTCGGTGCTTTTATTGTCGAAGGATCTACGTTTATCACCACATTTACTCCATCTGTAGTGAATTTTTCAGCTACTTTTATTATACCCGCATTTATAAT
Source organism: Sebaldella termitidis ATCC 33386 (assembly GCF_000024405.1). Classification (NCBI taxonomy): domain Bacteria; kingdom Fusobacteriati; phylum Fusobacteriota; class Fusobacteriia; order Fusobacteriales; family Leptotrichiaceae; genus Sebaldella; species Sebaldella termitidis. The sequence continues at coordinate 2,067,814 of NC_013517.1, read as the reverse complement.
TGTAGGAGTATTATATACTTCACCGGCACCTACACCATAATTTCCCGTACCTACTCCGCCGTTTATTATTATTGTTCCTCCTACAAGGTTATTAAGAGTCGAACCGTTCCCCAGAACTATTCCCTGAGCTCCTTCACCGTCGGCTATTATAGTTCCGCCATTTATTATTTCTGATGACGACAGGCCGTACATACCTATTGCATGAGTTCCGGAAACTCTTATAGTTCCGTAGTTTTCTATTTTTGAACCTTCTCCGTTTCCTGCCATCCCTATTACATTATCACCTGTTACATTAATAGTTCCGTTATTTACTATTCTGGCTCTTTCAGTATACATTCCCATCGAATAATTACCTGTGGCTGTTATATTACCATCATTTCTTGCAGAACCGGAAATAGCTGCTATTCCCACAGCTCCGGCACCAACCGTAATATTTCCTGTTGATGTATTAACAAGAGTTGAGTCTGTTCCATACACTCCCACAGTGAACAAACTTTTTTCTATATCTACGATTTTATTTCCATTTGGATCAAGTGTGTAACTTCCGTCAAAATTTGTTTTGAATACAAGGTTTGAAGCTCCGAGATTTATAGCTCCGTTATTTGTTACAGTTCCTGATCTGCTGTGTACTCCCACATTACTTGTTCCGGCTGTTCCTGTAATAGTTCCGTCATTTACGAAATTTACCCCGTTTAGCAGATAGAATGCCGAATTTTCAGAACCTGTCATTGACACTGTTGTTCCAGAAGCATTTGTTACTGTACCTGCTCCGCTTTTAACCAAATAGATAGAATCTGTTCCCATTGTTATATTTGATGCTGTATTTGAAAATGAACCGTCTAAAACCACAAAACCAAAGTTTTCATTTCCTATGTTCATATCAGCAGCATTTGTTACTGCCGAATTCTCGGCATATACCCCTACTGCTTTATCTGTTCCTAAGTTTAATACTGCAGTACCTGTTATATTAACCGAACCGTCTCTTACGTATACACCCGCTCCGGTATTTCCTATATTTAATATGCCTGTTTGTGTTATCTGTCCGCCTACACTGTAGATTCCCATTGAATTATTACCCGCAGTAAGATTATTATTCGTAATCTGATCTCCCGGATTAACAGTATATATTCCTATACTTGGATTCTGTGCATCCAGTGAATCTCCAACTGTAATTGTTCCGCTGTTATTTATTACTTTTACCGCAGAACCTACTGAATAAATACCTGCTGACTGATCTCCCGTAAGTGTTATCAATCCCTGATTTATTATAGGACCGCTTACATTATCGGCAAACAATGCTATTGTATGATCCGAACTTCCTGTAATAACGCCTGAGGCTCTGTTTTCTATATTCACACCATCTTTTAAAAATAGCGCATTTGATCTTAAACCTAGATTTATTATTCCGTTATTTATTGCTATTGATCCGGCACCTGAAGATGCTACCGCAGCTGAATAATCTCCTACTGATATAGTTCCTGTATTAATCAGTCTTGATCCGTTTCTTCCATATATTCCCGCAGAATAATCATCTACTGATATAATACCTGCATTTTCCCCGTCCATATCAGCTGTCATTCCTGTATATGCACTGCTCCCCGCAGGCATAGCATATTGTCCGTCCAATACAAAGGCGCTTGTATTAACAGAACCTGGCTGTACCGTAATACTGCTCGTATTTGTCATAAATGCTGCCGAATTTTTTCCGATCAGAAAGCTTCCGTTTGATGCTAAATTCGCATCTCCTGTATAAACTCCCACCTGATCAATCAGGCTCCCGAAGATATATGAAGACCCTGCTGTTACTGTACCCAGATTTATATTTGCATTTACTACCCCGCCGGAAATCATGTTATACAACACTACATTTTTACCGTCTATATTAAATGTTCCTGCACCTGTAAAGTTTGATACTCCGTCAAAGTATATTCCCAGAGCATTATCACCATTTAAATTTAATGTTATATCAGATAAGTTTATATCTGAATTTTTTGCATAGAGCCCTATACCGTTTGTACCTACGCTGATTGTAGTCAGAGAAGTCGAAGTCAGTGTACCGCCGCTTATATATACACCTACACCGTTCACTGAATTCTGAACATCTATATTTCCTCCGCTTATATCAAGTTTAGTATCCCCTCTTACTCCTGTTGAATTATTATTAAGAAATATCCCTATTGCCCCTGAGCCGCTTTGTGCAGTTATATTTCCGTTATTTGTTATATCCAGCGTTCCGTTTCCGAAGGCCTGTGATGATCCCTGTTTGAATCCTTCGGCATATATTCCTATGCCGTTTGTTCCGATCACTATATTTGAAGTATTATCATTAATTGCTTTTGTACCATTTACTGCATACATCCCTATAGAACCATTACCTGTAAGATTAAGGTTTCCTCCGTTTATATTGCTTATTTCCCCGTTACTTGCATATATTCCAACAGAATTAGAACCGCTCAAGTTAAAAGCTCCGGCATCATTTATTAATGTAACCTGATTTCTCGGCAATGAAGCTCCCAAAGTATCAAGCCCGTTTTCCTGTGCCATTCCTATTTGTCCTGTCTGTGTTCCTGTAACTGTTGCTGATGTATTATTTATATGCGATGTAGCCAGCTCTAGTGTATTATAAGGGTCTGCAGCTGAGTCAAGATTTACATTCTGATCTATAATCAAAGTTCCCTTATACATCATATATGTTTTATAATTGCTTCCTATGACTGTCGGTCCGTTGGCAAGTGACCCCAAAGGAGTTGCTGCTGTACTCAGATTCATTATTATATTGTCTACTATAAATAATCTTGAGCCTGACTCCATATTTAAAGTCAGCTTACCTGTAAGACCTCCGAAAGTTGTCTGAAAATAATTCTCAAGGTCTGTCTTAGTCAATGGTGTATTGTTTCCTGAGTAGTAAAAAGCAGTTCCTCTTGAAGAGCTGTCAGCCCCTCCTGCTATTGTTGCATTTACATTTGTCAAGTCAAAAGTACCACCGTCTTCACTAAAGAACAGCAATGATCTCTGACCAGTACGCAGAGTAGTTCCGCTTAATCTTATTACTCCTGTGGCACCTTTTGAGTAAAGGTTAAAAGCACTGTCCGATGCCTGAATATTTCCGCCTGTTATATCTACTAAACCTGAATCTGTGAATAAACCTGTAGATTCCTGTCCGTTTACATTTATTTGAATATTTCCCGAAGAAGATGTAAAGCTTGCAGTTCCTGCTCCGCTGTCTAAAACTGCTATTCCCACAGTTCCCATTTTATTGTTTGAAGGATCAGTGTATACTCCTCCGCTTATATTCAGATTTCCTGTATTATTAACAGTTCCGTCATTTGTGATTACTCCTATTGTCCCGTTACCACTGGCATTCAGAGTACCTCCGTTAGTAATTGCCGCTCCGTTACTTGAAAAAATACCGACCTGTCCATTACCGTTTAATAAGCTTAATGTTGTATTTGCTTCTGTAGTCGCCGAAGAATTCGAGCCTATGGCAACAAGCAGATTATTCTGTACACCTCCGTTACTGCTTATCAATTGTGTTTTCCCTGCCGCGGAGTCATATCCCAAAGTTATATTTCCGTTTTGTACTATAATTCCCGAGCTGTTTTTAGCTGCATTTCCTAAAGATATATTATAATTACTCATTCTGAGCGGATTTGCTGTGCTGTAATCCACAGCCATTCCTATTGCATTTTCTACTTTTGAAGCGTCCCCACCAGCCTCATTTCCAGTGGAATTAGCTGCATTTCCTGCTGTTCCGATGTTTACCTTTATTACAGAATTATCCAGATTTATCATTGAATTCGTAGCCTGTATACCTATTGATTTATCACCGTTTAATACCAAAGGATTATTCAGTACTATTCTGGAATCACCAAAATCACTTACCGAACTATTCAGTATTATTCCTATTGAATTCAATCCGTTTAAAGTCACATTTCCGTTATTGGTAAAAATTGCTCCTCCGTTTGTATTTCCGGGTGTTGCATAATTGGCTAACACATCAGAAGTTCCGTTTAATGTTATATTGGCTCCATTTTCATTAATAAAATTAAAATATCTATTATAATAAACTATATTTCCTACATTAGCATCTATTGTAGTAAATATTATTCTCTGCTGCGGGGTTAAACCGCTTTCGATTCCGCCTCCCGTAATCACCGAGGTATCTGCCGAGGCTTCTATATTTCCGTAATTTATCATATCTGCACCATAAGTATATGTCTTATGTGACTGAACTCCATAAAATATCAGCTGCTGTCCGTATAATTTTGTTGTTGTATTAGGATTAATTATCCATTTTGCAGCTTCACCACCGTCATCATGAGCATCTGTATGAAATAGCATCAGATAGTCTCCCGGCTTATTCCCCACACCTACCATACGAAAATCCATATTATCTATGGTTACAGTATGCCCCCCTATCAGTTTCATAGCAGCATGCGATGAAGTCAAACCTGTAGCAGATGTATTCTGTATTCCGTTATCTGTCAATCTGTGTGCTGCTCCGCCAGATACACCTACTGCATGAGTATCCTGAACATAAATGTCAAAATCCTGATTCAAAACTGATGAACGGCTTATGACATCCATAGTCCCTCCGGTTCCTTGTCCTGTTAAATTTTGCTGGGAAATAGGGGCAATAGCAGCACTCTGCTTTAAGAAATACTGATCGTCACTATTGGCAGAACCGGGAAAATTAAACGAGATCGGTGTTACTGTACTCACACTAACCACTGGTATACTCGGATAAATCGGCTGAAACTGCAGCGGATTTACTGCAATGACTGCAGATGCTGTCGGAACTGGTATATTAATAACTGTCGGATTTATATTAATTTCATTCGGCAGTGTTATAGCAAGCCTTCTGTCTCTTGGGGCTATTGCCTTTACAGAGACTGCCAGTCCTATGTTAACATCTATAGGCGGCTGCGGGTTTATCGGCTTTGTAGGAGTTTCATCAGGATCTGAATAATAATCCGCATTATTTAATGTATTATCTCCCTTTCTTCTTTCCGCATAGAAACCGCTAAAAAATATCTGCCATTCCAGATATTCCGGTTTTACTATATAATCTCCCTGTAAATACAGATCTTTTATTTCTTTATTTTTTTTATTCAATATTTTTTCTATTTGCTTATAGTTTGAGTCATTGCTTTTCCCTGTTTCTATATTTCTCGTCATTTGATTATACAAATTTTCAGATGTATTTCTATTGACATTTGACGCACTATAAGTAAAAGTCGCAGCATTAAATGCCAGTAAGCATATTAATGCACTTCTATATTTTTTCATAGCCTTCTCCTTAATTATAATGATTTGTTCAAATTAAAAATCTAATTCTAAATAAGAATACTAAATTTTTATTTTCTTCATACCATTAGATGTATCTTTTTAAGAAGAATTACTGCTCTTACTAATTATTTTTATTCATAATATTTTTCATGCTTTCATTTGTATATTCATTATAATAATAAACAGTTCTTTTGTCAATAATTATTAGCATATACAAATATATTTATTGAACATTTATTCTTTTCTATTTTTTTTACCTTTTAATTCCCTATGTTTGCTCATATTAAGCTCCTTATTTTTATTTTTTAAAAATAACAGATTTATGTATTTTTTAGAAAACTAAACTGCTTTAAGTCTTTTTTCACATTGACTTTTTTCATTTGATAAATTATAATTCATTATATTAAAATAAAAAATTAAAGGAGTTTTTTTATATGAGAAGATTATTACTTTTGGTTATATTATTCGGATGCATGAGTGTAATCAATCTTGCAGCCGGCTGTAATGCCCAGATATGTACATGTCCCGGAGGCGGCTATGTAACATATGGTCAATACTGCCCTGTTAATACTCCCAGCTACTCAGCTCCACCTGATGCCCCGCCTGTTGATATGTATTATTTTATACTTGATATTAAAAATAATTCTTATCAGCTTGTTGATTTAAAGACAAAAAATTTTCTGACTGCTCTTGACAGATCCTTATCCTGTGACAGAAGCACTCAGGTCTGTACGGTAGTATCTATCCGTGAATATTTGGCTGTTGTTGTTTCAGAAGATAACAGATTATTTATAGGAAAAGCCGATGCTTTTTATAAAGGAACAGGAAAAAAAGCAGAAAAAGCAGCAATCGATGATTGTAAAAAAGGAAAAGAGGCAAATGGAAACGGAGTAATGGGGGATGGTATAAAAGGGAAAAAGTGCAGGCTTATCAGGTTGTTTAGTCCGAATTTCAAGCTGGAAAATATTGAAACAAAACAAAAATATGATTTGAAAGTTACCGGTTCATTATAAACAAGGTAAGAAACTCTGTTTTTTTCCTTATTATCATAATAATTGCTTTCTTCTATACTGTACATTATCTTACAGCCGTAAATTTATCAAACAAAAAAAACATTCTGGAATTTCAGAATGTTTTTTTATATACTGATAAATTTTTTCTATAAAATATCAATTAATGTTTTTCCGCTGCCGTAGACTTTTCCCCAGTCACTTTCAAATTTTTCAATGCTCCAGTCTGTATACGGATGATAAATCATCTGCTTTAATACATCAGAGCCTACTGTGACCGCTTCTGCTCCTGCAAGTATAGACTCATGAACCTGTTTTACATTTTTAAATGAAGCCCCGAGTATTTTAGCCTTATTATTTTTATCCCTGCTTAATATATCAAAAGCATCCCTTACTACTTTCACACCATCTCCGCCGATATTATCAGCTCTGTTTACATATGGAGCCATATAGTCTGCACCGGCTTTTGCAGCCATGACTATCTGCTGTGAAGTAAGGATTCCTGTTGCAGTGATATTAAAACCTCTGTTCTTTAATTCAGACATAGCTTTCAGTCCCTCGTCTGATACAGGTATTTTAATGTAAAGATTCCCCTCAAAGGTATCTTTCAGCAATTCCGCCTCTTTTATTATAATATCGGCTTCTCTACCCAATACCTGAACATGCAGCATTTTTTCAGTTCCGATTATTGCCAGAATACTGTTTATTATTTTTTTATAATCCCCGTTTTCATTTGCTATTATTGTAGGATTTGTAGTTACTCCCACAATCGGGAATTTTCCATTAAAATATTTTATCTCTTCCAAATTCGCAGTATCTAATAAATATTCCATATTTCCTCCTGTATTTTTTTATTTATCCGCCTATATTTACAATAAATCCTTCTTTTTCAAAAAACTTTTTTATATTCTCAGTTTCTTCGTCTGTTGGTACTTTCAAATCCTCAAGAAGATATTTTCTATTCAGATATTCATATTTTTTGCTTCCGTAATTATGATAAGGCAGAATATCCAGATTATATACACTGCATTCCTTCATTAATTCCGATATTTTTTTCAGGTTCTCCATATCATCAGTATATCCGGGAATATAAGGAAAACGTACTATTACCTTTCCCGCAGCAGCTGCCTTCCTAAAATTTTCTTTTATTATATCAGATGCTCCTATTAATATTTTTTTTGATCTTTCATTATCCATTATTTTCAAATCAAATAAAACTGTATCTGTATATTTCAAAATCTCTTCCAAAATCTCTTTTTTCCCGTAACCGCAGGTTTCTACAGCTGTATTTATTCCATGCTCTTTTAATTCCTTCAGAAATTCCAATACAAATTCACCCTGCTCCAGAATTTCCCCGCCTGATAGTGTTACCCCGCCCTTTGATGCATTGAAAAATACCTCATCCTTAAGCACTTCTTTCATAAGTTCATCAAGCTTGTACCATTTACCGCTCTTCTCATATGTTCCGGTAGGATCCTCGTCTACGCTTCCTACATATTGTTCATACTTTTTCTTTTTTTCTTTATTTATCATTATTTCTATTTTACTGCTTTGTGATTCAGGATTGGAACACCACGGGCATCTCAGCCTGCATCCTTTGAAGAATACCATTGTTCGTATTCCCGAACCGTCATTTAAAGAATATCTCTGGATATTAAAAATCAAAGCTTTATTCATTCATAGTCTCTCCCTGTCCAAACATTTCTGTGAGATAAAAAACAGGCTGTCAGTGTAGTGCTCCCTCCATTATTGATTAATTTTCATGCTTGACTGATTATGAATAAGTCACTGCACTAAAACACATGTTCTGTTCTGTTTATTATATCATTTTGTATTTTTTCATTTAATTCCGTAAAAAATGCACTGTACCCTGCTACCCTTACTACAAGATTATCATATTTTTCCGGATAAAGCTGTGCTTCCTTCAAAGTTTCCCTGCCTACTACATTAAACTGTATATGCTGTATTTTCAGCTTCATATAAGCATAAAGATAGTTTACGAAATTTTCCAGTCCCTGATCACTTTGGAGCGGTCCCGGACTTAGCTTTACATTTAGCAGGCTGCCGTTTGTCAAAAGGACATTATCCAGCTTGCTTACACTTTTTAGTACTGCTGTGGGACCAAGCTTATCTCTTCCGAACATAGGCGACAAGCCTCCGTCTGCAAGCTGCTCTCCTGATTTTCTTCCGTCCGGTGTAGCCCCCACTACTTCTCCGAGAGGAATATGTGCAGAAACCGTATATGATCCCGGAATAAATATACCGCCTCTCGGATTGCTATATTTTTCCACTTCCTTACAGTATAATCTTAATATTTCAGAGCTTAAATCATCTACCTTATCAAGATCATTCCCGTATTTATCCTCGTCATTGATAAGTCTGAGTCTCATTTCCTCACCGTGTGAAGTATTAAAGTCATTTTCCATTACTTCTATCACATCTTTGAATGAATATCTGCCTTCATCAAATATAAATTTCTTTACAGCATACAGCGAATCTGAAAGATTCGGCATTCCTATGCCCTGAACTCCTGAAAAATTATACTTTGCACCTCCCTCTGTTATATCCTTTCCTTGTTCTATGCAATTATCTACCATAACGGAAAGAAGCGGAACCGGAGCGTATATTCTATGCCCCTCATCTACTATATTGCTTCCCTCGGCCATTAAACCCACATATTTTTTTATGTCATTTTTTATTTCATCTATTATAAATTCAAATGTAATTCCAGTATTTTCTTTATTTCTAAGTAATACTTTCTCCATAATTTTCATTATATTCAGCATTGCAATATCATGAAGACCATATGTTTTCCCCGGAATCGAAAGCTCTACACACCCTACCACAGAATAATTTCTTGCATCTTCAAGGCTTACTCCCCTTATAAGGAAAGACGGAATAATTACCTCATCATTGAAAATCTGCGGTATTCCTGTTCCCAGTCTGATTACTTCGCATGTTTTCTTAATAAATTTTCTTGGTTCCAGTTCATTTACCCTTACCCCTAGATTGGGCTGTGGAAGCTGTATATCCTTATATGCTTCCAAAAATAAGTATGAAAGCTCATTTACCGACTGTCTTCCTTCTGATGTAAGTCCTCCCAGAAGTGCAGTATATCCTGTAGGAAACCCTGCAAAAAATTTTGCGCTGTTGCTGCTTCTCACGAGAACTACATCATTTGTTTTTATATAAAAAGCTTCAAGATATTCCTTTAATTCATTTTCGGGTATATTTTTTTTAAGATCACTCACATAAAAATCATTTAGATACTGATCCACTCTTCCCAGCGAAATCGAGCTTGCATTTGACTCATACTGGAGAATTACACATACATACCACAAAAGCTGCAATGCCTCATGAAAACTTTCCGGTTTTCCCGTTGATATTTTTTTTGATATTTCTGCTATTTTTTTCAAATCTTCCTTACGTGTAATGTCGTTTTCAGCTTCCATCATTTTTTCGGCAAGCTCTGCATATCTCAAAATATGTCTTGCAGAAGCATCTAACACTATCTTTGAAGCCTGATAAAATTCATTATCAGGATTTTCCCTGAGTTTTTTATTAATTAATTCAATTAAATGCCCCAGTCCGTTATTCAGAACTGTTTCAAAATCCGGAATTATATGCCCCTGACCTTTATCAGTCTGATTCAGCTTCACTATTTTTTCTTTTACACTCGCTTTTATATCCTCGCCTATATTGCATTCAATGGAATCCTTCATGGATTTTCCCTGCCAGTAAGGAAAAAGCTCCTCTTTATATATAACCTTATCTTTTTCTGTAAATTTAAATTTATCCTGCGGTCTGCTTATCATGGTATCTATTTCCTCCAAGATCCAGTAAGGATCCATTTCGGGGGATATAATCCCGCTTCTTGGCTTTACTGTCCTGTTCCCGGCTATTATTTCCTTTTCTCTTATGCTTATTTCCACTTTATCCAATATATTCTCAGTTGCTTTTGCTCTTCTTATTATCTGAGATTTACCTTCTGTTTCTTTGTAGCTTTCAGTATAAAGCAATGCTCTTTCGATAGATATTTCTCTTTCGTTTTTAAATAAATCTTTTTTCAAAAATCTTATTCTTTCATTCATAACATTACCTCCAATGGTTTTCAATTCTATGATACATGTTTTTTATTGTTTTGTCAATATTTTTATTGTTTTTTATTGTTTTGAATTTTATCTTTGATTTTTTTACATATTTAATATATAATTTAGTATAACAAATTACAGGGAGGTCTCATGTTTGTAAAAGAAAGACTGGAAATAATAATGTCTTTGCTTAAAGAAAAAGGAAAAATCGAAGTAAATGATCTAAGTAAAAAATTTAGTGTTTCCAAAGATCTTATCAGAAAAGATCTTCAAAAGCTGGAAGATCAGGGTCTTCTCGAAAGAACTTACGGCGGCGCAATCCCAAAAAGAACCATAGTCAAAAATCTTTCTATATGGAGCAGAATAACTTCCAATACCGAAGAAAAGAAAAAAATTGCCAAAAAGGCTCTCTCATTGATAAAACCTAACGATACTGTTTTTCTGGATATTACATCCATAAATTATTATCTGGCAGATGAGATAGACAGCAGCGGTATTAATGTTACTGTTATCACTAATATGATCGATATAATGCATCTTCTTTATCATTCAGAAAATATAAAGCTTATCGGTATCGGCGGTGTTTTAAATAAAGAGCTTGACGGCTTTGTCGGATCTATTTCAATAGATCAGATCAAAAAATTTAAGTCTGACATAGCCTTTCTCGGAACCATAGGTCTTGATACTGCATCAGGCAGTCTGACTACATTTGATTCTGAAGACGGTCTTACTAAAGAAGCTATTATTAATTCCGCCAAGAAAAAATATCTTATATCCGAAAAACAGAAATTTTATCAGGACGGTAATTTCATATATTCAAATGTTGATAATTTTAACGGCTTTATTACCGATAACGATATTTCGAAAGACATAAAAACATTTATGAAAAAAAAGAATGTTTCCATTATATAATAAATTAAGAAAAAATCACTTTTAGACGATGTCGTAAAAGTGATTTTTTATCTTATCTGTTTTTAAATGCTTCTTCTATTTTTTCTATAATTTTGTTAGATTTTTTTACCACATCACTTATTGCCACTTTAACTGTAGGCTTGCCGTCAAATCTCTCAAGATCTGCCAAAGATACGTCTTTTGTAAGAACCACTACATCTGCATCCTTTACATCATCCATAGTTATTACATTTTCTATTCCTATCGATCCCTGTGTTTCTACTTTTACTTCATGTCCCTTTGCCAATGCTGCTTTTTTCAAAGCTTCAGCTGCCATATAAGTATGTGCCACACCAGACGGGCAAGATGTTACTCCAAGTATTTTCATAATTTTCCTCCGTTATTTAAAATTCTATTTCCAATTCTATATCATCAATATCTGAAACTGCTTCTTCTGCTTCTGATTTTTTTAGTGCCGCTGCTGTCACTGCCGTTACCGAAGCTCCTACAAGGACGGCTATTATATAACCAATTTTATTTTCCACTGTAGGCAGCACTATTAGTCCTCCCCATGAAGAACTGAGCTTTGCTCCGAGAAGACCTGCTGTCACAGATCCACATGCTGCTCCTGCCATTAATGCCGGGATTACTCTTAAAGGGTTAGCAGCAGCAAAAGGTATTGCCCCTTCGGTTACTCCTACAAGTCCCATAAGTATGGCGGCTTTACCGGTTTCCTTTTCCTCGTCGCTGTATTTTTTAGGTGCTATCAGTGTTGATATTCCAAGGCCAATCGGAGGAACACATATAGCTACCCCTATCATTGCGGGGATTGTATAAATCTGCTCTGATACCGACAATATCATAAACGAAAATGCTACCTTATTTACAGGTCCTCCCATATCGAATGCTATCATCATTCCCAGTATAACAGCCAGAAGTATTGTATTAGTTCCGCTCATATTCTGCAGCCATTCAGTCAGTAAAACCGTTATATTGGCAATCGGCTTCCCTATTACCCACATCATAATTCCCGCAGTAATAAATGTACCTATCAGCGGCATCACAAAAATCGGCATTATTGATCTGAATACATCAGGTACTTTTATTTTTTTCAGATAAAATACTACTATTCCGCCTATTATTCCGGCAAATAAAGCTCCTAAAAATCCTGCACCTATTTTATTTCCTACCAGCCCTGCTATAGCCGCCGGTGCCAGTGCTGATCTTCCTGCTATTGAATATCCTATATATGCCGCAAGCATAGGTATCATTAATTCAAATCCAGCTACTCCTATATCAAAAATATCTTTTAGAATCGGATTCTCAGGTACACTACCCTTTCCTCCCAGAACAACTGCCAAAGACAGTAATATCCCTCCCGCTATAACGAAGGGTATCATATGAGATACTCCTGTCATAAGATGCTGTCTGATTTCCTTAAAAATTTTCACAATATCCTTCATATTTTCTCTCCCTATTCTTAGTTTATATTGTCAGAGTACTCCTTTATTATCTGCAAAGCCTCTTCTTTTGTATTTATGCTTGACAGCCTGTCTCTAAAATCGTCATCCAGTATAGAAGTAGATAATTTTATAAGTATTCTCATGTGTTCATCTCCCGCAGCCTCTTCTGATACACCAATCATAAATACATATTTCACATACTCGTCCTCATCACCGTCTTCTCCCCACTTTACCTCATCTTTCAGTCTTGCGAATGCTATGGCAGCATCCTTTACAGAACCGCATTTCCCGTGTGGAATGGCAAAAGAATAGCCTACTGCTGTAGGAAACGATTTTTCTCTCTCATGTAGAGCATGCAAAAATCCTGTCTTAGAGCAGAAATCACAATTTTGGCATTTATCAAGGCTGTTTTCTTTCCATACACAATTCAGTTTTTTTTCTTCGTGTATTAATTTTGCCAGATTTTCTATGGCTTCTTCTTTTGTTGTCACCTCCATATCCAGTTTTATCAGTTTTTCATTAATAAGTGTTCCCATTAATTACCTTCACCTCTCTTGTTAAAAATCTATAATTAATAATACCATTTTTTATTGTTTTGTCAAGTTTCTTATTGATTGTTATTTTTTGAATATTTTTTATATCTGAAAAAAATTCACTTTTTCTATTTCATCATAAAATACTGAAATAACAAGTTTTATTCTTTTTTATCGTTAATACAAAAAATAAATATCAAACTATTTTTTATATTTATTATAACTATTTTATTTTTTAATTTTATTTTTTATTTCAAGTATATTACATTTAATTTCTTGTTTTTTCCTGTTTTTTATCAACAATTATTATAAATTTATATCTAATATTTTATTGAAATTTTTATTAACTCATGTGATAATTTTGAAAAAAATTTTTTTCATTTTTCTGATATAATTTTTTTGAAAAAGATATTTTTTTTACCTGTACTATACTGTATCTCACATATCCGTATCTTCAAGAACCCTCTGTTCATAAAGATTTGGAGTACTATTCAGATAAAAGCTTGATTTTTATAAGAAAAAATGATATGATTATACGTAAAATCATCAGAAAGGAGGCTACTAATGGCTCATTCAAAATCATCTAAAAAAAGAGTATACATAGGTGAGAGAAATAGAATAAGAAACCAAGCTATAAAAAGCAGAGTAAAAACATTTGTTAAAAAAGTTCTTGTTGCTGTTGATGCTAATAATGTCGACGAAGCTAAAACAGCATTGAGTGTTGCATATAAAGAGCTAGATAAAGCTGTTACTAAAGGTATCCTTAAGAAGAACACTGTATCTAGAAAAAAATCAAGACTCGCTGCAAAAGTTAATTCATTGGCTAGCTAATCAATATAAAAAAGACACTGGGTGTCTTTTTTGTTTGCATTTTTTATTACTGCCTTAATATGTTATAATATCAAAAAATAAAAATTTTAGGAGGTAATATGAATTTTGAAGAAACTATAAAACCGTTTTTCTGGGTAGAGCATGAAAAAAGTACATCCTTATGTTTAAGTAATTTGAATTATAAGGCTGAAATATTTGATTCCCGTGCCGATGAAGGATTTATCGGAAATGGATATGATTGGGGATCGCTTGCCCTTGTATTTCTTGAGGAAAAGATGCCGGATTTGATAGATACTGTGAAATTTGATCCTGAGGCAGATATGTTTTGTGCTTATTCATCAGATTCCGAAGCATTAAAAAAATTCGCTCTTTCATTTAAAGAAGCCTGTGAAAATACTGAATTAATTTCTGAGCTGTTTTCACGTGCGAAACTTGATTAACAATGAGACTTGTATCAAAATGATTTTTGATACAGTCTCTTTTTTCATAGTATCCATAATTATATTTCTGAATTCAGGCAGCTGCTTTGAATAGAATAGAACAAAAAAATGAGTCTTGCGGCTCATTTTTTTACTATTTTTTTATCTGTTTACTTCCATCACAAGTGCTTCTACACCTATATCCATAGGAAGTCTTCCCGTCTTTATGTCTTTTTCTATTTCCCAGCATTTATAACTAAGTCTTCTAAGCTTTTTCCTGCTGAATTTTTTCAGATTCTTATATTTATTAAATACAGCATACGGGTGTGCCGGTCTTTTATTAACATAAAAATATTTTTTTATTTTTTCATATTCCGATTTGAACGAGTTATAATCCCCTCTGAGTCTGAATCCTTCATCTTCCAGCTCCAAAAGCTTCAGAAGTGTTTCGACTTCTCCGTACATACTGTATAAAAAGCCCATATATTCCTTTGTTTTTTTCAGATATTCCATTACTTCAAAAATCTCGCCTTTTATTGTTTTTTCAACACATTCATATATGAAATATTCTTTCTGCACAGAAATCATACTCTTTATTTTTTCAAAATCATATGGTTCATCACCAAGAAAGCTTTTTATTTTCTCTACCTCGTTTTTCACCTTAAAAGGATTTTCCCCGATCAGGCTGAGCAGTCTCTGGGTTTCCTTTGTATCTGTTTTTAGATTTTCTTTTACGTAATTACTGAGATTTTTCTCATCTTCCTCTGTCTTGATAACTTTAGTTTCAGTTTTTTTGCCTATTTCATCAAGAAGAGTAAATAATTTATCATTTTTTTTGCTTCCTTCTGTGTGAAAATCTATTATTACATATTTTGAGTCCATTTCCACATTGGAAACAAGAGTGAGAACTTCCTCTATATTGCCCAGCTTCTCTGCTCTTTTTAATACAAGTATTTCCTTACCGCCGAATATGGAATTAAAATTTAGTTTTTCAAAAAACTTATCATCTTCTTTAAGTGCCACATCAAAGGCAAATTCCTGTATTCCCGGATTTTTCTTTTTTATATCATCCAGTATTTCCAGATACTTTAGTTCTCTGCTTTCAGTACCGCAAATAAAATAAAACATTTATTCTCCTATTTCAAAACTTTTTTCCAGATATATTCCTCTTCCATTCCGAGATAAATATCAAAATCCCCGTATTTCCTTATTTCCTTGATTATCTCGTCATACATCTGTATTCTTATTCCTTTAAAATATCTTTCTTTTCCATCTATTCCTGTTATCAGCTCATTATAAAACAAGTCAGTTTTTCTCTCCAGAAGAACCTTATTTTTTAGTCCTTTTGTATACCTCAGACTGCCCAGACCTATATCTCTTATTTTTTTCGTTTCCAGACTGGTCATCAGCTTCTTTATAAGATCTGTATAGGCATTTTTTCTGTTTTTTATATTTATCACAGGATCTATTCTTATTCCTATGTCATATCCATGCTCCTGAAGTTTTTTGGCTGCCGTTATTCTTTCTTCCAGCGAAGCAGTCATAAATTCATATTCTCTTATAACCTCTTCCGGACTAAAAGTAAATGAAACAAATATATTTTTATAAACTGCCTCATTCAAAAGCCCTTTTATGTTCTTACTCTTGGTTCTGAACTCCAGAATAAGATCTTTCCTGTTTTTAAAATAATTAATAAGATCATGCGAAATATTTGTAATATTGTCAAAAACAAGAGAATCATTGACAATCCCGCAGCTTATCATCTCATTCTTACCAGTATGTTTGTCGAGTTCATGAAACATATCCTCTGTATTCACATAAAATATACATGCACCGTGGCTGTAATAATCTCTCAGATAACAGTAAACACAGTTAAAAGGACAGTTGTTCTCATATGAAAGATAATATTCTTCCTTTATTTTCTGAAAATTTTCATCCAAATGATATGATTTCAAAAATCTGCCCTTTTTTACCGTAAATAAAAAATATCCTTTTTCTTTTTCAAAACCTGATTTTTTCTCTTTCAGAATTTTTAAAAATTCTGCTTCCGAGCTGACAATACTGTAGTTTTTCAAAATATTCAGGATATCTCTCCCTTTCTTATGCTCTTTTATATCCTCAGTTATAAAAAATCTGCTTTCCATTTTATTCCTTTATAGTTATTTCTCTTTTAATAATATTTCTTTATAATTTTTTAGTTCGCTTTTTTGTGTTTTATTTAATTCCGGATATTTCAGGTTCAGGCTTTCAAGAGTTTCCTTTATTATTTCCGATACCGCAAATTTGGCAAACCACTTTTTATCCGCAGGAATAACATACCATGGCGCATAGGAAGTACTTGTATGGTTTATTGCATCCTCATAAGCATCCTGATAATCATCCCAGTATTTTCTCTCCTCGATATCAGCCGAAGAAAACTTCCAATTCTTGCTTGGATCTTCAATTCTTTCAAGAAATCTTTCTTTCTGTACTTCTTTGGAAACATTCAGAAAAAACTTTATTGGTATTACCCCGTTTTCAAACAGATATCTTTCCTGCTCTCTTATATTATGAAATCTTCTTTTCCAGATATCCTTATATTGCTTTTCCTTAGGAAGATGCTGTGTTGACAAAAGATTATGCACCCTTACCACAAGTACATCCTCATAGTATGATCTATTAAATACTCCTATTCTTCCCCTTTCAGGCATAGACTTAGATGTACGCCACATATATGTGTGATCCAATTCTTCCCTTGAAGGCTGCTTAAAATTAAATATCTGAAAACCCTGCGGATTTATCCCGCTGAAAACATGTTTTATTGTTCCGTCTTTACCTGCTGCATCCATTGCCTGGAAAATTATCAGAAGTGAATATGTGTCCTCAGCATATAGTTTATTCTGAAGTTCACTTATTATTTCAATATTCTCTCCTAATTTCAGCAATCCTTCTTCTTTGTTCTTGAATATTCCCTTATCTGCTGTGGGAAAATCTTTTAACTTAATGCTTTTCTTACCGTCCACTCTGTACTTTCCAACCATATTTACACCTCTTTTACGACTTTTATATTAAAATCCCCGTCTATAAATATTCCTGTTACCTTTATATCTTTCAGATCCTTTTTAAGAATATCCACCGCTTCTTCTATATAGCCTTTTTGTGTATCGTCATCTACAGGGCACCCTGCACAGTCATGATGACCTGCTATAAAAAGATGATCTGATTTATGCTTTCTTACAGAGATCAATACAATTTTATCCTCTATATCTTTCAGATAGCTTTCATTTATTATTTTTGATACCGGTCCGGCATCTGTTATGGTATCTACATAAACATACCCGTATTTCACCCTTATATACTCATTTACTGCCATATTAAACCTTCCGTCCATGCAGCATATTAATGTACAATACATATTCTGTCCTCCTCATGTAATATTTCATCAAATCAAAACAAGCCGTTATTCTGTCTGTTAAACACGTCATACAGTAAAATAAACAGTATCATTCGGATGATTGCAAGTGAAATATTACAATAAATTAGTGTTCTAAAAAATTCTTATGTTACATTATACTCTTTTTGCCGAATAATTTCAATTATTGATATTGTGTCCGGTTTATGGTAAAATTTCATATATATTTTCAGGAGGTTTAATTATGTCGTTTGAATACAAGGGAAATCCGAGGGAAGAAGCTTCTATCGGCGGTTTGAGAGCCAGTATTGCAGCTTTTTTTATATGCATATCTTTTTTTCTGGGAATGAGCTTTATTGTTTCACTGGCTTCACTTATTCTGGAAAAAGAAAATGAATTTGTCAGATTTTATGCTGAAAGAACTCTGGCATTAAATATGATTTTTTTAGTTTTACTTGTTTGTAACATTATTTTTTTTATCGGACAGATAATTTTTCTTCTGGGGCTGATTGCCTTGTCTGTTTATCAGATAATTGCATGTGTTAAGGCATATAAAGGCCAGACTTTCGATCTGCCTTTTATGGAAAAAATTTGTGATTTTTTATTTGCATAGTGTATATAATGAGCAAATTTCAATAATATAAAAACTGTCCGAAAGCTTTTGCAATATAATTTTCGGACAGTTTTTTCTCATATCAGCCATAATTTCTTTATTAACGGAGGTATTTTAATTATGAAACCAAAAGAAATTCTTCTTCAATGGATTAATGCTTTTAATAACAGTGATCCTGAGACAATTTCCGCTCTGTATGATGATAATGCAGTTAATCATCAGGTTGCCAACGATCCGGTTATCGGACGGACAGCTATAAAACAGATGTTTGAGAATGAATTCTCTCAGGCTGAAATGATCTGTATTATCGAAAATATATTTGAAGACGGTGAATGGGTCATTCTTGAATGGAAACTAAGAGGCTGCGGTTTTTTTTCATATTATTAATGATAAAATAGTGTTTCAGCGCGGCTATTGGGATAAACTCTCATTTTTGAAACAGCACAATCTCCCCATATAATAATTCTATATAACAAAAAAGATACCCTGTAAAAATAACAGAAGTATCTTTTTATTTTACGCTGTATTGTTAATTAATCTATCCATACAGTATTTTCTTCCTCATCCTCTTCTTTTTTCTCTTTTTTCCCGTGAAGGATTTCCAGATAAAAATAGATCATCACTGCTATCTCAAAAAATACCATACAAACTATATAAAGAAATTTTATTGTGCGTTTTATATTTTTATTTTTTAATGCAAGTATTATATAGACTACTTTTTGTGTAAGGGACAAAATACAGCTTATTCCCCATAATATGAAAATAAAACTGTAATCTTTCAATATTAATGCAAGAATATCTGAAAAAAATGCATCCTCAAAAATCATAGCCATAATAGAAGTTAGGTTTTTGGCTATCATTCCATTTATTATAACTGCTGCCGCAAATGGGGCAAAAGCCAGAAATCCCAGCCATATCTTTTCTTTTTTATTCAAAACAGCCTCCCATATGTTATTTTATAGTTTCTTTACCATATGTTTGTATTTTTCTCCATACACTGTTATTTTCGAATCTTCTTCGTAACCGATTTTTTTGTATATAGAATAAGCTTTTTCCTTATCCATATGAACTATAAGACTCGATTTTTCATATCCCATTTTTCTTCCCTCATCTTCTGCGAACCTTATCAGCTGTTTTGCTATTCCCCGTCCCTGATAATCACTGTCTACAGCTACAGAGTCTATATAATATTCATTTTCATAAAA
This sequence comes from Sebaldella termitidis ATCC 33386, assembly GCF_000024405.1. Taxonomy (NCBI): domain Bacteria; kingdom Fusobacteriati; phylum Fusobacteriota; class Fusobacteriia; order Fusobacteriales; family Leptotrichiaceae; genus Sebaldella; species Sebaldella termitidis. Next base: position 2,048,078 of record NC_013517.1, on the reverse strand, counting down.
TTCTTTTTCAAAATAGTCTCTTGTAATCCCGTTTTCCTGCAGCCCGGCAAGCATCACTTCATCCAGCTCTTCTCCTTCGTCCGAGTGATATGCTACTATTATCCCTACTATTTTACCATCAATTTCACATACAGAAAAATTTTTATATGTATATCTTCCTTCATCAAGTAGAAAGTATTCTCCTAATTTGGATAAAATTTTCTTTTCATCAGTATGCCCTGTAAAAACTGTTTTCATTTCGTCCATTGCTGTTATAAGCAATGGTATGACACCGTTCACATCTTTTTTTTCAGCTTTTCTTATCATTGACATGTTATCACTCCTCTGCTTTTATGATAAGATAAATTTTTATAATTAAAATTATTCATTGAGTTATATACTCTGCCTGCTGTAGCAGCTTTCTTAAGCTGCCAGCTCTTTTAACATTTCCCCGGAATTTTTTATCTTTCTCAAAGTCCATAAAAACCATGCGACAGAAATAATACCTTTTAATATACTAGTTCCGCTTATGCTCCACCATATTCCCGTAAGTCCCATAAGCAGTGTCAGAATATAAGCAAGTGGTATTCTCAAGCTTGTTACTGCCACACTGTTTACAGTAGGCTGCAATGTTCTTCCTACTCCATTAAATGCACCAGTTGTTGTGATTTCCGCACACATAAACATTTGTGAAAATCCCAGAATACGCAGATAATCCTGCCCCATTGCTATTGTTTCGGGATTTTCAAAGAAAAATCCATAAAGATATTTTCCTCCGAATATAAATACAGCCGAGATCACGAATCCAATTGATACTATCCACTTTAATCCTATGAAATAACCGGCTTTCAGTCTTTCAAGGTTTCTTGCACCGTAATTTTGTCCAACAAAAGCTGATATTGCACTTGCCAGACCTATGGAGATGTTCCATGAAAATGCTTCAAACTGAATTCCCACACGCTGTACCCCCAGTGCAGTCTCGTTTATACTTGCTATCATCCCAGCAAGTATAATTGCAAATACCGAAAATAAGGCCTGATTAACTCCGTTCGGAATACCCAGCTTTACAATTCTTCTGTAATAATGTGCAGGATCAAGCCTCCATATACGAAGCTTTCGAAATCTTGACGTTTTTCTGAAAAGATAACAGAGTATTCCTATACATGCTATTATCTGTGCTGTAACTGTTGCAGTTGCCGCTCCTATTACACCCATCTTAAAGTATTTTATAAAAATAAAATCCAGAAGTACGTTCAGTAGAAGACCGACAGAATTAAAAATAAAAGGCCCCAGAGTATCGCCCTCGGCATTTATTATTGATGATACAGTAATTACGAGATATAAAAATACAAATCCTACTGCGGAAATCATCAGAAACTGATTTGCTGCGCTAACAATTACAGGATCCTGTACTTTTATGACTTTAATAAGATAATTATGAAATACCATAACAAATGCACAATACATAAGACCAAAAGCCACACAAAGATAAAGTGCCGTTCTCACATATTTTCTAGCAGTTGTTATTTTCCGTGCTCCTATTGACTGTGCTACAAGCACCTGAGCTCCTATTTTCGGTATATTGCAAAAACACATTCCGAAATTTATAAAAAATGCACCTGCTGCTACTGCAGAAACATATTTATCTCCAAGGTATTTCCCTATGAACCATGTGTCTGTAAGACTGTATCCTATGGATATCAAAGATGTAAGTACAACCGGAAGTGCAAGCTTAAAAAGCCCCTTTGATATAGAACCCTCCAATATATTTGTTTTATTTGCTTTCCTTCTCATTTTTACTTATCCTTACCTAATATATAAGACCAAAATTCTACATCTATATATTTACCAAATTTTTTTCCTGCTTCCTTAATAACTCCGGCTTTTTCAAAACCGACACTTTCGTGTAATCTCTGGCTTGCCAGATTCGGGTATGATACTACTCCTATTAATACGTGAACTCCTGCTTCCTGTGACAGCTCAATCAGTCTTTTATAAAGCTTTCTGCCGATTCCTCTGCCCTTTTCGTTAATATCCAGATATATGCTTGTTTCCAGACTTTCACTGTAGGCGCTTCTTTCCCTGAATTTTCCCACATAAGCATATCCTGTTATTTTATTATTTTCCTCATGAACTATAAAAGGGTACCCTGCCTCAAGTATTTTTTTTATTCTGTTTTCCATCTCTGCAGTATCAATCTCTTCTGTCTCAAAAGTTATTATTGTTTCTCTTATATAATAATTATATATAGCTGCAATATCTGCTGCATCCCTTATTTCTACTCCTCTTATCACTTTTTATCATCTCCCGGCGTTAGTGCTGTTTTTAAAATAAAAAGAGCAAAACGCTCTTTTATATTATTTTCTTATTCCTAATTTTTCTATTAATCCTCTATATCCGTCTACATTTTTACTTTTTAGATAGTTTAGAAGTCTTCTTCTTTTACCTACCATTTTCAAAAGTCCTGCTCTTGAGTGAAAATCTTTCTTATGCGTTTTTAAGTGACTAGTAAGATGATTTATTCTGTCGCTAAGTAATGCTATCTGCACTTCTGTAGAACCTGTATCCTGTGGATTTTTCCCGAATTCTGCAACTATTTCCTGTTTACTTTTTAAAGCCATTAATATTTCCTCCTAAATTATAAATTATCTTATCCAAGAACTTAGAGGCTACCTAAATTCCTAGAAAAAATTCATAATAATGATATCATATTTAACACAAAATGTAAAGTATTAAATCGCTATTTGATTTTCAAAGCTGCTGGATTCTGTTCCCGGATTTTTATAAATCTGATAATTTTTTTTTGAAAATTTAGTATTATAAAAAACTGTCCGTATTTTTTATTATTTTTTCAAGTATTTTATCAAATAAAAAATATTCTTTGTTGTTTATTATATTTCCAGGCTCTCCTGTAAGCACAAGCCAGGTTTTCCTTAATTTAGTCTTATCCCTTTTATCTGCTTCACTTAGCTTTTCTGTATTATTTCAATAAACCTGAATCAGTGATTATTCTCTGAAATTAAGCATAATTATTCCAAAAATTATTATCGCTATCCCTATAAAACCTGCTGTTGACGGGAAACTTCCATGCAGAAGAATTATCTCTCCTATAAGGGCAAAAATTAACTCTGCTGCCTGTGTAGATTCCACTGCGGCAAGCTTTTTATGGTTTCCCCCTGCCAGCTTTGTAGCTTTAAAAAATAATGTTGTCCCTATAACTCCTGCAAAAACTGCTACTATAAGTGATCCTTCAAGCTGTCCAGCCGAAGGAAGCCCTCTTCTGAAATATGCTGCAATTGATAAAATAATCCAGGTAGGCATTGTACAGAGTATCATTCCGAATATTCTCTGCACAGTACTCAGATGGTCTCCGCATATTTGAAGCATTTTTCTGTTCCCTAAGGGATAGGCAGTCGTGGATATTATCATTGGAACCATAGTTAATAATATAACCTTTATATTAATTTCTTTTTCACCGCTAAACTGCACCAGAATTACTCCTATAAATATAACAGCAGCATAGATAACCTGCTTTAGAGGAATTTTTTTACTGTCAGATGTAAACGGAGTCAGCAGTATTCCTGCGAGTATGGTCATCTGCCATAAACACGCAATAAGCCATGACGGTCCGAACTGTGATGCAAAGCAAATAAAGCTGTAAAAAACTGTAAATCCTACATTTCCCCACAAAAACCATGCACCGGTATTTAATTTTATTTCTTTTATCACAGGCTTTATTTCTTTTTTTATACCAAGCCAGACAAAAAAGAATATAAAAATAAAAAAATGCCTTAGAATGGCACTCCAAAGCCAATATCCCCCTTCTATTCCCATTTTCCTGTTCAGTATAAATGTCGTTGAAAAAAAGAACGCCGCCAGTATCCCTAAAAACAGACTCATATTCCTCTCCCTTTTCTTTGTGTTTTTCTGTCCATTATAACATATGGAACAGGATATTTAAATTTTTATTTTAAAAAAACAGGCTGCTTCATTAACGAAACAGCCTGTCTGAAAACCTTTTATCTTATCTTAATATGTATCCAGCTTTGTCTGTGTTTTTTTTCTAAGTATGCTGTTAACATAATATTTTCTTAATTCCACTGTTAAAAGCGGTACTATTGACAATCCTGCCGCTATTGCCCAGTGAACTGTACTCATACTTTCAAGACTGAATATACTGGCAAGTACAGGTATAACAGCTGTTGCAAATACTATTCCGATCGAAAGCATCGCACACCAGAAAAGCAGCTTGTTTGATGTGAATCCTATTTTAAATATTGATTCACTGCTTCTTACATTAAATATATGAACTACCGATGACCATCCCAGTATAACAAATGCCATTGTCTGTCCTATTTCATATGATGGTATCATACCGCCGATTTCTACTTCACGTCCTATATAAAAACCTAAAAGTGTAATAATAGTGAATACAACAGCCTGTCCGCCTATCTTCCATGCCAGACCGTTTGAAAATATACTGGCATTCTTAGGAACAGGATCATTAGTCATAGCATCTTCCTCTATTTTCTCCCTGCTTAATGAGAAGCCTGGTATACCATCAGCTACTACGTTAATTAATAACAGCTGTATTGCTATTACCGGCGTTCCCCAGCCGAGTGATATCGCTATAAGCATTATGAATATTTCCGAAATATTACAGCTCAACAAAAAGTATATTGTTTTTCTGATATTTTCATAGACTCTTCTTCCTTCTGCAATTGTATCTACAATAGTTGCAAAATTATCATCTGTAAGTATTATATCAGCAGCACTTTTCGCTACATCAGTACCTGTTATTCCCATTGCAGCTCCTACATCTGCTGCTTTCAGTGCCGGTGCATCATTTACGCCATCCCCGGTCATCGCTACAACCTCACCGTTTGCCTGCCATGCTTTTACTATACGTATTTTATCTTCCGGACTTACTCTGGCATAAACTGAATAATCCCTTACATTTTTTATCAGCTCTTCTTCTGTCATTTTAGATAATTCACGTCCTGTAATTGACTTCTCGCCGTCTGAAAGTATTCCCAGCTCACGGGCTATAGCAGATGCAGTTACTATATGGTCTCCTGTTATCATTACTGTTCTTATACCTGCCCTTTTTGCCGCTGCTACTGCTGCTTTGCTTTCAGGTCTCGGAGGATCTATCATTCCTACCAGACCTGCAAGAATCAAATCTTTCTCCATCTCTTCCGCAGTAAGATTTTCCGGAAGCTCGTCATAAGTCTTATATCCTACTGCTATTACCCTTAAAGCATCTTTCGCAAAATCATCATGTATTTTTTGTGCCAGCTCGCATGATTCAGTTGTACAATCCCCGGAGATTCTGTCAAATGCTCCTTTTGTAATAGTGAAATATTTATTTTCATATTTATGAACAGTTGTCATTAGTTTTCTGTCAGAATCAAAAGGTATCTCAAATATTCTCGGCCATTCCTCAGACAGCTCTGATTTTTTTATTCCTTTTTTCTCAAGCAGTCTTATTATTGCAGTTTCTGTGGGATCTCCCACTACCTTTGTTTCGCCCTCTGCTTCTTCTATTACAGCATTACTTGCCAGGCTCATCATTTCCAGAATCTTCATTTCCTCATCCAAAAACTTTTCCTCGGCATTTTTTGCCTTTGTATTTATTGTCCATATTTTCTTTATAGTCATACGGTTTTGTGTTAATGTCCCCGTCTTATCCGAGCATATTACAGATGCATTTCCCAGTGTTTCCACAGCAGGTATACGCCGTATAATTGCATTTTTCTTTACCATATTCTGTACTCCGCCTGCAAGTGTTATTGTTACTATGACAGGAAGTGTTTCAGGTACAGCTGCTACTGCCAAAGAAACTGATGTCAGTAACATCGCCATGGGAGTATCTCCATATAAAAGTCCTATTATGAATACCAGTACACCTGCTCCTATAGCAATAAGACTGAGTTTTTTCCCAAGCTCTGCAAGTCTTATCTGCATTGGTGTCTTTAATTTACTGGTATTATTCAGCAGTCCTGCTATTTTTCCCATTTCAGTCTTCATACCTGTACTTACAACTATCGCTTTTGCTCTTCCGTTTGTTATCAGCGAACCTGAGAAAAGCATATTTAATCTGTCACCTACAGATGCATCCTCCTCAATTACTGCATCAGGATCTTTTTCCACAGGTACGCTTTCGCCTGTAAGCATAGATTCCTCTACCTTTAATGCACTGCTTTCCAGTATCCTTGCATCAGCAGGAATTTTGTCTCCTGCTTCCAGCATCAGGATATCACCGGGCACTAGATTTACTGCATCTATCTCATCAATTTTCCCGTCTCTTATTATTTTTGTTGTATGATTATTCATTTTTTTCAAAGCTTCCAAAGCTTTTTCGGCATTACTTTCCTGTTTTATTCCTAAAACAGCATTTAATACCACTATTGCTATTATTACTGCCGGTTCTGCATATCCATGCCCTGACGTAACTGCAAGATAAAGTGAAATTACCGCTGCGAACAATAATATTATTGTCGTAACCTCTTTTAACTGATGAATTATTTTTTCAAAAACAGTTTCTTTCCTCTCTTCATCAAATTGGTTTAAACCGATTTCAGCCTGTATTTCCTTTACTTTTCCGCTTGATAATCCGGTTCTTACATTTGATCCAAGCAATTTTACCACGTTTTCTCTGTTTTCTTTTACGTATTTCATATTTCACCTCTCATCTATAATTAATAATCTTTCTAATACGTCTGCAAGATAATCTATTTCCACCTCGTCTTTCTTAGGATGTCCGTATATATTGTTTTTAACCTTGTCGGCTGCCAGAAATAAAATTACACTGTTCATTATGTACGAAATAGCTTCCGAGTCTTTATGAGTCATCTTTGGTGTCAGAAAACTGTCTAATTTCTTTTCTACCGACTCTGTCAGATAATCCTGAATATTAGGCTTGACTGATTCCAGTTCTTTACTTCCCATCTCTTTAATAGTGACCATCATGTAATCTTCATATTTGTCATATATTTCCATTATAAATTCACTTGTTTTATGTATCAGTTCTTTGTTGGTCTTTATTGTGCCGCTGAAAAAACAGTCAATCTCATCTTTTATTTTATCAGTTTCTGCTTGCAGCGCCTCATGTACCAGTGTATCCTTACATTTAAAATTTTTAAATATGGTAGTCTCATTCACCTCTGCTGATTCTGCTATTTTTTTTGTAGTTGTTCCTTTTATTCCTAAAATAGCTGCCAAATGCAGTGTAGCTTTAATTATCTTATCTTTTGAACTCATTTTCTTCTCCTCCGTTTACAAGCAAGTACTTACTTGTTTTTTTATTTTAACAAAAAAATATCATTTATTCAAATTAATTTTTATTAATGTAACATTTCATATACAACTATACCCTATAAACATTGTAATTACTAGCTGATAATTTTTTTCTCCTATTTTATAAGTGTTATTTATAACCATATAATCTGATAACAGGAAAATTATTATTTAAAAGCCTCAAATATAATTTTAAATTAAAAAGCTGTATCTCCTTTGACACAGCCCTTTTCCAAATATTTCGCTTTTTGTATTTTATAATAACTTTTCATATAATTCTTTTCTTGGACTTGGAATTACAGTGGAGTATACAAGGATACCCATCTCTTTCCCGAGATCATTCCCGGCCTTTACCGCTTCGTTTACTGCACCTACATCGCCTGTAAGTGTCACAAAAGACTTTCCGCCTATAGCGAATCCCAGCCTTACTTCTATCAGCTGTACATTTGCAGCCTTCACTGCCGCATCTGCCCCGTTTACAGCTGTAGTCACATCATAATATTCCAGAACCCCGAGAGCTCCCAATTCATCCAGCTCTGTAGTACCGCTGATTGCTCTTATTACTTCGGGATGAACCCTTGAAATCACCAGTTCATTTACTACTGTTTCCTCACCTGCTTCTACGCCGGCTTTAACGGAAGATTCCACTGCGGCAATATCCCCTGAAACCATTGCTATAAATTTTCCGGGACATATAGTATTAGCCCTCATTAGCTCTACTTCTCCTGCTTTCATCATAATATCCGATGCCTCTATACCTTTGGCTATGCTGTTAAACTCTATCATACCGATTGTCAACACTATTTTTCACCTCTCTATACCATTCCGTCAATTTCTATATACGATTTCTCTACCTTAGTTACAACTCCGTTTATACTGGCATGTATATTTGCTCCGAATTCTTCCCTTCCTACTTCCGCTATTCTCTGCCCCTCTATTACTCTGTCTCCTTCTTTTACCAGAGGTACAGCCGGCTTTCCTATGTGCTGTGACAGAAATATTTTTACCTTATCCGCTTTCAGTTCCTGAAGGTCAGCTACTTTATTATTGTAGTATCTGCTTAAATTCAGTCTTGCTATAAGTCTGTTTACGGGAATTTTTCTATAATCCCTCATTTCATGTTCAGAAGGTATCTCTTTATTACCGTCATAACGTACACCTTTCTCCCTGAATACACCTTTCAGATATGTATTAGTAGATTTTGGGGAAATTCCCATAGGACAGGCAAATAATTCACATACATTACACTCGCAGCATATCAGAGCTTCCTTCAGGATCTCTTCATCCTGTTCGCCCATTCCCATTGCTCTCATTACTCTGTGAGGTCTTAATTTATGTCCTATCAGATATCTCGGACACATATCCGTACACATTCTGCACTGAATGCAGGCTGCACGGCTTTCATTAAGAATATGTGCCTCAGGTCTCTCTTTTCTTTTTATCACATAGTGATCTTCCGGAAGGATTATCAGGGCACCTGTTGTTTTTATCACTGCCTTCTCTGCCAGCTCATCCCTGTGGACTATTTTCCCCATCATTGGTCCGCCCTCTATTACTGCATAGTTCTTTATTTTCACACCGCCGGCTCTTTTTATGCACTCTTCAAAAGAAGTTCCTATCGGTACTTCAAGCATAACAGGATTATTAACTTCTCCCAAAACAGATACATATTTTTTTGTCACAGGTTTTTCTTCTATGGCTTCATAGACATTTATCACAGTTCCTACATTGGAAACGACGGTATCCACATCAAGCGGGATTCCCCCTGCAGGTATAGACTTTCCTGTAATATCTTTTACCATTATCTGTTCATCTCCTGCAGGATAAAAATTATCCATCAGAAATAATTCTACATTTGAATCCAGTTCTTTTATTGTTTCGCTAAGTTTTTTAATTTCGACTTTATATTTCTTTTTTAAACCCAGAACCACTCTGGCAGCCTTTAGATTTCCGGCAATTATTTCCATACCCTTGATCAGTTCATAAGTTTTTTCCCTCATCAAAAACTTGTCCACTTCCAGTAACGGTTCACATTCCGCACCATTTACAATAAAAGTCCCTACCTCTTTTGTCATTTTCAAATGCGTGGGAAATCCGGCACCTCCGGCTCCTACCACTCCTGCATTGTAAACAGCATCTAAAAAATTCATCTTATCACCTACTCTTTATCCTCCGTATTTGAATTTTTTTATCCACCGGTATTTTGTCTTTGTATATTCAAAACAGCTTTTTTAAATACATACAAAATACCTGTACCCTATATAAAATATAAAAACAAAATATAAATGAAATAAGGTACTAACTAAATTTTACCTCATACTTTTACAAATGTCCATATTTCAGTTTCATTTTTTTTACTTTGATTATAATAATATTTTTAATTTTCTCTTTTATTTAAAGACTTTGCCGGAAATTTTACAAATATTTTTCCAGCTTTTTATTTTTATTTTTTGCAGTCATTTTATTATATTTCTCAGTTCCTGTATATTTTTTTGCAGCTGCCGGTATTATCACATAAAAAAGAGCAGATATATTTATTTTTAATATATCTGCTCTGTAATATTTCAATATTTTATTATTTCATGTTTCCTGCTATTTCAGATGCCAGCTTCGCATTATTATAAACCAGCTGGATATTAGCCTCTAGACTTTTTCCTTTAGTGATTTCTTTTATTTTAGCAAGAAGGAAAGGTGTGCTTTCTTTTCCTTTTATTCCTTTTGCTTCTGCTTCTTTTACAGCCTCTTCTATTGATTTGCTTATTTCATCATAATCCATTGAATATTCCACAGGAATCGGATTTGCTATTACTACTCCACCGTTTAATCCCATTTCCCATTTTGCTGTTATTATATCTGCCAGTTCTTTTGGAGTATCTATTTTATAATCAAGATCAAATTCGCTCTCTCTAGTGAAAAATGCCGGAAGTTTTTTAGTCTGGTATCCTAATACAGGTACTCCGTGAGTTTCAAGATATTCCAAAGTCAGACCAAGATCAAGAATAGATTTTGCCCCTGCACATATTACTGCTACATTTGTATTTGACAATTCTTCAAGGTCAGCGGAAATATCCATAGTTGTTTCTGCTCCTCTGTGTACTCCTCCTATTCCTCCTGTAGCGAATACTTTTACTCCTGCCATTTCTGCCACTATCATTGTAGTTGCCACTGTTGTTGCTCCGTTTAATTTATTTGCTACAATATAAGGAAGATCTCTTCTGCTTACTTTTATTATTTTACTTCCTTCTTTTCCTAAAAACTCTATCTCTTCAGCAGACAATCCCACTTTTAATTTCCCGTCCAGTATTGCAATGGTAGCTGGTATTGCTCCTGCTTCTCTTATTACTTTTTCTACTTTTAGTGCTGTTTCATAATTCTGCGGAAAAGGCATTCCGTGTGATATAATTGTTGATTCCAGTGCTACCACAGGTTTGTTGTTTTCCAGTGCTTCTTTTACCTCTTTGCTTACTTCAAGATACTTCATAAAGTTTTTCATAATTTCATCTCCTTAATTTTATTCTCTATGTTTTCTACTGATATTTTATCACTTATTGTATTTTCATCAAGAATAGTGAGTATACTTGCTCCTATTCCGAATTTTGCAGCTTCATCTATGTCTTTTCCCATAAATTCCGCATGTGCTATTCCCGCTACGAAGGCATCCCCTCCGCCTGTTACATTTACGGGTGTTACTTTAGGATTCTTTATTATTCCTTTTTTCTTGTCGTTTATGTAATATACCCCGTCACTCCCGAGAGTAATAAAGATATTTTTTATACCTGCTTCCAGAAAAAATTTCCCGGCTCTGTCAAGATCGGAATCAGAATTTATCTTTATTCCCGAAAGAAGCTCTGCCTCTATTTTATTAGGCTTTATTGTATGAAATTTCCCTATTATGTCTTTTACCTTTTCGGATTTTTTTGTAGATACTGTATCAAGCATTATTTTTGTTTTTGTATTATAGCCCATTATGTAATTAATGGCTTCTTTTTCCAGGTTTGTGTCCACTATTATTATTTCTGCGCCCTCTATTTTTTTGTTTCTGGCTTTCAGATATTCAGGCTTCAGCTTTTTGAATATCTCCATTGATGATATGGCTACATTCATTTCACCGTTCGAATCCAGAATTGAAAGATAAATAGATGTTTCTTCATTTTCCAGAATCAGCGAATCACTTACGTCTATATCCAGCTTATTCAAATGATCCTTTATTTTTTCCCCGTAAAGGTCATTGCCGAATACTGTTATAAATTTTGTATTGATGTCAAGTCTGGCTATGTTTTCTGCTATATTTTTCCCGACACCTCCGAATGAAACTCCCACATATCCCGGATTAGAGTCATGTGCTCTAAGCTCGCTTCTGGAAAACCCCTGTATGTCTACATTGGTTCCGCCGATAACCATAATATAAGGGCTTTCATTAATTATATACCCTTTTCCGAGTATAATTCCTTTTTTCATGATATTACTTATATGTACAGCTACCGAAGTCCTCGTTATTCCTATTTTTTTTGCTATCTCTTCCTGAGATATCATAGGATTTTCCCTTATGAGATGCAATATCTCCCTTTCTCTTTCTGTCATCTTCATCACCTAAACATAAATTAGTTTTTTAAACTTATATTTAGAATATCATTTTTTTATTATTATGTCAAGAATTTTTTTCAAATAAAAAAATCACTGTGTTTTTGTGACTCTTACAGTGATTATATTTTAGTACTCAATTTAAAGTATTATATTTATTGATTTTTTTATTTCTTGCCTGATATTTTCTCGGATTTATAATAATTATTTTTGTCCTCTGCTATTTTTCCAGCTAAAGCCCTAAAAGTCTTGATATCAGCACCATCTATAATATGATTTTCAAAATAAACATTATTCTTATCTTTTGAATATCCGTTTTCTCCCAATATTTCAAAGGTTTCAGGATCTGAACCCGGTATTTTTTTATCTTCATAATATACCGAAATATTATCTCTCGAAAATCCAAAAGCACAAGGTTCTATTATATCGAAGGTTTTAGCTTCTGCTCCCTCTATTTTTTTTCCGTAATAATAAGCATTATTCTTATCTTTGGCATGTCCGAAATGTACCATATCAAAGGTTTTTGAATCTGCTCCCTTTAATATATTATTTTTATAATAAACATGATTTTTATCTTTTGAATAACCTGAATAAAGTATCTCAAATGTCTTTAGATCAGCACCTTCAATTTTCTTTTCCGTATAATAAATATAATTTTTATCCTGTGCATAGTCAGTACTGCTGTCAAAAGTCACTGCATCTGCCTCAGCTATTAATTTATCCTCATAATATACTTTTCCATTCTCAATTTTATATTCACTGAATACTGATATACTTATCAATATAAATAATATGATTTTTCTCATAACCATCTCCTTATCAAATTAAAAAGTTTTGCTTTTTTATAAATTACTCTTTTACTCCAAATAAAAAATCACTGTACTCTTATGCCGTGTCTGTAAAGCAATACAATGACTTTTTTATATTTATGGAAGTCTGAAAATAGAAACCAGCTCTAATTTTTTGTTCTCAAAGCTAAAGAGATAATAAGTTCCTCCCTCGAACATATCGTCATAGACACTTACCGCTACTACAAAATGCGGTTTATCTATTCCTGTATAGATAGTTCCCTCTACATCATCAGTATCCAGAAATCTTCCGGTCACGCTTAAAAATTCATCCCCGAATTCCCCGTTTTTTTCAAGAAGCCTTTCCTCTACATTGATTATCTTGTTTGCATTAGAATCTATTTTTAGTTCATTTATGGAATAAAAAGTATATGTCTCCTTATCTTTTAGATCTTTCGCAAGCTCACTGCTGTTTTTCCAGATTACTTCTTTTGTATTCCCCTCTTTCAGTGGGTAAGAAATATACCTAGAAACCGCTGCCGCATCCTTCTTTTTTACTGCTTTCTGAAATTCAGAAAATTGTTTCAAAATCTCTTTTTTATCAGAATCACTGAAAGTCGCCGAATAAACTCCGAAACTAAAAACTAAAAATAACAAAAATAAAACTTTTTTCATAAAACACCGCTTTCTTATAATTTATTTTAATTGTATAAAACCGTCTGTTACGGAAGCTGAAGATAAGAAACCAGTTTCAGCTTATTTCCCGATAATATAAAAATATAATAGCTTGATCCGTCAAACATATCATCATAAACTGAGACTGTTACCACAAAAAGATCATCATTCTTGGAAATACCCGAAGCACCGTAATAAAATTCGGCTTCATCATCACTGGAAGTAATGAATTTCCCCGTTATTTCCATAAATTTATCTCCGCCTTCTCCTCCCCTTTCAAGCAGCTTTTCTTCCACATTATCTATCTGACCGGATGCAGAATTTACTTTCAGCTCATCCAGATGTGAAAATACATAATTTTCAGGATCTCTAAAATCTTTAATAAAATCACTGCTGCTTTTCCAGATTACTGTTTTTATATTTCCGTCTTTAAGCGGATATGATACATATGTAGAAAGTGCACTGGCATTTTTCCTTTTTAATGCATTCTGAAGTTCCGAAAACTGTTTCAAAACTTCTTTTTTATCAGCCTCGGTAAAAGGGCTCGAATAGATCTGCATGCTAAAAACCAAAAGTAAAAGAAACAATATTTTTCTCATAAAACACCCACTTTCTAATAAGATATTATCTTTAATTAATAATTAAGTCTAACATTTTATTAAAACTGTGTCAAGCCGGAAAATCACATAGAAAAAAGACTTTTCCGGCTGTATTTTCTTTAATAAATTAATACATAATTACAGGCTGGGGAGGAGGAAGAAAATCTGCCGGTTTTTCACCCTCCAGTATCTTATTGTATCTGTACACATATCTTTTATCCTTGGCATATCCATAATCACCCAGTGTCTGAAATGTTTTTACGTCAGCTTTTTCGAATATTTCTCCTGTAACATATACATAGTTTTTATCTTTTGAAAAAGGCCCTTCTAATATTCGAAAAGTAGCAGGATCAGCTTTTCTGACCACTCTGCTGTTATAATAAACCCTGTTTTTATCCTTGCCGTATTCTCCGTTTAATACTTCAAATGTCGGAGCATCTGCATTTTCTATCTCCTTATCCCAAAAATAAACATGATTTTTATCTTTGGCATATTTATTGTTAAAAACTATATAAGTAGCAGGATCAGCATTTTTCAATATTTTATCAGCAAAAAACACATGGTTTTTATCCCTGCTGCGGCTGTGTCCCAATAATTCAAAACTGTTAATATCTGCATCTTTTATTATCGTATTCCCTATGTATATATTATTCTTAGTCTTTCCGAAAAAATCCCCCAAAAGCTCAAAATCTTCGGGATCAACATTTACTATGACTTTTCCTTCATAGTAAACTGCATTCTTATCCTTGGCGTATCTTTCATTCAAAATTTCAAATGTAGTCATATCTATTTCTGTCAGCTCTATATATGTATAAAATACTCTGCTGCCGTTCACCCTGTATCCAGAAGGATATCTTAATTCCTGAAGTGCACTCAGCATTACTCCGAGCATCAGGAAAACCAATATATTTTTCATAGTTTCCGCTCCTTTTTTTATATTATAACATTTTTATGTGAATTTTGAGTGAATACAAATAATGTTTTTTTATATCAGCAAATATTAAAAGAAGCTGTCATTTCTGACAGCTTCTGTATAAAAACAACACAGTATCCTGTATATTATCATTTACAATATTATTAGATATTTATTTCTCCAAGAGTTGCTACCATAACAGCTTTTATGGTATGCATTCTGTTTTCCGCCTCATCAAAAACAACAGAATTTTCACTTTCAAAAACCTCATCTGTAACTTCCATTTCTGTAATTCCAAATTTCTCATGCATTTTTTCGCCAGTTTTTGTTTTCAGATCATGAAAAGCTGGAAGACAATGCATAAATAAATAATCAGGCTTTGCATTTTTTACAAGAGTACTGTTTACCTGATACGGCTTTAACTGCTCGATTCTGTTTTTCCATATACTCTCATCTTCTCCCATTGATACCCATACATCAGTATATATGACATCACAGTCATCTACTCCTTCTGCTGGATTCTCCGTAAGTGTTATTTTTCCACCAGATTCGGCAGCCAGCTCCTTGGCTTTTTTTACCAGCTCTTCATTTGGAAAAAGCTCTTTTGGCGCTACAATTCTAAAATCCATTCCGAATTTTGCCGCTCCTATCATCAGAGAATTTGCCACATTATTTCTTCCGTCTCCCATAAATGCGAATTTTATTCCTGAAAGATCTCCCTTATGTTCAAGTATAGTCATAAAATCTGCCAGCACCTGTGTAGGATGCGATTCTGTAGTCAGACCGTTCCACACAGGTACACCCGCATATTCAGCCAGTGTCTCGACTATTTCCTGTCCGTACCCTCTGTATTCCAGACCGTCATAAAATCTGCCCAGCACTCTTGCAGTATCCTCTATAGATTCTTTATCACCTATCTGTGATGTAGAAGGTCCTATATAAGTTACATTTGCTCCCTGATCAAAAGCCGCTACTTCAAATGCACATCTTGTTCTTGTAGATGTCTTTTCAAATATCAGCGCTATATTTTTCCCGCTCAGTTTTTTCATTTCGGCGTTATTCTTCTTATCTTCTTTTAGTTTTTTTGACAGATTCAAAAGAAACTCCAATTCCTCTTTTGTAAAATCCAGCAGTTTTAAAAATGACTTTTTTTTCAGCATAATTTCACCTCTTCTTTTCTCAAAATTTTATTTTTCAAATATATTCAATATTTCTTCCATTTTTTCTATAGATTTATCTATTTCTTCCAAAGTTACATTTAACGGCGGAAAGTATCTCAAAACATTATTTCCTGCGGGTACAAGAAGGAATTTATTTTCAAATGCAGTATTTGCAAAATCTCTTGCTGCCACACTTTCATCCAGTTTTATACCTATCAGAAGACCTGTTCCTCTTATTTCCTCTATCAGCTTATATTTTTCTTTTAATTTATTAAGCTTTTCTATAGCATATTCCCCTTTTGCCTTTACTCCAGCGATAACCTTGTTATCCACGAGCTCTGTAAGAACATCATATGCGACTGCACATACCAGAGGATTTCCTCCGTATGTAGAGCCATGATCCCCGGGAACCATTACATCATTAGCTTTCCCCTTAGTCAGACATGCACCTATAGGTACTCCTCCTCCGAGTGCCTTTGCTATAGTCACAATATCAGGTACTACACCCAGCTGTTCATATGCAAATAATGTTCCCATTCTTCCCATTCCGCACTGTATTTCGTCAAATATCAAAAGAGCATTATTTTCACTGCAAAGTTCTTTCAGAGCTTTCAAAAATTCCGGACTTGCTGTCTGTATCCCGCTTTCTCCCTGAACAGGCTCCAGTATTACCGCGCATGTATTCTGATTTACCTTTGATTTCAGGTCTTCTATATTATTAAATAAGCATTCCGTCACATTAGGCATAAGCGGTTCAAAAGGCTCCTGATATTTTTTCTGACCTGTAATCGCAAGTGAACCGGTACTTCTCCCATGAAATGAATCTTTCATATATATTATTTCTGTTTTATTTTTATCTATATTATTTCCATATTTTCTCGCTATTTTTATTGCCAGCTCTATAGCTTCTGTTCCGCTGTTGCTGAAAAATACTCTTTCATGCTCGCTCAAACCTGTTAACTTATCTACCAGCTTTGTCTGAGCATTGCTGTGATACAGGTTTGATATATGAATAAGTGTTTCTCCCTGTTTTTTCAGTGCATTTGCTATGACAGGATGGGCATGTCCAAGGCAGTTTACAGCTATACCCGATACAAAGTCCAGATATTCATTTCCCTGATCATCATAGAGATACACACCTTTTCCTTTTACAAAACTTACATTGAACCTGTTATATACATTTAGTAACATATTTCCTCCTTATAATTTATTAATATTTCACCGTCCCCCTGAATATGGTAATCCATATCTGTAATTATACAAAATATCAGTCGCTTTTTATCATGGTACCGAATCCTTCATAGGTAAACAATTCCAAAAGTATCGAATGCTTTACTTTTCCATTTAGTATTATAACATTTTTTACACCCTTATTGACAGCATTTAGACATGTATTTACCTTAGGAAGCATTCCTCCGGTTATAATGCCGTCATTTATGAGCTTTATCACTTCTGAACTGCTTATTTCAGGAATCAGGGTTGCCTTATCATTATGATCAGTCAGTATTCCGTCCACATCTGTAAGAAACAGGAGTCTGAATGCATTAAGTACTCCGGCTATCTCGCCTGCTACATAATCTGCATTTATATTATAGGTATTTCCTTCAAGATCCTGTCCTATTGATGATATCACAGGAATATAATCTTTTTCCGCGAGTATCTCTATTATCTCAGGATTTATTTTTACTACCTCGCCGACAAAGCCTATATCCAGTTTCTGATTATCCTTTTCTATATATTTTTTCTTGGCCAATATAAGATTTCCGTCTTTTCCGCTTAAGCCCACAGCTTTCCCGCCGTGCTTATTAATATCTGCTACTATACCCTTATTCAGCTTTGCAGAAAGTATCATCTCTGCGACTTCTACTGTTTCAGTGTCACTTACTCTGTTCCCTTCCACAAACTCTGTTTCTTTCCCGAGTTTTTTCAGCATAAGATTTATTTCAGGACCTCCGCCGTGGATAATAACAGGATTTATCCCTACATACTTCATAAGCACAACGTCTTTTATAAATTCCTCTCTTATTTCCTCATCTGCCATTGCACTTCCGCCGTATTTTATTACCACAGTTTTCCCGTAATATTTCCGTATAAACGGCAGAGCTTCTACAAGTGTATCTGCTTTCTCATGATTGTTTAACATTTTTTCTCCTTTTTTAGTTTTTTGTAGTGACCTGTTTATATCTGCTGACAAACAGGAACAGTTTTTAATTACTGTAAAACTCTTTTTAGTCATAAATTTTTTTATGTTCTGTAATCTGCATTTATCTTTACATAGTCATAAGTCAGATCGCAGCCCCAGGCTGTCGCATCATAATTCCCGTCATTCAGATTGACAATAACCCCTACCTTTTCTTCTTTCAGTATTTTTTCTACTTCTTCCTCGCCAAAGTCTATACCCATTCCGTTTTTCGCTACCTGAATTATTTTATCCTCACCTTTTATAAATATCTCAATTTTATCCACAATCAGCTCTGCTCCTGAATATCCCACGGCGCATAATATTCTTCCCCAATTCGCATCTGAGCCGAATACCGCTGCTTTAAAAAGACTTGAAGTAATAACAGATTTTGATACTTTTTTTGCATCTTCCATTGTTCTGGCATTTTTTGTTGTTACCTCTATAAGCTTTGTAGCTCCTTCACCGTCTTTTGCTATGGACTTCGCAAGCTCTTTATTGACAAAATTCAGAGCCTCTTTAAAAATCTTAAATTCCTCACTGTTTTCATCAGTTATCTTTGTATTGCCGGCTGCACCGTTTGCCAGTATTCCCGCCATATCATTAGTGCTGGTATCTCCGTCCACGGAAACCATATTATATGAATCATCAGTACTTTTTGAAAATACTTTCTGAAGCAGTTTTTTATCAATACTTATATCTGTTACGAGA
The DNA here is from genome assembly GCF_000024405.1 of Sebaldella termitidis ATCC 33386. Taxonomy (NCBI): domain Bacteria; kingdom Fusobacteriati; phylum Fusobacteriota; class Fusobacteriia; order Fusobacteriales; family Leptotrichiaceae; genus Sebaldella; species Sebaldella termitidis. The sequence continues at coordinate 2,029,194 of NC_013517.1, read as the reverse complement.
AATGCAAGCATCGTTGCCATATCAGGATGTATCATTCCTGATCCCTTGGCTATTCCGGCTATTGTCACTTCTTTACCGCCGATTTCTATCTTTACGGCTAAATTCTTAGGGAATGTATCTGTAGTCATTATTGCTTCTCCTGCATTATGTCCTCCTTCTTCACTAAGCTCTGGTACTATTTTTTCAAGACCGGAAGCTACTTTTTCCATATCCATCTGAACACCAATAATTCCGGTAGACTCTACCAAAACCTCTGTCGGATGCAGGTTTAGCTTTTCTGCTATTATTTCTGTCATTTTCTTTGCATTTTTATAGCCGTCTTCCCCTGTACATGCATTGGCATTCCCGCTGTTTACTATAATTGCCTGAGTATTTTCCGATTTTATATTTTCCATATCTACCAGTATCGGAGCTGCTTTTACCAGATTTTTTGTAAATACGGCAGCAGATACAGCTTTATATTCACTATAGATTAATGCCAGATCTTTTTTCCCGCTTTTTTTCAGACCGGCGGTTATTCCCGCAGCTTTGAAACCTTTTACATCTGTAATTGTCCCGTTCTTAATTACATTCATTCCTAATCCTCCTAATTTATATAATATTCTCTGATTTATTCTTTTAATCTATCCTGCTGCCTTTAATATCAAAGACCAGAATTCTACATCTATAAACTTCCCGAATTTATTTGCCGCCTCTTTAAAATGTCCTGTTTTCTCAAATCCCGTATTTTTATGGAGCTTTTTGCTTGCTGTATTTGTATGGGATAAAACTCCTATTAATACATGCACGCCTGATTTTTTACACTTTTCTATTAATGAATTATACAGTTTTTTTCCCGTACCTTTTGTTTTTTTGTCCTTATCCACATATATGCTTGTTTCCAAAGTATTATTATAGGATATTCTTTCTCTCCATTTTCTTACATAGGCATAACCTGTTACAATTCCCTCCTCTTCATGAACAATAAAAGGATAGCCGTATTCCAGCGTTTTCTTTATTCTTTTTTCCATTTCCGTTATGTCTATTTCCTCTGTTTCAAATGTAACTGTTGTTTCTTTTACATAATAATTATATATTTTTGCTATTGCCTCAGCATCGCTCAATCTTACACTTCTAATCATTTTTATCCCGCCTTTTGAATTTTATTTTATACATACATAGACAGATAATCAAGTCCTTCTGTTTCGGGAAGTCCGAACATTATGTTCATAGCCTGTACGGCCTGACCTCCTGCACCTTTTATAAGATTATCTATTACAGATACCACTATGATTTTCTTCTTCTTTATATCCGCTCTTATTCCGATCTCACAGATATTTGTATTTTTTATATTTTTTATCTCGGGAAGCTCTCTGCTTATTCTCACAAAATAATCATCTTTATAAAACTCCTCATATATTTTATAAATTTCTTCCTCAGTTATTTCCTCTGTCATATCCAGATAGAGCGTAGAAAGTATTCCTCTGTTTATCGGAAGCAGATGAGGGGTAAATATCACTCCTGCTTCTTTCCCTGCCGCTTTTCCCATCTCCTGTTCTATTTCGGGGGTATGTCTGTGCATAAACAGATTATATGCCTTAAAGTTTTCATTTACCTCTGTAAAAAGCGATTCTGTTTTTAGACCTCTGCCTGCTCCCGAAACTCCAGACTTGGAATCAACAATTATATTTTCAGTTTTTACCAGATTTTTCTTTAATAAGGGTGCCGCTGCAAGTATTGCCGATGTGGGATAACATCCCGGTGCTGCTACTATGCTGCTTTCCTTTATTTTTTCCCTGTAAAGCTCGGGAAGTCCGTAAACTGCCTGTTTGTTTATTTCAGGGTTTTCATGCTTTACTTTGTACCATTTCTCATATGTTTCAGAATCATCAAGACGGAAATCCGCCCCAAGGTCTATTACCTTTACACCTGATTTCAATGCCTGTCCTGCAAGCTTTTCAGACATCCCGTGCGGAAGAGCCATAAACAGAACATCTATTTCATCTAATTTTGTTCCCGCCTCCTCCTGTGATATCAGCTTTTTGTCGAAATATTTTTTATAATTCCCGTATACCTCTGAGATTTCCTTTCCTTCATAGCTGTTTGAAGATATAAATTTTATTTCTGTTTCCTTATGCATGTTCAGAATCCACAAAAGCTGCTGTCCAGCATATCCTGTAGCTCCTACCAGTCCTACTTTTATCATTTTATTTCCTCCTGATTTATTTTTATTTTTATAAAAAAAGGAACCTTATGACAATTCATCATAAGATTCCGCATATATTTACTTCATCTAGCATTTATAATAAAAGTCAACAGCTTGAAGGCCATTGACTAACATTATTATCTATCTATATATACAATGATTAAATTAGTCATGACAAGGGTATTTAATTCTAAAATTTCTTTCCCTTATCCTTCTTATAAATTTAATCATTGCTCTCACCACTCTTTCTTTTTTTATTATATGAAAAGTATATCAGATTTTTTTTGAAAAATCAATATGTTTTGTATATCGATTTTTAATGAAAACATATACAAAACTAATTCTTATTATATAAGCTTATTTTCCATTTAATTTTTCTTCCAGCCACTCTTTTAAAATTACTGCATGATTATAAACAGTATCCTTTGCTGCATACAGTAAAATCACATTTTCTTTTTTCAGCTTATCCGACACTAACTGTATAAATTCACCGCTTTTAGGATTAGTATTCAGTTCATTCAGATAACGGACTTTAAATATATCAAAATTTTCTTCTTTATGTCCGAATTCTTTTCGTATTTCCGGTGTCGGTGTAATATCCTTAAACCATACATCATATTGGAGATCTGTTTTCTTTACTCCTCTGGGCCATAAACGGTCTGCTAAAATTCTGTAGCCTGCCTTTATTTCAGAATCATAAACTCTTTCACATATTATACTGTTCAGATGGTATCACCTGCCTTTTATTTTTTATAACATATTTTTTTACTAAATAAATTTTATAAATTATTATTATTTTATATTTTAAAAATATCAGACTGCTTCATACATTCTTATATGTAATATTTAGTTATAAGCATTCCTATTGAAACCAACGCCAAAAGTACAAATATTCCCCCAAAACCAAGAAGCCGATTTCTTATCCAGCTGAAATTTTTATATTCCGCATCACTGCCCGAGAGAATTTTTTCTATTGTTCTAAGCTTATTATTTATCTCTTCTGTTTGCTTTTTTAAGATATCTCTTTTCGGATATTTTTTCAGCCCTTCTGCTGCGGCAGGAAGCAAAATCCACAGCTTTCTTTCCGTTTTCAGGTAAAGCAGACTATTTTCCGCGAATATTTTCCTGATCTGATAATATCTTATATCCTGTATCACGCCGTTAATATACAAGGTTCCGTTCTCTGCCGTTATCCGTATTTTTTTATATAATGCAAAAAGCATAAAAACCATCAGCTGTATAACTATAAACTGTATAAACCACACTGCGTAACCGTTCATAATTTCTTTTCCCGTATCAGATAAAACAGGTATTTCTGTTTCTGCCATAATAATTATTCCGAATAAAAGAGAAACAGTTACAAAAGACACTATCAAAGGAAGTATAATAAGTTTCATATTTAATGCCTCTATTGTAAAATAACGCTCCTGTATAGAATAATTATATATCTCCCCCGGTATATATTCATCTTCTGCATAATTTCCCCTGTTTTTAGATTTAGCAATAAATAACGTAAGTACAAGTATGAAAAGCACCAACATCAGTATAATCAACATTGGTATAAAAAGAAATACCATTTAATTCTCCCTTTCTACAATAAACTTATTAAAAATATATAATTATTTCTATACTTTGTCAATCATTTTAAAAAGGTTATTTTATTAAATTTACAAACTCTATTTGAAATGATATACTAAAATTAAGAAATTAATTAAAAAGGCGGTTTTAGTATGAAGAATACTGTCCGATATAAAAATATCACATGCAAATCTGCACTGAACAAAGTCAGCGGCGGTTTTCCATATAAATGGGATCTGAATATATACAGAGGCTGTATTCATAACTGTAAATACTGCTATGCCCTTTATTCGCACAAATATATAAATTCCAATTCAGATGATTTTTTTAATGAAATATATGTAAAAACCAATATTGTGGAAGAGCTGGACAGACAGCTCAGCTCCAAATCATGGAAACATGAAGTAATAAATATAGGCGGTGTCACAGACAGTTATCAGGCTGTAGAAAAGAATAACAAAATTATGCCTGAAATACTGAAACTTCTTATTAAACATAAAAATCCTGCTATTATTTCCACCAAATCTACACTTATACTGAGAGATATTGATTTGATAGATGAATTATCCAGACTTACTTATATAAATATTGCTTCCACTATTACCGTTACTGACAGAAAAACAGCTGCTATGATTGAAACCAACGCTTCACCGCCCATGGAGAGATTCCGAATACTGAAAGCCATGCGGAAAACCAATGCCTCTGTGGGAATGCATTCTATGCCTATTATTCCTTATATTACTGACAGCATTGAAAATATAGAATCACTGTTTTCTCATGCAAAAGAAAGCGATGTCCACTATGTACTGCCGGGAATCCTTTACCTGAGAGGAGAAACAAGAAAATCATTTTTTAATTTTGTTCTTCGTAATTATCCCCAGCTGTATAAAAATATTTATATGCTTTACAATAATACTGAAAAAAGAAAAGAATATAAATACAGTCTTTATCAAAATATAAATTTCCTGAAAGAAAAATACTCTATTTCTTTCAGTTATACGAATCCTATGAGGGAAAAAATGAAAAAAGAAAGAAAGTATGATCCGCAGTTAAAGCTGTTTTAGTTTACAAAAATGAAAGGATTTTCATGAAGATATTGGAAAAAATTCTATCTAAAGATAAAAAGAGTAAATTTCCTGTTACTAAAAATCTTAATATAGAAATTGATATTCAAAAAGAAAGTATACTTCCATATGGAAGCAGTGTAATATTAAAAAAATATCCTGCTATTGGGGGAATTATTTCTTCTTCTATATTTCACTCTAAAGATAAAAAACAAATGTATTTTATTCATATTAACGGAAAGAGCAAAACTAAAAGATATATAAAGGATGATTTCATACTGGATTTAAAAGGAAGTTGGGGATATTATCCCTGGTTTCCTGAAGATGGGGATCATTTTATAAGCCCATGTGATCTGGAAAATTTCAAAAATATAATACCCTATGGCAAAATTTTTAATTGCATAGATGATACTGATGAATATATTACTCTTCAACATAAAAAAATGACATTTAATGTCAAAAAAGAGTTATATAAAATTATAAATAATCATGAATTAATAAGTGAGAAATATAATTTAATTTTTTCTAAAAATTTTGAAAAGAAAATAAGTAACCCTGTTAATTTATGGGGACATTATCTTGGCAGTAAAAATGATATTTTTGAAAATTTTTCTTTGTTAGAACAGCATAAAAAAGATTTTTTTCTCAAAAATGGTAAAATACTACAATGTATTGGAAAAGAAGATAACTTTCTATTACTGAAATATTATGAATATATATTAAAAGTTGAACCGAAACTTTTCAGAGTCATACCTGCACCGTTATCTTTTGGTAACATTGTTACTTTGACAAAAAACCCTGAAATCAAAGGGATTATTACTGATATGTATTGGAATTATCCATGCAGAGAATATATCTATATTCTTACAATAAATGGAAAGAAAAGAACAAAAAAATTTTTAATGAAAGATTTTATATAAAAGGCTGATAAACACCAGCCTTTTTATGATTGTTCCAATTCACAATTTTCGATTAGAATCCACATATTTTTTTCATCATATCCTGAAATAATCCCGCTGACACTATAACCCGGATATAATGGCTTTTCTCTGCAATTTTCAATATTCATACATCCGTAACCATTATTCAAATCTAAAACAGCTCCCTGCGGATAAAAATATTTTATTATGCCTGATATATTCTGCCCTTTTTTATATTTCAGCTTTTCAGTATTCCATATCTTACGATAAGGCAGAACAGCATTTTCCCATACCTTCTCAAATTCATCTTTACTTATTATTTCACAATCGTTTTCAGTATCAACATACTGATCTGCCAGACAAGGCTCCAAGCAGGATATGGAAGTTATATTATTCTCATCTATTGTTACCTGCCGTAAAGCAGTTCCCTCATCATTAACTTCAATCCAGTATTTATATCCTTCAAAATCTACAAAAATATATGTCATTCTATCTCCTTAACTGTTTATAAAATAATCAATTTTCTTACATTTAGATTATTTCCCCGATATTTTCCAAAACAGCCTGTATTTTTTTAAAATCCTTTTCGTTATTTGCAGCATACATCATCTGTACATCTCCGCCTGTATGCATTAATGCAATTCTTCCTTCTCCTTTTTCGTATAAATCAACTCTGAAATTCAGCCAGTTTGATAATCCCTCCTGCCTTTTGGAGAAGCTTTGTTCTATTAACTGTATCTCCTGATCAGAAACCCAGTAAAAAGCCTCTGACGAATATTCCAGACACAGACTTGCCTGATATCCGTACATTGCTGTGAGAAAATCAGACAGAGTCTCTGCTGTTTTTACCCAGTTTTTATTATCATAACCTACATAAACCGGGGGATTCTCCATTTTAACATCACTTTTGACAATGCCAGCCTGACATACTCCCTGATTCTCATTAAAAAAAATCATATATTCATAATCAAGAAAAACGGGATATTTTCCGGGCAGTATTAATTCGTCCTGTAAGTACAGCAGCTCGTCAGACTGTCCCAGTTCCAGATAAAACTGTTCAAGAAACAAAGGAATTCCTCCGTATAATTTTCTAACGGCACTGATTTCTTCCGCCGTATATCCTTTAGGACAGGAAACTGCAAATAATTCCTTGATAATATCAATGTATTCCATATTTTCATCTCTTTTCTTCTGCTTTTGATTTTTTATTTTATCTTAGCACAGTTAATATGAATTCACAAATATCAAAATCTTACTCCAATAAAAAAGCACCCTTGTCAGCTTTATGCCGACCTTTGGGTGCTGTATCAAAATCATGTTTTTTTACTGCCCTCTGCTCTTTGCCACGCTGTCTATGAATTTCATCCCGTCTTCAGTCATATCAGAAATGACAATATTGAAACTGTCGTTATTTACAGTACTTTTATCAATCATAAATAAAACAGTATTATTTTTACTTACAGACTTAAATACTATCAGACTGTCACTTTCCACAGTATCAAAATTAGCAGTATACTTATCCCTGAAATAATATGCCAGACCTTTGAACTCCTCAAGATTTACATTACTGACCCCGCCCCAGTAAACAAGCTTATTCCCTGAAAATCCCAAAAATAATTTATCAAAGGTAATATCTAAAAATTTCAGCTGATTATAAACCATCTCATTTCCGTCTATTTCATCTGCCTTCCCGAGTACTCCGACCACTGCATCAGGATTATCTCCCCATTTCAGATCAGTAAATGTTCCTCTGCTAAAAGCTGCCAGTGACATAAACAGGAAAACCAACAGTATTTTTTTCATTTTATCTCTCCAATGCTCTTTAATCTTAGTACAGTATCTTGTCCCTCTCTAAATAAAAACTGCAAGTAAGGACACTGTACCAGAATATATACCGTTAAAATTTTATCTTCAAATATTTTTACAGCAATATTTATAATTACTGATTATATATACTTTATCACTTTATCCGTAAATTTCAAAGCCTTTTTTTAATCTTTCGGTTTTCTCATTTCCTGTGGCAAATATTACATCATGATGATTCTGACCAAGGAGCCATGTAAACTTTTTATCAAAAATATAAAACTCGTCTATTCCCGGAGTTTCCTCAATTACAGTAATCATTGCATCTGTTCTGCCTTCATAATACCAGAATTTTTCTTTTTCCCTGTATGTCTGGGTAAATATAATATATAAATCTTCATCAGTACTGCCGGCTGTATATCTGATAATTTCCGAGGTTTTTTTATAATCAGGCGAATGCTTCCCCCAGCTTATCTCATCTTTCAGATACTCCCATATCCAGCCGTAAAACTTCGCACTCTGTTTTCCGCCCTCTACGAAGGACTGCATAAATTTTCTGTCTATATTCTCTATTTGTGTAATATTTACGCTTTTTAATTTATCTGAAAGGCCAAATTCTTTTATTACTTTTTCTATATTTTTTCTGAACTCTGTCCAGCTTTGTCTCTTCATTTCATACCTGCCGTTCTCTCATATCATTCCATAATTTTTTCCTTTATAAAATAAAAATATAGCTTTATTATAATTTAACAATAAAAAATAATCAAATAATTTAATTTTATCCCCGGAAAATTACGAAAATATAAAAAAGACAGAAACCAAAATCTCTGTCTTTTCATAATATAAATTACATTTTTTTCAACATCTCATTTACTATTTTTATTGAGTTTTCTGCTGCCTTATTTGAGAACTCGTCATAAGTCACATGTGCCGAACCGTCTGCCTTATCAGATATTGCCCTGATAACCACGAAAGGAACCTTATAAAGTGCAGCTACATGTGCAACAGAAGCACCTTCCATTTCCACAGCCCATGCACCGAATGTCTCTTCCAGAACCTTAACCTTGGCTTTATCAGCTATAAACTGATCCCCTGTTGCTATAGTTCCTTTGAATACATGTGTTTTTCCAAGAACCTTCTGAGCTGATGTCTCTGCAAGCGATATCAGAGACTGATCGGCATAAAATTTCCCGTTATCTGATCCCGGTACATTCCCCGGCTTCTCGCCAAAAGCAGTTGTATCGAAGTCATGCTCTACAAGATCAACAGAGATTACTACATCTCCGACATTCAGCTTATTATTTACGGCTCCTGCTACTCCTGTAAAAATTATTTTATCTGCTTTAAATTCTCTTATCAGAATATCTGTAGCCATAGCCGAATTTACTTTACCCACTCCTGACTTTAATAAAACTACATCTTTCCCCTGTAAAGTCCCGCTGTAAAATTCAATTCCCCCGATATTCTTTATTTCTTTTACCTTAATTTCATTCTTCAGTCCCGCTACTTCCTTATCCATAGCTCCTATTATTCCCACAGGCCCTGAAAATACAGAAAATGAAAAGAATGTAAAAATTACCAGTAATAGCTTTTTCATAAATTCCTCCACTTGTTAAGATCTTTGAAAGATAGAATTTTTCTTCTCTCCGGATATTATTCTAACATATATAAAACTTCTCTCAAATAAAAATTTTTATTAAATATCTTTTTTATCCTGATATTCTTCCAGCGAAAAGAAAAATATAACCCCGTCATTTGTATTTTCCACTCCGTGCTTTGAATTATGAAGTACAAGAATACTTCTGGATATATAAAGCCCGAGACCTGATCTGTGCGAATTTCCTTTATTTTCCCTGTCTCTTTTAAAAAATTTCAGCCATATTTTTTCTTTTTCTTCGTCAGTTAGTTTTTGTCCGTCGTTTCTCACATAAAAAATTACTTTTTTATCTATTTTTTTCAATTCTATTTTCACATAAGTTTTGGCATGTCTCAAAGCATTGGATATAAAATTATAGATTACCTGTTCCAGTTTATTCTTATCTGCCCTTACAAAGCTTGATTCCAGTTTATGTTTTATATTTATGCCTTCTTTTACACTGATACTGAGCTTTTCTGTTATATTCAGCACCAGCTCCTTCAGATCAAATATTTCCATAGTAAGATTTACTATTTTGCTGTCAAGACTCATTGCTCTTGTAGTTTCCTCTATTAATACAGCAAGTCTGTCAGCCTCCTCAGTGATTATTTCAATATATTTCTGATCATAATCTTCTGCCAGCAGATCAGCATAACCTGAAATTACAGTAAGAGGTGTCTTAAATTCATGAGAAAGATTACCCATAAGCTCTTTTGTATTTTTTTTATCCTCTTCCAGCTGTTTGAGAGTTTTCCCCAGAGTATCCGCGAGATTATTTATATTGGAAGCAAGCTCTCCTATTTCATCCTTATTTTTTATATCCAGTTTTTCTTCAAAATTCAGTTTTGTAATTTTATTTGTTATCTTTGATATCTTTAATATCGGGCTTGTTATAATTCTCGTAAAAAGCATTGTCAAGACAGATATAAGGCATAAGCCTATTATAATCAGATATAAAAAATAACTTTTCAGCTCATCAAACAGCACTGTCACATTTTTATACGAATATACCAGAATTACAGTTTTTAGTCCGGATTTTTTTATTATTACCTCATATCTTTCCTTTTCATCGTGGGGATCTTTATGTGTAAACTGAAAACTTTCGTTAAATCCGTTATATTTCACATAAGTTTCCAGCACCATTTCAAGAAAATCCTCTTTCAGCGTATTCCTTAATGAAACTGTTTCTAATTCAGCATTCTCCAGAGTTATTAATCCGTCATAATGCTTTTTTTCTATTTCCTGATTTATTTCATAATCAATATACGTTTTCCCGTTATATAATATTCTTATCGGAATGATATAGCCCTCTCCAAAAATTTCATAACCTATTATTGTGATTTCTTTTGTCATGTTAAAGGTTATTTTTTCGTTCAGATCATCAGAAAGATTATCCAGTATTACTATATACTCTTTACCGTCTTTTTTTACTGTAATATTCTCAAATTTACTTTTTATATTATACTCAGAATTATCATCATAGGCTATAATATCAGCTTTCAGCTTTTTTTCCATATTCTTCAGATTTCCGGTTGTTATATTATCCGGTGTCAGATTATTTATCTGTGTTCTTAATTCAGTTCTTTTCCCGAATTCATAAATTTCCTGAAAAATATATTTTCCCAGCAGATATCCGATTAATATGGTAATTATAAATATTATCATATAACCAAAAAATATCTTTTTATTTATATTCATAATATCCTCTCTTCAGTGCAGTGATTTAATAATATTATCCGGTTTCAGACTTCAAATTTATATCCTATGGAAACCACTGTTTTCACATAATCTGAGTAATCTCCCAGTTTTTTTCTGATTTTTTTTATATGATTATCCACTACTCTGTCAAAAACTTCAGAATCATATCCCCATATATGGATAAGAATATCATCCCGACTTTTTATTACCCCTTTGTTTTCTATAAGATACAGCAATATTTCAAATTCTTTCGGTGCAAATTTTACTTCCCTGCTGTCTACCAGAATTCTGTAGCTGTCTTTATCTATTTCTAAACCGCCGAATTTATAGCTGTGCTGGTTTACACTTATTCTTTCGGAGATTCTTCTTATTTTGGCAAGAAGTATATCCTTTTTAAAAGGCTTTATTATAAAATCATCAGCTCCTATTTCATAAGCCAGAAGCTGACTCTCATCATCCGAAAGAGCTGTAAGTATTACTACCGGTACATTGCTTGTTTTTCTTATTTCACGGCAGGTATCAAAACCGTCCAGCTCAGGCATATATATATCCAGCAGGACTATATCGAATGTCTCTTCCTTCATCATTTCCAAAGCTATCCTGCCGTTTTCAGCTTCGCTTACTTTATAATTTTCTCTTAAAAAATATATCTTCAAGAGCTCTCTTATTTTTTTCTCATCTTCTACTATTAATAATTTTAACATTTTCTTCCTCCGAATAAATTATATACTAAAAAACAAAAGAAAGGAAGTCATTTGTCCTTCCTTTTGTCATCCCTTATACAGAGAACCGGCCATAACACCGACAATCTAAAAGCCGAAAGAATACCCGACTCCTAGTGTTATTCTCGAATAATCAAGATTATCCTTTTCTCCGTTAACTTCTATATCTGCGAATGTAGTCTGATACATAATATCTGCAAAAAAACTTTTATATTTTACTCCTCCGCCCACTGCATAATAAAATCCGTCTTTTACTTTTGTGTCATAGCTCTTTGAATTAGAATAAATCGGCGGCTGTTCCACATCATTTATTTCATATCTTGCATAGTCCTCCCACACGGCATCATCTTTTTCCAGATTAAACGAATACCCTACATTTACTTTGGCATAAGCACCCCAGCTGTCGTTTATGGGGAATTCATATTTACCTGTTACATATATTGGTATACTGTCATAATATTTTTTATCTTCAAATCCTCTTTTAGCTTCATATTCCACCCCGGGGCTTACATAATATTCAGTTTCCGTATTCTTTCCTTCTGCTTTTGGGTTAGCCTGATAACCTGTTCCTATCCCTAATTTAAAATTTGGTGCTACTTCCTTCATATATTCCACAGTAAACTCAAATCCTAAATCATCAGAATTCCCTGTATTAAATTCTCCTATTTCATTATACCAGTTTCCTGCATTAAGTCCTGCCCTGATATTTACCTCATCTGCAAAAGAGCTTATTCCGGCTAGTATCATTCCAGCTAATATTAATTTTTTCATATTTCCCTCCTGTAATTTTATTATTTAAATTTTTTGAACTTTTGTTATCAAAAAAATTATATATTTCCTACATGTTCTTTATATATCCTTTTTCTTATTTTTTTTTATAAAATGGATACATAATGGATACACCTCTGAACTATAATAAGCTGATGAGTATATTTATAATGGAGGTAAAAACATGAAAAAACTTATCATTGCCTTTATATGTACATGTGCATGTTTGACAGCGGCTTTTGCTTATTTACTGTTTTCCGATTCTATACGTGAAGAAAAAATCGAGGATCTTCTGGAAGCAAAATATGGTTATATTTCAGATAATTCAAAATATCTGGAACTGGATTTTGATGTTCATAAGGATGGAAAAGATATTTATATAAATGTAACTGTGGATGATGATTTTTATATAGCAAAGATTGATTTTAACAAAAGTATTTTTGATAATTATGTAAAGCAGATCAAAGAAACGGCACGAAGTAAATCAAAGGGTGAAAATATAATTGTTAACAGTTACTTTTAAATATTTGCACTAAAAATATAAATTTAAAAATTTTATAAGTGGATATAAAAAGAACACATGAATAAATTATAATAGTAATACTTAAACTTTATTTATATATTATAACGGAGGTAATAAAATGAAAAAAATGATTTTATGTTTACTTGTTATTGTCGGGGCTTTTGCCTTTGCAGACACATACCTTGAGGATCATATCGAAGATATGCTTGAAGCAAAATACGGCTACATTTCTGACAATTCCAAATATCTGGAGCTGGATTTTGATGTCCATGAACAAGGAAATACTATCTATGTGAAAGTAAAAGTAGATGACGATTCTTACAGAGAAAAAAGCAGTTTCAGCAGAAATGTTTTTAATAATTACGTAAAACAGATCGAGAAAACAGTCAAAAGTGAAGCTAAGGGGAAAAATGTAATAGTTAACAGTTATTTTTAAGATTTTCGGGGAGAAAATATGTTTTATATAATTGATTTATATATTTTAGAAATAATGAACAGCATACAGAATCCTTTTTTGGATATTATTATGTTATTATTCTCTTTCCTTGGAAATGACGGTCTTATATGGATTGCTGTTATTTCGGTTATGCTTCTGTTTTCAGATTCCAGAAAATACGGCGGTATCCTTATATTAGCACTTCCTACAGTTATGTTTATCGGAAATAAAATGATGAAAAACTTATTTGACAGACCAAGACCGTTTCACACTTTCCCGGATCTGAGAGTTCTGATAGAGACTTCGGGTACCCATTCGTTCCCGTCGTCCCATACATCAGCTGCCTTTGTGGTATTTGGAATTTTTTTATTTTTTAAGCTCCCTTACAGATTTTTCATATTTATTCTTTCTTTAGGAATAGCCGTCTCCAGAATATATTTAAATGTTCATTATTTCTGGGATATTATCGGCGGCATGCTTTTAGGAATGGGAACAGCTTATTTATTCTTTTTAATATACAGAAAAGCTAATTTTTTATATATCAAAAATGTAGTAACAAAGCTTGTATTTGTTTTAAAAAATCTAATTTCCGGCTAATATCTTTAAATTAAAAAACTGTCCTGTGAATAAAACTCTGTTTGCCGGGACAGTTTTTATATTACTGCTTTTATACTAATAATTCTTTGTGTTTTTTGCTTTCATAAAATTTCTTTATTTTTTCCATATTCCTTTTTGCTCGTATGTTTTTATCTGTACCTTTTCAGGATTTATAGAATTTCGGAATTCTTCTGTTGCGGCATTCTTAAACATGCCGGAAGAAGATTTTTTCATATTTTCCAAAGAATTCCAGTGCTGTATCATTATCCAGCAGTTTGTCCCCAGTGTATGAAGTAACTCTGTATCAATAAACCCTTCCTGAACCGAATGAAAATTCTTTTCCAGTCTGTTGATTATCTCCGTAAAATCACTCTCCACTATCTCTGTTTTTGATTCCAAATATACTATTTCAGTTATTATCATTTTTTTCCTCCTGTTTTTTGATTATAGTATACAGGTAAATTTTTTTTTGAAATAGTAAAAAATAGACAAAATATAAATACTATGAAATATAATAATAAAAAAAGACATAAGCCGATTTATTTTATGTCTTTTTATATAATATGAATTATTATCATTTTTTTAATATTCTCCCTCTGATAATAAATGCTTCACAGTTTCCCTGTCATTCAGAAATTTTCCCGGCGTAACTCCGCTGAACTTCCTGAATTCCTTTATAAAATGCGTCTGATCATAATATTCACCGTCATAAGCCAGTTCGGTAAGATTATTATAATTCCTGTAATACAGCATTTCTCTGCTTATTCTCTGAAATCTCGTAATACGGCTGAAAACTTTCGGGCTTACTCCTGTATATTTGAAAAATAAACGCTCCAGATATTTTATATTAACTCCGGACTTGACGCAAAAATCCTTCACACCTTTATTATTAACATAAAAGTCGCTGAATATCTTTTTTTCCCTGTTATCCAGACAGTCACAATCCATTTTTTCAAGTATAATCTTTTCCATCACCCTGATTCGCTCTTTTGCGGAAATATTATTATCTGCCATTATATCAGCAATAAAGCCGGAAAAATTTCCGAGAATATTGTCTAAATTCTCTATTTTCCCCGCGAACTCCCTCATAGGTATTTTCAGCAGAGGATATATCCCGTGAGGATAAAAAGAAATACCGAAAACCATTACTTTTCCGCTCTGCCTTATAATCTCTGTACTGCTTCTGATCCCATTAAAATGAACCCTGTCAGGAATAACGGGCTTTCCGTTTTTTTCATATGTAACAGGACTGGAATAATTAATAATTATATCGGTATTATTCACGGGAAGAAGCTTATTATCTATACTGATTTCAGAATCACTTTCCATAAACCAGTAAAACTTTATAAAATGTTTAAGTATATTGTTTTCTACATTATATCTTTTAATCAGGCTCATAAATAAACTCACTCCTTCCTGTATCATCAGATTTCCTCTTCCAGCTCACCGGCAAACTGAGAATTATAAATATTATAGTATTCTCCCTTTTTTTCAAGAAGCTCGCTGTGTGTTCCTGTTTCTGCTATCCTTCCCTCTTTCAGCACGAGTATTCTTGTTGCCTCCCGTATAGTACTCAGTCTGTGGGCAATAACAATATTTATTCTTCCTGCCATAAGATTCTTCATTGCCTGCTGTATTTTCTTTTCCGTTCTCGTATCTACATTGCTTGTAGCCTCATCCAATATAAGTACATCAGGATCTGAAAGAATAGTTCTTGCTATGGATAGAAGCTGCCTCTGTCCGGAACTCAGATTCTCGCCGTCATCTCTTAATTCTGTATCATATTCTTCCTTCAGAAGATTTATAAAATCATCAGCATTAGCCTTATGTGCCGCTTCCCTTATCTCATGATCATCTGCATCAAGCTTCCCGAATCTTATATTATCACTTACAGTTCCCATAAACAAAACTGTTTCCTGTAAAACTATTCCTATTTTTTTGCGAAGGCTGTCTAATTTTATAGTTTTGCTGTTTTTCCCGTTAATCTTTATTTCTCCGTCTTTTATATCATAAAAACGCATAATAAGATTTATTATAGTGGTCTTTCCCACGCCTGTAGGTCCTACCAGAGCCACAGTTTCACCTTTTTTCACACTAAAGGAAATATTATCCAGCACTTGTTTTCCGCTGACATAAGAAAATGAGACGTTTTCAAATTCTATACTTTCTATTTCATCTGTCAGTGCTTCTGCTCCGGATTCGTCAGTAATTTCAATTTCGGTATTTAATATTTCAAAAACCCTGCTGGAACTTGCTATAGCCACCTGAAGCTGATTCAGCTGTGATGACAGCTGATTTATCGGCTGCCCGAACTGTCTTGAATAACTTACAAAGGTACCTATCATTCCCACGCTTATAAATCCTGCCAGTGACATTAACCCGCCAAAAACCGCTATAAGCACATAGGACAGATTATTTATCATTGTCATCAAAGGCATTATCATTCCTGATAACATCTGTGCCAGCCGACCCACATCACGAAGCTTTTTATTTGTTTCAGAAAATTTTTCAAGCATACTTTCTTCACGGAGATTTGATTTTATGGTAGCCTGTGCCGTAATACTTTCTTCTATAAGACTATTCAGCTCCCCGAGACTTTTTTGCTGGACGAGAAAATAATTCTGGCTTTTTTTTGTTATTTTTCTTATTGAAATCATACTGAGCGGTACTGTTATTACAGTAACCACAGTAAGAAATATATTAAGGCTTATCATGGAAATAAGCACTCCGATGAGTGTCAGTGTCCCTGTTATTACCTGTGTTATACTCTGTGAAAGTGTATTTCCTATCTGATCTATATCATTAGTAAGACGGCTCATTAATTCTCCGGAAGTATGCGTGTCAAAAAATCTCGGCGAAAGCTTTGTCATTTTATCAAAAAGTCTGTTTCTAAGATCTTTTATTGCTGCCTGTGAAACTGCAGCTACAGTATACATCTGAAACCATGACGAAATCACTCCCACAAGATAAACCGAAGCCAGAATGGCAAGATACTTAATGAGTTCTCCGGGATTTCTCTGAACTATACCTTTATCTATTATTTTCCCTATAAATATCGGTGCCACTATTGTCGCTGCCGTACTTCCCAGAATAAACAGCACTAAGAATACAAGCTTTGTTTTATATGGTATAAGGAGAGATACTATTCTTTTTATGTTTATTTTTACTTCTTCCCTGCTTAATTTTTCTGCTGGAAGCACCATATTTCTCGACCTTCTTCCGAAACCCGGTCCGGCAGGCCCGGCTCCCGATGATGGTCTGGAATTATTATTGTCACTCATTATTCTCTCCCTTCCCTGTCTCTATCTGTGAATCATATATCTCTCTGTAGACAGTATTACTGTGAAGAAGCTCGTCATGAGTCCCTATTCCGGCTATTTTTCCCTTTTCCAGTACGATTATCTTATCCAGTTCCCGTACAGAACTTATTCTCTGCGCTACTATTATTTTCGTACATTTAAAATCAAGATGGTTCAGCTCATTCTGTAATCTGGCCTCTGTTTTCATGTCCAGTGCAGAGGATGAATCATCCAGAAGAAGAACAGAGGGCTTTTTTATCAAAGCTCTCGCTATATATATTCTCTGCTTCTGTCCCCCGGAAAGACCCGCACCTTTCTGTCCTATCCGTGTCTGATATTTTTCGGGCATTTTCTCTATAAATTCTTCTGCCTGTGCTGCTCCTGCAGCTTTTTTTATGTCCTCGAAATTTGCTTTTTCATTTCCGAATCTGATATTCTCCTCTATGGTTCCGGCAAGAAGCGTATCCTGCTGTCTTACCAGACCTATGCTCCCTCTCAGCCTTTCCAGCGGAATTTCCCTTATATCAGTACCGTCAAATTTTATGCTGCCCTTACTGACATCATAATAACGCATCAAAAGACTTATTACAGTGGTTTTACCAGAGCCGGTACTCCCTATTATTCCTACACTTTCCCCGCTTTTTATATAAAAGTTTATATCCTTCAGAGATTCTTTATCATCCTTTTTATAGCTGAAATATACCTTCTCAAACTCTATTCCATTCTGAAGTTCTGTATATTCCGAGCTTTTATCGGTACTGTTTATACTTTCTTCCCTTGTCAGTATCTCATTAAGACGTGTTCCTGATACTTTTGCCCTTGAAGTCATCATCAGTAAAAAAGCCACAAGAAGAAGCGAAAATAATATCTGAAAAGAATAAGTAATAAAGGCTATAATATCTCCCACCTGTATACTTCCTTTGTATACTCCGTTTCCGCCTATCCAGAGTATCATAATAATGGCAGTATTTATAAGGAACATCATTACAGGCATTACCAGACCTGTTCGTCTGTTTGCCTTTACGGAAATATCCATGTATTCCTTATTTGCTCCCTGAAATTTTTCATTTTCATAGTCTTCCCTTACAAAAGCCCTGATTACTCTTGCTCCTATCAGACTTTCCCTGAGTATTCCGTTCAGCTTATCAAGTCTGAGCTGTATCTGGCTGAACATGGGTATGCTTTTTATTATAATAACTGCCAGTGCAATTACAAGTATGGGGAAGATAACCACAAAAACCATAGTAAGTTCTTTATTTATTGTTACAGCAAAAAATATACTCCCTAAAAATAATATCGGAGCTCTTACTACAAGCCTCAAAAATGTCTGGATAATAGTCTGCAGTGTATTTATGTCCGAGGTAAGCCTTGTAATAAGCGACGGAGTAGTAAAATGATCGATATTTCCCGCAGAAAATCCCATTATCTTTTTATAGGCCGCTTCTTTTACATCAGCACAAAACCACTGTGAAACCTTACTTGCAAACCATGTACTCAATATTCCCCCTGCTGAGCTTATTACTGTTATGAGTATCATAATAAGACCCATCTGAATAATTTTATTCATATTTTTTTCCGGCAGATATATATTTACGATTTTTGACATCAGCTTTGGCATCGTTACCTCTGCTATTACCTCAAGAAAGACCAGAGATACTGCCAGTAAAATCTCTTTTTTATAAGGCTTTATGTATTTTAGCAATTCTTTCATAGTTTTCCTTTCTCTACACACAATTTCCCCGTTTTTTATCTGATATTTCATTTCTCTTTTAGTCAGACAATCAAAGCATTACACCAAGCTCACGGCTTTTTATATTCTTTCAGAAGTAAAAAAGAGCCGCAGATTACCGTAGCTTTTTTATTAAGGCTTACTGCTTTTTTTAATGCAGATTCCGGAGTATTTTCTGCATACGAATGTTTAAAATACTTCTTACCTTTATTGTACATCTCGTCACAGCTCTGACCGCGGTTATTGTTTATTCCGGTAAAAACAGCATAATCCGAAGCTTTTGCCAGTTCCTCTAGAATAGACTCATTATCCTTATCTCTTAAAATAGAAATAATATATACTAGCTCTTTGTTGGGAAAAACTTCTCTCAGGCTCTCAGAAAGCACAGCTGCTGAATCCTTATTATGTGCCCCGTCGAGTATTATGAAAGGATTTTCCGCTGCTATCTGAAATCTTCCGTTCCAGACAGTTTCAGAGCATGCTCTTTTAATTACTTCATCATCTATTCCCAGATATTTCAAAGCTTCATATGCCAGTAAAAAATTTTTACCCTGAAATTTTCCGAATAACGACAGTCTGAATTCCTTATTGTTTATTTTTACCAAAGTATTTAATTTTTCTTTATCCAGTTTTGTGCTGTTTTCATTAAACTCATATTTTTTCAGAACATTTATATAGTTTTCTGTTTTTGCTTTTATTTCCTCAAGCAGCTCGGGATTGTCATCTGCAAAAAAAACAGGGATATCCTTTTTTATAATTCCTGCTTTCTCATGTGCTATTTCTCTTAAAGTATTTCCTAAAAATTCCATATGGTCAAATGAAACATTCGTAATAAGCGAGATAACGGGAGTCACTGTATTTGTAGCGTCTGTTCTCCCGCCGAGTCCTGTTTCCAGTACTAGATAGTCTATATTTTTATCTTTCATATAAAGAAACATCATTGCCGTTGTTATCTCAAAGTATGTCAGCTTAATATCCGAGAGCTCCAAAGCCTTATTTACCTTTTCATAATAAAGCTCCACATCTCCGTCACTTATTTCTTCCCGGTTTATTGTTATTCTCTCGTTAAAACGGTATATTTCAGGCGAGGTGTACTTTCCTGTCTTATAACCTGCCTCTATCAGTCCAGCTTCCAAAAATGCCGCTGCCGACCCCTTTCCATTTGTTCCTGCTATATGAATTATCTTATAATTCCTTTCGGGATTTCCGAGAATCTTCAGAGACTTTTCCATAGTCTCAAGTCCGAGTTTTATTTTGTTTTTATCTATAGAATCCAGCTTTTTATTTTTATCCAATGTTCTGCTTCCTTAATATGGCATCCGCTACCATTGCACATCTCTTATTTTCAAGAACATCATGAACTCTCACTATATCCGCTCCCTTTTGTATCCCTATTACTGTAGTGGCAAGTGTCCCTTCCATTCTTTCTTTCGGGGGAAGATCCAGTATTTTCCCAAGTGTTGATTTTCTTGAAGTTCCCAGAAGAACTCTTCCAAGTACAGTTAATTCTTCAAGCCTTCCAAGTACCTCTATGTTCTGCTCATAAACCTTTCCAAAGCCTATTCCCGGATCGAGTATTATATTTTCTTTAGGAATACCTGCATTTTCTGCTATCTCAAAAGTTTTGTCAAAGAAAAGCTTCAGCTCCTCCATTATGTCCCTGCTGTATTCATGCCCGTCGTTATTATGCATTGCTATTACTGGTACATTATATTTTGCTGCTGTTTCCGCCATTTTAGGATCCTTCTGCAATCCCCAGATATCATTTATTATATCTGCCCCTGCAAGAATTGCTCCTTCTGCTGTTGCTGCCTTGTATGTATCTATTGATATTGGTATGTCTGTTATTTTTGACAGCTCTTTTATAACGGGAACCACTCTTTTCAGCTCCTCTTCCGCACTGACAAATTTACTTCCCGGTCTTGTAGATTCTCCGCCTATGTCTATAATATCAGCACCGTCTTTTATCATCAGCAGTGCATGCTCTACCGCCCTTTGAATATTAAAATTATCTCCGCCGTCAGAGAATGAATCGGGAGTAATATTCAGAATCCCCATTATTAATGTTCTTTTTCCTAATTCCAGTTCTTTTTCCCTGAATTTTAATACCATAAATCTGCTCCTTAATATTACCATAAATCTTTTTATATTCTACCATATCTTGTATTTTTATAAAACTATGTTTCCAAAATATTTTTAATGACAAATTTTTTTGAAAATAATAAAAATATTTCTGTTTCTATATTTAATTTACAAAAAAAATCTGAATTTTTATCCAGATTTTAAAATAATTTATTCAAGTGATGTAACAATAATATTAAACATAGAGCTTAAATTAGGTTCTTCTTCAAGCTTTCCAAACAGTAGTCCCTGTTCCATAGCTTCCTCGGAAGTACTGTCGCCGAAAATATAAAGCTCAGGATCATTTTCCCCGAAATCTTTCACTTTTACGGCAAATTCATCTACGCTTACCGCTTCTCTTCCAAATACCAGATAATCATCTGTTTCATTCTCCACATCTTCAAAATCTTCCTGTATCTCTTCCGCAGACATAATATAGATGTCTTCCAGAGGATCAATATGACAGCCGTAGCCCTGCTTTCGTATATCTGCAAACCATCCTATTTTCAAATAATATTCTTCCAGCAGTCTCGGCATTCCTCCAAGCTTATTTTTAACTTTATCAATTTCCTCCTGTGAATATGGTGAAAATTTTATTGCTTTTTCCATAAGAAAATCTTTTAATTCATCAACTGACATTGCTTTAAATTCCATTTCCATTCCAAACTCCTTTAAATTAATATTTTATATTATAACAATTTTTTTCTCATATTCCAAATACTGCTTTTATAATAATTCTATATGAAAAAGAGAGACGGTATTCAAAGTCTCCATTAGAATATCAGCTCTCTGTTTTTTATATATTTTTCTCAAGTTCATTCTTTAATTCTCTGATCCTTTTACGGCTGAGCGGATGAACTACATTAGGTGCTATTTCCGCAAAAGGCTCCAGCACAAACATTCTCTCACTCATCCACGGATGAGGAATCGTAAGATTCTCCTCATCTATTACCTCATCATCAAATATCAATATATCCAGATCAATCAGACGAGGTCCCCACTTTATTTCCCTGACTCTTCCCAGCTTTTGTTCCACAGCAAGAAGCTCTTTCAGAAGCTCCTCAGGCATAAGAAGAGTTTCCAGCTCTGCTGCGGCATTCAAAAAATCATCCTGTTCAGTATAGCCGAAAGGCTTTGTTATCAAAAATCCTGATACTTTCTTAATTTGTGTTCCTGAAATCTTCTTTATTTCTTCCAGTGCCATGTTAAGGTTCTTTTCCTTATCACCTATATTTGATCCTAAAGAAATATATGCTTTATGTCTTTTTCTGACTATTTCTACAGCTACATGATCTATGGCTTTTCTTATAGGTGCCCAGGGTTTTTTTATTTTTACTTTTAATTCAGAAATTCTGCTGTATTTTTCCAGTAAAAACTCTGCTATTTCTTCTGCACACTTCTCTATAAGGTTATACTTGGCTGTCAGAAATATTTTTTCTATATCGTCACATACCTCTGCATAGCTGATTGTCTTAGTCAGATCATCATTTTTTCCGGCTTCCCTGAAGTCAGTCTGTATCTCAAGAGATATAAAGAACCTTTGTCCCAGCTCTTTTTCTTCTTTTAATACTCCGTGATATGCTATTATTTCCAGATCCTTTATATATATTCTATCTTTTACAGCCAATTTTTTCCTCCTAAATACTTAATAATGCCAAAATCTCATTCTTCTTTGATTCTTCTTTTTCAAAAATACCTCTTACTGCACTTGTGACTATTTCCGAATTAGTTTTTCTGCTTCCTTTCATCTCTATGCACAAATGTCTTGCCTTTACTATTACCATTACTCCCTGACATTTTGTCATATCAATAACTGCGTCACATATTTCATTTGTGAGCCGTTCCTGAATCTGCAGCCTTCTGGAATATATTTCCGTTATTTTGATAATATCGCCAAAGCCGAGAACCTTTCCGTCAGGTATATATGCCACATGTATCTGACCAAAAAACGGAAGCAGATCATGCTCGCACATTGAGTAAAAATCTATATTTTTTTCTATTACTATATTATTTTTCTCCACAGTAAAAACTTTTTTTATGATATCCTCAGGCTTCTTGCCAACACCGGAAAAAATTTCCCCGTATACTACCGGTATTCTCTTAGGTGTATCCTTAAGACCTTCTCTGTCTGCATCCTCGCCTATTGCCTCAAGCATTTCATATGTCAGCTTTTCCAGATTTTTTTTATCCATAAATTCTCCGATAATTAAAATGTATTATTTACCAAGTCATTATATAATGCTTCCTCTACATCATATGCCGAATCATTTGACTCCAGATACTGATATAAAAGAACCTGACCGTTTTTCTCATAGCCTGTCAGTCTGTAATTTTCTATTTTCTTATCTTTCGTATTATTTACTTTCATAGTATATTCTCTCACTATCATTCCGCCTGACTGTCTCTCGGAAATTTTTGTAACTCCTTCTGTGCTTTCCAGCTGGCTCAGCTTTGATGCTACATTTGTACCGTCTATCAAAGTCATTGTAAACGAAAATTTTATATTGGATTTTTTATCTACAAGCTGCATAGGCTTTTCAGTTCCTGATGATTTCACTGTCTGAAATTCCAAATCTTTATAGCTGTATACACTAAAATTCCCAAAAGTCAGTGTTTCTTTTTTTCTTTCCAGTATTTCCGAAACTTTTTTCTCATATTTGGACATTCCTACTTTTTCTATTTCTTTATCTCTGTTGCTTCCGTTTATTATATTAATGATTCCGCCGATTAATTTGAACGGAAGTTTTACTACTTCTACAGCAGCTCCGGCCACAGTTCCTACAGCAGTACTTACAAGGCATGAATTCAGAAGCAGAACCACACTTAATGCCAAAATAATATTTCTATACTTTTTCATTGTTCCTCCTAAAATTTTTGGAATATTTACTTACATATTTTATTCTACTATAAGCCTGTATAAAAAACAATGGTTAATTAAATATTTTATACTTCTTTTATTTCAGACTATAATTTTTTTGATATCCTTCTTTTTATAAAACGTATATCTTCTATTATTTTTGCCTGCTGTATCAGTTTTGATTTTTCACTGGAATTTTGTACATCTGAACAGCGAATTCAAAAAGCTTATTAATTTCTCCTATCTCTTCAAACAAAGGATCCAATGTATCAGTAATATTATCCAGAAATATATCAATGTGAAACCTTAAGCTGCTGCCGAACTGTCTTCCATAAGCAGTATCAGGCGGCAGTGCAAACGGTCTTACCTGTATTTTTTTCCCGCTTCTTGCCTGATCCCTAAAAAACCATGCGATAAATTCTAAAGAATCAAGGCCAGTTTCAGATTTTTCAATGAAAAATTCAAACTGACATAATATTTCATTTTCCAGACCGCCGTTAGTTCTGGCTAATGCTGCATGCGGCATATGAGCATAGCCATAAAGACCGAGTGTTTCATTAGTTATTCCGCCCAGACTCTCTACACCACTTTCTATAGATTTTACTCCCTTTAGTTTTAAAATATTATTCTGAAACATTCGTATCACTTCTGGATATCCATTTTCCATATATAACCTCCAAAATTTCTCTTTTTTATAAAATAACCCGGGAAAATTATTAAATTCCCAGGTTACATTTTACTATCAAAAATTATACTCGTCTGCCTTGCTGCTCTGGCTGTTTAATATTTCCCCTTCAAAATTCTCATTGCATTAAACACTGCAAGAAGTGCAGTACCTACATCGGCAAAAACTGCTTCCCACATATTGGCAAGACCGAATATTCCTAAAACTATGAATATTCCCTTTATCAAAAGTATAAATATTATATTTTCTATTAGTATTCTTCTCGTTTTCTTGGATATTTTTATTAAATCGGATATTTTAGAAATTTTATCATCTATAAGCACTACATCTGCTGTTTCTATCGCCGCGTCAGAACCGAGTCCTCCCATGGCTATACCTACATCTGCCCTTGCCAGTACAGGAGCGTCATTTATTCCGTCACCTACAAATGCCAGTTTCTTACCGGCTCCTGCCTTTCTCATCTCTTCTTCCAGTTTTTCTACCTTTCCCTCTGGGAGAAGATTGGCATAATAAGAATCTATTCCTACAGTTTTTGCTACATTTTCTGCAACTATCTCATTATCGCCTGTAAGCATTACGAGTTTTTCTATTCCTGCATCATGCAGCTTTTTTACAGCATCTTTGGAATCTTCTTTTATCATGTCTTTTATTAATAAATTTCCGGCATATTTTCCATCTATACTCATATACACTACTGTACCATAGTCCTGTTTTTCGGTAAACTCTATATCATGAGACTTCATAAGCTTTGAATTGCCCAGCAATATCTTTTTTCCGTCTATTTCTGCTCTTATTCCGTTTCCGCTTATTTCTTCATAATTTGTTATTCTGTTTAAGTCCGGTTTATTATTATAATAAGCTGTTATTGATTTTGCTATAGGGTGATTTGACTGTGCCTCACCAAGTGCAGCATATTCCAAAAACGTTTCTCTGTTCATACCCTCTGCTGTATCCACATCCGCTACTTCAAAAACACCTTTTGTAATAGTTCCTGTTTTATCAAGCATTATTATTTTCATGTCATTAATTACATCAAAGAATGTAGAGCCTTTTACCAGAATCCCGTTTTTGGCAGCTCTCCCTATACCTGCAAAATATCCCAAAGGTATGCTTAATACCAATGCACACGGACACGATATAACAAGAAGCACGATTGCCCTGTACAGCCACTCAGAAAATAACTGTCCAAAGAATAACGGCGGTATTGCTGCTACTAAAACTGCCAGTATTACTACTGCCGGAGTATAATATCTTGCGAATTTTGTAATAAATTTTTCTGTCTCCGCCTTTTTATGTGAAGCATTTTCTACCATTTCCAGAATTTTAAATACAGAAGACTCGCTGAACAGCTTTGTTACTTTTATTTTTATAAGCCCTGAAGTATTTATCATTCCTGCCATTACATTATCTCCTGCAGCATACGTTCTTGGTACTGATTCCCCTGTAAGTGCCGAGGTGTCAAGCTGTGTTTTCCCTTCTGTTATTTCCCCGTCCAAAGGTATTTTTTCCCCTGGCTTTACTACTATAATATTATTAAGTTCTACTGTTTCCGGATTTACTGTTTTTTAATCCGTCGGCAGTTTCAAGATTAGCGTATTCCGGTTTTAATTCCAGCAGTGATTTTATTGATTTTCTCGAATTATTTACTGATATTTCCTGCAGTAATTCACCCACACTGTAAAAAATCATTACTCCCGCTGCTTCTGAAAACTGATTTATAAAAAATGCAGCAAGCGTGGCAAAACTCATAAGAAAGAATTCATCAAAGGGATTGCCCTTCAAAAGATTTTTTATTGCTTTCAGTATTACCGAATATCCTACTATTACATAAGAAAAAACAAATAATATATTCGATATCATCATATTGTCTTTTGTTATAAAACCGGCTATCATCAAAACAATTGCAGCTGCTATTTTAATTTTCTCTTTTTTCAGCTCATCCCCGCCGCTTTCACCATGTTCATGGTCATGATCATGACTATGTCCGTCTTCGCTGCAGCAATTCGCACTGTTTTGCTTTTTCGGCAGAATTCCTTTTACTGCTTCTATCAGTTCCACACCCGGTTCTATTTTATTCACTATTGACAAATCATTTTCAAGATCTGTGCTGTCTATCAGCATAGTTAAAGTTCCAAAGTCTACACTGACTGACTTTACCGTAGATGACTTTTTTATCTCTCTTTCCAGCTTGGCAGCACAGTTAGCACAATCTAAATTTTTCAATATATACTTCTTCATTAAACTCACGCCTTTCATATCCCTATGTATGAATACATGTTCATATATCGTAAGTATAATATATATAAATCAATTTGTCAATTATTTTTTATTATTATTTCTTAAAGCTCTGATTTTTAAACGCTAAAAAAACAGCAGTCCAGCTAAGATCCCTGCGATTATGGAAAAATATTGCCCCGTCACTCCATTCTCTGTCTCTGTGCCTGTATCTGCCCTTGCTTCCCTGATTCATATGAACATCATGAATTCCCAGACCGTTTTCATACAGCATCCCATATACATATATATCATAAATTCGTTCTTCCATTGAACGGACTACATATTTTTCCAGAATCTCAATGAGATAAGTTTCTTTAGTATCTAATGTCGGCATCAGAACCATTTTTTTGTGATTAAACAGATTCATTTTTACATAATCAAGTGCAAAATCCGGTTTTACTACATGAACACCATATTCTTTTTCTACGATTTTGTCCAGAATTTTGTTATTATAGCTTTCATCATGATAAACCAGAAGCTCCGAAGATTTGAACTCATTACTGCCCCATTCTCTTACTACAGAGCCTACATTTACTGCAATATCATATTCGACTCCCATGGTCTCTGCCATAATATGATAATGCGCAGTTTTGTCAAGATCATACCACTTTCCTGTTATCTTCCCTTTTAACAGTACATAATCTTCCATGTTATTATCCCCTTTTGTCTTTAATCAAAGTATGGTTCATGAAACGGTCTGTCTTTATATCTAAAACACATTTTTATCTGTGACGCTGTATTTCTTGTTTCCGAAAGCTCCGGAAGCTGATCAACAGAAAAAAAGCCTGTTTCTTCCGTTTCAATGTTTTCGACAAATTTGCTCTCCAGATATTTACACTGTACAAATATTTTATATACACTATGCGGAAATAATATATTGGTATTTCTGTTTCTGTCATACACAGCCAGTATTCTCTCGGGAATAATTTTTGCTCCGGCTTCCTCCATGGCCTCTTTAATCAGATTTTCCTTTAAGGAAAGATCTATATCTGCCCATCCTCCGGGAAGCGACCATCTGTTATCCAGCTTTTCCTTAACCATAAGTATTTTATTTTCGTGAAAAACAGCAGCTCTTATATCTATTTTAGGAGTCTGGTATCCTGTTTCCCCGGCAAAAAGATTTTTTATTTTTTCTCTCTCTATGTCTGTATAGCATTCCATAATATCAATGCTTACTTTTCTTATTTCCTCAAATCTCTCCAGATCATATTTATCCTTTGAATATTCCAGACCGGCCTGTGCTATCGACTGTAGTTTCTTGGCAATATCGAGCCATTTTCTTTCTTCCATTCACTTAGACCTCTTTCTTTTACCTTGTATAATGATGCTTTATATCCGCACATCATATCAGCAGTTAATTTTATATTATTATATCATATTCTTTTATAAATTGTCTTTATTTTCACAATCATATTTAAAAGTCTTTTTTCAAATTATATGAAATATATGCTATAATTTCTAAAAAAGTATAAAAGATGAGAAAGAGGAATACATTATGGATTTTAATATCGATGAAATAAAACAAAAAATTGAAATCCTCAAAGAAATGGATAAAGATTTTGAAATATTCGGTTCATCAAAGCATAAATATCAACTTCACCCCTGTAAAACAGAAAAAGAAATACAAAGCTTTGAAAAACAACACGGGATTTCCCTGCCTGCGGACTACAGAAGCTTTCTGCTGCATGTAGGCAACGGAGGTGCGGGACCGTCTTACGGCATGTTTAAGCTGGAAGATTATTTTGATAATTCTTATGCTGAAACAAACTACACTGTTCATGATAATTTCCTTTCCGATAATTTTAAATTTTCAATAAATGCTCCTTATACTGAATCACAATACGGGAATGAAGATGATCCTGAGTATGATCCGGCTGATTATTTCAATGACACTGCCGGGTCAATGGTAATCTGCCATCACGGCTGCGGTATATTAAATATTCTTATTGTTTCCGGAGAAGAAAAAGGAAAAATATGGGTAGATGACAGATGTAACGATAACGGCTTGAGCAGAGTTTCCGTATCTTTTTATGAATGGTACAGCAAATGGCTGGATTACAGTATTGCTTCTCTGGAAACCAGAAATAAACTGACATCAGAGCTGAAGAAATCAGCAGATGTTTTCAAAATAACCAATATTACAGGCTTGGGGAGAGCAAGAGGATTTTCTGTTTCATGCTCCGGGTTAAAAGAAATAAATAAAATCTATTATTATGAAGACAGCGAATTTTTAAAAGACGGAAAAAAGACTGATCTTTTCAGGGTTAATCAGGAAATAAAAGCAGCTTTAATTATTCAGGACAGCTTTGAGACAAAAATTATAAAGCAGGAAGTAAGAAAAGAATTCAGACAGCTTAATAAAAACTCTCCTGATAAAAATGATATTAAACAGATGCAGGACAATGCCAAAACTGAATTTACCGGCATCATTACAGATATTATATGGAACAGCCTTAATTATAAATATTATTATATTTGTTATGCTGCAAGTATAAAAAAGAATATTTTTATTGAATCAAGAAAGGATTTTGAGCTTGAAACAGGAAGCGAAATATATGTAAGTGGTATACTAAGTTTCTTCGTTCTGAAAAAATACAGAAAAAAGAACCTGTTTCAAAAACTGTTTGGGTAAAAACAGAATCTGCTTATAAAATTAATACACACAATAATTTTAAAATATAATTCAGGAGGTCTAAATACGTGAAAAAAGAATATGAGGATAAAGAGTTCAAAAATTTGAAGCTCAAAAATGAAACCCTTGAAAATCTCAGCTTTATTAACTGTAGTTTTGTTAATTGCACCTTTGAAGACTGTAAGCTTATCAGGACTTCGTTTTCTGACTGCAGTTTTTATAAATGCGTAATTTCAAATATTAAAACACCAGGAAACTCACATATAGAAGATACAGAAATTACAGAGTGTCAATTGACGGGTATATACTGGAATGAGCTGCTTCCCGATTTCAAATTTGCCGATCCGATCAGCAGACTGGAAAATTGTTATTTAAAATATAATACTTTTTCAGATATGGCTTTCAAAAAATTTTCATTTTCAGGAAATACTTTCTCTAACTCCATGTTTGCAAAATGCCAGCTTACAGAATGTCTGTTTAATCAATGTAAACTGGAAGAAACTGAATTTTTGGAAAGTAATCTGCAAAAGGCAGATTTCAGAAACGCCACTGAATATAAGATCGATATTATGACATGTAACTTGAAGGGAGCCAGATTTTCATTTCCTGAAGCAATTAATTTACTTAATGTTTTAAAAGTCAAAATTGATTGACTACAGAAGCTTTACTAAAACATCTGTTGGTAATAAAGACCCTTTTTCAGAAGTGACTTATAAATTTAAATATTATTTTTCACGTGCTTTAGATATTCCATCAATTTAAATCCACAATAAAACCGCTGAATTTTCAGCGGTTTTCATCTTTATATAAAAATTATTTTTATAATACACTTTCAAGAAAATTTCTTGTTCTTTCA
Source organism: Sebaldella termitidis ATCC 33386 (assembly GCF_000024405.1). Taxonomy (NCBI): domain Bacteria; kingdom Fusobacteriati; phylum Fusobacteriota; class Fusobacteriia; order Fusobacteriales; family Leptotrichiaceae; genus Sebaldella; species Sebaldella termitidis. Next base: position 1,998,808 of record NC_013517.1, on the reverse strand, counting down.
TGCTTTGGGTTGGTAAATATATCATCGGGAGCTCCTTCTTCCACTATTTTACCTTCTGCCATAAATATTACTCTTTTGCATACCTCCTTGGCAAATCCCATCTCATGCGTAACCACTACCATGGTCATTCCGTCTTTTGCCAGATCTTTCATAACCTGCAGAACTTCCCCGACCATTTCCGGATCAAGTGCCGAGGTAGGTTCATCAAAAAGCATTACTTCAGGATTCATGGCAAGAGCTCTTGCTATGGCTACTCTCTGCTTCTGTCCTCCTGAAAGACTTGACGGATAAACATCCTGTTTATCAAGGAGTCCTACTTTATCAAGCAGTTCCCTTGCTACTCTCTTTGCCTCGTCCCTTTTCATTTTTCTTAATGTAACAGGGGCAAGAGTTATATTATCTATCACCTTTAAGTGCGGAAATAAATTAAAAGACTGAAAAACCATTCCTATTCTTTCTCTTAATTTATCTATATTAAGTTCATTTCCTGCTATATCAAAGTCATCAATATATACATGTCCGTCTGTGATAGTTTCCAGTCCGTTCAGACATCTTAAAAATGTACTTTTTCCTGAACCTGACGGCCCGATGATACTTATTACTTCTCCCTGTTCCACATTTACATTAAGCTTGGTCAAAACTTCATTATCACCAAATTTTTTCGTCAAATCAACTGTTTTTATCATACATTTAATTTCTCCTCAATTTTGCTGAATACAAAAGAAAGTACCTTTATTATAACATAATACATTATACCTATAATCAGATATGTTTCAAAATACTTATAATTTGCTGCCGATATTGTTTTTCCATTTCCTGTTAGTTCCGGTACACCTATAATTGTCAGAAGCGATGTATCTTTCAGTGAAATTATAAACTGATTTAATATTGCCGGAATCATATTCTTTACCGCCTGAGGAAGAACAACCTTTCTCATGGCGTGCTTATAAGGAAGTCCCAGACTTCTTGCTGCTTCCATCTGTCCTTTGTCTATTGCCTGAATTCCTCCTCTGAATATCTCGGCCATGTAAGCTCCTGCATTCAGACTGATAATGATAACCCCGGCTATCTCAGCACTCATACCTGTAGGAAACCATATTTTTATAAGAGGATTTACAATAAGAGGAACTAAAGCGAGATAAAAGAAGAAAGCCTGTACGATCAAAGGCGTTCCTCTTATTATATCTATATATTCCTTAGCCAGAAACTGTAAAACTTTTATTACCGTGTTATAAAGATTCTTTTGCTTTGTGGTAAGTGATCTCAGATATCCTATACCTATTCCTATTAAAGTAGAAAAAATCAATGAAAAAAATGTAATTATTAACGTCAGACGAAGACCGTCCAAAAGCTCCTTATGCGAACTTGCTATTATTTCTATTACATTCTGTATAAAACTCATTTATTTTTCTGCCTTCCCTGTATATTTTTCTAATATTTCCTGATATTTTCCACTTTCTTTCAGCTTTTTAAGACCGCTGTTGAATTTTTCCAATAGCTCCTGATTAGCTCCTTTTTTCACTGCAAAACCAAACTGTGCAGTATTCAGTCTTTCTGTTGCTATTCTTAACTGTACAGGATCCTGCTGTGTAATCGCATATGCTATTACAGGAAAATCATCAAATGCCACATCTGCCTGCCCGTTTATTACTGATTGTATCATTGTTGATGTATCCTCAAATACTGTAATTTTAGTATTATATTTTTCCTTTACAGATTCTGCATATTCAGCACCTGTTGTACCTTTTTTCACTGCTAATCTTTTATCTTTGAAATCATCCGGTGAATTTATATCAGTATTATCTGCTTTTACTATACCTACAATTCCTGTATCATAATAAGGATCAGAAAAATCCACTGTTTTTCTTCTCTCGTCATTAATTGTCATACCGGCTATAGCACCATCAAGCTGTCCCGACTGAACTGCTCCTATAATACCGCTAAAATCCATATGCTTCCATTCTACTTCAAATCCTTCGATTTTCGCTATTTCATTTACTATGTCTATATCTATTCCTTCATATTTTCCGTCTTTCTTAAATTCAAAAGGAGCAAAAGCCACATCCGACCCTATAACATATTTTTTTACTTCTTTATTATCCGCTTTAGCTTCTGTTGCTGCACCTTCCTGCTTTGCTTCTTCTTTTTTATCTGAACCGCAAGACAGCATTAACATAAATAATGATAATATTGTAACTAATTTCAATATTTTACCTTTCATAAATTACCTCCTAAATCTTTCTATCCAAACTATATTATAAAGTAATTTTATCACATACGCCAACAACTGTCAAAACATTAAATATATAAGATATATATCAATTCATTATTTTATTTCATTGTTTAATGTTTACTTTTTATTGTATATGGCTAAAAATATACAAAATATCTTATATCATGCAAAATACTATACTACTGTATCTATTTTAATTTTTTTCCGTTTTCCTTCTTTTCTTAATTATTTTCATTGACAGTGATAAAAGAAAATGGTATGATTTTTCCAACTAATCATACTTAGTGGGAAGGAGTAAAAATTTATGAAGGCACCGGAAGGTAAATACGCATGGTCGGCTAAAGTAGGTGAAAAAGGTCAGATCGTAATTCCGAAAGAAGCACGTGAAATATTTAATATTAAACCTGGCGATACATTATTATTGCTTGGTGATATAAAACGCGGTATTGCTATTGTAAATGATGAAAAGTTAAAACATATTTTTTCAGATATTTTTGATGAAAATACTGCCGGAGATGATAAGGAGGATTAGATGGGTATTAAAGAGTTAATGCTTGATACTGAATCAGAAAGAGGCAGATGGGTTTATACCAAAATTTTAAAATTATTAGACAGCCCGAACAGAAAAATATTTGATAATCCGGAAAAACTGATAAAAGCCTCTGGGATAATGGAAGGACAGACTGTTCTTGAAATCGGATGCGGTTCCGGTTATTTTACTGCCGAAATATCAAAAATACTCGGCAGCAGCGGAAAACTATATTCTACAGACATACATCCAGCAGCTATAGAAGAAACCCGAAAAAAGGTTAACAGTCTGGGACTGAAAAATGTTGCTGTAACAATGGATAATGCCCTGAATTCTTCATTTGAAGATTCATTTTTTGATGTGGTTCTTTTATATGGTGTTGTTCCGTCTCCGGTTATCCCTATGGAAGATATTTCAGATGAGATTTTCAGGCTGTTAAAATCCGGAGGAATTTATGCAATCTGGACAAAAATGCCATTTTGGAAACCAAAAACCGTACAGTATAATAAACAGTTCAAAAATATGGTAAAAAATAACGGAGTTTTTCGTTTATACAAAAAATAGCATAGCATCTCATATATAAAAACTGTCTGAATCTGCAATGCATAATTTCAGACAGTTTTTATATTTAGGATATTATATTTCTGTTTTTAGCCAAAACCCCTTATATATAGTTTTCTATCAAAATAGCTTCTCTATTTCCGGAATAAATTCCATTATTTCTTGATGAATTTTATCACCGGTTCTGGAAGTGGAAACTGAAAATCTTACCGCATGCTTCATTGTATCTATATCTATCTTAGTAGAATCAGTCCCAATTTTAAACCTGCTTTCAGATTTATTATCCTGAAACAGACTCCCAAAATTAATAATATCCTTATATTCCAGTCTTATTTTACCTGATAGCTTATATACTATCAATCCGTATTCATAAAATTTCACAGCTGAAAAGAAATTTCTTATTATATTAAATATCAGTAATACAGAAAAAACAACCAATATTGTCTTCAATACAGGTACTTCATTAAAAAATGCAAAAGCTGAAAATAATAATACTGGAATCATAAGATTTGGAAGAAAAAAATAATTAAAAAAACTTCTTTTTCTTATTATGAACAATATATTTCCAAATTCATCATCACTTTTACCATTTACATTTCCATGATAATAAAGCTTTTTTCTGCTGCTGATTTTATCACCGCTGTCTAGAAAATCTTTTCTGAGCTTTTTCCCTTCCTTGAATTTTGAGATTTCCAAAAGCATAAAGTATAACGGAAGCACAGGAAGTATTATCATACCTGAAGTATGATTTCTAAATGCATCATAAAAATTCTCTTCCCTGCCTATCAGCAGGTAATAATATACTATTGCCAGTTCTAATGCCAGCATTATTACTACTGATAAAATAATTCCGGTTATACCCCGTTTTATAAAAAATTCAAAATCTTTTTCTCTATTTTTTCTCATAATGACTTCCCTTATTAATTTATTATTTTTATTCAAATATTTTCATTATCAGATTTTACCATATCATATGTTTTTTTCAAACCATGATTTTTATTCTGCTAAAATAAAAACAGCACCGGAAACGCCCGATACTGACTATGTAATTTATTTCATGTTTATTCCTTCATTTGAATCCTCCGGTGATGCACAATCCGGACATACTGCTGTTTCATATTTACTGTCATTTTTTTCACTTACAAATACTTTCATATCCTGTACTTTTTTACAATTCAGGCATCCAAGCTTTTTTATACTGTAATTTTCAAAATGATTTTCCATATTTTCACCGCCTTTGTCCAATATCAATAATCCCTAATTAATCATAAAGCTTTTGTCATGCTTAAAATAAAATTTCTTTAGTTCCATAATTAAGTCACCGCTTATATTCTGCGGAATAATTTTATTACTTTCATTATAGGAAAAACTCTTAAAATTAACTTTTTTCATATTGTTGTAATATGCTACTATTGAAATAAATTTGTCTTCTTTCTTAATCTCAATCATATTTCTGGAAATGATTTTCATTAATTCATATTCGTAAAATTTACATATTTCATCCAGCTGGTTCATTTAAAAGCCTCCTTTAATTCTATATACAAATATTCTATCATATCTATTTATTTTTGTATACAAAATTCTTTATTTTTTAGTTAATTTATAATGATGTTATTTTTTGATCCTTAATAATTTTATTAGTTCACTTATTTTTTCATATCAAAAAATCACCGACAAAATCATTCATCGGTGAAAATATGTTAAAATAAAATTATTATATTATTTCTTTTTTGTTGCTTGAAATTTTTCCCATATACCTTCTTTAGTAAGGATACTCTTTACAGTTCTTGTTGGCTGTGCTCCGTTTTGTAAGAATCTTAAAACTTCCTCTTCTTTGATGTCTATTTGTTTTCCTTCTTCAACAAGCGGATTGTAAGTTCCTAAGTAAGCTATAGCTTTACCGTCTCTTTGGCTTAATTCTTCCATAGCTGCAATTCTATATACAGGCTTTTTTCTTCTCCCTAATCTTGTTAATCTTAATTTTACCATTTTATTTTACCTCCAAAATATATTTAATTATTTTTATTAATTATCTCTTTTTACCTCTGAATCCTCCCGGCATTCCCGGAAATCCTCCGCTGTTAAACATTTTCATTACTTGCTTCATCTGCTCGTACTGTTTTATCAGTTTATTTACTTCTGTTACTTCTGTACCGCTTCCGCCGGCAATTCTCTTTTTTCTGCCGCCGTTCTTAAGAAGCTTCGGATCTCTTCTTTCCTGTACTGTCATGGAGTATATTATTGCCTCTACCTTTTTCATTTCTTTTTCAGCCATTGCCATATCTATTGCACTTGTATCCACGCCAGGTATAAGCTTCATAATATTTCCCAGAGAACCCATCTTTTTTATCATCTTAAACTGCTTCAGAAAATCTTCAAAATCAAACTGATTTTTACGAAACTTTTCTTCCATTTTCTTTGCTTCATCTTCATCAATTACTTCCTGAGCTTTTTCTACCAGCGAAACTACATCACCCATCCCAAGAATTCTTGATGCCAGTCTGTCCGGATGAAAGGCCGATACATCATCAAGCTTTTCCCCGTCACTGATAAATTTTATCGGCTTTCCGGAAACCTCTTTTATAGACAGAGCAGCTCCGCCTCTTGTATCTCCGTCCAGCTTAGTAAGTACCACTCCGCTTATATCCAGATCCTCATTAAATGTTTTCGCTACATTTACTGCATCCTGTCCGGTCATTCCGTCTACCACCAGAAGTATCTCGTCAGGATGAAAATTTTCTTTTATTTCTTTCAGTTCATTCATAAGCTGTTCGTCTATGTGAAGTCTTCCTGCCGTATCAAATATTACATAGGTAGCATTTTCTTCCTTAGCCTTTTCCATTCCGGCTTTGCATATTTCCAGTACATTTGTACTCTCATCTATTGTAAAAGCAGAAATTCCAGTCTGTTCCCCGAGAACTTTTATCTGCTTCTTTGCTGCCGGTCTGTAAACATCAGCACCTATTAAAAAAGGCTTTTCTCCCTTTTTCTTAAGATATTTACCAAGCTTCGCAGAAAAAGTAGTCTTTCCTGCTCCCTGTAATCCTGTAAGCATTACTACTGTGGGCGGCTTTGCTGATTTTGCTATAGTTACATTAGTTCCGCCGAGTACTTCCACAAGCTCGTCATTTACTATTTTTACAAACTGCTGGGCAGGATTGACACCTTTAATTACTTCTTCACCCACAGCCTTATCTCTTATTTTGGCTACAAAATTCTTAGCCACGCCATAATTGACATCTGCTTCAAGCAGCGCCAGTCTTACCTCTCTTAAAGCATCTTTTATATTGCTTTCTGTCAGTCTCCCCTGACCGCTTACTTTCTTGAAGATGTCCTGAAATCTGTCTCCTAAACTATTAAACATTAAAACACCTCATAATTATCACATTATTATTCACTCAAAAACGACTATTCTTCCTCGTCAAATCCGAGCTCTGTTATTATTCTTTCGAGTTCTTCACTGGTAAAGCTGCTCCTCAGTTCCAGAAGTCTGTCTTTCAGATCCAGATCTCTTTTGTATATGTTTAATTTATTTTCATAATCATCCAGCTGCTTCATGCCCCGTTTTATATTATCAAAAACGGCCTGTCTGGTAACTCCGTATTCCTCGGCTATTTCACTGAAGGAATAATCCTCTTCAAAATACAGCTCCAGATATATCTTCTGTTTTTTGCTAAATAAATTTTTATAATAAAAAAATAAATTTGAATACTTTAAAAAATCGGCTAATTTATCCATAACACAGACTATTATATCTAATCACAGTTTCATTGTCAAGTATTTTTTCTTTACTTTTATATTTTGCAGACTATAAAATTATTTTAGCTCGGACAAACTGCTGTTTCATTTTATATTCATATGTATATTTCTTTAAAATCCCCTGTATTTATTACCTAAAAAATATACTCTGACAAAATGCCAGAGTATATTTCTCTAATTTATTTTATATTTATATCTACATTCGGTGCCGAAAGATCAATACTGGTATTACATTTTGGGTTCTTTTTGCTGGAATTGCAGCTGTGATGTACACTTGCACATGATGTCAGCAAAACAGCAGATATTATTATTAAAAATAACTTTTTCATTTGTCTACCTCCAAAATTTGTTAATTAATTATACCATATATCTCTTTATCAAACAAACGGTTTGTTAATATCCGAGTATTTTATTCCATTCCTCTATTCTTGCTTTCTTTTCTTCAAGAAGCTTTTCCGTACCGTCTCCGCTTATAGTAATCTGTTCTATTATATCTCCCTGTGTGATTGATTTTAGGATATTCATATCTTCCTCTGATTTTAATTCTCCGAAGATAGTATGCTTATTGTTCAGCCATGTTGTCTGCACAGTTGTTATAAAGAACTGACTGCCGTTTGTTCCGGGTCCTGCATTAGCCATAGCCAGTTTCCCGGGCTCGGAAAAGTCCAGTCCGTTATATACCTCATCCTCAAATTTATATCCGGGTCCTCCCGAACCTGTTCCTGTAGGGTCTCCTCCCTGTGCCATAAAGTCCTCTATTACCCTGTGAAATTTTAACCCGTTATAATAACCGTGTTTTGCCAGATTCACAAAGCTGGCAACTGTTACAGGTGCCTTTTCAGGAAACAGCACCAGATTCATAGTTCCCTTATTAGTTTTTATTACTGCTGTAATACCAGACATCTCTTTCTCCTCCTTATTTATTTTGTTAGCTGTTGATAATAATGATAACATAAAAATCAATAAAATTATTGTGATTTTTTTCATTTTTATTCCTTTCTGTTTTTGCTGTTTTTATATTAATATATTCTGTACTCCTTCAGAAGTTTTTCTCTCTGCCTGTAGTCAGGCATGTATTTTTCTATATGATGATAAAAATCCCTGCTGTGATTAGGGTGTCTCAAATGTGCTATTTCATGGAGAACTACGTATTCTATACAGGGTATTGGTTTTTTTACCAGTTCTAGATTAAGGTTTATATATTTTTTTCTGTGATTGCACGAACCCCATCTTGTTTTCATTTTTTTTATTGAAAGATGCTCTGTTCTCTCCCCCAGTAGATTCAAATATTTGTCCATAATCTTCGGAAACAGGACTTTCGCCTTCTCAAAATACCATTTTTCCACTATTTTTTTCTTTAATTCATGTATATCTTCTTTTATAATCATTATAAATTTTTCATTATTAAAATAAATCCTGTTCTCATTCCCGTTATTTACCTCGAGCTCATAGAGCCTCCCGAGATAACTCAGCTTTTCTCCTGTTACATACTGCAGCTCTGTACTTTTAGGAAGATTATCAAGCCTTTTCTGAACTTCGTCAATCCATCCTTTTTTTGATCTTATAAAATTTTCTATATAGTCAGTATGAAGATTCAACGGTGCTGATATGTAAATTCTCCTGTCAGGATAAATCCGTAAATTTATATTTTTTATTTTCTTTCTCTCTACTTCATATCCGAGTATTATTTCTTTTTTCATTATGTTTCCTCTTTATCATAAATATTTCATTTCTATAAAAATTAATATATCATTTTTTAACGGATATGTAAATTATTCTTTTTTCCCGTCTGCTCCTGTTCTATAGTGCTTTTATTCAGGATTTATGTTTATCCAAGCAATATTTACATCACTGCATTAAAATGATTGCTGCCGTAATTCCAAGAATAACTATTTTAAATATGATTTCTTTTAATATAGGAATTTTTTCATGATAATCTGTTTCCTCAAGATCAAAATACAGTTTCTCATATCCTGAAATATTATAATCTTTCTTTATATAAAAATAATATATTTCTCCACAATCATGTATAATCATTTTCATATCTTTTTGTATGGTTTTCCTATATTTTATGTCTGTATTTTTATACAGTAATTCCAATTTCATTTCTCCATCTTTATAAAAATAAAAATTATCCCTTTTCACTTCCAAATCACTCTCGCCATCGAAAAGAATTTTTTTTCGTTCAAATAACTTTTCTACAAACAGAACTATAACAACAAAAGATAATCCTAAAATATCCATCCACAGACTTGGATTTTCAAAAAAATCCAAGAAAACAATAAAAATCAGTGTTGCTGACACTGTTATGAACATTAAAATATTATTCATCTTTTTTTCAAATTTCAAATCGTTCACTTTCATTTTTCTTATGTTTAATGTATATTTAGCATATTCTATCATTTTTCCCCAACACCTATTATTTTTATTCTTATATCAAGGAGATGAATACTTCAATATTTCTTTATAATATCTCCATAACTTTTATACCATCTCTGCTGATAATCCACCCTACTTATTATCTCTCCTCTTCTTCCAGTCTTTTTATTTCGTTTTCTACTATATCTCTTAATGATGTAAGACCAAAAAAGCCGGGCATTCCCCCGAAAATATCGGATTTCACAAAAATTTCCTCATATAAAACCGGAGAATTCTCCTTACAGCTCTTAAAGAATATTATTGCGTTTCTTTTATTAAAAAGCCTTATTATATCATTATTTTCCAAAGTTATTACCAGTGTAAGCCTGGAAAACTCTTTATTTTTTATTATCATTTTAGAAAAACTCACAGTTTCCACTTCATATATATCAAAATACATCTCTTTTTTCATAATATAAGATAAATATGTAAAGATAAACTCGCCGTTCATCTCTTCCAGTTTTTCGGTCTTTATCTTTACTGACTTATAATAAGATACATAAAGATAATATGCCAGAAAAACCAGTATAAGCCTTAAAAACAAATCCATTATATCACCACACCCGAAATTATGGGATTACTCCCTTTTTTATACATGTTCTGAAGGACTAAATAAGCTTTTGAATAAATATCTGTGCCAGTCCCAAAAACAGAAAGAAGCCGCAGACATCTGTAAATGTAGTAAGCAGAACTGCTGATGCCAGAGCCGGATCTATTTTCAAACGCTTTAATGTTACAGGAATCAAAAAACCGGTCAGACAGGCTATCGTGAGATTGCCTATCATTGCAAGAAAAATTATAAGCCCTAAAAATACATTTTTGTTTACCAAAAACATGATAAAGCCTGTTATGGATCCCAGAACTGCACCATTTATAAATCCTACGAATATCTGCTTTAATACCATTTTGCTGTTATCTACCATGCTCAGCTCGCCAAGCGCTATCCCTCTTATAGTAACAGTCAGCGACTGTGTGCCGGCATTTCCTCCCATACCTGCTACAATAGGCATTGCAGTAGCGAGAATTACAGCTCTGGAAATGGTTCCCTGAAACGATCCCACTACAAATGATGCGAGAAAAGCAGTACCAAGATTCACTACCAGCCATGGCAGTCTCTTTCTTATAGAAATCAGAAGCTTTGAATTTATATTTTCCTCTTCGGAAACTCCTCCTAATTTCAGAATATCCTCAGTTCCCTCCTCCAGAATTACATCAATAATATCATCTATTGTTATTATCCCCAGCAGCTGATTACGCCGGCTCACCACAGGTATAACCTTCAAGTCATACTTAGAAACTGTTCTGGCAACATCCTCCTGATCCACATCAGGATGAACGGAAATAATATTTTCATTTTTTATTTCCTTCAGCTGCATATCATCGGGAGAAATCAGTATATCCCTCAGATCAGCTTCACCTACAAGCTCACGCTTATTATTCAGTACAAAAATCTTTTCTATTACCTCGGTTTTTGGGGCGATTATTTTTATTTTAGCCATAATATCTTTTATCAGAAGCTCTTCTTTGAAGGCAATGTATCTTGTCGTCATTATCCCTCCGGCACTGTCTTCCTCATATCCCAGCAGTTCACGAAGCTTATTGGCTTCTGATCTTTTCATATTATCAAGTATCGATTTTCTCTTTTGAAATTCTATATACCCTAATATATCTGTAATATCATCAGGTGACATATGTGAAAAAATCTGTATTATTTCTTCATCAGAAAATAATTCCAGTATTTTTTCCTGAAGCTCTTCATCCGCCTGTTCTATTACTTTGGCTTTATTCTCATCACTCATTAAGCTTAGTATTCTTTTTAGCTCGCTGTCATCCAGCTCTTCAAAGCTCTCTGCTATATCTATAAAGTGATTTTCTTTCAGATAATTTTCCAGCTCGTGTTTAGTCCGTATTTTCACTATTTCTTCTGTTATTTCCTCAACAACTTCTTCATTTTCATCCATTGCCATACCTCCCAATAAAAAAAATCTACTGTCTTTTATCAATCTTTAAAAAGGGAGACAGCCAGAATAGTCTTCAAATCACCAGATTTCTTTAATATATCTTTTACATCCACCCACTCATTTTCCAGATCTTCACCATGGTCAAGATTCAGTTCTTTTGGTTTTATATTATTATCTTTTAGTCTTGCAGAAAAAAAGTAAAGCTTTTCTGTTGTATATCCCGGTGAAGCATAAAGCCCCTCGTCAAGACCTCTGAAATCAGCTATATCCTCTTCAGAGTAGCCTGTTTCTTCTCTCATCTCTCTCAAAACTGCTGTTTTTGGATCTTCTCCGCTGTCTATAAGTCCTGCCGGTACTTCCAGCATAAGCCCTTTATTTCCCGGTCTATATTGTTCTACAAGTAAAATTTTGTCTTTTTCTTCATTAAATAAAGCTATACATACTGCATTTGATTTATCCAGATATTCCAGATCTATTCCTGTAGTCGGATGCTTCATTTTTCTTGGTTTTAAAAATCTAAATTCCTCCATTACAATCTCCTTCTTTGTGTATTTCCCCGGTGTATCAGCTGCTGCCGTCTGCAAATGCCAAAACACCTGTACCCGTTTTTACATTATATAAATATAAAACAGAACAGAATACAAAAAATCTTTATAAATTAAAATATAGTTTCTATTACTTTTAGTCCCAGTTCTTCCGAAAATTTTCTGGCAAGCTCCATTGCCTCGTCATTCAGAGATTCCGGCTCATGACAGTCAGAACTTGCTATGATTCCGGCATTATACTGTTTTGCCACTTCCCAGAATTCCTTATACGGATACATATATCTTCTCGGATTTTTATCATAAATAAGGTTTTTTCTTATACCATTAGCATTTATTTCCAAAACCGTACCTGTTTCGGCTGCTGCTCTGCATATTATATGTGCTGCATCTTCCGCCGCTCTGCTCCATGTCATGCGCCTTGACATATATAAATCAGGATGCGCCGCTATCTGAAACAGCTTTGATTTCATGGCTTTTTCCATATGTAATGCATAATTTATCATATCCTCATCTGTATTTATTATCCAAGAATCACGCAGTTTTCCGTTTACCACGTATGTATGAAGCCCTAAAAGCAGATAATCCAGTTTTTGGGCAAGCTCTCTGTAATAATCTTCCAAATCTTCAAAATACTCTATTTCCAAAGATTTATAAATAGTTATTTTACCGTTATATTTTCTCTGTGCCTCGCGTATTTCCCCCAGATAACCTTCCAGTTCGTTCATTCCCATTCTGTCAAAATGATATTTCGGCAATGGTGAGTGATCGGAAATTCCTATTTCTGAGTAGCCTTCTTTTATTGCTTCCTTTACATAATCCTCCACATCCCCTTCTGCATGACCGCACCTGTAATTATGTGTATGAAAATTTGCTCTCACTGATATCACCTCTTCTCCCATATTCTATCAATTATTTTCAAAAAAAGAAAGGAAAGTATAAATTTTTTTTTCTTTACCAGTCAAAGTATTGAAAAATAATATAATAAAAAATTTTAATTATCTCTGCATTATTTGAAAGAAATGTATTTACAGTAACAATAACTTGTTTATGGCAGAAATCTCTGCTATAATAGGAATGAATATTTTAATTTTTAGGAGGGCTTTCATTGATTTCAACAAGCAATTTATCACTCAGATTTGGAGGAAGAAAATTATTTGAAGATGTAAACATAAAATTCACACCCAGTAACTGTTACGGTATAATAGGAGCGAACGGTGCAGGTAAGTCTACATTTTTGAAAATATTATCAGGAGAAATAGACTCTACCGAAGGTGAAGTTATATCAGCACCAAATAAAAGAATGTCTTTTCTGAAACAGGATCACTTTGCATATGAGGAAGAAAGTGTTCTGAATGTAGTTATGATGGGACATCAAAAACTTTATGAAATAATGCAGGAAAAGGATGCTATATATTCTAAGACGGAATTTACAGATGAGGACGGTATGAAAGCCGCAGAACTCGAAGGAGAATTTGCCGAGCTTGACGGATGGGAAGCAGAAACAAATGCAGAAAAAATGCTTATCGGATTAGGTCTTAGTGCGGAATACCACCACAAGCTTATGAAAGAGCTCACAGAACCGGATAAAGTAAAAGTTCTTCTGGCACAGGCACTTTTCGGTAATCCCGATATCCTGCTTCTGGATGAGCCTACTAACGGTCTTGACATAAAAGCTGTGGAGTGGCTGGAAAACTTTCTTATGGAGCTTGACGAAACTACAGTTTTAGTAGTTTCCCATGACAGACACTTTTTGAATAAGGTATGTACACATATAGCAGATATTGACTTTGGTAAAATAAAAATGTACGTAGGAAACTATGATTTCTGGTATGAGTCTAACCAGTTAATGCTGGAGCTTACAAGAAACCAGAATAAAAAAATAGATCAGAAAAGAAAAGAATTACAGGAATTTATCGCACGTTTCAGTGCCAATGCCTCTAAGTCGAAGCAGGCTACCAGCAGAAAGAAACAGCTGGAAAAATTACAGTTTGAGGATATGCAGATTTCTAACAGAAAATATCCGTTTATTGAATTTAAGCCTGAAAGGGAAGCAGGAAATAATCTGCTGAAAGTAGAAGGACTTACCAAATCAATCGACGGCGTAAAAGTACTGGATAACCTTACTTTTACTGTAAATACCAATGATAAAGTGGTTATTTTATCTAGAAACGATATAGCTAAAACTACTCTTTTCCAGATACTTGCAGGTGAACTTGAGCCTGATTCCGGTACATATGAATGGGGAGTTACTACATCACAGAGTTATTTTCCGAAAGATAATACAGAATTTTTTGAAAACTCTGATCTGACCCTTATAGAATGGCTGGGACAGTTTTCAGAAGATCAGCACGAACAGTATCTGAGAGGATTTCTTGGAAGAATGCTTTTCTCAGGCGAAGAAGCTACGAAAAAAGCCAAAGTACTTTCCGGTGGAGAAAAAGTAAGATGTATGCTTTCCAAAATGATGCTTTCCAATTCCAATGTGTTATTACTGGATAATCCTACTGATCATCTGGATTTGGAATCTATTACTTCACTGAATAAATCTCTTATCAAATTTCCGGGAACTATATTATTTACTACTCATGACCATGAGTTTATACAGACAGTGGCAAACAGAATCATAGAGATCACGCCAAACGGACTTGTAGATAAAATGATGGAATATGACGAATATATAGACGATGAAAATGTGCAAAAAAGACTTGAAGAATTATACGGCGAAAATTAGAACATACTAAAAAAGATCCGGCTTTATAGGAATTATTAAAATAATTATTCCCATAAAGCCCTTTTATTTTATAAAGGAGGCAATAATGTTAATCAGTAGGAACGGCAAAGTAACAAAGCCTTTATGTTACAAAGGATGATATGCTGAAATTACAGGCAATTCTAATGATACCGGCGGCTTTTATATTTTTATATTTGATTCTGACAAAAAAACAAAATTTTGTTACTGGGATGTTTCAGAAGCTTTAGTATATGAACAGATTAAGCAGGATAAATTTGAGATAGAATGGCAGGATTAACTGTCAAAAATAATTTTTATAATTATTATCCAGTTTCAGAACCACATAAGTTTTTCTCTGCTTTCTCTGAAACTAAAAATATGAAGATATATAATATATCTCCATATCAATTTTTTATTTCAAAGTCATTATAATTTTTTACAATAACAAAACGTTATAATATTTTCTTAAATAATTCTATTGTTTCCTCTTTATCTGGCAGGTAAGGATTCGCAAATGCACAGGCATCCTTTAACGAATTTTCTGCCAGCAAATCTAAATCCGGATCAGTTACCCCTAATTCTGTGAGAGTTTCAGGTATTTCCACTGTTTTTGAAAGCTCTCTGATTGAAGAAATTACAAATTCTGCACATTCATCATCACTTTTATTCTTTGTGTCCAGTCCTATATATTCCGCAATCGGTCTGAATTTTTCAGGAACATATTTAGCATTAGCTTCTTCTACTGTCGGCAGCAGCATGGCATTACATACACCATGCGGAAGATCATACAGACCGCCGAGCTGATGTGCCATAGCATGTACAAAACCAAGACCAGCATTACTGAAAGCCATCCCTGTGAGGAAAATAGCATAAACCATTTGCTCTCTCGCCTCGATATCATTTCCGTTTTTTACAGCTCTTGGAAGATACTCAAAAATAATTTTTACAGCTGATAATGCCATAGCATCAGTTACAGGATAAGCTCCCGGGGTTACCAGCGCTTCTATTGCATGAGTTAGTGCATCCATTCCTGTAGCTGCTGTCAGTGATGCAGGTTTATCAAGCATTAATTCAGGATCATTTACTGACATTTTTGCAAGACTGTTTTTATCAATGCAAATCATCTTGACATGTCTTTCTTCATCTGTAATTACATAATTTATTGTCAGCTCTGCTGAAGTTCCTGCTGTGGTATTAACAGCAATAACAGGAAATCCTGTTTTTTCTGATTTATTTACACCTTCATAATCTTTCATTTCTCCGCCGTTTGCAGCCAAAATACTTATTCCACTGGCAGTATCCTGAGGTGATCCTCCTCCGACAGAAATAATGCAGTCGCACTTTTCTTTTTTTAGCATTTCCAGTCCGTTATTTACATTTTCACATGTGGGATTCGGCTTTACATCATCAAAAATGACATACTCTATTCCTGATTTATCCAAAATTGCTTTTACTTTTTCTATTATTTTACTTGAGCTTAAGAATTTATCCGTTATAATCAGCCCTTTTTTATAACCAAACTGCTGAATATAACCGCCTAATTCATTTATACATCCTTTTCCCAGTAGATTTACTGCCGGGACATAAAAAACCTTGCTTGACATTTTATTTTTCCTCCTGAATATAGTTTTTATTCTAAATTTGCATGATTTTTGAACATTTCATCTCCGGTTTTATTTAATTTTTTCATTAAAATCATAATCAGACTGTCGTAAACAAGCAGGCTCAGCTGTTCAAAAGACGAACCCATAGGCTGTATAGAAACTTTTCCCGAGTCAATATCACTTTTATTAGTGCTTCCCGGAAGCTTTACAGTAACTTTTGAAAGAGCCCCTATTGTAGCCTGCGGATAAATAGTTATTGTTGCTACTGAAGCATTTTGCCCGGAAGCTTTATTTGCCATTGTAACAAGACTTCCTGTCTCACCTGATCCTGATCCTATTATCAAAAGATCATTTGCCTGTATTGAAGGTGTTGTTGTCTCACCGACAAAAAAAACAGTCAGTCCCAGGTGCATTAATCTGTTGGCAAATGCTCTTGCTGCAAATCCTGATCTTCCGGCCCCTGCTATAAAAATCCGATTTGATTTTATTATTAATTCCGCCAGTTTTTCTATGTCTTCACCTGAGACAAATTCTGCATCTTCCGAGAGTTCTCTGCATATTGCCAGTAATTCTTCTGCTTTTTTCATTATTTTTTACCTCCGTCCATGATATCTCTGATAGCTTTAGCCTCAGCTGCAGGATCATCTGCATGTGTTATTGCACTTCCGACAATTAAAATATCCGGATTCAGATCCACATACATCTGTGCTGTTCTGCTGCTGATTCCTCCCGCTACAGAAATTTTTGCCTTTTTAGTATGTGCAGTCATTATTTTCAGATCTTCAATCGGTTCTCTTCCAGCTGCCTGCTGATCAGCACCCGTATGTACAGAAACAAAATGTGCCTTAACATCTTCCATCTCTTTGATTTTCGCAGGTAAATCAGAAACACAAATCATATCTACCACGATTTCCTTATTATATTTATCCGCCATCTCTACACAGCCTTTTACTGTCAAAACATCAGTAACACCCAAAACAGTTACATAATCAGCCCCGGCTTTAAGTGCCAGCTCTGCTTCATAAGCCCCTGCATCCATAATTTTTAAATCTGCCAGAATTTCTTTCGCAGGAAATTCTTTTTTGAATTCTCTTACTGCATTAACACCCTCATCTATTATAAAAGGAGTCCCTATCTCTATAACATCAATATATTTCTCTACTTTTTTTGTGAATGATATCGCTTCCTGAAGCGGCATATCATCTAAAGCTAACTGTAATTTCATTTTTCCCTCCGTTTTCTGATGACTAAAATTTTTCTGATATTTCATCAAATAATTTTGTCCCTTTTTGAATTTTAGTAAAATTTGTAATTGATTTTTCAATGCCGTTTTCATCCAAATATTTTTTCAGTATGACAGCCTGCTCGTCATTTGGATTTTCATAGTGGAAAACTGCAGCTATTATCTTTGATAAATATTTAGTCTCATAATTATATTCGATACATCCTAATGCAGGAGCCACAAGACGGTCTGTAGGATCTAATTTTCTTATTGGTGAACGTCCCACTCTGAGAATATCATCTTTCACGGCTTCTGATGTAAAACGCTTTATATTTTTCTGAATAAATTTCTGCAGATCCTCATGCGAAAAACCAAATTTTTTCTGAAGAACAGCAGCTGATTCATTCATAGCCCCCAGAACCTCTTCCAGTATTTCTTTATCTTTTAGTGCATCCTGAACAATTTTATAACCTTTTAGAAAACCAAGATATGCTGCTGCTGCATGCCCGCAGTTTACAATATATAATTTCCGTTCCAGATACATAGTTAGATTTTCTGCATAAATAGCTCCTTTTATTGGCTCTGTGTCAGGATTTACAAGTTTATTTTTTTCAATAACCAGCTCGAAGCTGCTGTCGATTTCTACCGCCGGTTCCCCGTCTTTTATAATGTTAAGTGCCAGTCTGTCTACCGAAACATTTGGAAAACAGGCATAATTATTTAATTCGCTTTCATCTGCCTTCAAATTTTTCAATATTTCTTTTTTCAGAATATCTGTTGCATAAAGAGCATTTTCACAAGCTAAAATATTTAATTTTTCTTTTTTATTATCTATACGTTTCTGCAGACCTTTTGCTATTACAGGTGCTACTTTGGCAAGATTATCCGCCCATACAGACGTCGTTACCATATCAGCGTCCAAAATCGCCTCAGTTATTTCTTCTTCCCCTGATGATAGTGCACTTACATTATTAATTGTTCTTTTTTCATAATTTTTATCTATAACATATATATCATAACTGTTAGTTCTGTTAATACTCTGCACAACAGCATCATTAACTTCCACAAATGTTATGTAAAATCCGGAATCATGTAAAAGATCCCCAATAAAGCCTTTTCCTATATTTCCGGCTCCAAAATGTACTGCCTGCATCATATGCTTACCTCCTCAAATATTTTTAATATTTCTTCCTTATTAACAGAATTTTTTAATTTTATTATATTTTCCTCTTCCGAACAGACAAAAGCAATCTGTTCAAGATACCCCATGTGTTCATCACCTTTACCGGCTATTCCGATAATCAGATAAGCAATTTCGCCATTATCAAAAGGAACTCCGTCGGGAACCTGAACAAAAGAAATGCCTGATTTCAGGATATTTTTTTCAGAACCGCTGACACCATGCGGAATCGCTACATTATTTCCTATATATACCGAAGCTACTTTTTCTCTTTCTAACATAGATTCAATGTACTCAGGTGTCGTATATCCGTTCTTTACCAAAATTTCCCCGGCATAGGTTATTGCTTCATATTTATCTTTAAATGACTGGTTAAGGATAATATTGTCTTCACTGAAAATTTTTTTCACAGGTAATACTCCTTTCTAAAAATGATCTTTTAAAAATAGTTTTATTTTTTCATTTAAAAGACCTTTTATTTTATTTTCGTTTCCATTTTCAAAATTTCTTATTGTATCGTTATTTTCTATTATTGACATAGTAATAAAGCTCAGCAGATTCAGCAGTAATTTATTATGGTTTTTCGGATATATCATAATAACAAAGGCTTCTATATCTGATAATTCTTTATTATTAAAATTGAAGATACCCTCGAAATCCAAATGGTATACTCTGAATACCGGCTGTTTAATTTTCTCCAGGCTGCAGTCAAGATAATCTATTTTTGTATTCGGAATTTGAAAATAAGAGATTTTTTCATTATTCTTGATATGTTCATAAACAGCGTTCTCAGGGATAATTTTATCATTGAACAGATCTTTGTCTATTATTTCTAAAATATCCGTGTTCCTGTCTTTCCCTTCTATATATTCCACTTTAAATCCATTGATTAATTCCAGTGCCCAATGGCTGAAAAGTCTGATTTTTTTAATCTCGTCTACGATATCTCTTTCTTCTGCCTTGATTATTTTTATTTTATCAGTCAGCTGATATTTCTTTTCTTCCAGAGTAATTATTCTGTGTTTTAATCTATTAATTTCTTCCTTATTTAAGAGAGGGGAAACCATCATATGAGGAACTGTCTGAAGATCCAGCGGTATTGTAGAAATTACTATATCGTATTCATTCAAATTTTCTTTCGGCAGACTTATTAAAGCTATTATTTTCCTTACAGTTATTTCGGGGATTTCCCGCTCCAGTCTGCTTGAAAGCATTTTTGAAGACCCCATTCCGCTGGAACAGACTACTAGTACCTTTATTGATTTAACAGCCATCTTGTCCAGCGACACAACAAAATAAAGAACCAGATATCCGATTTCATCTTCTGGAAATAAGTCATCCTGAAAAACTTCGTCAATACTTTGGCGAATTACTCTGTAGAGTTCTTCGTATCTGTTTTTTATTTCACTGTTTATCGGATTTGATACGGAAATCCCGCTTCTTATTCTTATCAATGCCCTGTCAATGTGACCGACCAGCCCTTCCGCCAAAGTGCTGTCGTTACGTAAATTTACTTTTAGCGAGGCTTCTACCAATTCTATAAAATTATTAATTTTTTTAGCCATACTGAGTTCGTTTTTATCGACAATTATACTTTTTATATTATGATTTGAAATCAAATTGACAATCCATTTCAAATACTTTATATCATCTCCGGTAAGATTAATATTAAAGATATTTTCAATATATACCTTTATTTTTTCAGTCAAATTTTTATTATAAAATGTTTCTTCAAAATTTAAAGGCTCTAAAATATAATTATCACGATTGTTAATAAACATTGTCAGAAGAAAAATAAGTTCCTGAAACTCTACATCAGTAAGCTGGATATTTTTTTCGTTTATAAGATTATTTACTACTGTATAAGATTTCTTTATGATATTCTCATAGCCAAATTCAATCAAAAACTTTATGAATAAACTGTTATTTTCATTAAAGTTCTTTATCCATTTTAAAAATACATCTATATCAATATTTCTCATCAAAAGATTTACAAGCAGATGATTTCTGGAAATTGTATTCCCACTGATCAAAATACCGAGTCCTTTTTTCTTTTCCAGTTTCAGATCATGTATCTTAATGGTATTTTCAATATGCTGCAGATCATTTCTTATAGTCTGCATTGATACCTGCAATTTTATAGATAAGAGTCTCGTTTTTATAAAGTCTTTTTCATGAAGCAGATAAAACAGTATTGTTTCAATTCTTTCCTGAAAATTATAATCATAAACAGCCTTGTTATCATTCAGTGATTTTTTTAAATGATCAATATCTTCCGCAGAACCATACAGACGGACTCCTTTGCTTTTTATACTTTCCACAAAAAGACTGTAATGACCCAATGTATCATTAACGTTATCCATTTCCCGATATACCGTTCTCTCGGCCAAATTAAGCCTGCCGGCTATATCCTTTATTGTAAGATAATCTTCTGCACTTATTAAAAATTCAATTATGGTTTTAGTTCTGGAAGATATTATCATTTCACTCACCTACTATATTAAAAATATCATTTTACTTTTTCAAAGTTTCAATTATTTTATCGTATTCTTTTGCTTCAAGAAAATTACTGATACCTATAAACTGTGTATTAGGATTTTTCACTATTGATTTTGCTCTCTCCAGCAAGTCTTTATGAGTAATAATGAGATCAACATCATCAGGAATATTATTCAGCGAAGCATTTGTCACTGATATATCAAGCATTGCTTTTTTTATTTTTGATTTCAAAAGAGAAGCTCCCATAGCACTGGAACCCATACCTGCATCACATGCTACCAAAATTCTTTTGACAGTATTTGATGTAATATCTCCCATTTCATTTAGAGTATTGTTAACACTTAAATCCGCTGCTGTTGTTTCTTCGGCAAGAACCTCATCATCCGGCTCGGATTTATCAATTTTTAGTAAAAATCCTGCTATTAAGAATGAAACCAGCAAGCCACCAAAATATCCCGCAATATTTACTATAAATGATCCTTTCGGAGTCATCATCAAAAAGGCGAAAATACTTCCCGGTGACGGAACTGCCACAGTCCCTCCTCCAAATGTCTGGAAAATAAATAATGATGTCATACTTCCGAAAATAGGAGCCAGTACCAAAATCGGCTTCATCAGAACATACGGAAAATAAACTTCTGCTATTCCTCCAAACATGACTATTACACTGGCAGCAGGTGCAGTTTTTTTAGCTATTCCTTTTCCGAAAATACAATATGCCAGCATTACACCTACCAGCGGTCCGCTGTTTCCTTCTACAAGGAAAAGTATCGACTTTCCGTATTCAGCCACTTGCTGTACACCCAGCGGAGCCATAATGCCATGATTAATCGCATTATTTAAGAATAATACCTGAGCCGGAGCCACGAAAATACTTGCCAGCGGGATAAGTCCCCTGGCCAGTACCCAGTTTACCCCAAGAGACAGCGAAGTAAGAATTACATTAAATACAGGTTCAATAGCCCAAAGCCCCAGTATCATCAAGATTCCACCGATAATCCCCAAAGAGAAATTATCAATCAGCATTTCAAATCCCGGCTTACATTTTCCCTCAAGCCATTTATCCGCTTTTTTAATTATCCATCCGGCCAGCGGTCCCATAATCATACCACCGATTAACATAGTTACATCAGCACCTATAACAACCCCCATTGTTGCTATGGCTCCGGCAACTCCACCTCTTTTTCCGTGTATATTGTATCCTCCAGTATACCCAATCAAAATCGGCAGTAAATATGTCAGTGTCGGACCAACCAATCTATTTAAAAATTCATTAGGAATCCATCCAGTAGGGATAAATAATGCAGTAATAATTCCCCATGCTATAAAAGCTCCAATATTAGGCATAACCATTGAGCTTAAAAAACCGCCAAACTTTTGAATCTTGATTTGCCAGTTTTTTGTCTGACTAACATCCATAAATTCCTCCTAAAAATATTTTTATAATAAGCGCTTATTACATTACTATGTTAGCTTATAAACCACAAAAAGTCCATTAGAAGTAGTATCAAATTTGTCATAAAAAGCTTTGACATTTTTTGGTGTCCTAAAATTTACATATAAAGAATCTCTTCCGGTTTATCATCCGGATTGATGTGATAATCTAAGCAATAACAATTTTTTATAATTTTCTTTTCTAACATGACATACTATTGTCATATTCAATATAATATACTTTATATATAAAATAAAACTAAGGAGGTAATGTATGGAAAAACAATTTTGCCAGAGCTGCGGAATGCCTATGGACACACCTGAACTGTTCGGTACTAACGCAGACGGCTCTAAAAATGAAGATTACTGTACTTATTGCTTTAAAGACGGAAAGTTTACACAGGACGTTACCATGGATGAAATGATCGATGTATGTCTTGAGCATCTGGATGAATTCAATAAGGACAGTGAAAAAAAAGTTACTGCTGATGAAGCAAAAACTATGATGAAAGAATATTTTCCTACTTTGAAAAGATGGAAAAAATAACTACTTAATGAAAGCTGTCTGTTTTTACTGCATTTCATATTTAAATGATTATATATGAATGTATACAAGGAGCTGCCACTTTTTGTAAAGGCAGACAGCTTTCTTTTATATGCACACTTAGGAGGAAATTTATGAATACTGTTTTAATACTGCTTTCCGAGCCTTTCGCAGACTGGGAAGCAGCTTATATATGTCCGGAGCTGAATAAGCTTGAGGATTATGAAATAAAAACTGTTTCACTTTCAAAAGCACCTGTTACTACAATGGGAGGATTAAAAGTACTCCCTGATTATGATATTGATAATATCCCGGAGAATATTAATATAAAGCTTCTCCTTATTCCCGGAGGACTCAGCTGGGATAATACAGAATATAAAAAATACTGTAAAATTATCCGATACTGCCTTGAAAATAATATTCTCACTGCTGCTATCTGCAACGGGGTTACTTTTCTTGCCGATAACGGTTTTCTTGATAATCGCAGACATACCGGAAATACGCTTGAATATCTGAAACAGTATGCTCCTGCTTATAAAGGCGATAAGGAATATGTAGAATCCCAGTCTTTTATTTATGAAAATCTTATTACTGCCAACGGAAGTGCTGCTGTGGAATTTTCAAGAGATATTCTGAAAAAGCTGAATATTTTTTCACCTGAAGAATTGGAAAATTGGTTTTATATGTATAAAAAAGGATTTTTATAATCAAATTTATTATTTCAGGTTTATCTTTTTTCTTATAAATCCTGAAAACAGGAAAGGAAAATAAATATGGAGATAAATGTAGGAAAATATCTAAAGGAAAATACAGACTATGATAAAGAAAAGTATGACTTTCAGTTTCCGGATATCACACTGGATACAGATAAAATAAAGACCATTATGATTAATGAGGTAGTTCCTTCTGATCCAGAAGATGATTTTTACGGAAAAAATGAACTTCCTTATTATCACACTACTGTTTTTCCCTTATTTCAAAAAGCAGGCGTTCCTGTAAAAACCATAGATGATATTACTTCACTCGGAATCTATATGACTAATGCAGTAAAAATACCTAAAGATGAATACACCATACCAAAGGACTATATTACGGCTTCACTTCCTTTTTTGGAAATTGAAACGGAACTTTTTCCAAATGTGGAAGTTATCATGCTCATGGGTGATGTAGCCAGAAAAGCTCTTAACATGATCAGCAGGAAAAAAACAAAGGCTGCTGCCCTTCCGGCGGTTTCTACTTATAAATTAAGAAAAAACGAGCTCTGGTATGGTAAAATAAGGCTTTTCCCGTCTTATATAATGACAGGGAAAAATATTCTTATTGAAAAATCAAAATTTGAAATGGCTTCAGAAGATATTAAAAATATGATGAATATTATCAGATAAATTTTTTGATTAAAGATATAAAAATATGAATGTTTATCTATTTTTATATCTTTTTTGCTATTCAAAAAAATTTATTTTTTCTTGATAATTTTCTTTTATCAGATTTTTCTTTTCAGCTCTGATTTTAAAAAAATATGAACTTTCAGTCAAAAAAATAATATAAAAATAAGCATTAAAATTATGTTATCGAATGAAGTATATTCCACTCGCATTGGTTTATATACAGTTAATTTTTTAATAAAATAAAAATATATAAAAAAGAATTAAGCCCTCTATTTTTAATAGTAATCAAAAAAACATCTATATTTCCATATTTAAAATTAATATAAATATGTAGACATTAATAAAAATTGGTGTTATATTAATATTAGTAAGAAGAAATAAAGTAAAATGAAAACTTATCTTAAATTTATAAAACAATCTAATAAATTTTTCAAAAATGTTATAATTTCAAAAAATTATATATTTCTATTCTTTTCTTTGGTATATTACCTTTTCAAATATCTGAACAATAGTCGTCACTTTCATTCATTCTTTTAAAAAACAATCACTTTAATAAAATATAATATCATTAGACAGGAACGTATCTTTAAATAAATACATTTTTTTGCTTACTGAAATAGAGGCTTCTCTGTATGACACTGACAATCCGGTTTTAGATTTCCCTGTTTGATTTTCATAGTTTTTCATTCAGGGGAATCTCAAAATTATCTTTTTTCTATCTTCTCGGCTTATCCATTTATTTTTATCGAGACAACTTCACATTTATTTATCATATTTCATAATTTATAAAATATTCTATGCATCATAAAGATTAGGAGGTGGTTTCCATTAATTCAAGACTCGGCAGATTCATTTACAAATTACCTTTTGAAACAAAAGAAAAATATCTGAAAAATTATCTCTCAGAACTTCACATCCTTGAAAGGGAGATAAAGGAGTGTACTAACTCTCACTCTCACATAATACTGATAAATAAACTCAAAAGAAAATGCAGGCTTTTGGAACGTATTAACCTTATTACTTTTTCCAAATATGAGCTTTTACTGATAAAGCATAATAAATTTATTTCACGGAAAAAAGAAATAATTTTAGATATTGCTCTTAATATTGACAGGCCTGACAATTTATTTTAGTTTTTACTGACGGGAAATTTTCAAGGAGGTATAATATGTTAGTTATTTCATACGATTTTGTAGCTTTTGTAGATAATAAATACATTGTTAAATCCATAACACAGCTCTCAAGTGTAAATTTTATTTACAATCTGGGAATTGGATCCACACTTGACGAGGCAAGGGAAGATGCCAAAACTAATCTTGAAAAAGTCTATAACGACACTAAAGATCTGTTAAAAAATATGAATTTGTGGGTTTTATAAATTAAAGGAGGTAAAAATGAAAAAATTTTTTCTATTTATTTTATTTTTTATTATAACTCTTTTCTCTTTTTCAGAAAATTTTTTCGGTACCTTTGATGCAAAACTCCATCAGATAAAAGGAGATATTACTGTAGATAATATCAACGGTACCATAGCTATAAACGATTTCACATATGACGGCAAGGGGAGCGATGTTTATATTATTATAAGCAAAGACAAAAATTTTAAAGATAAGAAAAATATTTCAAAAAAACTGAAAAGAGCCTATGTAAATGAAGATGTTTATCTGGAGGTAAAAAATCTGGCTAAACTAATGGATAAGGGATATAATACTATTTCTGTCTATACACAGAAATATAAATACAGCTTTGCTGATGCAAAATTAATCATGGACTAATCCGTGAAAATATTTTCTATTTTGCTTTTATCGGTAAAAGCTGGTACTAGTGTAGTGATCTGTTTACTTTTAGTTACTGCAGCTTTAGAGCTTTTTATGCTCTGTGAAGCAAAAAACGGACTGCTTACAGGTGCCTCACAGTGAATTCCGGAATAAGGTTTCATTCAGCTAAAAGTAAAAAGATCACTACACTAGATTATAATTTTTTAAAATTATTTATTTGAACAGCTAACAGCAGGAAGGTGATTATTATGGATATAAATAAAAATATTTCTGTAGATGAAAGATATATTTTGGATATGAACACAGGAGTATGCCATGATTTGGATAATTTTGAAATTGAATGTGGAATAGAAAGACTTTCCAAAGACTGCATTTTTTCTTCTGATAATTTATACGCAGAGGTTAAGAGACATCCCACTTATAAGAAAAAATGCAAGTATTGCATGAATCCGAAAATTTAAAAGTAATAAAAACAGAAACCGTAAAGATACTGTTTAATTCTTTAAAACCGGTTCTGTATAAAATTGTTTGTTCCTTCTTATAATTGATATACCGGTCATCCAGCCGGTAAAAATAAAAGACAGCTGAAAATGCTGTCTTTTATCTGTTTTATATCTAAAATTTTTCTATATATTTCTCTGTTTCATAAAATTCGTAATCATAGTTTCTTTCCAAGTATTCCAGAATTTTGTTAATCTGCTGTTCTGCATTTGTTTGGGCAGATGATGCATAGATCACTCCGAGACTCAGTACCTTTTTATTATCCTGTGTATCTATTTCTTTTACCAAAGCCTTGTAATTTCTTTCTATTTTATCTCTCACACTATTTTTTACCATTCTTTTATCTTTTAGTGATTCTGAGTAAGGAAGCTTCATCTTTAGCTTTAAAACCGAAACGTACATTGCTTTCCTCCTTCAGTATTTACATAGTATCAGTTACATCCTGCCACTCTGTTATATTAGGCAGCTTTTGATACAGGTAATATTCGGTAAATAATTTGGTTGCTTCTTCCAGTGAAGATGTTTTATAGAGATAATGTGTATACGAATCATCAGCATGAACTATTCTTGTTTCTATGTCAAATACTCCGTTTTCATACCAGGTCTGTATATATATGGAGTTTTGTATCGGTTCTGCAGGATCCAGTATCAGAAAATTATCTTCTCCCGGTTCAGTATCCAGCATTGCCACAAGAGAACTTCTTAAATACTCCTCTGTAAAATTTTCATAAACTCTTCCGTTTATATCCAATGAATATTTCATCGTAATACTCTCCTCTTTCTATTGCTTTTCAATATGTATATCCAGCATAACCTTTTCAGCACTGTCATCCAGAAATTTGATTTTTATGTCCTTTACTTTTGAGTTAGGATTCTGAAGCAGAAATTCATTTATCCTGTCATTAGCTTCATCCAGCTCTTTAAAGTAATCCTTCTGCTGTTCTCCGTCTATTCCCTTCATTTGTAAATATTGAAATATATTAAACATACTATTCATATTCTCACTTATTCTTTCTTATTTTAAATATTTTTTCAAAAACTGTCCTGTATAAGATTTTTTTACTTTGGCTACTTCCTCGGGAGTTCCTGTAGCTATAACTTCCCCGCCTCTGAATCCGCCTTCCGGTCCTACGTCTATAATATGATCGGCAGATTTTATGACATCCAGATTATGCTCTATTACTACTACTGTATTTCCCTTTTCCACAAGTCTGTTCAGTACTATAAGAAGCTTTCTTATATCTTCAAAATGAAGTCCTGTAGTAGGTTCATCCAAAATGTATATTGTTTTTCCTCTTGACATTTTTGACAGCTCGGAAGCAAGCTTTATACGCTGTGCCTCACCGCCGGAAAGTGTAGTGGCAGGCTGTCCCAGCTTTATGTAATTCATTCCTACATCCATTAATGTTTCCAGTTTTCTTTTCAGTCCGGGAATATTCTGGAAAAATTCATATGCTTCTTCTACTGACATATTTAATACATCAGAAATATTTTTATCCTTATAATGGACTTCCAGTGTTTCCCTGTTATATCTTTTCCCTTTACAAACCTCACATTCCACATATACATCAGGCAGAAAATTCATTTCTATTTTATTTATTCCGGCTCCGCCGCAGGCCTCACATCTTCCGCCCTTTACATTAAATGAAAATCTTCCTTTATCATATCCTCTTATTTTGGAATCTTTGGTCTGGGCGAATATATCCCTGATATCATCAAAAAGCTTTGTATATGTCGCAGTATTAGATCTCGGCGTTCTTCCTATAGGCGACTGATCTATGTCTATTACCTTTTCAAGCTGCTCCAGTCCTTTTACCCCTTTATTTTCAAGAGGGTACAGCTTTCCTCTGTTCAGTCTGTTAAACAGCTCCGGAAATAAAGTCTGATTTATCAAAGTAGATTTACCGCTTCCCGAAACACCTGTAACTACTGTAAATGACTCTAACGGTATTTTTATGCTTACGTTTTTCAGATTATTTCCCTTGGCATTTTTCAGTTCAATACTATTTTTTGCTTTTCTTCTTTCTTTCGGAATCTCTACTTTTATATCACCGTTCAGATATTGTGCAGTCAGTGATTCTTTTGACTTCATTACTTCCTCTGGTGTTCCCATTGCTATTACTTCTCCGCCGTGTATTCCCGCATTAGGACCTATATCAATAAGAAAGTCCGATTCTCTCATGGTATCTTCATCATGCTCTACTACTATCAAAGTATTTCCTATATCTTTCAAATCTTTAAGAGTAGCAAGAAGCTTTTCGTTATCTCTCTGATGGAGTCCTATACTCGGCTCATCAAGTACATATATGACACCTGTAAGTCTGCTTCCTATCTGTGTTGCCAGTCTTATACGCTGTGACTCACCGCCGGAAAGTGTCTTCGTCATTCTTGCAAGTGTCAGATAATCCAAACCGACATTTATCATAAATGACAGTCTTTCTTTTATCTCTTTTAGTATCTCGCTTGATATCTGCATCTGCTTTTCAGTAAGCTGTATATTTTCAAAGAATCCGAGCGAATCATTTACGCTTTCTTCTGTTATGTCTATAATGCTTTTATCATTTACAGTAATGGCTAGTACTACATCTTTCAGTCTTTTACCGTTACATGTTTTACATGTTTTTTCTATCATATATTTTGCTTCTATTTCATCTTTCATAGAATCAGAAGCAGTTTCATAGTATCTTCTTTCAAGATTTTTTACAGCTCCTTCATATTCCTTCATTCCATTAAATGAGAATGAATCTCCCGAATATTTGAACTTAAATTTTTTAGTTGAGCCGTTAAATATTATGTCTCTCTCTTTTGCCGTCAGTTCTTTTACAGGCTTATCCATATCTATGTTATGTGCTGCAGTCATGCATTTGAACAATTCCCAGCTCCAGCCTTTTTTCGTACTTGCTCCCGGAACATAAATAGCACCCTGGTTTAATGAAAGATTTTCATCCATAATAAGTTTATTTTCATCAACTTCCAGTGTAGTACCTATTCCGTTACACGCTTCACATGCCCCGAATGGTGCATTAAATGAAAATAATCTCGGAACCACTTCCGGAAATACTACATCGGGGTGATTCGGACATGAAAAATTCTCGCTGTAGACATGATCTACATCATTTATATTGGCTATAATCACACCCTCTGACAATCCTGTAGCTGTCTCCACCGCTTCTGAAAATCTTCCCAGAAAATCGCTGTCATCTTTTTTTACTTTCAGTCTGTCAATTACCACTTCTATATTATGTCGTTTATTTTTATCAAGCTCTATTACATCTTCCAGATATAGTATCTCACCATTTACCCTTACTCTCAGAAAACCTTTTTTCTGGAGATTCAGAAACAGATTTTTATGTGTTCCTTTTTTGTCCTTAATTACCGGAGCAAGAATCACAAGCTTATCACCATCTTTATTACTGTCTATTATTGTATCCACTATTTCCTGAATAGTCTGCTTTTCTACTTTTTCACCGCAGACAGGACAATGTGCTTCCCCGATATGCGCCCATAAAAGTCTCATATAATCGTATATTTCAGTCATTGTTCCCACTGTTGATCTCGGATTCTTGGAAACACCCTTCTGCTCTATTGAGATTGCCGGTGACAGCCCTTCTATGCTGTCCAGTTCGGGTTTCTGCATCTGACCGATAAACTGTCTTGCATATGCTGAAAGACTTTCCACATATCTTCTCTGACCTTCCGAGTAGATAGTATCAAAAGCCAGTGAAGATTTACCGCTTCCAGAAACACCTGTTATTACTACAAACTGGTTTTTCGGAATCTCTATATTTATATTTTTTAAATTATGCTCTCGTGCTCCTTTTATAATAATTTTATCATTCATTCAAATGTCACCTCATAGCGTATATTGCTGCCTAATATACCTAACTTTCTTTAATATTTTACTTTACAAGTAACTATTATTTTACCATATATATTTGTTATTATCCAACTATTTTTCTCATATTTAACAATAAATTTTTATTAATTTTCACAAATTTCAAAAACTTTTTTTATCAAATATCAGTTTATTTTTGTAATGATAACAAATTATGTCAGTTCCCATAAAAATAGCACCTTTACAGGTACTTCCTATATAATAATATTATATATTCATAAAAAAATTTTGTCAAGTTTTCTAAAGAAAAAATAAGGAAAATATATGGGTTTTCATATTATATGTCAAGAGCAGCTCTAAGACAGGCTAACAGTACAAAATAATCAGGGAGCTTTTCACTGCTTCCTGATTATTTTCAGAACTTTTATTATATTAAAACTGATATTTAAATCCTGCTGTAAAGGCAGAATCTTTATCTGACAGTACACCGGCATTATAACCCGCATAAACTGAAAATTTATTCTTATAATTATACTCCAGGTCAAGACCAAGATTCAAAGAATTTTTTCCTGTATCTCTTTCATTAATATCCATTTTTCCTTCAAAAGCTGATAACTTTACAGCTCTTTTGTCATAAGGATTCCCGAGCTCATATGCATAATTCATGTTCGGCGTAAGCTTAAGTGCGGAATTCTGTCCTTTATAAGCATTAATATCAACTTTTACTCCTGCGCCAATCTTCCCTGAGAAAGCATCATTGGAATCTACTTCTAGATTCAGCCCGTCTGCTCCATTTTCAGTATATCCGCTTTCTTTCAGATAATCCAGCCTTACTCCTGCAGACGGTCTAAATGATATAATATCATTTATTTTCTGCGTATACTCCAGCTCTGATACTCCTCCTGCAGACCATGAATCAAATGAACTGTTAACTTCTCTGTTTGAATTATCAAAAGTTATTCTTCTTTCCGAATCATTAGATCCAAAGTTATAGTTAACTCTGTTTCTCCATAGAATTTTATCTGTAAGCTCTGTATTTAAAGCTCCTGTCAATGACCATGTTTCTAATTTTTGGGTATTTGATGAATCCTTATAGTTTATATCTGTATTAAGGTAACCTAAAAATCCTCCTACAGCAGTATTTTCAGTAATTTTTTTCATTCCGCCCAGTATAATTCCAGTTGATTTTCCGTTATATCCTTCAAATCCGTTTTTTGTATCTGCCTTTGTCTGATTATAAAGAAAATTAGCATATATTCCATTATCTACACTTTCGGTCCTTCTGCTCATAAGCTGATCTATCCCCTGTGATATTAGTCTGTCCTGAGTGAATAACTGATACGTCTGATTATTTACTGCTGAACTTCCTGTCATTTCATCTTCGGCAGTCAGCAATTTCTGACTGTCTGTTATTGCTTTCAGGGAATTATAAATTTTATTCTTTTGAGCATCATTTTCAGAACCTGAATAATTATTTTCAAGAACTTCTCCTAATGTACTTTTTATCGGATTGTTAAATTTTATTCTTTTCATTACTACCTGATAGCCGTCATTTTTCTTTTCTGTCTCTGTCTCAAAAAATATTGAATCTGATAAAATTCTTCCGTTTCCTGTTATCTCATCAGCATCTATATTTTTAAGAACATATTTATCCTCTGATGAATTCATAACTGCTTCAGAGCCCATATATAAATTATTATTCAAAATCAGCTTTTTTGTCCTTAATCCTCCGGCAGTTGAATTTACTACAAATTTTCCGTTTCCATCCACTGTTATTCTTGAGTCGGAAGTTATCACACCCTTGTTATTTATATCAGAAGTTCCATCCACATAAACATAAGTCCCGTCTCCTCCTGTTTCTGTTCCGTTATATGTCTGTGACGAAGAGTTTATTGTTATTGTACTCCCTTCTCCCAAAATAACATGACTGTTATTATATGCCGCTATCCCGTGTCCTGAACCATTTATTATTATATTTCCCTGATTTATTACAGTCCCGTTTGAAGCATATATTCCTACAGTATTTTGTCCATTCATTTTTATTGTTCCGTTATTTATAGAAATACCGCCTCCGGTTGTCGTCATCCCTGTTTTGTTATCTCCTGTCAGCTCTATTATTCCGTTATTTTCTATTATTCCAGTACTAGTAACAGACGTAGCATAATCCCCTAAGTTTTTTATTGTTCCGTTATTTTTTGCATAACCGCTTCCATTCACAGAAATTCCATTATCCCCAGTATTTTGTATCGTTCCGTTGTTTTCTATATATCCGCTGCCTTCCATCATGCCCATACCATTATTTCCTTTATTTTCTATGACATTATTATTTATTGCCCGTGTTCCGTCGTCGAAAATCAGCATTCCAAAATTCCCGTTATTTATTATTTTCCCGTTATTTATTATTTCTCCCGAGTAATCTCCCTGCATCCCGTAAACACCATTTGATCTTATTTCTCCGTTATTTATTCCTAAAGCATTTTCTCCGCTTATTATCATTCCCACTGACTTGAGATTTTCAATTATACCGTAATTTATCGCTTTGGAATTAGAAGTTGCATACATTCCGTTTTCGCCAAGATTGCTTATCACTCCATCACTATGGTTTATTACCGTACCGCCGTTTATTGCACCCATACCGGCAGAACTGCCGTTTCTGATTATCCCGTAATTTTCTGCTGTAGCATTTTCATCAGATTTTATTCCCCAAGAACTATTATTCTCTATGATCCCGTAATTAATTGCGGAACCATCTACTATATGTAAACCATACTTTCCACTATTAGCTATTGTTCCATTATTTATAAAAATACTGTCCTGTCCCTTTAAAAATACACCATAGTTTCCGATATTGGCTATTATCCCGTTTTCCTTATTCTCTATATACGAAACATCTGAAGCATATAGACCGTAATCACCCGTATTTTGTATCAATCCGTTATTTTTTATTTCTTTTGTGTTAAATGCTCTTACTCCATAGCTGCCTGTATTATTAATACTTGCACCTGTACTATTTTCAAAAGAATCTGCATTTTCCAGATATACTCCTATTACATTGTTCCCGTTTATTATTCCGTTATTTATAAAAGAAGCATTATTTTCTACATGTACTGTATATTGATTATTATTTTCATTTGTTGTGGAGTAATCAGATTCCAAAGTATTATTATTTGTAACTACAGTATTTCGATCTGTCATCCATAAGGCTGTTGTGTTAACAGATGATATATCCCCCGAAACATTGTAAGACAAATTATTTCCGTATTGTAATTTCCAGGCACTTTCCTTGTCATTCTCCTTTACCACTACTAATTTAACAGGATCTACCGGAATTATATGTTCATCGGGATCAACAGGATTATCTGGTTCCTCTGGGTCGTCATTATCCGGTATATTATTATCCGGATCCGTCGGAACTGTAATTCCTCCTCCTGCATTTTGCTTTTTCGGATTATTATGGTTTTTAAAATAATTTCCCAGAATTATAAGTTCATTTTCATCTGATTTTTCTGCATAAGCTGAATTTGCTATTATTACTGCCATAAAAGCGATCAAAAGTTTATTTTTCTTAAATTTTTTCATTTACTATTCTCCTATATTAATATTTTAAACGATAAATTAATGTTAATAGCAGCAATTCTCCTAAATAGAAATTTGTATACGCATTTGAATGATTTTTTTATAATTTCAATTATAAAAATGCATTTATTACAATTTACCAAATGTATAATACATCTTCCATAATAAAATGTCAAACAATTTTTAAATTTTTAAAAAAAATATATCTTATATAAAAAACCTTTTAATATCACTCTTCTGCTGTTCTTAATAATTAAATTCAGTATTAATATTTTTTGCTTAATTTGATATGGATTTTTCTCATTCTGTATGTATGGAATAGTAATAAAAATTCAGATAATTTTCTTAGTTTGTTTTTGATGTACTGCACTAGCAGAAAAAAAGAGAAGTAGTTTAACTTCTCTTTTTCTTTCTGAAACTAATAATTTATTGTATTACTTTTATTATAAAAATGTATCTGAAAAGACAAGAATAAATCCATCGGGGTCTGTTATGGCGAATTCATCAGCACCATAAAAAGTCTTATGCATTTTATGTGAAATATTTGTATGAGAATGGATTTTATTATAAAACTCCTGAATATCTTCAATTTTCATATAAAAAGTAAGGGCTCCTCCTGAAATTTTAGATTCCAGCTCGGGATACTCCTGTTTTAAACTTTCCTCCTTTTGAAACATAATAAAAAAGTCATCTTTTTTTGCCATTCCCCAATCAAACTCTCCATTTTCAGGTACAGTCTGCAAAAGGGAAAAACCAAGAATATTACAGTAAAATTCAATGCTTTTATTTACACTTTTTACCATTAAATTTGGTGAAAATGATGTTACTTTCATATATCTTACCTCCTGAAAAATTATATCTTATAGATAATATCATAATCAAAAAATAAATAATTGTAAAAAAACGAATTATTTTCAATTTTTCAGAGAATAAGTTGAATATTTTATAATTTTTTATCATGTGAGAAATTAAAAAAATATGTTTTGTATGTGAATATGTATATTAGTATTCTAAGATAGTTATATTAATACCAAATGATTATATAATAGAAATTTTTGAAACAAAAAAATTTACATTCTAAGATAGTTATATTAATACCAATACATTTGCAAACCTTTTATCTATTATACCTTAAATAAGCATTTCTGTCGATCTGTTTTTTTCGTCTATCAAATCATGACAAAATTATGTCACTTTTTATTCAAAAATATACTCAAATATTTATAAAATATAAGATTGTCGATCCCCGGCAGTTTATTCCTTATCAGAGATCGACAGAATTTTTTATAAGGCTATTTTTCTTCCTATTTCAAAACTAAAAGTTATACACTCTGACAGTTCTTCAATTGCAAGTTCTGCTTTCGTAATAATCATGAAACACCTCATCACCATGCTTTTCTTTAAACCTATTTTCATTTTCCAGTTCCATAATTTTTTTTGTTTAATTTAGTCAATGCTAAATTCTCAGACAACTCCTTCCTGATTAACATATTAAACATTTCTGCTTTGTTCATATTTTTCCTCCTAAAATTTGATTTTTAGGAGATAACACACTATAATAATGATGGTGAGTCTTTTATTAGACTGTACTTCTCCTGTAGTTCTTTTTAAGACTGGCAGGAGAATTTTTTTATTTCTTTTCCAGAGTTATCTTCTTTTCATCATAAGTAAGCTCTACCTCTTTTGCCTCTTCCAAAATACCCATTTTTCTCAGCCATAAAATCAGCTGTAAAATAACACAAATAAAAAAACACCGGTTTTAAACTTCTCCACAAAAACAGGCGTTTTAAATATATAGATTATTCTTATTGCTTGCTCTCTGTTCACTCCTATAATAAACTGATTATTTCAAAACTGTTATCAAAATAATAACAAAATTCAAAATATAATTTACTTAAATCCGTCTAAATATCTTTTTATTTTTTTCCTTTCAGCAGCAAGCGGCTTAAATCTTTCCTGAAAATCCGAAATTTCCTTTTCATAGCCCAATGCCCGCATTTTGTAAATTGTATCAAAAATGTGCAGTGAAACATCATCATCATAAATCTGATCAATAATTCTCGGTGCCAGCCCGGCGTATTTCCTTTTTCCCAACAGCCACGCAAAAGTCTGGCGCCCTCTCTTTGCTAAAGGATTATTAATGATTTCTATAATTTTTTCTATCTGTTTATCAGATAATACTATATTTTTATTCTTTAATAACATTTGTCGTATTTGTTCACCGGTCTTCCAAATAAAATGTTCATAGCTATGCCACTGTGAAAGACCATATCTTGTTTTGGGAAGCTCTTCCAATTCTTTCGGCGGTATATGTTTCAACGCATTATCAATTTTTCTTCCTATTTCTCTGTTTGTCATATAGTTACCCCCTGATAATTTTTAACTCAATATAACAAAAATAATAAAATTACTGTTATTTTCGATTTTAATATCCCACTGTAACATTATTCAAAACCATTATAAATCTCTGTATCATTTTATCAGAGAACTGCATCATCAAAAAACTTCTCTTCTACATTATACAAAACCTCACAGTCACAGTACCCGCCATTTTCCTTCAGCCAGTTTATTACAGCATCCTGAGCCAGATTATTTTGTATCAAAAATTCCACTGTCAGTGACAAATCGTGTGAGCATTTTTCGATATCAAGCTTCTCATCTAAATATTCAAAAAGCTGTTCAAATAATTTTCTGCTTATCGGCAATGATTTTTCAAATTCAATTTTTTTCTCCTGCTTCCATTCTTTCAGTTTTAACTTTTTCTCCTGTTTATTCATTATCTCACCTGTCTTTCAGACATAAGCCGACTAACGGTATGATTACTGGCTTCTCATATAATTTCTGCTTTTCACATATTTTAGCATAGTCAATTTCTCAATACAAGAAAACACTAAAACTTTTCAACACTTTTTAACTCTTCTTTGCCATTTTATCAAAAATGACCAATATAAAAATGCCGACTTGATCTACACAGTAAATCAAATTGGCAGTTTCTATAAATGATTTTTTCTATTCCGTTACTCCATCATATGTTCCATTCCTACTTCGTAAATTTTCTTTACATGATCATCGGAAAGCATATAAAATACTTCTTTTCCGTCTTTTCTGGTTTTTACCAGATTGGCTGTTCTCAGCACACGGAGCTGATGTGATATTGCCGAATTATTCATATTCAGTTTTTCAGATATCTCTGTCACATTCATTTCATTCTCCAGCAACAACTTTAGTATACTCAGTCTCGTCCTGTCTCCAAATACTTTAAAAAATTCAGCCAGTTTCTCTAAATGTTCCACTCCCATAATCTTCCTCCGTTATTGGATTTTTTCTTCTATGACCTTTACGATCTTCTCAAAGAATTCTTTCTCTGCATTGCCAAATCTGGAAAATTCCGGACTATCCACATCCAGTACACCTATTATCACTCCATTTTTATATACAGGAACCACTATTTCCGAATTTGAAGCACCGTCACATGCTATATGTCCCTCGAAATCATGAACATTATCCACAACCATGGTTACAGCCTTACTTACAGCTGTCCCGCATACTCCGCTTCCATATTTTATTCTGGTACATGCAGGTTTCCCCTGAAAAGGTCCTAGCACCAGTTCTTCTCCATCAGACAAATAAAAACCTGCCCAGTTTAATCCTTTTATGGTATTAAAAATAAATGCACTTGTATTTGCCAGAGTTGCTGTAAAATTATTTTCTTTTTCCACCAGTCCTTTATAACTCTTTAGTAAAAGCTCATAATCCATTTGTATGCCTTTCTATTATCAGAGATAAAATACTTCTCCCAAATTAATTAATTTTATTATATCTGCCATATTTTCATTGTTTTTTACTATGCTGTTAAATCTGAACCCTGTGTAATCAAGCGGCTCCACTCCAAGATGAAATGCTCCCCAGTGTACAGGAATCATAACTCTGCATTTCAAATCTGCTGCTGCATTCAGAGAATCCTCAATATTCATATGTTCATATGCTGCAAACCATCTTGTTTCATAACCTCCCGTCGGAAGAACCGCATATTTCACATTAAATTTTTCTCCGAATTCTTTATATCCGCCGAAATAACCGGAATCTCCGCCTATAAAAATATCGCCGTTTTTCGTTTCTATGACATAACTGCCCCACAAGGAGCTGTTTTTACCCTGTGATATCCTGTGTGAGTAATGCTGTGCAGGAAGAAAATTAATCTTTATGCTGCCTGTTTCAATACTGTCCCACCAGTTAAGCTCTATAATTTCTTGGGCATTTATACCTTTTAAAAGCTTTTTTACTCCTGCGGGAAGAAAAACATTTCCTGTTATTTTAAGTTTTTTTAGTGATTTTATATCCAGATGATCATAATGATTATGCGTAATCAAGACATTCAGCTCTTTGCTCTTAAATACTTCATTTAACGTTTCTGCATCTATTCCTGCCTTAGTATGTCTTTTTGTAAAAAAAATCTTTTCCGAAAAAACGGGGTCACACAGAAAAAAATATTCTCCTGCTTTTATAAGAGTAGTATTATGTCCTATCCATATTATAAAACCTTTTTCATTTTTAATCAAATACTTCAGTTCTTCTTTAGTGATACTTTTATTTTCGGGAAAATACTTCCCTTTCTCATAATTATAATCAGGCTTCTTTTCCAAAAACCATTTTACACTGTGAAATATATTTCTCTTATCTTTTTTCCATAAATTAAAGTACTTTTTACTAAAATTAACAGAATAAAAATCAGATTTTTTTTGATTTTTTATCTCTTCAAAGTGTTTATCTTCATCATAACCCAGGGGAAAATATCTTAAATAAGCTAAAAACGCTATTATTACAGATATTATCAAAATATACATCTTACCGCCTTTATCTATCATTAAAGTTCCAGATATTCCTTATTATCCTCAAGAAACAGTATTCTGTTCTTCAGTGAAGGATGTGTAATATTATAACGCTCATCAAAAACTTTCTGCTCAGCTGTTTCATTAAGCTCATTATTTATAAGGGTTTCTATAAGAAGCGGGTATTCTTCCTCAGAAATTCTGAAATCATGATTCAGATCAAATTTTTCCCAGCCGTCTATCTCCTCATAATAATAACTTTCCTTGTTTATTTCAGGAATATTTTCATCTGATCCGTCATATAGAAAATCATCTATAAGCTCCGATATCTGATCAAAATTCTGAAACTCATAAGGTATCTCTTTTCTCAGAGTTTCGTAATAAAAATCAAAATCCTGAAAAGAAAGCCTCTGCTTGTCTCTTGTTATTCTCTCTACCAGATATCTTACTATTTTACTGTCTATTTCATTTATCTTACTTACCACGATCAAGCCGTTTACTATATTCAAAAGACCGTTTTTCTGTGCTGAAAAAAAGTCACTCAGATACTCATTATCCTTTATATTCTTAAATGTAAGATATCTCACAAAAGCACTGAATGAAAAAACAAGAAAGAATAAAGAAAATATCGATTTAAGCCCTAATATCAAAAAAAGAAAAAAAGGAAATAATACCGAAAAAATATCTAACGGCAGAATATTTTTTGAAAACGGATTCATAAAATAATAGTAATGTCCGAGTTCATGATATATTACGGATTTCAGCTCCTCTGTTTTCAGATTGGCAAACAAATCCTCCGACAGATACAGAGCATTCAGAGGGGCTATCCCCTTTATTATACTTTCAGTAACAAATGCATTAACAGTACTTGAGGATATAATATAGATATTTGGCTTCTCTCTTTTATTTATATCTGCAAATATCCCGCCTATTATTTCACGAACTTCTTCACTGCTGTATTTTCCTATTGCATCAAAAGTTTCCAGCCTTCTTTTTTTCAAAAAAAGTATATTGCCGTATGATGAAATAAACACCAGAATCAGAAAAAATACTATCGAAAATAATCCGAAACCATTTTTTAAAAATAATCCCAGCAGCAAAACATCTACTATTATAATAGTAAACTGCAAAAGTAAATTCATTCTGTTTGTTCTGGTATTTTTGGTTAACAATTCAGCGTAATCTTCCATACTTCACTCCTTATTTATAAGCCTTTTCAGGCAGGTTAGCTTCTATTGTCCCTTTTGCCATATCATAATACCAGCCGCCTTTTTCGTCCTTTACAAGTCTTATGATATTTGTTTCCTCTATTTCATTTTTTATATCTCTGGGCAGTGTAAACACTTCTTCATCTTCATAAATTTCCTGAAAAGTCACACCCTTTGAAGTCTTTATGTCTCTAAGATTATTTTCTTTTCCTGCAAGCTCGGGATATTTCCCTTCCAAAGCCTTAAAAATCTTAATGGAATTATTAAGTTTTTCAGTCTGTATCTCTATTGTAACTCTTTTCAGCCTTCTGCCTCTTTTACCCTGAAAAAATACAAATGCAGAAAAAATACACAAAATAATAAATATAAAAATAAAAAATTTTAATATTCCTATTTTTGTTTCTCTAGTCATTTTCTTTTTTGATTTTTTCATTATTTCTCCTAATTTTTGGATTAATTATTCCGTTTCTGATAACTATCTTTACATTTTCAGGGTAAGACAGCTCTATTTTGAGAGGCCCTCTTTTTACATTTATCCATCCAAGCCCCGATATTGCCATTTCTTCAAAAGCTTCCACAGTCAGTGTTTCCTTTTTCATCTTTTGATAGTAAGCATCTTTTTCTGTTTTTGACGGGAAAGTAAAGAAGTCTTTGTTTAATAAGTCCTCTACCCTGTCTTTCTTCGTTACGTGAAACTTTATATCCTTTGCTGCAAACGCAGAAAAAATAGGACTCTTTTCATCCTCTTCCACAATCACCCTGAACCACATCAGACCATCAAAGAAGAAAACCTGATTATTATCCGGCTTAAAGGTTTTTCTGTTTATTTCACCGTTCGGAACCAGTGCCAGTGCCTCTTTAGGCTCCAGAAGATCAGATATTCTTTTTTCGGGAATAAGACCCGGAGTATCTATTATTTTTATATCTGTCCCGTCTATTTTATTTTTTATAGATTTCAGAGTTGTTCCGGGATATTTTGAAATTGTAGATTTATCCTTTTCCATAAGGGAATTCATAAAAGATGACTTTCCGGTATTAGTGACCCCTAATACTACTGCCGTCGCATTTTCCTTAAAGCTTTTTATTTTTCTTAATACACCGTTTACACCGTACTTTGTTTTTGTACTCATCAGAGCTATATCATAAGGAACTATTCCTTCTTCTTCAAGACGTCCTTTGACCCAGTCTGATATCTCACTCGGGTGTATTGTCTTAGGCAGAAGATCTATTTTATTTATCATCACAATAGAATTATACTCTCTCAAAAAATCCAGAATTTCTTCACTGAATGACCCTTCGAAGTCTATTATATCAAATATTGCAAGTATAATATCGGATTTTTTTACTGCATCTTCTACTTCCTTTTTATAATCTTCTTTTGTAAGCTCTATATCCTGATGCTTTCCGTAATGCTTTATTCTGTAGCATCTCTGACACAAAATATCTGTTCCTGTTATAAACTTTTCCTCTGATACATATCCTGCGTTTTCAGGAAATTCAGTTTGCAGGGTAATTCCACACCCGCTGCATTTTTTTATTATCAATTTTTTCCTCCGTATTAATCCTCATCTGCCAAAGGATGAGCTTTTATATATATTTCTCTTAAAAGAGCCTTGCTCACATGTGTATATACCTGTGTAGTCGATATGCTGCTGTGCCCCAGGAGCTCCTGAAGATATCTTATATCTACTTTATTATTCAGCAGTGTCGTAGCAAAAGAATGTCTGAATACATGAGGGGTGACTTCTTTATTTATCCCTGCTTTTTCAGCATAATCAGCTATAAGCCTTCTAAGAGATCTTGTTGTTATTCTTTCACCTCTGCTGTTCACAAAGACAATATTCGGGGTATAATTTTTATATTCGTTTCTTTTGGCAGAGATATATTTTTCATACCATTTTCTGGCATTTTCACTGAAAAAGGTAACTCTCTCCTTATTTCCTTTACCGAGCACCCTTACTTCCCTCTCTTCAAGGTTTATCATAAGCTCGCTCAGGCTTACCAGCTCACTGGATCTGAGACCGCTTGAGTATAGAAATTCTATAATAAGCCGGTCTCTGATCCCGGTAACCTTTGATATATCTATTACATTTCTTAATTTATTAATATCATCCTTTGTCAGCACAGTAGGAAGCTCTTTTTCAAATTTAGGCATATTCACATAAATGAGTTTATTTGCTTCTACTATATTCTGCTCTTTCAGATATGCAAAAAATGTTCTCAGAGCAGATATTTTTCTGTTTATACTTCTTTTCCCCACTTCATTATTATTTGAATAAGCTATAAATGATCTTACAGTAAACACTTCCACTTTGTTATAATCAAAAATCTCTTCATTTCCGCTGATATAATCAATAAACTGTGTTATATCTTTTCTGTAGCCCCTTATTGTATTATAGCTTTTTCCTAATATTACCTCCTGAAAGTGCAGAAACTTTTCAAGAGGCTCTATGAGAAGTTCCTTTTCTTTTGATTCTTCCATAAAATCAGCCTCTTACTTTTTCGGAATTTTCTTTATATTTTTGCAGTCCGGATATCCCGTACATGCCAAAAATCTTCCAAATCTCCCTATTTTTATTTCAAAAGGTCTGCCGCATTTTTCACACAATCCTGCTTCTTCTATAATTCTCTGATCCTCAGCCAGCATTTTCTCAAGCTCTTCATGTATGATATACATCCCGTCCTGCATTTTTGCAGTACCTTTTTTTATTTCCTGTTTTATCTTATAAGGAAGCGGCATTCTTAT
Organism: Sebaldella termitidis ATCC 33386; assembly: GCF_000024405.1. Taxonomy (NCBI): domain Bacteria; kingdom Fusobacteriati; phylum Fusobacteriota; class Fusobacteriia; order Fusobacteriales; family Leptotrichiaceae; genus Sebaldella; species Sebaldella termitidis. The sequence continues at coordinate 1,955,727 of NC_013517.1, read as the reverse complement.
CTCATCATTTTCATAATCTTCACTTTCAAGATATTCTCCGTATCTTCCCTTTTTTACAAAAATTCTTGCTCCGTCTTTAGTAAAATGATCAGTAGGAACTCCTTTTTTCTCTGATTCCTTTTCGGCTACCTTGTCCTTTACTATTATTTTACCTGCCTCCAGCTCCTCCTTCGGTATCTGAATACCCTTCAGAGAAACCTTCTCGTCAGGATTCGACTCACAGATAAGATACTTTCCGAATCTCCCGGTTTTCAGTATCATAGCCTCTGTTCCGTTAGCACACATAATATCTGCTTCTATTCTTCTGTCCTGAAGATCCTGAATCTCTTTTTCAAACTTGGTAAGATCTACCTCCAGCCCTTTATAAAAATTAGCCATAAGCTCTTCCCACTTTATGCTTCCGTTCTCTATTTCATCAAGTTCCTCTTCCATATTAGCGGTGAACTTTATATTCATTATCTTTTCAAAGTGCTTTTCCAGCTCAGACTTTACTTCATAGCCCAGAACTGTCGGAATAAATCTTTTATCCACGAGCTCTGCATAATTTCTTGTTTTCAGTGTTTCTATAATGGAAGCATATGTAGACGGTCTTCCTATTCCTTCCGCTTCCAGCTTTTTTACCAGTGAAGACTCTGAAAATCTTGCAGGCGGCTTTGTCATTCCATCTTTTATATTCAGCTCTTTTACTACAAGCTCGTCTCCTTCTTTTATTTCAGGAAAATCAGCTGTTTTTATTTCGTCTTCATCTTTAAATACTTTATAATATCCGTCAAAAGTTACTTTATTTATAGTTCCTCTGAATACATAGTCCCCATTTTTGGCATTTATCTGCATCTGATCATATTTCATTGCCGAAAACTGTGATACCAGAAATCTTTCCCATATCAGCTTGTATAATTTATACTGCTCCGCACTCAATGAGTCTTTTATGCTGTCAGGAGAAAGATTAATATCTGTAGGTCTTATTCCCTCATGGGCATCCTGTACATTTCCTTTGGCTTTAGCCGGCATATACTTCCCTACATATTCTTTTCCGAAGTTTTTTTCTATGTACTTTCCTGCATCTGCCATAGATTCATTGGAAATTCTTGTGGAATCAGTTCTCATATAAGTAATCAGTCCCACATTTTCACCGTTTATCGAAAGTCCCTCATAAAGCTGCTGAGCCACTCTCATTGTTTTTGATGTGGCAAAACCGAGATATGAAGATGCCAGCTGCTGCAGCGTGCTTGTTTTGAATACCAGCGGCGGTCTTTGTGTCTTTTTTGTTACTTTTATCTTAAATACTTCAAGATTTTTCTTTGCCAGATCCTTTTTCAGCTTCTTCATTACTTTTTCGTCAAAAATTCTGTCTACTTTTTTTCCAGCTATTTCGTATATTCCCAGTTCTATTCCTTTATCTGTAATTGCCGTTACTTCCCAGTATTTCTGCGGAATAAACTCTCTGATTTCATCCTCGAGATCGCAGATAAGCTTCAAAGCCACAGACTGTACTCTTCCTGCACTTGCATTCTTATTTATTATCTTCCACAGAAGCGGGCTTATTTTATAACCCACTATCCTGTCCAGTATTCTTCTTGCCTGCTGGGCATTCACCAGATTTTCATCTATGTTTCTCGGATGCTTTATTGCATTATTTATTGCACTTTTGGTAATTTCGTTAAACTCTATTCTTTTTGTCTTAGCAGGAACCTTGATATAATTAGAGATATGCCATGCTATAGCTTCACCTTCACGGTCCTTATCCGATGCCAGATATACAGCATCTGCTTTTTTTGCTTTATCTTTCAGCTTTTTTAATATATCTCCCTTACCCTTTATTACCTGATAGTGAGGCTCAAATTTATTTTCTATATCTACGCCGATTTTAGTTTTTGGGAGATCAATAACGTGTCCGTATGATGCTTCTACCTCATAACCCTTTCCCAGTATCTTCTCTATTGTTTTAGCCTTCGAGGGAGACTCAACAATAACTAATTTTTTTGCCAAAATTTCCACCTCTTAATTTAGAATAATTTTAGTGTCTATACCGTTCATTATCAGTAATTCTTCCAACTGCATAATACCCAGTTTATCTTCTACCAATGAAAGCTCATTTAATATCAGTTCAAATTCTTCATAATTAATGATATCTTTAGACCTTAGGTCCAGAAAATAGTTTTTTGCATCCTCCGTGAGATTTATAAGCTCTTCCGGATGTACATATCTTATTTTTATTTCATTCATTTTATCACCTTATTTTTATATAGTTATTCAGTATAATATTAGCACAAAACGCGTATTAATAACAATCTTTTTTTTAATTTATTTTTTTATCTGCTCTTAAAAATGGTACATTCTTTGGTAATAATCAGATGTAAGTACAATGTTAAACAAATCCAAATCAAAAAGAAGACATTTTTATATATGCCTTCTTTCATATATTGCTGTTTATAAGCTCTCAAAATTAAAATTCCGGTTCTTTTCTGTTTCAAGTCCGCTATATAATTATATATAGTCTTTCTTACTTTTATCCATGCTTTGTCATGGAATAATAAACAGGAAAATATCGAACAAACCTTTTGTTATTTTATTTTTTTTCTTATGTATTCTATTTCTTCTATACTTAAATATTTTTTGGGAATAAATAAGAGCTTCATACCGTCAAACCGCATAAAAAATGTATACTTATTTTCATATTTTTTATTAAATCTGGAATACGGCTGCATCTTGAATTTTTTTTGCGTACCAAAAATATTAAAATCTTTTACGGAATCTTTATCAAATTTCCCCTGTATTCCAGGATTTTCTCCCTTTAGCTTTCTGAATTTCAAAAAATATAAAAGACCGTATATAAATGCAGTTACCGCTGCGCCGATTAATATCCCCGCAGTTACTTTCATCCCCATGGACATCATCATATTGTATCTCAGCTTCAGCATAACATAAGCATATACTATTAAAAATGAAGCTGTTATATTTAGTTTATCCGTACTCATTTTCGTTAACAGAAAATCAAAAAATGTTATTTTTTCTATTTTTATTCTCATAATACCTCCTGTTTCTTATTCCCAGGAAAACAATTCCCCTGTATCTATAATGTCTCTCTTTCCGCATCCGGGACATCTGAATTTTTTTATTCTTTTATCCAGATCTCCTAATTCTGTTATTTTTTCCATGGGCTTTCCACAGCAGACAGTTTCTTTCCCCACAAGATCGCTTTTATGTCCAAAAGATCCGCAGATTGTGCAAAACAAAACAGTTTCTGTTTCTCCCTCTTCTGACTCTCCAAGACACATATCATATTCAGAGCCGCAGCTTTTACATTTCAAAATCTTTCCAAAACCCATTTTTTTCTCCTTTTTCTTATCTTCCGTTTTTTATCTTAAAAATTTTTTTTACTTCCTGTGAAGTCATTTTCTCCCCGTTTTTGTAATAATTCTTTTTATCCCTTGATATTTCGGGGAAAACCCCGTTGTCAAATATGCCGAATGTCTCAGGATCAGCTTCTTTTATCAGTCTGTTTTCCATATATACCCTGTATCTGGTAATCAGGTATATATGTTCTCCGTTTTCAAGTATTCTGAAATCATCATTTTTCACAGGAAGACTGTCTATTTTTTCCACACCTTTATAATATATTCCTGTTTTATCCTGTGCATATATCATTCCTCCGTGTCCGGCATAAAGAAGCTGAAAACTTGGAGAATCCATATTTACAAACTTTAATCCGTCATATACACTGTCCTTGGTCTTTACCACATAGTCCCTTATATGCTCTGTTGTCCCGTCTCTGTATCTGATATCGGAATCATAGCTTCCCAAAATCTGAAAACCATCATTTGAAACGAATTCTATTCCCTGATAATAAACTCTGTTCTTATCCGCCCCGTAGCATTGATTAATCTCCTTAAAAGTTTCGGCATCAGCTCCCGTAGTTTTTCTCAGCTTTCTGACATCTGTCTTTAAAGACTCTTCGTTAAGAGCCAAGGATTTTGTTTCCAGATAACTGCCGTAAAAAATCTCATTACCGGTTTTTATATAACCATACCTCCGTGATATTCTCCCCGGTCCTTCTTCATTTACGACACAGGAAAAACTAGTGTAAAAAATAGAAATTCCAATTAATAATGCCAAATTTTTATGCATTTCTCCCCCTTATTCCGTCATTTCAGCTTCCAGCACATAATATTTCATGCCAAAACTTATGAAATATATATTTTTAACCCTCGGATTAACCATTATTTCTCTTTCCTGAAAAAATAAAAATACTGCCGGCATATCTTTCATAAGTATTTTTTCTGCCTCTTCGGCAAATTTTATTCTCTCCTGATTAAGCATCTCTATATTGACTTTATCCACCAGCTTATCATATTCCGGATTGGAGTAAAATCCGTAATTATCCTTGTATTCTGTTTTAAATATTTTCAAGTATCCCATCGGATCTGCATAAATGGGTTTTTCGTCACAAAGCCTTAATACATAGCTGTCTTTATCATTAGTTACTATTTCTATGTCCATATCAAGATTTTCTTTAAGCTTTGTTTTCAGATAGTCAGCAATTTTTCTGTCTGCATAATCTTCTTTTATCAAAAGCTTTATTATAGGAAGTCTTTCTGTTTTCAGCTCTTTAAGTACTTCTTTATAGAGTTTTTTTGCTCTGTTGGGAGCATAGCCGTAGCTTTTTTCAGAATTTCCATCTTCTTCATCGTTTTCTTCATCTTCAAACCCCGGAATTATAGACGGTATTAATCTGTCGGCAGGCTGTCCGCTTCCTTCCAGCACTATATCCGTCAATTCCTTTTTATCTATGCTCAATTCTACTGCTTTTCTTATCTTGGGATTTTCAAATATCTTGTCTTTTACATTAAATGAAACATAAAATATACGTCCGTTCGGATATTTCTGGAGTCTCGGATCATCTTTATATTCCTGATACAGCTCCTGTTCCAGATTTACTATATCTACCTCTCCGGAATTAAATGCATTCATTGCTTTCCGAGGGTCAGAAATGATTTTTATTTCTATTTCCTCAGGCTTTATATTTCCTTTATCCCAGTAATATGGATTTTTTACCATAAGCAGATTATTCCCCGTATTCCATTCTCTTAGCGTATAAGGCCCGCTTGATGTTATAGTTTCAGGTCTTGTTCCGAAATCTTCCTTTGAGCCCAGATAAAATCTTTCACTGACAGGAAAGAATACAGGATGTGCAAGTAATAACGGAAAATACATTGCCGGTCTGGTAAGGGTTATTTCCAGAGTTTTGTTATTAACAGCCTTTATTCCCACATCCGCCAGCTTTCCTTTATGTCTGCTGTATTCCTCTGCTCCCTTTATTATATACAAAAAATCTACATATTCTGCTTTTGTGGAAGGATTCAGAACATTTATCCATGAAAATCTGAAATCATTTGCAGTAATAATATCTCCGTTTGACCATTTCAAATTATCTCTCAAATAAAATGTCCAGACTTTTCCGTCACTGCTTACTTCCCATCTTTCTGCAAGACCGGGGACAAGCATTCCGTCTTTTCCTATTTTAGTAAGTCCTTCATTTAGAAAGGAGTTAACCACTATTCCAGTCGGAGTCTGCGATAAATTAGGATTTACCGACACCGGTTCTTCTGTGCCTCTTATTAGAAGTCTGCTGGTTCTCTTTTTGATCTCGTGAGGCGGCTGTTCATCTGCCGGCTTTCCAGCCTTCTCACAGGATAATACCAAACCTAATAAAGCTGTTAGTAAAAAAATATAAACCTTTTTCATTTTATCCTTACTCCTTTTGTAAAAGCATTTTTACCATTTTTTATATGTAAAAATTCTGCTTTCCTTTTAAAACCGATAATATATTTGTTTTTAGCCAGATTATCCGAATTTTATAAAAAATTATCTTGATCTTCTGTATTTATCATATTCGGCTTTGGTAATCATGGTGTGATCTTTATAATAGCTGTCCTTATCCCTTGAAAGCGGTATTGTACTGCTGCTTACTATCTGAAAGGTTTTAGCATCTGCACCCTTTATCTCTGTCCCGTTCAGATATACTTTGTAAGGACTTACGAAATATACTGAATTTCCTGTATTTTCCAAAACCTTATATTCATTTTGTTTAAGCGGCTTATCAAGTATTTTTTGCATTGCCCCGGCAAATTCCGAATAATAATATACACCGTTACTGTCCTGTGCATACAGATTCAGCATAGTAAAGCCCGTATCAGTATTTTGCTTTGTATTCAGATATAGCAATTCCGCACTTTCGGGATCAATATTTAATTTTTTATCATTTATAAAAACACTGTCAGTATTTTTTATTATATAATTATCCTCAGGACTTGTACAGGGTTTATATGTATAATAAGCACCTATACTCTCAAAGCCTTCGCTTTTTCCGATAACCTTATTTTTATAATAAAGGTTTTTCTTATCTTTTCCCAAAAATTTATTTATTTTTTCAAATGTCGCCGCATCTGCTCCTGTTACTTTGCTGCTTTCAGTCACATTGGGAATAAGCTCCATTTTTCCGTTATTATTTTGTGTTGTTTTATAACTGTATTCATAATATATCCCGTCCTTTTTCGTGACATAATCCCTGCTTATGTCATAAAATGCAGAGCCCGAGCATGAATACGAATACCCCGCACTAAAAATCCCCAGACTTAATAATAACACCAGTACTTTTTTCATTTTTTACTCCTTAAAATCAAAATTTACCTTCCGGTATCTTTTCCGGCACGCCGAAACATATATTCACCTATCGGCAAAGCTACAGCCAGATAAAACACCGCTTTTGAATCTAAGAATATTTTTCTTATATTTTCCCCTGCTGCTCTTGAAAATTTATAATAAACAGCATTATTTAATATTTTATCCCGGAATGACATCTTAAAAAAATTTCTCTCATTGTGATAGAGAGCACTTCCTTTGGGATTATTCAACAAAAGTCTGTTATACCCGCTGGTAAGTCCGCCTTCATGATACTGCTTTATCTCTATCTCTTTATTTATATACAAAATATTGTATTTTCTTGATATTCTGTTATAAACTACAGCTTCTGTTATAAATTTTTCCCCGTCTATTTCAGGAAATTTATACTCTTTCAATATTTCTGTCCGAAACATAAGTCCCTTATCTCCCGACACTTGATATTTATAATATATATCAAACTGATTGGATATTATTACATCCTCAGGAAATTTTTTCCCGATTATTTTCCCGTCAGGATAAACTGACAAATAACCCATACCGGCAATATCGTCTCTTTTTTCATATTCTTTCCAGTATCTTAGTATTATTTCCAAGCCTTCGGGAATATATTTGTCATCAGAATCAAGACAGATAAAAAGCTCTCCCCCAGCATTTTCCACAGCCAGATTATATGCTCGCTGTTTTCCGCCGTTTTCTTTTTTTATATAATTTATTTTCAATATATTTTCTTTTTGAAACTCTTTAACTGTTTCCTCAGTATTATCCACAGATCCGTCATCTATTATCAGCCATTCAAAATTTTTATATGTCTGTATTTTCAGTGATTCGTATAATTCTGTTAATAATCCCGCCCTGTTATATGTCGGAGTAAAAACAGTAAATTTATATTCCATTTTTATCCTTTCTGTTTTTCTATCTCTGGAATTTTCTTCTTATTTTATTTAATATATTCAGAATTTTGCTGTATACTCTTCTGTTTACTACCAGTTTCAGAACAACCAGCAGATAACCCAGCTTTATCAGAAACTTTACAAGACTTATATCGGCAGATCCAAGATATATAATAACAGGATTTACCATAATAATCAGATATAAAATGAGTTTTTTATAATTAAAGCGTACATTATACTTTTTCCTTATCAGGATCATTTCCAGTACAGCCCTCAGAAGAAATGCCACAAGTGTAGTCCATGCTGCTGTCAAAGCTCCGAATACTGGTATCAGAAGAAAGTTAAATACCAGATTGAAAATCATACAAAAAAGTGTAAGAAAAATAATATACCAGCTTTCCTCATGAAAATGGAAAAAATAATCAAGACAGTAAAACGCCTGAATCACTACAGCAGGAAGTATTACCGGCATGAATTCTATGGCATTGTAAAATTTTGCCGGAAAAATCATCATTATCAGCTCAGGTGAAAAAATCTGTGCAAATACACACACTACCGTAAGAATCGCTATGAATTCCTCAAGTATTCCCGTCACGTTTTTATCTTCCCTGTCACTGCACATTATTTCATAAAATTCAGGAGTCCAGCTGTCAATAAATGAACCTGTTACTACAGAAAGGACTCTTCCTCCGGTATAAGCTAGCGTATAATAACCTACTATCTTAAAGTCCAGAAACATCAGAAGCACAAGTCTGTCGCTTAAATTCACTACCTGATCCGTAAGCTCTATAAAAACCAGAGGTATCCCGTTTTTCAGCGAATACTTTATATACCTTGCCCTTACCGGAAGCCTGAAATTAGAAAAATATCCTTTGGCATAGTATAAAAACAAAAGCAAAACAGCTGCAAGATTAGCTGCAAGATAACCTGTCACCCCAAGCTTCATCCTGCTTATAAAAAAAATAGCAAGCATATAGTTTGAGAAAAAACTAAGCAGGCTGCCCAGAGCTACCTGAGTATATTTTTTCTGCATTCTGAAAAATCTTATGGCAAGAATATTAAATACATTTACTGTTGCTATTGCTGCTGAAAGTATCACATAAGGACTGTATGTTATTTTATCCAGTCCCGGAATCCTTGAAAAAACTGATTCTGAAACACTTGTCATTAAAAACAGTAAAAATGCTGCATTAATTATAATAAGCAGAAAATTCGAAGAAAAAAGATAGCTTCCCAGTTCTTTTTTATCATCTTTCAAAACCACATATTGTTTCATCTGTGCATTATAAATCCCAAGTCCCAGAATTACAGTAAGAAATGTAGTCACAGGTGCCAGAGTACCTATTATTCCGTATTCCTCCACGGTAAGAATTCTGGTCATTATGGGAAGAAAGACTATTGAGCCGGCTTTGGTTATTACATTGGAAAGTGAGTAAACCAAAGTCCCTTTTAATAAATTTTTTCTGTCCACACTAAATCCTCTATCTTAAATTTAATAAATCATGTATTCTTATTATTCCTACCAGTTTATCATTATCAACTACAGGAAGTACAGTGATCTGGCTTTCTCTCGCTTCCATTTTTTCCAGTGCTTCTATTGCCTGTATTTCTGGTGTAACATAAACAGGATTTTTAGTCATTACATCTTCTGCTGTATAATCAAAAAATTTCTCCTTATGCGTCAGTGCCCGTCTTATGTCACCTTCTGTTATAATTCCTATAAGCCTGTCATCTTCTGCTATACACACAGCTCCCATTTTTTTCTTTGTAAGCTCCATAAGCACTGTATCTATATGAGTATCTTTGGTAAGCTTCGGAAGCTCGTCATTCTTATGCATAAGATCTTTTACTTTCAAAAGAAGTCTTCTTCCCAGACTTCCTCCCGGATGGTATACTGCATAATTTTCCGGTTTAAAGTCTCTCTTCTGCATTAATGCAGCAGCAAGTGCATCTCCCATTACCAGCGTTACCGTAGCTGATGTCATCGGAGCAAGTCCCATCGGGCAGGCTTCTTTATCTATTGCTATATTTATTATCAGGTCTGCCTCTTTTCCAAGTGCGGAAATTTTATTCCCCGTAAAAGCAATTATATCAGCGCCTATTCTTCTCACAGAAGGCAGTATATTAGATATTTCATCAGAATTTCCGCTGTTTGAAATAGCTAATACTATATCTCCTTTTTTAATAACCCCGAGATCTCCGTGAAGTGCTTCGGCTGCATTTATAAATACCGAATTTGTTCCTGTAGAAGCCAGAGTAGCAGATATTTTTTTGCCTATATGTCCCGACTTGCCGATACCGGTAATTACTACTTTCCCGCTTGACTCATAAATCATGTCCACCATCTTTGAAAAATTTTCATCCAGTCTGTCTTTTACTTTTACCAGTTCTTCAATTTCAGCTTCAAAAACTCTTTTTGCTTCTGTAAGACTTTTATCCATTATTTATATCTCCTTGTTTTTTTATCTATTATAACACTTAACAGACTTTTCTTCAATTTAAAAACAAAAAGCGGAACAGTATTTTTTTATTCGGTATATTCTGCTTTTTTATTATGCTGATATAATAAATAATAATATTATAAAAATCAGGTTTTTCAGACTAAAATGTCTGCTTAATAATCAAAAAGTCTTATTTATTTTTATCTTTCTGTATTTTTTGATATAATGTATTGTAAGGTCACCTGCACCCTGTTTATTTTTATGCTGAAAACTTCTTATACAGGTAGCGGGTACTTTATTGTCCTTCCGGATTCATCTTTAGTTATACAACATTGATTATGAACCGGACATTACATTCATATACACAGGAGGTAAATAAAAATGAAAAAAATGATTTTAATTATTTCTGCACTGATTCTTTCGGGTAATATAGCTTCAGCAGCTGCAGATTCGCATAACCAGACTCATACTATGGAAAATCCTACCATGAAAATGAATTATGACTATCTTGCGGTTATTCCGCTGTTTGACGTAATGGCACCGGTAGATGTGCTGACTTCTCAAAAATTCCGGACTTATTCTGAATGTGAAAAGTTTGCTCATGATATAATGATGGGTGATAACAGTGCTTATCTTACTACCGATGCCGGTAATATCTTCGCAGTTTATATGACTCTTCATCATGAAGCTGCCATTATTACCAGTTCCGGAATAAAGGATATAACTAAGGATCCCAAAGTAGCTGATCTGGCCGCCAGAATCATAAAGGCCCAGAGTACTGAAGTACAGGATATGCAGGAGCTTATAAAGTCCGATGCTCTGACAGGAAATGACAGCACATCTTTTCAAAAAAGTATGGAAAATATTATGGGAAATATGATGAAAAAAATGAAGCTTCCTTCTGGAAAACTCACCCCTGATCAGGCTACACAGGTTTTTCTGGAAAATATGATTGTACATCATGAAGGAGCTGTGGAAATGGCGAAAGCTTATCTAAAAACAGGGAAAAACAAAAAACTTATTAATATCTCAAAAAATATACTGGCTACCCAGCCCGCAGAAATCAAAGAAATGCAGAATCTTTTAAAAAACAGCAGATAACAGGGCTTTTTTACAGAAACACTTATAAATACGGCTTATTATATGGTATGATTTATATATCATATTCATAGATCAGGTCTTATAATAAAATATGAAAAATATAATTAATAAATAAAAACTAAAATCATAAGGAGAAAAAATGAAAAAATTTACAGTTTTATTATCAGTTTTAATTTTAGGCGTTCTCTTATCAGTTTCTGCCTATAGTGAAAATACTTCTGCATCTGATACTTTCAGTGTTGATCTTCAGGAAGGAAATACATTCCCTGTTTTTACACTGGAAACACTTAATGGTAAAAAAATACCCAGCAGCAGGGTTTTTGACAAAAATAAAAAAACCATTATTGTTACTGCTGCTGAATGGTGTCCTGACTGTCATGAAGAGCTTCCTGTTCTTGAAAAATTTTACCGTAAAAATAAAAACAAATATAATTTTGCAGTGATTTTTATTGAGAGACGTTCATCAGAAGAGAAGGTAAAAGAGTATCTGAGCAAAGAAAAATTTACATTCCCTGTTTATTTTGACTATAACAGTGTTTTTGTGGAAGGAACACAGGTAAAATTTGTCCCTACTAATATTTTTATTGATAAAAACGGAAAAATCACAAGTGTTGTAGCTGAAACAATCAGTGATGAAAATGAGTTTATTAACAGGCTGAAATAAATAATAACAGCTGTATAAAAAATAGATAATTATGATTTTGCCATAAATAATCCTATTTTTATACAGCTTTTTTATTTCTGTTATTTTAAAATTTATTTGCTGAAAAAGGTACTTAATTCCGGATATAAAAGATCATTGCCTGTTATATAACTGTCATGATCATGTCCCTCCAAAATCATCAGTTCTGCATAAGGCATAGTTTCTGCTGCATCTGTAAATGTTTTTCTATAAAAGATATCGTCTTCTCCGGCAATTATCAAAGACGGGATATTTATTCCGGCAAGCCTGTCCAGTTCTATATTTGGTTCTTCCAGCATCAGCTTAAACAAAGGATTTTTAGTTTTTTCATATTCTTTCTTTACATACTCATAACAATTTTTCTTAAAATCCGACGGCTTCAGATTGACTCCCAGCAGAGCCATTTTTTTTATTATATCCGGATATTTTAGTGCCAGAAATAAACTGATAACAGCCCCGTCACTAAATCCTACCAGAGATACTCCGCCCGGTTCCAAAGCATTAATAAATGAAAATATATCTTCTGCCATTGTTTCATAAGAAAAATCATCTGTCATAGAGCTTTTTCCGTGATTTCTGCTGTCTATTGCATATACTGTAAACTTTTCTTTTAATTTTTCCGCAAGCTTATCAAAAATATGATGATCCTCACCGTTTCCGTGCAGAAGTATAAGCGGCTCTCCTGTACCCTCCTTACTGTATTCCAATGTTATTCCGTTTACTTTTATATTCATATTTTTTCTCCCTTCGGTTGATTCATAATTATTAGATTCATTATGCTTTTATTATAAAGCATACCTGTGACACCTGTATGTCATGGTTCAAATATTTTTTTCTAAGATATTTAAAAAGGGCATTCTATAAAATTATAAAACTGCCCTGATCTGCCGTATTCTATTTTTCTTTTAAATATCTGTTTATTCCATTCACTATTCCGTTTACTATTTTATTCTGATATTCAGGTGTTGATAATTTTCTGTCCTCTTCAGCATTTGACATAAATCCCATTTCTATCAGAGTATTTGTTATTGTAGACCAGTTTGTTCCTGTAAGATCATCTCTGTAGCTTACACCTCTGTTTTTAGCCCCTGTAGTTTTCAATGTTTCTTCCAGTATTATTTTTGAAAATCTGTCACTTGAAGCCTGAACCTTTTGTGTATATTGGTTTTTAGATGATGATGTAAGTACGGAAATTCCTGCTGCATTTCTGTTTTCCGACCCGTCGGCATGCAGTCTGATATAAAGTGAACATCCCGCCTTGTTCGTCATAACTGATCTTTCTTTATTGCTTATATTTACATCATGTGTCTCTCTTGTCATTATTACATTATATCCTTCTGATTCGAGCTTTTCTTTTAATTTCAGACCAATTTCAAGAGTAAGTACATACTCGTCTTTTTTTGTTGCAGTTCCGGAAGTTCCCGACGAAACTTTCGGCTTGGTAATACTCGAACCCGGTGCTATTTCTTCCTTCCCGTTATTACCTTTTCTCTGATGTCCGGGGTCTATACATATACTTTCTCCCTGACTGTTAGTTCTCTTACTTTCACTTATCAAAGGATTTGTCACTTTCAGACTGTCTGTATTCTCAAAAAAAGAAGTTATATTTTGTTTTGCTTTTTCTCCTGTATTCCCCATGCACATTGCAGTATTTACCATAATCATCATCAGTAAAAATGCTGTTTTGATAACTTTTTTCATACTATATCTCCTTATAATTTTTAGATTATTGTTCTAAGCAGCTCCAGATTTCCTTCAATATTTACTTTTACATTTACCGGAATTAAAATAGACTCTCCTTTTTTTATTTCCAGCTCTCCTTTTTCATATTTTATTTTTCCCGTTCCGTCCAGAATAGAGTAAATTATCATGCTCTCACCATTGATATCCTCCATGTCTGTATTATCCAGTTTTATTTTATCTATAGTGTAATATTTTTTTTCTACAAGTCTCTTTTTAGTTTCGGCACCTGAAAGATTTCCCGAAATAATATTTACCTTCATTCCAAAGTCTATGACTTCTGCCGCTTTATCAATATGCAGTTCCCTTTTCACTCCGTTTTCTTCTCTGTCAAAATCATAAATTCTGTAAGTAACATCGGAATTTTCCTGGATTTCGGCTATAAGAATGCTTCCTTCCAGTGATGCATGTACTGTTCCCGGATTAATATCAATAAAGTCTCCTTTTTTTACAGGCTTTATATCAAACATATCATCAAAATCATTTTTCTTGGCTTTTTCTACAAATTTCTCTTTAGTCATTCCGTCTTTCATCCCAAGAATCAGCTTAGCATCATCGCTTGCTTCTATTACATACCATGACTCGCTTTTCCCCAGTTCATTTTCATGCTTCATTGCGTATTCGTCGCTTGGATGCACCTGTATAGAAAGTCTGTCGTTTACGTCAAGATACTTAATCAAAAGCGGAAATAAATTTTTATACTCATTATATACTTTATCTCCCACGAGCTCTCCCTTATATTCATCCAATACTTCCTGCAGTGTTTTTCCGGCTAATTCCCCATTTTCTACTATACTCATACCATGCGAATGTGCACTTATCTCCCATGATTCACCGATTTTTCTTCCGGCGGGAATATCCATTCCCAATACATTTTCTAATGCATCTCCGCCCCATATTTTGTCTATAAATACCTTTTTAAATCTTAATGGATATAACAATTCACTCACTCCTGTCTATATTAGACCTCTTTGAAAATCATAATCCGGCAATTTCACAGTATAATTTTCAAAAAAATCTTTTGTTTTATTATTTATTAATTTTGTCCATCATTTTTTTTATTTCCTGTGTTTTATCCTTATGGCATATCAGCAGGGCATCCCCTGTATTCACTACTACAAAGTGTTCAAGCCCTATAGTTGCTATTATTTTATTTTCCTTGTTTATAATAATGTTATCTTCCGAATCAAGCTCGTAATAAGTTCCTTCGGTTTCTTCCCTTATAATGTTTCCGTCCTTATCCTGCGGAAAAACTTCTTCCAAAGATCTGAAACTGCCGACATCGTTCCATCCTATATCTATAGGTATTACCTTTACAAGCTTAGACTTTTCCATAACACCGAAATCTATGGATATCTTTTCAAATTTACAGAAAATATCTTTCACATAATCACTCAGACTTATTCCGAAAAGATCTTTTCCTGTAAGAGCTTCCTCTATTTCCTCCAGTACAGCTTTATGAGAAGGCATATACTTCTTTATTTCATTTATTATCAGATCTGTTTTCCATATAAACATGCCGCTGTTCCAAAGAAAATTTCCTTTTTCTATATATTTTTCCGCTGTTTCAAAATTCGGTTTTTCCCTGAAAGATTTTACACTGCATATTTCCATGTCTGTATCATTCTTTCTGTACTCTATATAGCCGTAGCCTGTTTCAGGATATGTAGGCTTTATTCCCAGTGTTATTATATGATCCTCTTCAGCTTTTTTAAAGGCATTTTCCAGACTGTGAAGAAACTCTTCTTCCTTTTTTATAAGATGATCCGAGGGAAGCACTGCCATTATACTGTCAGGATATTTCTTCCTGATTATAAGTCCTGCATATGCTATGCAGGCAGCCGTATCACGTGCTATCGGCTCCAGTATTATATTTTCGTCGGGTATTTCAGGTATTTCTTTCTTTATATTTTCCAGATATTTTATATTTGTTGCTATGAATATTTTTTCAAAAGGGATAATTTTCACAGTTCTTTCTATTGTTTCTCTTATCATTGATTTTTCGGAAACTAAATTCAAAAACTGTTTTGGTTTATCTTCCGTGGATAGCGGCCAAAATCTCGTGCCGGAACCCCCGGCCATTATTAATGCTATTTTTTCCATAACTCTCCTTGAGTAATAATTCTTTTTATTTTTTTACTTATCTTGGTTATTATATCATCTTGAATTGTACTTGTCCATTTTGAAATATCCCTGAGGGTTATCTCCTCATTGCCGGATTTTCCCAAAAGAACCACACTGTCCAGAAGATTTACGTTTTCTATTCCGCTTATATCCAGAAGAAGCATATCCATACAGACTTCACCTATTACAGGAGCCTTTTTCCCGTTTATCAATGCATATGCCCCCTTATTTTCAATCTGCATTTGTATTCCCTGAGCATAGCCCATTGGAATTATACCTACTGCAGTATCTTTTTCCAGCCTGTTATTTTCACCGTAAGAGATATATTCACCTTTTTTTACATTTTTTATATTTATTATTTTTGATTCGATGCTGATACATTTTTCAAGACCTGTGTCTTTACTCAGCGGTTCCAGTCCGTATATAGCCATTCCCACTCGGGAAAAATCAAAATTATACTTCCCCGTATATTGAAATAAAGCGGGACTTGCTGAAATATGTCTGAAACCATAATTAATTTCGTGTTTTTTCAGCAGATTCGTTATATTTTCGAATTTTTCAAGCTGTTTTTCAGTATTCTCAATATTCTCGGAATTTGAAATATGTGAAAAAACTGATTTTACCTGTAAATTATTTTCGCTTATTATGCGGCATAGTTCCGGTGTTTCTTCTATATCAAAGCCCAGCCTGTTCATCCCGGTATTAAATTTTATATGAATTCCAAGTTCCGGTATTTTATCCCCTAGAATCTCTATATATCGGTGAAGCTGGAGCATACTGAAAACCGATACCTCTATTTTATCCTTTACTGCCTCATGAAGTTTTTCTTCTTCTGTATAATTAAGGATAATTATATTTACATCCTCATACATTTTTCTTATTTCCGAGGCTTCCTCAAAAAAAGCAACGGCATAATACCGTTCCCCTTCATTATATAAAACAGGAAGTATATTTTCTATACCAAGACCATAAGCATCATCCTTTACCACACATATGAGCGGTGTCATATTCCTGATTCTTTTTAAATTTTTTATTATATTTTCCCTGTTTATTTTTACACAGTTTAGCATATTAATTACCTCTTATTTTGAATCATCTGTATTTTAGTACTTAAATTTTATCATATTTCCTGCTTTATTCCAACGGGACATAAAAAACTTCATGTCTGTACTGAGAATTTTTTATGTAACTTATCTTCCATATAGAAAAGCTGGCTGATTTCCTATTTTAGTCTTTTACAGAGAATTTCACCCGGAAGTCCGTCAATATCACATATTTTTTCAGAAACAAAGCCGTTTTTTAACAAAACATTTCTGGAAGCTGTATTTTCAGGATCGATAATTGCTGTCACTCTGTCCAGTATTCCGGTTTTTTCAGCTTTTTCCACGAGCAGCTTTGTTATTTCAGTAGCATAGCCTCTTCCCCAATATTCAGGAAACAGCATATATCCTGTTTCTGCTTCTGCTTTATTTTCTGTATCCAGCACCATTTTCCCGTATCCCAAAAAGCACCCGCTTTTCTTCTCCAAAATCATAAAGCTTCCGAAAGCTTCATGTATCTTATTTCCATTAAGAAGTCTTCTGTATCTTTCCTCTGCTTCTTCACGCTGCAGAGCTCTTCCTGTTATCATTGACATGATTTTTTCATTGCTGACAAGCTGAAAATATTTCTGAAAATCTTTTTCAGAAAACTTTCTTATATCTATTCTGTACTCTATTTTCATCATCCTCTTTTCAGATTTATTTTAATGATATATTTTATCATATTTTAAGTATTTAGTAAAAATAATCTGTAATTATTTATTTAAAAAACGCCAGTCTTAAAAATCAAAGACTGGCGTAAAAAAATTTTGTATGTGGAATACCTGCAAAAAACTAAAAATCCCGCTCCTGTGAGCAGCAATACCCTTGGTAATAACTGTCCTGAGGCAGATAATTATATTCTTCCAGATACTTTTCCGCTTCCGGGCTGAATACATTTGATATTACTGTTGCAGAAAGTGTCAAAAA
Organism: Sebaldella termitidis ATCC 33386; assembly: GCF_000024405.1. Classification (NCBI taxonomy): domain Bacteria; kingdom Fusobacteriati; phylum Fusobacteriota; class Fusobacteriia; order Fusobacteriales; family Leptotrichiaceae; genus Sebaldella; species Sebaldella termitidis. The sequence goes on along the minus strand of NC_013517.1, from coordinate 1,938,056 downwards.
TAATATCATTAATAGAATTCTCATAATTCCTCCTGTGATGCAAATTTATTTTACATAATTTCTCTGTCTGTTACTTTATGCTGTTCTTGATATCCTGATACTTCTGACAGTTCTCTTTATATCTGCTGTATCTCATACACTTTTGATACTTTCTTTCCAAAGCATCTTTTTTTCGCTGTATCCCTGTATCTCTTGAACCTGCCCCATAACATATCAGCGATACAGTCACAGCTGCTAAAACTAATAATCCTTTTTTCATCTTATACCGCCTTTCATTAATTATTCAGTACATAACATCGTCATATACTGAATAATCATTCTAGCATTATTATCTTAGAATTTCGTTATATTTTTTTATTTAATAAAATATATTATCGCAATCTGCTTGATTTTGAATAGACGTTATTAATATAAAAATTCCCTGATAATATTTTTATTTTACATTCTGCTGCTGTTCCTTTATCTTAAATTTCAGTTTTTTCAGCCACTTCCATTGACAATACAGAACTGCCGGAAGATAAATAAAATCAGAAATTGTTCTTGAAAGCCATACACCGCTTATTCCTATTAATACCGGAAGTAAAAACATAGTTCCCAGAGCAAGTACAAAATGTCTCATAAAGAATAAAATACTGGAAGTTTTAGCCTCCTCCACTACCTGAAAGAAATCAACTCCTATAATCAGAATTCCGTATACAGGCAGAGACATTAAAAACATTATTAGTGCTGGTGCTGTTCTGTTTATAATTATTTCATCTTTTACAAATATACCAGATAATTCTCTTGAAAAAATAAGTGTTATCACAAGACATAATATGGAAAAAACAGTAGTAAAGCTCATTGATTTAAATAATGCTTCCTCCACACGTCTGTAATTCTTCATTCCATAATTATAACCTATTATCGGCTGTGCTCCCTGACTTATTCCAAGTACTACAGAAAATATAACTATCAGATAAGTATTCAAAACCCCGTAAATTCCAAAATCATAGTCATTACCATAAATTTTTATCATATTATTAGCAGCAAGACCTACAAGACATAATGAAACCTGCAGTATAAAAGGTGAAATGCCTATTTTCACTATCTGATTCAGTATTTTTGCGTTTAATTTAAAGTACTTTCTTCTTATTTTTAAAGAAGATTTTTTTGAATAAGTAAAATGATATATTACAAGCAAAGCTGCTGCAAGATTTGATATCAGCGTAGCTATTGCTGCTCCTGCCACACCCATTTTGAATACTATTATAAACAGAGGATCCAGAATTATATTAATTAATGCCCCCGCTATATTGATATTCATTGCGGTTTTGGGATTTCCTTCTGCCCTTATTACACCTGCGAAGCCATATGTAAGAAATGTCATATAACATGTAGGAATGAGATATATCATAAAAGATTTCGCATGTATAAAAGTATTTTCCGTTACCCCGAATGCGCGTAATATCTGATCTAGAAAAACATAATTAAATACTATAATTAATATTCCCAGTATATTAAAGCATGAAAAGGCATTTCCCAAAATATGCTCTGCTCTTTTCTTATTCCCTCTTCCGAGATTCAGAGATATGCTTGCACTTGCCCCTATACCTATTAATGAAGCAAATGCTATATAAAAAATCATTATGGGAAATGTGGCAGATACTCCGGAAAATTCTATTTCCCCTACAAATCTCCCTATGAATATTCTGTCTATTACTGTATAAAGTGCTGCTATCATTCCTGCAATAACCGCAGGAACCGAGAATTCAAATAACAGCTTTACTACATTCTCATTGCCTAATTTTCCGTATTTTTCCATTAAAATTACCTTTCTGTATATCTTTTCCATATGTCTTTACCAGAAATTTAGCCACAAAAAAAGACCCAAAAGTGCTTTTGAGTCCTTTTCACTATGACTTTATTTTAAAATAATATTTTTTCTCTAAAAATAATATACATTCTATCATAACTTTAGGATTTTTTCAATATTTTTCAGTTATTTACAGACTTATTACAGCAAAAAAGTCTTATTCATAATTTTTGATACTGATATAATAATCTTTTTATATTTCAAAAATGACGCTGAACGCACCTTTCTTATCATTGTGTTAATTTTTGCTGTTTTTTTTCTGTCTCATTATATACTTTTATTTTCTCTACTAATATTTCCTTTGTTTCTGTGAGCCTTTCCATTTCCTCTATTATTTTTTCAAGCTGCTTTGCAAGCAGTTTTTTACGTTCACCGGAAGTCTGATCTCCGGCATATCTAAGCTCGGCGTATCTTCCTATATCCTTCAGTGACATTCTTGTAGTCTTCAGCCTTTTCAGAAACTCAATCCATGCTATATCCCCTTCAGAATATTTTTTTCTTCCTGAACTATCTTTTTCCAGCTGTCTTATTAAGCCTATTTTTTCATAATACCTTAGTGTATCCCTGCTTAATTCTGTTTTTTTAGAAACCTCGCCTATTTTATAATACTTCATGGCATCTCCTTTCATATAACATAATTATACAATATGGAGCTTACTCCATGTCAATATGTAAAACTCTAAATTTATACCGCTTAAAATAATCACTTGCTGATTTATTCTTTTTACAGCATCATAATCTTACATTGACCACAGGACACAAAACAAATACTAATAAGTGATCACTTCAACTTCTTCCGGTCTGCACACTGCCGGAATACCATCTCCCGAATATACAGCATGAAATTTCCATTCCCCGCCTGAATCTATATTTTCAGAACTGTCAAAGGCTTTTTCCAATTCTGCCCCGTTTTTATCATAGCACGGGATCAAAATCTCTGTATATTCTTTCTTTATCCCTTTATTTTTAAGCTTTCCAATTACTGTAAATTTTCCCGAATCATTAATTCCCATTCTTATATCCCTAATTTCATATTCATCCTCGGAAGACATATTTTTTTCTTTATTTGAATCTGTATCAGTTTTATCGCTGTTGCACCCTGCTAGTAATAGTAAAAATACCGTTAATCCCAAAATCAGTAAAAATTTTCTGCTCATAATTATCCTCCCTTAATATTTTATCCGGCAGCTTTTTTCAGCAAATTTTCTTTACTATAAAAATTTATAAATATTATATCATTTATCCAGAATTATTTAAAATAAGATATTTATGTATAAAAAAATAATTTTTTTATGTTTATTGACAATGTATTATAAATCCTGCTAATATAAAAATAAAACAAGAGGTGAAATATGACAAAATTTTACAGCGAAGTTATTCTTTTCTTCTTTATTTACTCTGTCATGGGATGGCTGTGGGAAACCATTTACTGCTCCTTAAAAGCCGGTAAATTCATATACCGGGGATTCCTAATCGGACCATACTGTCCGATCTATGGTTTTGGAATTATTATGGTTTTATATTTTATAGAACCATTTCATAATAATCTCATACTTTTGTATATTTTTTCTACGATTATTGTTACTCTGCTTGAATTTTTTACTTCTTACTTTCTGGAAAAAATTTTTCATACAACATGGTGGGATTATCATAACGTACCATTTAATATTCAAGGCAGAATAGCCCTGCCTGTCTCTGCTTTCTGGGGAATCGGCTGTGTTCTTGTAGTCAGGGTTATTCAGCCTTTTGTTACCAAAATAGTGGAAATGCTCTATAATTCTTTTGGCATAATTATTCCTTCGGCAATTTTATGTTTGATGGCCGTTGATACTGTATTTTCACTGCTTAATATGTTTTCATTACAAAATTTCCTTAAAGATTTTCATTCTAAACTGGAGGGGCAGGCAAAAAATCTAAAGTCGTCTCTCAAAGTCAGATCACAGCACTTTAGTGATTTTATAGAGCTGGAAATTAACAAGAAAAATGAGCTTAAAGAAAAAATAAGAGAGAAAAGAATACATGAAAAGGAAAATTTGGAATTAAAGCTGAACACGCGTAAATTAAAGTTCAATGAACGAAGATTGCTAAATGCTTTTCCTAATGTAAAATTAAAAAGATTATCTGAATTAAAAAATCCAAGAGACCTTCTGCTAAAACTGGACAAAATTAAAAAATAGCTTTATAATATACGGTTTTTAAATCATAGTAATGATAAAAACCGTATTTTTAGTTCTATACTCTGCCTTTTATATAATTTTACAACAGCTGATAAAAATAATAAAAAAACTGTCCTGCATAAGCATTCATACAAAACAGCTTTTTATATATTAAAACTCTTCTTCTCCGGCTAATTCCGTGCTGTTCTTTTTATTCGGAAACAAAAATGTCAGTATAAAAAATGCCAGAAAGCTGACTGCCAGTCCCGGTATTATCGGCTCCTTTAATCCAAAAATTGTTATTTTATTTATCTCCACATATAGTGTAATGAAACTACCCAGTAATAATGATGCTACTGTCCCCACAGCCGAGGCCTTTTTCCAGTAATGCCCCATAACATACGGGAAAAATGCTCCTGCTGCACGTAAAGTAAATGACAGCGTCAGAAGCTTTATCAGACTACCTTTATTCATAAGTGCTACTAGCATAGCCAGAAAACCTATAACAAGCATTGTTATTTTTGTGGTTCTCATTACTTCGCTGCTTGTTGCATCAGGCTTTATATATATTTTATATATATCATTTCCAAATATTGATCCGGCTCCTAGCAAATCAGAATCGGCACTTGACATAGTTGCAGATATTATTCCGGCAAATAAAAGTCCTATTACCACTGAAGGCATTGTATGCATGGCCAAAAGCGGCAGTGCGTACTTCGGACCGTCTTTCATTATTATATCTTTTGGTATTGTCCCGTTTGTCACCAGTGCTAGCGTAATTAAACCCAGAACTGTAGGGATAAAAGCATATATTATATTTATGAGTCCTGCAAGAAGCGAACCCTGTACAGCAGCCTTGTCATCCCTTGCTGCATAATATCTTGACACAGCTTCCTGCCCTACGGTAAATGATGCCAGATACATTACAATTAATGAAATTATAGTTTTGGAATTAATACTGCTGTTAACCATATAAAATTTTTCTTTTGGAAGAGTAGCCACTACATTATCCCAGCCGCCTACAGTCTTTAATGCAAACGGTATTGCAATCATCATTCCGAATACAATCAGAAATACCTGAACAAAATCTGTAAGCGTTACACTCCAAAGACCGCCCATGACTGCATAAATTGTTACCACTACTGATACAAGTATAACTGCTATTTTATAATCTACTCCCAGCATTACCGATATAATTGTAGAGGATGCTATAAATTGTGTTGCTGTAAGACCTATAAGTGGAATTATCATGATTACGGAAGTGATTGCTCCGGAGCTTCTCCCGTATCTTCTTCTGAAATATTCCGGAACAGTTTTGACCATTGACTGTCTGAATTTTGAACCAAGAAAAGTAAGAAAACCAAATGTTATCGCCATAGTAATTATATACCATGAAGCTCCCATTCCCCAGTCGCCGTAAGCCTTTTCCACTACACCCAGCGAGCTTCCCCCTCCTATTTCAGTAGCTGCAAGTGTTCCGGCCATAAGTACCGGCCCCAGTCTTCTTCCTGCTACCATAAAATCCTCATTACTTGATATCTTTGTATACGAATACCATCCAATAAGAAGCATTGCGATCAAGTAAACTACTACAATTACAATAACCGTATAATTTATTCCCATATAACCACTCCTCTGCTTTTATTTGAATGAAAAAAAATTCATTCATATTTATTTTTACCATCTTTTTATTAAAAGTCAACCCATTTTTTTATATTTTATTTAATTAATTTTTTCACTTTATATCAAATATCGAAATATTCTGCTTCAAAATCACTTTTTAGAATATTTCAAAATATACTTTATTTATAAAAATTTTTATTTGGAAAATAAAAAATGGCCGTTACAATTATGCACTGCCATTTTTCAATTTAAATTTTCAAAAAAATCTTCCATAAACTCTCTTAGATATCCTTTCTTATTTTTTCTTTTTCTGCCGGATGAATACGGTTTATTTCCTGTTCTTTCACGGCTTCAAGCCTTATTTCCTCTGCTCCCTTGTAGTAAACCGTAAAATAGTATAAGGAGTCTTCCTTCATCAGAAAAACATATACCTCTCCGTCATTATTCTTATAAAATAATCTGCTGATTCCGCCTTCCTCAATATGTTCAAATTTCATCCCGTATTTTTGTTCAAATTCTTTCATTATATCCAAAGCAGTTTCAGAATTTATATCACTTGCTCCATACCATGAAATCAGCTTATTATCCAGAAATCTCAAACCGGTCTCGGTAAATACTATATCTGTTTTCTCTACATTTTTATATGTATAGCACACAGTTCCCCCGCCGCAGTCAGAAATTTCATAACCGGCACCAAAATACTTAAGAGCTTCCTCTGTTCCGGCTCCCCATTTTATATTTCCAAAACATGGAAGCATCAGAATAAAAAAGCTTAGAAAATAAAGTATCCGGAATCTTCTCATAATATCACCTCCATATTAGTATTGTATCATTTATACTCTTTTATTTCAAAAATTTATTATATATTTGTATAAAAATATATCAGACTCCCAAAATTATAAATCACTGCACAGCAGAAAAATAAATTTCATAATAAAAACTGTCCTTTTTCATACTATTTACTGAAAAAAGGACAGCTTTCCCTGTATATTAAAGCTTAAACGAATAAGGAAGCAGGTCTTCCATACTGCATATTTTATATTCCCTGTTATAATTAGACAATATTATTACTGTATTCTCATCAGCGAATTCCAGCATAAACTGTCTGCATGCTCCGCATGGACTGATTGGTTTATCAGTATCTCCTGTAACCACCAGTGTTTTTATCTTTTTCATCCCGTCTGTAACAGCAGTGGTAATAGCATTTCTTTCGGCACAGAGTGATAATCCGAATGAGGCATTTTCTACATTTACCCCTTTGAATTTTCTTCCGTTTTCATCTATAAGAACTGCTCCTACAGGAAAATGTGAATAATTAACATAAGCTTTTTTGGAAATCTCTACAGCTTCATCAATAAGCTCCAGTATTTCCTTTTCAGATAAGTTTACCATAAACTCTCCTTAATAATGTTATATTTTTTAAAGAGTACCCAAAGCCATCTCTATCATGTCATTAAATGTTTTTTCTCTTTCTTCCGATGTAGTAGCTTCTCCTGTAACCAGTGAATCACTGATAGTCAGAATAGCCAGTGTATTTACATTATATTTGGCTCCAAGTGTATAAAGACCTGCTGCTTCCATTTCCACACACAGGATCCCAAAATCTGCCCAGTGTTTCCATGCTTCTTTATCATCACCGTAGAAAGTATCGCTTGACATTACGTTTCCTGCCTTGAATTCTATTCCCTTTTCTTTTGCAGCTGCTGTAGCCTTTGCAAAAAGCTCGTAACTTGCAGTCGGTGCGAAATTAGCTCCCGGAAATCTGAGGTTATTTATGTTAGAGTCAGTAGAGGTAGCCATTGCTACTACTATATCTCTTATTTTTACATCTTTTTGGTATGAGCCTGCACTTCCTATTCTTATCAGATTTTTACATCCGTATTCTGTGATCAGTTCAGTAGCATAAATTGAGATAGAAGGTATCCCCATACCTGTTCCCTGAACAGATACTTTTTTTCCTTTATATGTTCCAGTAAATCCCATCATTCCTCTTACATTATTATACTGCACAGGATTTTCCAGATATTTTTCTGCTATATACTTTGCTCTCAACGGATCTCCCGGAAGCAGTACTGTTTCTGCTATTTCTCCTTTTTTAGCTGCTATATGTACACTCATTTTTTCCTCCTGTTTTTCTATGTTTATTCTATTCCTATTACTTCCCAGTAACCATGTGCTTTACCGTCTATTTTTCCTTTTTTCGCATCTCTGATATATCTGATAGTCATATTTCTAATAGTTCCTTCTTCTTCACCAAATGCAGTTTTAGAATCCCAGACAGGATCCACTCTTCTTCCTTCAAGCGGTCCTCCTTTGGCTACCAGCATTTCATATCTGTAAGCATTTAATCCTACTTTGATTTTCATATCATCTGTTACCTTCTTATTTCCCTTTGCCAGTCTCAGATCCTTTATTCTGTTCCCCGGAGCTTCTCTCAAGTCTATTTTATACTTTACTCCGCCGAACATATCATAAGTCATATACTTTGAAGCTCCTCTTACAGGATCATATCTGTATTCGGTATCACCGGGCTTTACAGTATCAAAGTATGCAGCCGACCATTCCATATAATCTTTCAGATCTTTTCCCGTAAGCTCGTACACTGTAGTTTCCCCTGAAGTATACTGATAATTATTGGCTATATCTTTCTTTTTGATATCTCCTTTATTAAGCACTGCTTTTTTATTATCCACAAGGAATGACACTACATCAGCCTTACTGTAATAAATCTGCACATCACCAAATAATGTTGATAATCCCGAATCTTTCATATAAATAGAAGGTATTCCTTTCACCAGTACCTGAGGTACCATATCATTTGCAGTTTCTCCTACTTTTACATTTGCATCTTTTATTAATATTTCACTATATGGAGCATATATCTCTTCCACTTTTTTATCTGATTTTTCACTGTTTACACTTATAGTTTTTGCATCTTTGTTTATAAGTGTTTTCTTTCCCTTGGCATCTACGTTAAATTTCAGGTCAACTACAGAAATCGCAGCTCCGTATCTGTAAGGCTCAGTTATTATTGTTCCGTTTACTACCTGCTTACTTACATTTTTATGCTCATGCCCTGCTATAATTACATCAATTCCCGAAACTTCGTTTGCTATATCCACTACACCTGTTCCCGGTATATTATTTTCATTTGGAAGTCCCATATGAGCCAGAAGTACTATTACATCTGCACCCTGCTTTTTCAGATTCTGAACTTCTTTTCTTATTTCATCTGCAGGCATTGCAAATCTCATATCCTTAACATTTCCTGATTCTTCCTCAAACTGTTCTACTAAAGGAGTGGTTGCACCTATTAAACCTACTTTGATTCCGTCTACTGTCATTATCGTGCTTGGTTCAAGATATCTTTCTCCGGTTTTATAATAAATATTAGCTGACAAAACTTTTCCGTCAAATTGTTTGAATACTTTGTTCAAAGCATCCATGCCAAAGTTAAACTCATGATTTCCCGGTATGATTATATCATATTTCATTTCGTTTAGTGCTGTCATTGCCGGATGCTGAGGTTCATTAATAAATTTTTCTATATAATTATCCTGAATTATATCCCCTATATCCACTACAATAACATTTTTATTATTTTGTCTGTAATCTTTTATTACTTCGGAAATCTGACTGTACGATCCCGAAAAATCTGCCTTGTCTGTGGAATAATTCCACGGCACCATTCTTCCGTGTACATCTGATGTACCAAGTATGGTAATATTTACCTCTTTTCCCAATAAAACTACCGATAACAACATCGATAAAAAAATCATCATTCTTTTCATCTAACCACTCCGTTTCCTATATTAAATATTATATTAGTCTAAAATAATATCAGCAAAGCTTCCTTCTGTCTTATTGCCAAGTAAAAGCTCTTCTATTGTAGAGGCTATATCTGTAAAGCTTTCTCTTGTTCCTATATCTGCACCTTTTTTTACATGTTTCCCGTAAACCAATACCGGTATATACTCTCTTGTATGATCCGTTCCCTTGTATGTAGGATCATTTCCGTGATCAGCTGTTATTATAAGTATTTCATCATCACGAAGATTTTTTTCTATTTCCGGCAGCCATTTATCAAACAGCTCAAGGGCATTTTTGTACCCTTCGGTATCTCTTCTGTGTCCGTAAAGCATATCGAAATCTACAAGATTCGTAAATATAAGCCCGTTAGTATCTTCCTTCAGTGCTTCTATTGTTTTCTTTATTCCGTCAAGATCGTCTTTATTTGTTTTTCTTGTATCAGTAATTCCTCTTCCTGCAAAAATATCGTAGATCTTTCCTATTCCTATTACATCCTTGCCGGCTTCGCTTAATTTATCCAGTACTGTTACCCCCGGCGGCTGTATAGAGAAATCATGTCTGTTCGATGTTCTTTTGAATTCACCTTTTTTCTTCCCTACAAACGGTCTTGCTATTACTCTTGAAACCGGTGATTTTGCATTACAGATTTCCAGTGCAATTTCACAGGCCTTGTATAATTCCTCCAAAGGTATTATTTCTTCATTTGCAGCTATCTGAAAAACAGGATCTGCCGATGAATAAACAATCCACTTTCCGGTTTTCATCTGTTCCTCACCGCAGTCTTCTATTACTACAGTTCCAGAAGCAGCTTTGTTCCAAAGTACTCCTCTTCCTGTCTTTTCTGAAAACTCTTTTATTACTTCCTCGGAAAAACCTTTCATATAATTAGGAAATGGTCTTTCCAGAATTACTCCTGACATTTCCCAGTGTCCTGTAGTAGTATCTTTTCCTATAGAAACCTCTTTTGCTTTTCCATAGGCTCCGTCCGGATTATTATTCGGAGCTACCCCGGTTATATCAGTAATATTTCCCAATCCTATTTTCTGCATATTTGGAAGATTAAGCCCTCCTGTTGCCTTTGAAAGATTCCCGAGTGTATTAGACCCCTCATCTCCGAAATCCTTCGCATCAGGCAGCTCTCCTGCTCCCACACTGTCCAGTACTATTAGTGTTACTCTGTTTATTTTGCTCATTTTTTTACCTCCTTACTTACTGATGTATGTTACGTCTGTATAAAATTCAGGTATATTGTAAAATTACTGTTTTTATTCTGATTTCCTATAGAATGCCAAAAGATTAATAATCATTTTCTCCTGCTTTTTCACCTTCGATTATTTTTACACCTGAGCTTGTCCCAAGTCTTGAAGCACCAAGTTCTACGTATTTTTCAGCAGTTTCATAATCCTTTACTCCTCCGCTGGCTTTTACCTTTGCGTTATCTTTCACTACATCTTTCATCAGCTTAACATCGTCAAAAGTTGCTCCGCCTGTTCCAAAACCAGTAGAAGTCTTTACATAATCAGCCTTTGCATTTAGTGCAAGCTCGCATGCTTTCTTCTTTTGCTCGTCAGTAAGGTAGCAAGTTTCTATTATTACCTTTAAAACATTGTCTCCGATAGCTTTTTTTATTTCTCTTATATCATTTTCCACATATTCATAGTCACCGTCTATCAGCTTTCCTATCTGAATAACCATATCTATTTCAGTAGCACCGTCTCTTACAGCCTGTTCCGCTTCGAAGACCTTTGCCTTAGTAGACATTGCCCCTAACGGAAAGCCTATAACTGCTGCTATATTTACTCCTGAATCCTTAAGCTCCTCTTTTACGTAAGGCACATAAGAACCATTCACACATACAGCATAAAAATTATATTTTTTCGCCTCATCACAGATCACTTTAATTTCAGCCTTAGTGGCTGTTGCTTTTAGTAAAGTATGGTCAATATACTCATTTATTTTCATTTTTTCCTCCTAAAATATTTTTGGTTTCATACATTTTTTGCAGGATGCATAATCCTGATTTCTTATGTCAGAAAAACATAAAATTTATATTTATTATGCTTCCAAAATCTCAAAAATAATTTTTGGTTTTTCTACCTTCTCTTTGCTGAATTTATAAGCACCCAAAATCATTTTTGCCGATTTTTCCACATCCTTACTCTCATTATAACAAATTTTAGCTATAACGTCGCCCTTTTTAACAAAATCTCCTACCTTTTTCAGTACAAGCACACCGACACTGTGATCTATCTCATCTTCCTTTGTTGCTCTCCCTGCACCTATTATCATTGCTGCTTTTCCTACTTCTTCTGCTAAAATCTGACTGACATAACCCTCCTCTTCTGATTTTACCTCAAGAGTTCCCGCATATTCAGGCAGCAGTGAATAGTCATTTACTATTTCCGGATCTCCGCCGCTTTCCTTAATAAACAGTGCAAATTTTTCAAGGGCGCTTCTGTTGTCCACTACCTCTTTTACCTTTGCTATTCCTTCTTCAAGTGTATTAACATCACCTTTCAGTTTTAATGCAAGTGCAGCTATATTATAAACCAAATCGGTAAAATCTTCCGGACCGTTTCCTTTCAGTGTTTCAATTGCCTCTATTACTTCATTTGCATTTCCTACGGCACATCCTAAAGGCTGATCCATATTGCTTATTACAGCTACAATTTTTCTGTCAAATCCTTTTCCTATTTTCAGCATTGTTTCAGCAAGCTCTCTGGCATCGGGAAGTGTTTTCATGAAAGCACCGTTACCCGTTTTTACATCCAGAATAATTGCATCAGAATGAATTGCCAGCTTTTTACTCATTATACTGCTTGCTATAAGTGGGATACTTGCTACTGTAGCCGTAACATCTCTTAATGAATATAATTTTTTATCAAGAGGTACTATTTTATCGCTGTAGCCCATAAGTCCTATCCCGGTTTTATTGGCTATTTCTATTACTTCTTCTTTGGTATTTGAGAATTTAAAGCCTTTTATAGCTTCAAATTTATCAATAGTTCCTCCGGTATGTCCGAGACCTTTTCCCGAAAGCTTTGTACTTCCCATTCCCAGTGCTGACATTATCGGCTCAAGTGCAATAGTTACCTTATCTCCTACACCGCCTGTACTGTGTTTATCCACATGAAATCTCTTCAAACCTTCAAAATCAATTACATCTCCTGAATCTCTCATCTCTTTTGTAAATTCCAAAAGTTCCGCATCAGTCATACCATTAAAATATACTGCCATTAAAAATGCCGCCATCTGATAATCAGGTATTTCCTCTTTCAGATAATTGGATAACAGAAAACTAATCTCTTCATTTGTAATTTCTTTTTTGTCTCTTTTCTTCTCTATAATGTCTACAGCTCTCAAAAATATCACCTCTTTCATAAAATTTTTTTTATCTCAAGTTATTGTTTTTCATAAGGCTGTCCCGAAGAAGCCGGTGCCTTTGCCTTCCCTACAAAGCCTACCAAGGCCAGCAGTGTCAGTACATATGGTATCATCGCCAAAAACTGCTGCGGAAAGTTCGGATAATGTATCTTTAACTGGACCTCCAGCACACTTCCAAAGGCAAATAAGAAACTCGCAAGCATTGCTCCCCAAGGCTTCCACTTTCCGAATATCATCGCTGCCATCGCCATAAATCCTCTTCCCGCCGACATGTTATTGCTGAATGAAGGCAGCATTACCGTCGTCATATATGCTCCTCCCAGTCCTGCATACAGTCCTGACATTACTACTCCTATATATCTTATCAAATATACATTTATTCCCACTGTATCTGCTGCCAGCGGATGCTCTCCCACTGCTCTCATTCTCAGTCCCAATACCGTTCCGTACATTATATAATTCGATATTATTGCCAAACCGTATATCAGTATCAGTACAAACATCAGACTTGCCTGTCTCGGTGCTGCAGGTGTCGAACCCGCTACCTTAAACAATACCTTTATCAGATAGGAGGTCAGTGCCACCGCAAGAAGGTTTATCGCAACTCCGCTTACTATCTGGTTTCCTCGTAAGTTTATACTTATAAACGCATGGACCAGAGATATTATTCCCCCTGCCAGTACTCCTGCTATTAATCCCATATAAGGATTACCTGTATAATATGATACTGTCGCTCCTGCAAATGCTCCGCATAACATCATTCCCTCTAAACCAAGGTTCGTTACTCCTGTTATTTCCGTAAAACATGCTCCTACTGCTGTTATTAATATCGGAGGGGCCAACATCAAGATTTGTCCTAATATTTCCATCATTGTTTTTTACCTCCTCTTTTTGATAACATATATCTGAATAGATTTTCTCCTGCCACAAATATTATTATTAATGCCTGGATTATATATACCACTTCTTTCGGTATCCTCATACTCTGAAGACTCTGCCCGCCTATTTCCAGCGAGGCATAAAAGATCGCCGCTATAAATACTCCTATTGGATTACTTTTCCCCAATAAGGATACTGCTACTCCCGTAAAGCCAAGCTCTCCCATTATCAGCTCCGTATAAGCATACTGTGCAGAACCTCCGAGAACTCTTTCCGCTCCTCCTATTCCTGCCAGTATTCCCGCAAGTCCCATTGCAAATATTATATTCTTCTTTATCTTTATTCCCGCATTCTCTGCAGAACCTGCATTCAGACCTACTGCCTTCATCTCATAGCCCTGTTTTGTCTTACCGAAGAAATACCATACCAGTATTACCGCTGCTATTGCCAGTATAAATCCTAAATTCAGCTTCTGTTTTGTTGACGGGGCAAGCAAAAACAATCTTGCCGGTTCCAGAACCTTCATTGTCTGGACATTCTGGGATGCCGGATCTTTCAACGGATAGTTCAGAAGATAATTCTGCAGATTGATCGCTATATAGTTTAACATTATTGTACTTATTACCTCATGAACTCCAAACTTTGCCTTCAGATAACCTGATATCGAAGCCCATAAAAAACCTGCTATTCCTGCTGCTATTATTGCTGTTACAAAGTTCCCCAGAAATGCATTCTTTACATATATCCCTACTACTGCTGCTGCTACTCCGCCCATTATCATCTGTCCCTGGGCTCCTATATTAAATAATCCCGCCTTAAAAGCTATCATTACTGATAATCCCACAAATATCATCGGTGTTGCCGTCAGCAGTGTCTTTGCCAGTCCGCTCATAAACGGTGCCTTCGGATTCGCCTGATAAAATGCCGACTTAAATAACTGCCCATATGCCTCAAATGCATTTACGCCATTCAGCTGGATTATTATTCCCCCTATTATTAAGGCTGTCAATACCGCCAGTAACGGAGTTAAAATTTCCACATACTTTTTATTCATCAATTTTACCTCCTGCCATTAATATTCCCAGTTTCTCTGTCGTTGCCTCTTCTCTTTTCAGTACTCCCACTATTTTTCCTTCATACATTACCGCTATCTTGTCACTTAAGCTCATTACCTCGGATAACTCTGCTGATACTACCAATATTGCCTTCTTGTTCTTTTTTTCACTCAGGATTGTATTATGGATCATCTCTATTGCTCCTATATCAACTCCTCTTGTCGGCTGTGACGCTATTATGAATCTGTTTTCTTTCTCCAGCTCTCTTGCTACTACCACCTTCTGCTGGTTTCCTCCTGACAGGCCTCCGAACTTTACCTTTGAATCCGGTGTTCTTATATCATATTTCTTTATATATTCATTTGTTTTCTCTGTTATTTTTCCAAAATCCAGTATTGATCCCCGGCAGTAATTATTTTCCACTCCGAGTATCATATTTTCCTCTATTGTAAAATCATCTATTGCTGCTCTCTTATGTCTGTCTTCCGGTATATGGGAAAGTCCGCTTTCTCTTCTGTCTCTCGGTGATGAATGTGTCAGATTCTGCTCTCCTATTCTAAAGCTTCCCTTCTCCACCTTTCTCAGTCCTGCAAGTGCTTCTATCAGCTCTGTCTGGCCGTTCCCTTCCACTCCTGCTATTCCCAGAACTTCTCCTTCATGGATTATCAGGTCTACTCCCTTTACCGCCTCAAGACCGTTATCTCCGTTTACTCTCATATTCAGTACTTCTACTAAGTCTTTTCCAAGCTCTACATCTGGTCTGTTTACTTCAAACAATACCTTTCTTCCTACCATCATATTGGCTATTATCTCTTTTGTTGCCTCACTTGTTTTTATACTTCCCGCGTTCTTTCCTTTTCTTATTACTGTTATATTATCTGAAACATCAAGTACTTCCTGTAATTTATGTGTTATGAATATTATTGTTTTCCCCTCTTTTACCAGATTCCTCATTATCTGATACAGTTCCTTTACCTCCTGCGGTGTCAGCACTGCACTCGGCTCGTCAAATATCAGAAGCTCCGCTCCCTTGAAAAGTATTTTCAGTATCTCTATTCTCTGCTGTATACCTACCGAAAGGTCTTCTACTTTTGAATCAGGATTTATATTAAGTCCGTATTTCTCTGCTACATCTATTACATCCTGTCTTGCCTTCTTCTTATCAAATTTTCCCATTATACTCGGCTCAAAGCCAAGAACCATATTTTCTGCCACAGTAAGAGTATCTACCAGCATAAAGTGCTGATAAACCATTCCTATTCCTGTCTTGGCTGCTACTGACGGTGAATCTATATTTATTTCCTTTCCCTTATAGAGTATCTTCCCGCTTGTAGGCTCATACAGTCCGTTCAGCATTTTCATCAGTGTGGATTTCCCTGCTCCGTTTTCACCGACTATTGCATGGATTTCTCCCTTTTTTACCTTTAAGGTAATATCTTCATTCGCTATTACCTTCCCGCCTAAAAATTCCTTACGTATATTTTCCATCTCCAGGATATATTCGCTCATTCTGCCTCCTATTAAAAATTTTTCTCTAACTTCCCTGGCTCCTTCCCCTTCCAAGGTCAAAATGATCAACAAAAATATTTTCTAAAAAATTTATTACACTGGTGTTTTACTAGATAAAATACAAGTATCCGTTATTTATCAATGTCAAAACACCTGTCCCCCATTAACTTATTCTGCTGTTAAAATGAGATCGGACAAGGCACTGAATTTTTCACATTATTATATCATATATTTCTCTCTGAATTTATGATATAATAGATTTATAAAAAAAAATAGGACACATGTCCTAAACAAAGGATAATATTGCTATGAGAGAGATTATTGAAGTAAAATACTATATTGACAAATATGGTTTGTCCAGTATACTCCCGCCTTCTATTATGTCTGATATTAACATAAAAGTTTACAAAAAAAATACACTGCTTTATGAAGCCGGCGCACCAGTGGACAATCTTTGTTTTTTAGCAGAAGGTAAAATAGAGGTAAACAGTATTCTTGAAAACGGAAATCACCATATTATAGACGAACTGTACCCGCCTGCTGTTTTCTGTGATATTGAATATGTTGCCAGAATAAAGACAATATTGCAAAATCTTGTTACCAAAGAAAATAACACCAAAATTTTGACCATTCCATTTTCAATATTGGATGCCAAGCTTTCCGGCAATGTTCATTTCTGGAAAAAAATGGCTGTTGAAAGTGCCGATAAACTTATCAAAACCAACTACTCAGTCTTAAAAAAGCTAAATAATAAGCTGGAAGATATTATAGTAGACATTCTTATTGAAAATAATTATGAATATCATTTCAAATCACTGGAAGCCCTTTCAAAAAACCTGAATGTAAGCTATCGCAACCTTACAAGGGTTTTAAAAAAATTAAGTGATAAAGGTATTATCAAAAGGGAAAAAAAGAGAATTATATATATACGCCGCTGATTTTATTTAATAACTGCATAAATTATTATTTTATATGACTATTGCAGTTTGGTCTGTTCAGCTGATATCAGACGAGCTGCCGTATTATATTTTTTCTGTCGCGTCTTTATTTTTTTACAAAAAAGGACATATGTCCTTTTTATTATATTTATAAGTGTGCTAAATTTGTCTTATATACTTAAATATAAAGGCGGTGATAAAATAATTTTACAGGGGGTAACCTAATGGAGAGTTTAGACTATATTTCTAAAAATGATTATTTAAAAAGATATTTTGAAGACATACCCCGTGAGGAGCTCCGTAAACATTGCAGACTGGTTATTTACAAGCCGCAGAATATCATTGTAAAAAAAGGTGAACACATTAATTTTATCGGTATTATTATCTCTGGAAGAGCTCTTTTGGTTAATGAATTTGCTAACGGAAATGCATATATACTAAAAGAACTAAAATTATTATCAATTATCGGCGATATTGAGATTGTTTCTTTAGCAAAGGGTTCTGCATGCACTATTGAATCCATTGATGAATGCACGCTTATTGCCGTGGACGACAAGGTATTTTTAAAATGGATGAAGCTGTACCATGGTTTTGCCCTTCATGTGGCCCGGCGTCTTGCCGAAAGGTTCCATGAATCTTCAAATGAAAACGGGAAATATATGGTATATAATTCCAATTACAGTCTTATTTCTACCATTATTAATGTGGTAGATAATATCACCGGCGGAAAAACCGCGGAAAATTTTAATATAAGACTGAAAAACACCAGAAAAGAACTTGGTGAAAGAATAGGCTTAAATGAAAGAACAATAAACAGACTGCTCCAAAAGCTAAAAAATGAGAATCTAATCTCTATAAATTCAGGAAAAATTTACATAAACAATTTTCAGCTGCAAAAGCTGAAAGAATTAAAAGAAAATCTACAGATGGACAGGAGAAAAATATGAAATTAATTGACAGAGTAAATGAATCTATCGCTTATATCAGAACCAAAACGAATGCCAATCCGAAAGTGGCTCTTATCCTCGGTTCGGGTCTTGGCGACTATGCCGATGAGCTTGAAGACAAGGTTGTAATTCCTTACGGCGATATACCCCACTTTCCCACACTTAGTGTAGAAGGACATAAAGGACAGCTTGTTTTCGGAAAAATACACGGTAAGGAAGTAGTATGCATGCAGGGAAGACTTCACTTTTATGAAGGAAAAGGAATGTATGCTACTACATATGCCATTCGTGTTTTTACTAAATTAGGAATAGAAATTCTGTTTACTACTAATGCAACAGGCGGGCTAAATAAAGATTTCAGACCCGGTGATCTTATGATAATAACTGATCATATTAATTTTATGGGTGATAATCCCCTTATAGGAGAAAATGAAGATGAATTCGGTGACAGATTCCCGGATATGACTAATCTTTATGACCGTGATTTAGTAAAAATTGCTGAAGATACAGCATCAAAACTTAATATTAACATAAAAAAAGGAGTTTTTATCGGATACAGCGGACCAAATTTTGAAACTCCCGCAGAAATAAAATTATTCAGATCATTTGGTGCCGACAATGTGGGAATGTCTACTATTCCTGAAACTATAGTTGCCAAACACGGAAAAATGAGAGTTCTCAGTATCTCTGCCATCACAAATATGGCTGCCGGAATTCTGGATCAGCCTCTGAACCATGTGGAGGTTCTGGAAATGGGCGAAAAAATGAAGCCTGCTTTCAAAAGTCTTGTAGACGGTATTATTGAAAATATTTAGTACAATATTTTAATGTAATTGCTTAACTTTTTGAACCAAAAAATTTACTTCCCGGCAGAACCTAGTTAATATATTATCCGGCTTATAGCCAGCCGGATGCAGATACCATTTTATACGATAGTTTAACCAGATACCGCTATATCTCGAATTATCTATATCAAATGGAAACTTTAGGAGGAAAATATGAAAAAGATTTTATTATTTTTAACATTGTCACTTTTATTTCTGATATCTTGCGGAAAGACAGACACTGCCAAAGATGAAACAGGAGGAGAAACAAAGACTGAAGCATCTGCTGAAAAAAGCAATGTTAAAGTAGCAATTGTTTATTCCGTGGGAGGACTGGGAGACCATTCATTTAACGATGCTGCACAAAGAGGTCTTGAAAAAGCTAAAAATGAGCTTGGAATAGAATATGTAGGTTATGAACCTAAAGACCCTACTTCTGAGGCTGAAGGACAGCTTAGAACTTATGCTGAAAGCGGAGAATATGACCTTATTATAGCTACAGGATTTATGATGAAGGATGCACTTGTTACTGTAGCCGGAGAATTTCCTGAACAAAAATTTGCAATTACAGATGAAAGAGTACCTGAATTATCAAATGTTGCTTCTCTTACATTCAAAGAACACGAAGGATCATTCCTTGCAGGAGCCCTTGCAGCTATGATGACCAAGACGGATACTGTAGGATTTATCGGCGGTGCCGAAGCTCCGTTAATACAGAAATTCGAAGCAGGATATCAGCAGGGTGCCAAATATGTAAAGCCTGATATAAAGGTTTTGGCTGTTTATATCGGAGGAACAAATGCATTCCATGATCCTGCATCGGCAAAATCAAGAACTGAAGCAATAGTCGGTCAGGAAGCAGATATAGTTTACCATGCATCTGGTTCAAGCGGACAGGGTATGTTTCAGGCAGCAAAAGATAAGGGTGTCTTTGCAATAGGTGTGGATTCTAATCAGGATGATCTGTTTCCCGGAACTATACTTACTTCTATGCTAAAGAAAGTTGATGTTGCTGTATACGATCTTGTTAAAAACGTCAAAGAAGATAAATTTGAAGGAAAAGTATATGAATTCGGAGTAAAAGAAGGCGGAGTAGGTCTTACAGACTTTGAATTCACAAAGGATAAAATCGGTGAAGAAAATATAAAGAAACTTGAAGAAATAAAAGAAAAAATAGCAAGCGGGGAAATTGTGGTAAGCCCCACTGTTTCAAAGTAATTTACCTCATTCTGCATAAAATAAATAAAAACCTCCGGATTTTCAGATATTTGAATTTCCGGAGGTTTTTATATTTTTTATTGAGCTTAAATATATAATAAGCTCATTTTTTCTCAGATTTTTTTAGATTATTCATTTTTCAGCCATTTCATATTCATAAATTCTCAAAAAGATTTTCCTGTCGTCATAAATATTCTCGACAGCTGTATATTTATCTTCATAGACAATTGATTCATGCGGCTGACTGCTGCCTGCTACTTCGCATATACTCCCTGTTTTTATATTCAGAATAAACGAATGAATATAGCCTCCGTTTCCAGTGGATAAATAGAAAGACAGAAAAATATTATTGCCTGCCGCAGTAAAATCATCCAGATACATTTGATTTTTAAGAATTATATCAGAGCTTCCATTTTCCACTCTGACCAAATCATGTATCTTTTCCCCCTTTATATGTGAATAATAGACTACTCCGTTATCTAATGCATAATCTGATACGTTTTCTGCTATTTTTTCTTCCCTGTTATTTTTCATATCTCTGCAAATCAAAGTTTTCGGACTGTAATAATAAGTATAATCATCAGCATGATCCCCCAGTTCCAAATAATACATTTTATCCTGATAAAATCTTATTTTTGATATATTCTCCCTTAATAAAGATATTTGATTTTCTGTTATATCATAAACATAAGATTTTTCTTTATAAAATTTAAATATATGATGTGTTCTGGGATTTGCATATATTATTAAAGAGAAATACAGTTTCCCGTTATGTATTACTCCTGACTTATTTTTTCCTTTTCCTATCATAGTGATTACAGCAGCCGTTTTATTATTATCAAAGTCATTGTCAATAATATCTGTAGAAGAAAATTCATTAGATTCAAAATTATAAACGGATATTTTAGGACTCTCCTCAAAATTCCCGCTGTAAAAATATATATTTTTGTCATCTCCTGCCAGATATTCCCCACTGCCTGTATTTTTTATATCTTTATTCTCCCCGGTTTTATAATTATGCCAGTAACATTTTTTTATAATAAAACCATCCTTAGCTTTATTTAACCCTGTCGTATACATAATAATGCTGTCATTATACGGCGGCATTGGAACAGCTACAGGGACACTTCTTTTAGTCCGTTCTAATTCATAAATAGTTTTCTTTAACTCTGTAAAAGTCCATTGCTTTTTTAATTCATTTAGAAACTCTTCCTCTTCATTCTTTATTTTGGAGAAATTATTTTTTTCCATTTCTTCATATTTTAAAGATTCTTCCAGAAGCTCTTTGTCAAAGTCAAAAAATTTCATAGTTTTTGGAAGAATTTTATCAATATCCCTTACTAAATCATAGTAATTCCTATTATCTTCCGGAATTTTGTCACTATAAATTTTATTTATAAGTTTATATTCCTGTTCCGGTATTTCTCCTTCTGCATCATATTCTTCTTCATTTCTGCCGACATACATAAGCAGTTCAAACTCAGGAGCATAATAATGACCTTCAAATTCTGATAAAGTTTCGGGATTTATCAATGTAATAAATTTATCAGGATTCTTCAAAGTTTCAAAATAGATGTTCTCTCCTCTGGATACAAGCCATACTGCAAAATACAGCAGTGAGTCGTCTGTTACGCTTCCTTCTATTACCTTCATTAAAAGTGCAAGCTTTGGATTTTCCTCGGCTTTTCCTGAATAATAGCCCACATAATAATTAAACTGATATCCCTCATCAACATCCAGCTTGGACAGCTTATTCTCCAGTATTTCCAGATATTTGTCATTATCCATTCCCGCAAGCCTGCAGCTTTCATTTATCAAATTCCAGAATTCTCTGTTTGTCATATTTCCTCCTTATAGTTACAAATAAAAAAGTAAATACTGAAAATATTATTATATAACTTTTTCAGACTTTTCTAAATTATACCACACTTTATAATGTAATTTTTTTCAACCGCACATTAACTAATAAAATTTCTTTACAGAAAATAAAAAAATTTTCTGTGATGTAAAATAATACAAAAATAAGCTTTCAAATTTTGATCAACAATAAAAAAGCTGTATCAAAAATATTCAATCTTTAATACAGCTTAATTATTTTATCAAAATGATATTTTTAAGTTCAGACCCAACTGGTAATCTTCCTCTTTACTGCCTGCTGTTTTATATTTTCCTGTCATAAATATACCGTATCTGTCCTGAAATTCTATTCCGACCCCTCCGTTTGTAATAAACTTTCCTTTATCCTCTCCGGATTCGCCAAAATCAAATTTTTCACTGGATATAGTGTCAAAACCAGCTCTCTCTGTACTGTTTGTATCTCCAAACTCGTATTCATAACCAACTCCGATATTCATTTTGATTTTCCAGTTTTTATGGCCTCCGAAATACTTCGCTGTTTCAAATTCTAATCCGGCGTTTGGTTTTATACTGTAGTAATCATTTTGCTCTACGTTTAATCTCTCAGAATCTCCGCTTTCTTTTATATCTGAATGATATCCATATTCCATTTTCAGTCCTGCATATGGTATTATTTTAGTATTTTTCCCTATTTCAATATCCTTAGCAATCTCATTCAAAAGTGTTACTCCGTATGTATTATAATCTCCGCTCATCTCGGAAACAACTCCGCTGTTCCAGTCTATTTCCCTGTCTGTATTGTTAAATCCTGCTCTTCCCAAAAGATTCGTTTTAAAAGTCCAGCTGTCAGCTTTATATTTATTATGTAATCCTGCCTGAATTGTATCTGCTTCTTCTTTATTATTTGTATCCTGAAATTGATAATTTGTTTTCAGATAACCCAGCGAATAACCAAATGTATGTCTGTATGTACGTTCTACTTCCCGCAGTGCCAATATTCCCACACTGCTGTAATCATAAGGCAGTATTCCGTTCCTGTTTTCTTTTGTTTTTCCTTTTCCTGCAATTACATTTATTTTTACATTTTCTTTTGTATTATTTTCCGAATTTTGAAGTACTTCTAGAGAATCATTAAATGTATCAGATACATCCTCCATCCTTCTTGTGATATTGGAATACATTTCCCCGCTCAGGTCTTTCATAGCTTTTTCAAGAGTCTGAGTATCCGTTATCAAGTCAAGTTTATCATATAATTTGAGTGCATCATCTGTCTGTCCGCTTAATGTTCCGTCAAGCACATAATTTTTATCAAGTATTTCCGCCATTTTATCATAATACATTCCGTTAGTAAAATACTGATAAGGAATTTTCTCCATCCAGATATCTACATTTCCATTTTCATTCATTGAAGGTGTCGCTCTAAACGTAACTGAATTACTGTCCGCAGTTATCGATTCTGCTGATGCCAGATCTTTAGCCATAAATACATTCTCAAATTTATATACCAATGCATTTGTCCCTTGTGTGAATAACGGGTCTATCATGGCAGGTCCTGAAAAATCAAAGCTGTCTGCCTGAAACCGAACTGCATCTGACACAAGAAATTTTGCTTTCAGATCTTCTGTTGTATACTGATCTGTTGTTATTTCACTCATTTCCGGTTTTCTTATACTTTCGGGATCAACCTGAATTGTAAGATTTATTCCGTTTAATTCAAATTTACCGTCTACCTTGATTACTCCCGCATTTACTATAGAAGGCGGAATTACAGAATTTCCATTTTGTACCTCTGCATTATTTGAACCCGGCCCTAAATTTATTGTTCCTTTATTTAATAATACAGAGCCGTTAGAAAGCATAATTCCTGTACTGTCATTCCCGTATAAATTTATTATTCCGTTATTCTGTATTTTTGTTCCTTCATTTCCGCTGATTCCTATTGAATTATTTCCATTCATAGTTATTATGCTGTTATTTACTATATTTGACTGTGAAGTTCCCATTATACCCTGAGAATAATCACCATTCATTACTATTTCACCGTTATTTTCTATTACAGCTTTACTTCCCCATAAACCAACTGCGTATTCTCCGTCAGAAGTAATATTCCCGCTGTTTGTAAGTTTATTATTTTCTGTATATATTCCTGTTCCTTTGTAGCCCGTTTTTATATTTCCGCTATTATTGACTTCTGCATCTTCTCCGTATATTCCTATTGCATATCTGTTTTTAGAAGAATCATTTTCATCTATTATTTCCGAATCCCCTAATGTTATATTTCCGGAATTTGCAATACTTCCTTTATCACTGTAAATCCCTATATTTCCTTTTGCCAATCCTGTAATATCTGCATTATTTATTAAGCCTTCACTGTTAGTCAGATAATATCCCATACTTTCCGGGCCGGTCATTATTATTGAAGAAGCATTATTTACTATCTCTTCAGTACCATTGCCGTATACATATATACTTCCAGTTCCTATTGATGCATTTTGATCGTTTATAAGTCCTGATCCTGATTTTAATACATATGCTACAGTTTTATCTCCGGTATTTACTTCTGTTCCTGTATTCGTTATTTTTGTATTATTTTCTGCGTATATTGCAAAACCTTTACTTATTATGGTTCCATCTGTAAGATTTATTTCCCCGCCTGCAGAATAAATTCCTACTCCGTCTGCTTCTGAAGTTATACTGCCTGAATGTCTTATTATTCCATTATTATTATATATTCCCGCTGAACTCATTCCCGCGATTATATCACCAGTATTATTCACAATATGGCCGTTATTATATATCCCGGTGCTGGCTATTGATGAATTCTCAGAATTCTCTGTTTTTATCACTTTATTATTATTAAATGTCTGCTGTCCGCCTTCCTCCAAATAAACACCTATTGTATTTTTCCCTGTTAATTCTATATTTCCTGTATTATTGATAACTGATATTCCGCTGTTTTCAGAATATAATGCTGTTATGTTTTCCCCGGCAGCATTTATATTTCCTGAATTTTCCGTAAGAGCTGTATTTTTAGCCGACATTCCTATAGAATTACTTCCTGTTTTTATTGTTCCTTTATTTCTGAGATAATCACTTGCTTCACTGCTCATTCCCAATGATTTACTGCCTGTTGTTATATTGCCGGTATTTAACAGCCTTGCTCCGTTTATTCCATAAAGACCGGCAGAATCATCTCCGAATAACATTTCACCTTTATTTATTCCTTCATAGTCAGTGATTCCTCCATATAAGCCGTCTGCATAAATTCCAGCTGTATTACCTCCGGGTGCTGTCAGTGATGAAGAAGTCCCCAGTTCAATTACAGAATTCACTCCATAAAATACCGTACTATTACCGCTTAATACTGCTGTTCCGTTATAAGTTCCTTTGTTGCTGTTTATATACATAAGGGTGTAATCTGCATTATTATTTCCATTAATCAAAAAGTTCTGATTAAATGTCCCTTCAGTATTTACGTAAAATATTGTATTCTTTTTGCCTGTTATATTCACTGTATTTGTCCCGCTTGTGTTAAGATTGCTGTCTGAATCAAGATATATTCCTACTGAATTATCTTTATTCATATTTAATGTCAGATCAGAAAGAGTAAGATCACTGTTCTTAGCATACAAGCCTGTTCCGGATTCTCCGGCATTTATTATTCCGCCGCCGTTTACAGTTGCATTTACTGCATATACTCCGGTACTTTCCTTAGAAAGAGACATATCCACTGTACCGCCTGATAAATTCAAAATCCCGGTATTTCTCAATGCTCCTGTTTTATTGTTATTTACATAAATACCAACTGCTTTTTCAGAACTGACTGCACTTATTACCCCGGTATTTGTTACATCTACCAATCCGCTGCCAAAATCTTCATCTGGCTTGTCAGGAGCCTGATAGGAAACCGCATATATACCCACACCATTATCAGATATTTTTAGATTTCCATAATTTTTAACAACTGAACTATTTTCTCCGAATAAACCGGCAGAATTTTTCCCTGTCGTATTTATTTCTGAATAATTGTTAATAAGTCCGTTATTTGTATATATCCCTAGTGAATTATCACCCGAAAGCTCTATATTGCCGTAGTTGTTCATTACCACATAAGTACTTCCCCCCGATGTCCCTCTGTATATATCCTTGCCGCTTAATGCTGTCTGACTGTCCTGTGTTCCTTTTATAGTTACCCCTGCATCGACTGTAATTCCTGTCGCAGCTTTATCTGTATTGCTATAAAAATCATTTGGATCATCAAGATTAATCACTCCTAAAGTATCTAACACCAGAGTTCCTTTATTTAAAAGTGAATTTCCGCTGTTTCCTATTACACTTCCAAATAATCCGGAACCTGTATTCATAGCTTCCAATTCACTTAACTTAAGCGTTCCGTAGTTATTTATCAGAAATAATCTGGAATTATCAGATACATTTATATTTAAATTATTTAACCCTGTAAAATTATCATTTAAATAATCATAGAGTGAATTCTGCTGCATATTTACCGAACCACCGTCATATACAAACCCTATGCTTCCATTCTCCAGATTAACTGTCTGTCCTGAACCGGAAAACTCAACCTTTATTCCCGGATTTCCCAGTGCATATGCGAAAACAGAGTTATTTCTGACATTATATATATTATTTCCGCTTAATGTTATTTTCCCTCCGTCGGCCATAATAAGAGTTCCGTTATCTCCTGCTTCAAATACAGAATCGCCTGTTATGCTTATACTTCCATTTTTATTATAAAGTACTGATCCGTTTTTTCCGAGAGCTTTAAAAGTGCCCCCGGCCTGAAAATCTATATTTGATTCATTATTATATAAAACTGCCGAATTATCTCCGTGAGTAACTATTGAGAGTGTTTTAACATTTCCGTCTATTATATTATCAAGCTTCGAGCCTACTGAATAAACTACTCCCCCTGAAGTCAGAGCAGCTGCGTTATTATATATACCATGTGAATATTCCCCGTATGTTTCGATATTTCCGTTAAGATGAGCTATTGCACCCAGATTATACAAGGCCAGTGTATTATCTACCGCTTTTTCTGCTGTTCCGATATTTATATCAGGTTTTATATAAATAATTGGTATATATGCATAGCTGACATTTTTTACCCCTCCTTTGTTAAAAAATACTATATTATTTGTTCCTGCTTCTACATTAACAGATGTAACTGCAGAATTATCAATATAAGTTTCCCTTAACAGCGGAGAAGTAAATGCTCCGCTCGACATATTATATGAATTACTGGAACCATCGTTTACAAACATGATACTATTTTTAGCATAATCTCCGAATTTTATGTCATAATTTACGATATTTGTTATAGTTCCTGTGGTATTGTTATTTCTGGGAGTGATATACATACCAACAGAATTTTCTACATAATTCGAATCATTTCCGCTTATATTACCAGAATAATTGTTTTTTCCCGTTCCTATATTAACTTTGAACACAGAATCTTCAGCCTTCATATTAGCTGCTGAATAATAAACTCCCACACTGTTATCCCCGTATATATTTATAGGATCTTCCAATAAAATTTTTGTATTTGTCTGATCAGTACCGGGAGTATATCCGCTTAAACTGGAATTTGCCATCTTTACGCCGAAACTGTTTGAACCATACATATTAATAGTATTTCTGTTATATACAATCTGATATTTTAATAAGTTTACACCTCCAAAATTAAAAGCTGCGGATTGCGGCGCTCTGAATTCCATTATCCCGTCATTTCCTAAAATATATCTTTCTCCTTTAGTTCCGGGAGTAGTATTTCCTTCAAATGCCAGACCAATATGCTGTTTACTGTTTGAATCAATATACTCGCCTATAATTGTTCCGTCATTTACAAGCAGATAATCATTACGGGATCCGCTCTGATTGTTCTTGTTCATCATAATCCCAGCCACTCCGTAATTCCCGGTTATATTAATAGTTCCGCTGTTTCTTAATATGGAAAACGGAATACCTGCCTGAGAATCAGGATATGCTTTTCCTTTTCCAAATGCATAATCACTGTCGGTATTAAGTGCTGAACGATTTGGAGTTAATGTATACTGAAGCATTAAAGTCCCATATTGATAATTATTGGCAGTATTTGAAGATATTAGATTTATAGTCGTATTCTCACCTATTCTTATATTCGGGGCTGATGTAGAGACAATCATCGGAACTGATGTAACCTTAGCGGAATAAGAGTCTGATGTTGGAATAACTGCCGGCTGATTTAATGATGCATCAGCTATTGCAGCAGGATCTATGCTTCCCGCAGCACTATTAAAATTGAAAGTAGTATTACTGTTTGAACCTGCAATTTTTACATCATAAGAAAAATTTCCGCTTTCCAGATTGTAGTTTGAAAATAAGCCTGTATTCCAGGTCTGTACTGCACCAAGAGTAGGATTATAAAAAGTTTTATCGTACATGCTGGAACTCGAAAACATTGAAGTTGCTGATATTGTAAATACCGGCGGAGTAATTGTCACTGCCGGCAGTTACGGAATAACAAATTCCGGTACTTCCACATTATTGCTGTAACTCATATTAGACACAGATGTATTATTTTTATTTATACTGACTTCCGGGGCTCCTGCCGATACATTTTCTATGTTTATATCAGGATCCTTCATCAAAATAGCAGGCATACTTATACTGACATCTATAGTTCCGGAAGAAGAAGGAAATGGCATTACAGAATTTTTTTTCGTTCCTTTTCTATCTTTTTCGCTGTAAAAACCTGAAAAAAATATCTGCCATTCCAGATATTCCGGTTTTACAATATAGTCACTCTGTAAATACAGATCTTTTAATTCTTTGTTTCTTTGATTCAGGATTTTTTCCAACAATTTATAATTATTTCTATTTGATATATTTTTTTCTATTTTTTTCGTCATTTTATCATACATATTTTCATATTTTTCAAATTCATTGTTACTGCTGGATGCTACAGTTCCTACCAATGAATTTAAAGCTAAAAACATTAATAATTTTTTATTTTTCAACATTTTATTTACTCCTTTATTTTTGCTTATACAAATATTTTTTATAATTTACCTATAATTCATTTTATTCCAATTTTATTTCAATAGCAACATTTTTAATTTTTAACTAATTTCATTAATTAATGTTTAGATGGCAATTTTATTTCAGCTGTGTATAAATTTAAATTAGTTTCTGTATTTATATTTTATGATTTTGTCTGAAATTAATTTATATTTTCCATCAATCTAAATAATTAATTTTTTAATTATTTATTTAATCAAAAAAATATAATAATTCTAAAAAAAATTAAAGAGCCTCAAGAATAAAGGCTCCAAACTCACTTAAAACAAACTTTTTATAATACTAAATAAATTAATAACTTTTCTACTTTGAGTAGCCTGAATCTCTCTCATTATGAATAAATTCCGGATCTTTATAATGATCTGTAGGTTCCATTGCAGTACAGCCGATTAAAGCTGACAAAATTACTGATACAAAGAGAATTTTCATATTTACCGCCTCCAAATCATCTTTATTGTTTATACAAGTATTCTATACCTAAATCAACTAATTGTCAAATAAAAATTTATACTAAAGAATTTCTCTTAATCAGTGTACTTTCATTATATTACAGTCTATCTGACATTACCTGAGAGGTCATAATAAAATTATTTCATTTTTCATTATTTTCTCTGCTTCTGACTTTAACTTTTCCAGATCCTTGATATTTGGAAGCGGATGAAATTTTTCCTTAAATTCTTCTTTTACCCCAAAATGTCTGTAAGCAATTATCTTATATCTCACATCAGGATAATCCTTTAATATTTCTGCAGTTTTCATTATTGTTTCTTTGGCATTTATCATTGAATTAACCACTGTTCTTACTTCATACATTTTATTTTTTTCTAGTAAAAATCTTAAATTTTTCAGAACAATTTCATTATCTGCACCTGTCAGCTCTTTATGCTCGGTAGAATCCCATGCTTTTATATCCAGCATAAATTTATCTGTTACTTCTACAAACTCTTTATATTCCTCAAGACTAAGATCTATGCCTCCGTTAGTATCAACAAAAACACTCAGATTCATCTTTTTTACTTCTTTAAAAAATTCAGTTATAAAATGTGCATTCAGCGTGGCCTCTCCGCCGCTTACAGTAACACCCTGAATAAATATTTTTACTTTTTCCGTTTCTTTTAATAAGTCTGCCACAGTATATTTTTCAGTTTTCGGACTGGAAAAAAATCTGCATGTTTTTATGCATTCATCACAGTCTACACAGATCTTCTTATCCCATTTAACAATACCGTCCTCCCTTGTCAAAGCCCCGACAGGACATACCTTCACACATTCACCGCAGTTATTGCAGAGATGTATTGTTTCAGGATTATGACAGTATATACATCTAAAATTACATCCTTGAAAAAATACTGCCATTCTGTTACCCGGACCGTCTACATTTGAAAATTTTATTATATTATTCACCACAGCATACATATTGCTTCTCCTTAAAAAATAAGACCTGGAAATCTATTTTCCAAGTCTTATTATATATTTTAATGTCTTAATTTTCTGTCAAAAGCCTTTGCATTATCTCTTGCACCCATACCCAAAACTGTAGTATCAGCAAGAACAGCTTCTCCTTTTTCCAGCTTTGCTATTTCTGATTTTTTCACCAAATAGCCTGTAACTCTTACTACATCACTGTCACTACTGTATACAGATATGAATCTCAAATCTGTGGAATTAAAAGCTCCTCTTATTATATCCAGTATTGCCTGTGGATTTTTCTTATATGTGTCATCAAATGTAAAGATATCACCTATTCCGCTTGGAAAATATTTATGGAAAGGTGCACTCTGTGTAAGATGATCCCATATTTCAGGCTCTTCGCCGACAGGAATTCTGCATCCCGGTGAATCAGACGTATCTGTATCTATTCCTACCTGTGCATGAAGCAGATGGTTTCCGTCAGTGAAAGGACAGTATTTATTTTTATGCCCTTTTACTTTTTCATCTAACTTCTGTACAATCTGCATACCCAGCTGATTTGCCTTATCTGAATATCCGAATCTTTCTTCCTGGTTTTCAGCTTTCAGAAGATTATTTACACATTCAGCAAGACCTACTACACCAAATAAACCTGTAAATTTATCTCTTTCTATCAAACCTTCCTTAGCAAGAAAATTTGATTCAAAGAACGGAGTTTCCTCTACGATAAATCTTACTCTTTCATCTATATAGCCCAGCATTGCATCCGCAAGATCTGGAAGCACTTCATCCATAAACTGCTCTACACTGTCAGCTTTTTTAGATAATTCCCCAAGCTTGACCCTTACCAGCGTATAAGCTCCTCCGCCTACTTTCAGTCCGTTATAGCAGCTTACTATTCCATAATCTCCCTTAAAGTTCTCACTGTATACTTTATGGTTTGCAAAGCTTGGCTTTGCTGTAACCAGTGCTGCTTCCACAGCTGCAAGAGCAAGCTTGTCACTTGTTTCTTCACTGTATTTCAGTGTAAGATTCGGTGTAGGAAGCTGTAACTCTTCCATTACTCTTAGTATAATAAATGCTGCCTTTGTTTCCTTAGGCCCTATATTTGAATGACAGAATGAATCTGTTATTGTAGTATCAATGTGCTTTAAAAATAATTTTATTGCTCTGTACGCTTCTTCCTCGTCTTTTATATACGGCTCCAGCATATAATCCAGATTACCGAGATATACCGGCATTGTCGTAATTGATGGAACATGTTTATAAAGCATTAAT
Source organism: Sebaldella termitidis ATCC 33386 (assembly GCF_000024405.1). Classification (NCBI taxonomy): domain Bacteria; kingdom Fusobacteriati; phylum Fusobacteriota; class Fusobacteriia; order Fusobacteriales; family Leptotrichiaceae; genus Sebaldella; species Sebaldella termitidis. The sequence continues at coordinate 1,906,239 of NC_013517.1, read as the reverse complement.
AAATTATGTGTTGCTTCCCAAATATCTTTTGCCGGCTCTATTCCCAGAAATTTGGAACCGTTTTTCATAAACTTCTCATAATCAGGCACTATATATCTAGGCCTGAAAGGTGCATTCCCTTCAAATAAGTCGCATATTATTCCTTCATCTCTGTATTTTTGTGCTTTTTCACTGATATTCAAAACGTTTAGACTGTTTTCGCCCTCTTTTGCAAGATTCATTACTATCTGCTCATATGTTAATGTTTTGTTTTTAATAATGTCTAATGCACCCATATTCTCACCTTCTCAAAACTTAATTTAGTTACTTTATCTGGTAGGAGAAACTACTATCTCACCAGCTACTATTTTTCCTTTTATTTCATCTAATTTATCCAGATTTTCCTGACCTATGATTTCTTTTGTAAATTCACAGTCTGTAATTCCCAGACCATCTTCTTTCAGCCCGTACTGATATACTTTTCCTTCAAACTTACCGTCTGCTACTTCTTTTACTGAATTAAATACTGCTGTATCCACTTTTTTGATCATTGATGTAAGTATAGTTCCTTTTACCAGTGCATCCTGATTAGAATCCACGCCTATTGCATAAATCCCTTTATCTTTAGCAGCCTGAAATACTCCGCTTCCGCTTGCTCCCGATGCATGATATATTACATCTGCTCCCTGATCTATAAGAGCTCCAGCTTTCACCTTTGCTGATGCAGGGTCATTAAATGCATTTGTTCCGCCTATGTATACAGGTAAAAATTTAATATCAGGCTTTACATATTTTGCTCCCTGTTCAAACCCGATTTCAAATTTCTGAATAACCGGAGCCTCTGCTCCTCCTACATAACCTACTACATTTGACTTAGTCATCATTGCTGCCAAAGCACCTGCTAAAAAAGATCCTTCGTGTTCTTTGAATGTAAGTGATGCAACATTAGGCATTCCCTCTATTGTTTCATCTATAATAACAAATTTTTGTTCCGGAAATTCTGTTGCCACATTCACTAAAGCATCTTTCATAGTAAATCCTGTAGCCACTATTAAAGCATAATCTCCTGATTCTGCATATTCTCTGAGTTTATTTTCTGCTTCTGTATTAGGATCTTTTGGTTCATATTCGTCATATGTTATACCAAGCTCGGCTTTTGCTTTTTCCAAACCTCTTTTTGTAGCATCATTATACGAGTTATCCCCTAATCCTCCCGTAGAATAAACTACTCCTACTTTCAAACTTTCATCCTTGGCAGTATTTTCTGCAGCTGCAGCGCCTGCTCCATCAGTACTTTTTGATCCGCATGATATTAAAAATAACATCATCATTGTTAAAATGAATAGTGCCTTTTTCATTAATCCTCCTAAAATATCTTTTCTACAACTAAATTATAACCCTCTTTCCCACTTTTTCCAATTAATTTTCAAGGACATCTGCATTATTTTAAAATTAATTATTTTAACGCAGCATTTTTTTATTTTAGTTTAGAAAAGCTATCACCCATTATTTAAAAGGATTATTTTATAAATATCAGTTTTTACAATTGTATATAACAACGTTTTTAAACATAAGTTTATAAAATAAAAATTATAAAAATATTCTTATTTTAAATAATTTGAGAAGAATAAAAGCTGAAATTTTATTTCTTCTCTCCAATAATCCCAGTCATGCCTTCCCGGTCTTTCAATATACGTGTGTTTTATTCCTGCTTCAAGCATTTTTTCATGAAGCTCCCTGTTTATATCAATGAAAAAATCCTCATCACCGCAGCTTATTACTATATTAAATTTTTTATTTCCAAACTTATTAAGATTATTTTTCACTGCTGCACTTTCCCATAAATCTTTATTTTCTTCATAATTTCCAAAAACTTTTCTCAGATTCCATTTATTCTCAAAACCGGATATTTCCACTGCTCCACTCATGCTGCCCACATTTCCGAAAGTCTCCGGGTAATTAAACACAGCATTAAAGGCTCCGAAGCCGCCCATACTATATCCTGTTACTGCCCTTGCACTCCGTTTTTTTATTGTTCTGTATTTCTTATCTATATATTCAGGAACTTCCCTGCCTACATATGTCCCAAATCTGAATTCCGAATTTATTCTGCTGTCAAAGTACCATTTATTCAGATTTCCGTCGGGCATTACTATGATAAAATCGTATTCATCACTAAGCCTGCCAATTTCAGTATGATAACTCATACTGTCATAATCATTCAGCCAGCCGTGAAGAACGTAAACAACGGAATACTTCTTACTTGTTTTCCCATAAGTTTTCGGTGTAATTACCGTTGCATTAAAAGACTTATTCATAACAGTACTTGGTATTCTTTCTACCTGAATATTAAAAGGCATCAGCATAAACGAAAGTAAAAGCATTAACATTCCTACTGCGAGCTTCATATATGTTCCTCCGTTTTTCATTTTTATAAAAAAAGTACCCTGTAAAAACAGAGTACTTTTCTATTATTATCTTGTTGATTTTATCTCTATTTCGCCATCAGCTATTTTCTTTTGAATCTCTTCCAGTTTCTTGATGTTTTCTTCACCAATTTTTTCTCTCGTAAATTTGAAATCTGTTAATCCGACACCGCCTTCTTTCATACCGTATTCATAGATTTTTCCTTCAAATTTATCATCTTTAGTTTCATTTATTATGTTAAAAACTGCTGTATCCACTCTTTTTAACATAGAAGTAAGAATTATACCTTCTGCAAGTCCGTCCTGATTAGAGTCAACACCTATAGCATAAACTCCTTTTTCTTTAGCAGCCTGGAATACTCCTTTTCCGCTTGCTCCCGCAGCATGATAAATTACATCTGCTCCCTGAGAAATTATAGCTTCTGTTCTTGCTTTAGCAGAAGTAGGGTCATTAAATGCATTTGTTCCGCCTACATAAACTACAATTACTTTTATATCAGGCTTTACATACTTAGCACCTTGTACATAACCAACTTCGAATTTCTGGATAAGAGGTGATTCTGCTCCACCTACATAACCGATTACATCTGATTTAGACATCATAGCTGCCAAAGCACCCGCAAGGAATGATCCTTCGTGTTCTTTGAAACTAAGTGATGCTACATTTGGCTGTCCTTCTATTCTCTCGTCAATTATTGCAAATTTTTGATCAGGGAATTCTTTAGCTACAATTAATAATGCGTCTTTCATACTGAAACCTGTTGCTATGATCAGGCTGTACTGACCGCTTTCAGCATAAGTTCTTAGCTGGTTTTCAGCTTCGGCACTAGGATCTTTCGGCTCATATTCGTCATATGTTATACCAAGCTTTGCCTTAGCTTCTTCCAGTCCTCTTTTAGCCGCATCATTAAATGAATCGTCCCCGAGTCCTCCTGTAGAATATACAATTGCTACCTTCATATCGCTTGCCGGTGCAGCTGTTTCTGTTTTAGTTTCTGCGGTACCGTCTGCCGGCGCCTCTTCTGTCTTCTTTCCGCAAGATACCAGAAATAATAACGACAGTGTTAAAACTAATAAGATTTTTTTCATTACTTTCCTCCTAAAGTTTATGAGATTTTGATTTTATTAAATTTATTACATAAAGCATTTAATAACTCTTATATAAAAATGAGGCTCCGAATCAAATACAGGGTTACCTCAGTTTTATTTTTTCAATACTTGCTTTTACAGGAAAATATTCCTATAAATGACTGTTTATCTTATCTTTTATTTCATCCTTTGTTAAAAAACCGATCATTTGCTCTGCAACTTCTCCGTCTTTAAAAATGAACATAGTCGGCACGCTTCTTACACCATATTCTGCTGCAAGGTCTCTCGACTGATCCACATCTACTTTTACTACTTTATAATCAACCTCTTCTGATAAATCATCCAATACTGGCCCAAGCATCTGACAAGGCCCGCACCATGTAGCAAAAAAATCTACAAGAGTTATTCCTTTTGTACTTACTACTTCTCCTTTAAAATCCTCACCGTTATAATGAAAAACTTTGCTCATTTTATATTCCTCCTAGATATGTTTTATAACTTTTATCTTATATTAAGTTTACTATACTACCCTTTATTTGTCAATATTCCGGAATTACTTAAATATCTCTCCTGCCTCTTTATACCAGAGAATCAGGTCTAATTTATCCATTGTTATTTTTGATATTTTGGAATATTCTCTCATTTTACTCTCGATTTCATAGTAATTTTTTTCTGTAATAGATTTGGGTATTTCTTCTATTACCCCGAGAGCAGCTATATTACGGAGTATATGTCTGTCCAGAATAGCTATGTCACGCCCGAATCCCAGATTTCTCAAAAGATGGTTTGCTTCTTTCATTCCCATTCCTTTGATATTATCAAAAATCCATTTTCTTGTCTGGAAAACATCACCCTTTTCACTGAGAATCGTCTTCGGCAAAAGCTTTCCGTCTCTTGTCATAAGATTTCTCAGCTCTACTAAATACTTTGCCTTATTATTCTTGAATCTTACAATGTTAAGATATTCTGCTATTTCTTCTGCCTCACCGTTAAACAGCAGTCCGTTTTCCCTGAGTATGCCTATTGCTTTCCAGGCATTTCTGGCTTTAGACTGCGGAGTCAGAACACAGAATGCTACCTCTGCAAAAATGTCCTCTTCACTTCCCTTTTCCCAAACCTCCTTAAACTCATCCAGTCTTTTGTCTATGTCGCTTCCTATTTCCTTGTGTATCCTTTTTATTTCACTGTTCAGTTCTTTATTTACCTTCATTTGTCCTCACCTTGTCTAACTCTTTTATTATATACATTTTACCACATTAATTTTAAAAATGAAAGTTATTTGCATATTCAAATTTCATATATTTTCTGGAAATGTTCTGCAGCTCTGACAGCTTATAGTTTTCATATTTTTGACCTCTGACAGTTTTTACTTAATAATTAATTTTAAAAATAAAAATTTTATATATTTTGATATTTTATATTCTGATTTGAATTTCTGCTGTATATATAATCAGCCAGTCCGTCCATTTCACTCCACTTCATAAGCCAGCCGCTTATCGATGACCTTGCTCCGTTTTCATAAACCAGTCTTATATGTGTACTGAGTGAAGCTTTATCAGTTATCTTTTTTATTGTTTTCACATTTATTATTTCTACTTCTTTGGAAGTGAATATATTGTTTATATAAACATAATTATCATCAATAATTATTCTTTTCTTTTTTATAATTTTTCTGAATAAAATCTGAAGCAGTATTATCAAAAGCATTATTCCACCTATTGTCAGATACAGGTCAAAGGACGTATTTTTCAAATCCCTTATTACAATATCAGGCTTATTTATAAGTCCTATTACAGGTATCATAATTACCATAAACCACATTCCGAAGCCTGCTGCGGACAATACACCCGCGGGCAGCATAATCCCTATTTTTGACGGCTTTAATATATCGCCTGATTTCAGTTTTATCATTCTGCTTCTCCTTTTACCTTGTTATAATTAATTTTTTCATAAATATATGAAGGGTGATACAGTCCCGTGGGTTTGTAATATTCATCATCGGTATAAATGAAGCCCAGTTTTGTCAAAAGCCTTGCCGAGGCTGTATTATCAGGATTATGACCGGCAAAAAGCTTTTCGGCTCCCAGCTCTTCAAAAGCATACTTAATCATAGCTTCTGCTGCTTCTTTCCCATATCCTTTTCCCCAGTATTCGGGTATTAAGTGAAACCCTATTTCATAAATCTTTTCGCTGCTTTTATACGGACGCAGCCCGCAGCAGCCTGCAAACCCGCCGGTCTCCAGTTCAAAAACAGGCCAGTACTGTATACCGTATATTTTTTCATTATCTATCTCCAGTTTTAGTCTTTCTGTAACCTCCCCTGCGGTAAAAGTCCCGGATGCAGACAGATATTTTGTAACATTTTTGTTTCCCCATAAGGAATAAGCCAGCTCTGCATCATCCTTTTTCCAGTGAGAAAATCCCAGACGTTCAGTCAAAAGAAAATATTTTCTCATTTTTCACCTTCCTGTTTTTCATGATTTTTTCGTCCGGAGCTGTTCTTATAAAAGCTATCCGAACAGCAGTATTCCCACTATGATAATCAAAGTAAACAATGCTGCCTGTATGCCGCACATAAGCATTATTATGACAGACAGTATTTTCTTTTTACTCAATACAGCCATAACCAGAGAAAGTAATAAAATGAAAAACGGAAAAAATGTATTTAATGAAAAAAATACTTTATTAGATATATTAATCGGTCCGCCTCTGCCATATGCCCCGCTTACCCAGAGTATAAGCTGAATAATATTCAGAAGCTCCAGAATATAGCTTCCTATCTGTATTTTCCTTACCATTTTTTTCTCCCTCAAATATTGTAATCTATTAATTTTTGTCACAGTTTCATTTTCTATTATACTATATTTTAATCAGAAAAAGAACCTCTGTTCAGGTTCTTTTTCTATGCAGTGTCTAATTTATATTTACTGCTGATTTTATTGTAATTCTGCCAAAATTCCGTTTTTAAAACTTTATACCGCCTTTTATTCCGATTCTGGCTTCCTCAAGCTTATTTATCTGCCCTTCCAGATATGCCTCAAGGTATCCTCTGTCCTTCTCTGTTATCTTTAAATTTGTGGTTGTGCTAAAATCATTGTTTGTGTATTTTGTATTATTTAATATATTATCTACAGTTTTGGATATTACAGCATCAGGTATACTGTTTACTGCCTGATTTTTACTGTTTGTATTTTCCACATCTAATGCTATCCAGAGCAGGTCTTCTTCCGGCCAGAACAGTTCTATAAAAAACTTTAAAACTTTATTTTCAGTATTGGCAAGAACCCATGTTCTCAAAGTATTTATCAGCAAAACTAACTTTACTTTATTTAATACATGCTTTCCGTATATTTCCAGAAGCTTCACTAGATATTCGACTGTTTTATCAAGTTTATTTTTTTTATAAAGAATATATGCTGTCCCCCCGGCTGCTAATATAATTATAATCATTAGTAATATATTCATTTTCTCCCCTCCCGGAATTCCAAAACTGCTTCTGTTACTGCTTTTGCCATTGCTGCAATATTTTTGTTTCCTGTTTCCATATCTTTATTATTAGTGATAAAAAAGCTTTCCATCATTACAAAAGGGATTTTTGTATTCTTAAACATTGTCCATCCTCTCTGATTCAAAGCATCCTTGCTGTTAAGCGGCTTTCTTCTTCCTTTTATTCCCCTGTCAGGCAGTTTCAGCACTTCTGTAAGCTTCTTCTGCAGCAATCCCGCAAGCTTTTTTCCGTTTACACTTGTTTCCCAGTAAAGTACTTCAGTTCCGGAAGCTTTTATGTCGCTGTTCAGGTGAAAGGATAAAATTATATCCCCTGTTTTTGATGCTTTGTTCAAATCACTGACTAATTCTTCAGTTCCGGTTTTTCTCAGAACAATTTCATATTCCAGATTATTCCTCTGAAATTCCGGTATCAGATAGTTTTTCACAAAATTTTCATTCCAGTGAAACTCATCTGTTTTATAGCTTTGGCTGACAGCTCCGAAATCTCTTATTACTTTTCCCCCTGTTGATTTTTTGCTTCCTCCGTGCCCTATATCCAACAATATTTTCATAATTACCATCTCCTTTACTAATAGTAATCTGTCAACTGTATGGTTGCTTTTCTGCCGGAATAAAAAACCGGAGGATTGCTTCATTTCCGCCGGCTTCAAATAAAACTCTGCTTTCTCATAGCTTCTCATAAAAATTCTTTATATCTCAAAAATTACTCTGCTTCTTATTTTTCTTTATTCTAAAAATCTTTAAATATGCTGTTGATTTTTCTTTTGCTCAAATGGCGAAAAGGCGCATATTTAGCTTTTCTTACTATATAAATGAAGTTTTTATCTCTTGCAGTTCCGGGTCTGCATTTCTGCCTTCCGTTACTTTCATAAGTCAAATTAGAACCGCATACTTCAAAGCTGCCCGAATCTGCATTTTTTATTTTTTTCCCCATAAAAAATACAGAATTTTTATCTTTTGAAAAATATATCGGATCTAATACCTCAAAGGTACCTGTATCTGCTTCATTAATTATTTTCCCGTTATAAAATACTAATTTCCTGTCTTTTACATATACTGTTTCAATATATTTTACCGTATATACATCAATGCTTTCTGCTGTTTTTCCTTTGTAGTACACTGATTTTTTATCTCTGGCATACTCATAGCCCAGTATTTCAAATGATGCAGTATCTGCATTTTCTATTTCTTTTCCTTTGTAATATGCTGTGTTTTTATCTTTGGCATAATAATCTATGTTATCAAGCTTCTCAAATGTTTTCATATCACTGTTTTTTATTTTTATCCCGTCAAAATATACTATTTCTGATTTTTTCTCGTAGCCGCTTTTATTATAATTTTTCCCATGACTGTAAATATACAGAAATATAAATATGAATACTAAAATCAGCAATATAAAATACAGCTTTTTATTTTTATATTTTTTCACATTCAGTGAATCTTTTAATAGAAGTACCAGCAATAAAAACAATATTAACATAGATAAAATAATATAAATCATAATCCACCTGCTGTTCTTTTTTATATATCAAAATATTATATGTCTATGATTATATCATAATACAGTTTCATACTGAAATTAGAGCCGATTCTGTTTAAAATTTCATACTTTAAAATCTTAAAGCACAAGCTCCTAATTTATTTCAACAGCTTCAAAGCTGTGTGCTGTATTTTTGAAGAAATCTTCCATTTCCTTTAATGAATTAAAAAATGTATCATGCTTATATTTATTTTCCAGTCTTACTTTTCCCAGCTCTTCATATGCGTGAAATTCAAATTCCTCATTTTTATATACTCCTTTTATAAATAATCCTTTCATGGCTGTTCCTCCTGCTTTATTTTATATTCAGATTTTAGCATTATAAATCAGATTAATCGAAGCTGAACAGCGGCTTACTGAGGAGATTTGAAAAATTAAGATTCAGGGATTTTTCGTCATTTAAAACAATATTTTTTATTTTTCGCTGTTTTTTGATTTTTTTAAAATATAGTTTTTTCCCAAAATAAAAGCTCCCGATAATTTTCGGAGTACTGGAAGTCTCTGCCGGTTTTTCTTGTTCTGTGTTTTTTCTCCATGATGACTTCCACCTGCAAATATTTTAATATATTAATCTTACAGGAAAAGATTTCTGAGTCAGGCTGTAATTTTCCTTTTGATTAGAGAATTTTTTGATAACCGTAACTTGCATTTATATATATTTAAATGTTAAAATATATTAAATTTTTTATTTTTTAGGAGGGGATATGGTTAATTCTAACTTGAATCTATTAATGGCTAAGAAGAAAATACGCAGCTTGAGTGAACTTGAGCGGAGATTAAAATCTGAAAACCTGTATATTTCACGACAATCACTGCATAAAATTTATCATAGCACAGCTCTTGATAATACAAGATTAGACACTGTCTTAAAACTGCTTTCTTTTTTTAACTGTTCTTTAGAAGACTTATTTATTTGGAGTTCCAGATGATAAGTTTTTTTATTCAACAATTTTTTGTATGGCTTTCTTTCCGCAGTTATTCCCGACTCCCGAAACAAATATATCAAGATAGCTTTTCGAATCAGCGTATATTGCTTTCCATGAAGTAAAAACCATATCAAAATTATGCTGCCGAGATCTTACTACCCTTTCTTTATAGGTTTCTATCTCTAGCCCTAAATTAACTCTTAACTGTAGTGTACACCCTTAAAACTCCCCTTTTTCTCAATTAAAAAGATTGACTAAAAAAATAATTAATGTTAGCATAAATAAAAGAGGTGGGGGAATTATGGCTATTACTATTTTAAGTGCCAGTTTTACTGGCATGAATTCATATATTGTCAGTGTAGAGGTAGACATTTTTAATGGTCTGTCCGGTTTTTCTATAGTCGGTATGGGTGATACCGCTATTATTGAAAGCAGGGAAAGAATAAGAAGCAGCCTAAAGAATATAGATGTTATTTTTCCTGCCAAAAAAGTCATTGTGAATCTTTCTCCGGCAGACATCAGAAAAAAAGGAAGTCAGTTTGATCTGAGTATATGTACAGGCATACTGGCAAATCTGGGTTATATTGAAAATATGCCCCGTCTGGAAAAATATCTCATTCTTGGGGAACTTTCACTGAATGGCGACGTAAAAAACTGTAAAGGAATAATAAATGCTGTTATTCTTGCCAAAAATAACAATCTTGAAGGAATTATAATCCCGTATGACAATTATAGAGAAGCATCACTAATAAAAGGAATAAAAATAATTCCGGTGAAAAATCTTACTGATGTATTCAGATTCTTAAATGAAGGAAAATACTATACGCTGAAAAACACAGAGTCTAATTCTGAGACATATACTAATGATATAGATTTTTCAGATATAAAAGGACAGTCACATGCTAAAAGGGCGGCAGAAATAGCCGCAGCAGGCGGGCATAATCTTTTCCTTATAGGAGATCCCGGTTCGGGAAAATCTATGATAGCTAAAAGAATGATCACTATACTTCCTCATATGCATGAAGAAGAAATAATAGAGACCACACGTATATACAGTATAGCCGGAATGCTTTCACCTGAATTTCCGGTAGTTTCCGAAAGACCGTTCAGAGCTCCGCACCATACTGCATCCACTGTTTCACTTGTGGGCGGTTCCACACGTCCGGGAGAGATAAGTCTCGCTTTGCATGGAGTTTTATTCCTCGATGAGCTTGGAGAATACCCGCTAAAGCTGCTTGAAGTTTTGAGACAGCCTCTTGAAGACGGAAAAATAACTATTTCCAGAGCTGATTTTTCTGCCGTTTATCCTGTTAATATGATTTTGATTACAGCGTCAAATCCTTCACCCAGCGGATACTTTCCCAATGACCCTCGCTGTACAGATACACTGCGTGATATAAAAAGATACGTAAAAAAATTCTCAGGTCCTCTTTTAGATCGTATGGATCTTTATGTGGAGCTGAAAAAGCTCTCCCACATGGAAATTTTGAATATGAATAACGGAGAAGCTTCGGCGGATATAAAAAAACGTGTTTTGAAAGCACGTAAAATTCAATATCTAAGATATAACAGCATAAAATTAAATAAAGATATGAAAAAGAAAGATCTGGAAAAATATTGCCGATTAGATGACGAAATGCTGGAATTTCTAACTCCTGTTATTGAAAAATTCGAGCTGTCTGCAAGAGCCTATGATAAAATATTAAAAGTAGCAAGAACAATAGCAGATCTTGACGAAGCAGAAAATATACAAATCCGGCATTTATCCGAAGCCTTGAATTACAGGAAAAAATAACAGTATTTTTTCCTGTTTATCTTTTTTGCTTATATAAAAAGCTGTCTCTGGATAAATTAAATTATCCAGAGACTAAAACATTTTTTCTTTATTCTGCATTACTATTAAAGAAAATCACCATCTGAGATAGATTATGATTCTATCTTAAATTCCTTTTTATAAAATCCTCTTTTTTTATTATAATTATTTCGTTCCAAACCAAACACCGTAGAGCATTAAATAAGCTAAAGGAATACAAATAATTTTTATAACTTTATGTCCTGTTTTCAAATTTTCTTTACTTCCCAGCTCCTCCAGATTTTCTCCTACCTGTTTATTCTGAGCATTATATTTTTTATGGAACCATACCTGAAAGCGAAACATCCCGTAAAACATATATGGAAAGCCTGATAATACAAGTATTACCCAAAGCGACATTATTACATAAGCCATGATCATTCCATTTCCCCTATCTATTTTTAAATCCATCATTTTAAAAGTATATCCTGCCGCAAAAGGTATAGTAATTGTAGAAATAAATAAAATCAACCCTCTTTTAAAATTTAATAATTTATTACTGTATATTTCTATAGTCGCCAGAATTGAAATAACAATAAAAAATATTATTTTTACTGCCATAGTATCTCCTTTATTGAATTTTAGATGCTTTACTTCATTACTCTATTAAAAATAATACAAGATAAAGTTATTCACGCTCTATGCAGCCCTACTTTGCAAGAATTATCAGTCCCTCCAAAACTTTAAATCCGTTCTTTTCATAAAACTTTCTCGCAGGGCAGTCTGCATCTGTATTTAGCATTATAGCATTCATTCCCTTTTTTTCTATATCCTTTTCTATCTCATTTATAAACCAGCTCCCTATACCGCTACCCTGCATATCATAATCTACACAAAATTCATCAATATAATACTCAATTCCGTTAATCCAGGGCTTTTTAAACCCAATACTCAAAGCTGCGGCTTTACCGTCTGACATCGCTGTATAACCTGTAAAATAGTTATTATTAAAATGATTATCAAAAAAAGCGACTACCTGCTCCCGTGACTCATATACATCATTCCACGGCTCTTTGGTAAATGTATTAATATATAAATCCACATACTCGTCTATCATATTTCTTGTCATTTCCACTAACACCAGATTTTTCATTTTATCCCTGCTTTCCTGTCTAAAATCATTGAAAA